>JAPKZK010000185.1 GCA_026393835.1 Candidatus Aminicenantota bacterium | reverse complement strand
TATTCACATTCTTATCACCTGTTATCATCTTACAGGTTCAAAGCATATTCGGAGGAGTGGAAAAATGAAACTACGGTCAAAAAATTTTATAAACGAGGTAGGTAATCGCTTAGAACTGGCCAGGAAGTCATATGGATATGGCCGCAGTGAAATGGCGCAGAGATTAGGAATTGCCAGGAGTAATTTATATAGAAGTGAAATCGGTTTTTCGCTTCCCAGGATGGAGACATTGCTCCGGTTGCATGAAGTGTTCGATATATCCCTGGATTGGCTGTTATTCGGCATTGGTCCCATGCATCTAAAAGAGAAGCAGGCGGCATTGGCCAATGAAAAACAAACAAAAGCCCTGATAAATGAAACGCCGGATGTCAAGGAATTATTGACTGCTATCGAACAGGATCCCGTACTGAGGCATGAGCTATTAACTCATTTCTACAAATACAAACAGGACCGGCAAACCAGGGAAACAGCACTTCTTACGCCTCCCACCCCCCTTGCTTCTTAACCCATTTAGAGATAAAATAAACTGAACAAAACTTTTTGCTTCCATTTAACGTTTAATTATATTAAAAAAAAACAGGACCAGGAGGTACGAAATGCACAAAATGATACCGTACACGGCATACATAATGGCGGCGTTTCTGTTCTTTCTCTGCGCCGGCGCCCCGCTTAATGCAATAGAGGCAAAAGAAGCGATCGAAATTCCCCTCATCGATCATCCACCCACTCTCGACGGAAAACTGGACGACCCGGCGTGGGAAACGGCGGCCTGTTTCCGGGATTTCAAAACATTTAAACCCGATTACGGCAAGCCGGCCAGCGAAGAGACGGTGGTATATGGTTGCTCGGACCGGGAAAATTTTTACTTTGCCGCCCGCTGTTTTCAAAAGAATGTCTCCGAGATTAAGGGGACAGTCACCAAGAGGGACAACATGTTCGGCGACGATTGGGTGGCCGTGGCCATCGATACTTTTTACGACCGGCAAAATGCTTATGGGTTCATCGTTAACCCCCTGGGCATCCAGGGGGACGGCATGGTGGATGCCGACGGAGATATGGACGGCAGCCATGATATGGTCTGGTACAGTAAAGGTATTATCGACGATAAGGGCTACACCGTGGAAATGAAAATCCCTTTCAAGAGCATCCGTTTCCCGTTCAAGAAGAAAGTAAAAATGGGGTTGTGGATAATAAGAAACATCGTTCGTACCTCGGAGAATGCCTGTTTCCCGGAAATTTTCCCGGATAAAGGGGCGACCCTGTCCCAGATACAGCCTATCCTGGTAAAAGATATGAAGTATGAACGAGTCGTGGAATTGCTGCCGGCCTTTACTCATTCCCGGTCGTGGGCCCATGAGCAAGGCCGGTGGACGGTAGAAAAAAAGGCGACGGATATCGGTCTTACGGCCAAAGTGGGGCTCACGCCCAGCCTGGTAATGGACGCCGCTTACAATCCCGATTTCAGCCAGGTGGAAGCGGATGCGGGGCAGGTGGATGTCAACCTTCGCTATGCCCTTTATTACCAGGAGAAACGTCCTTTTTTCCTGGAAGGCATGGAGGCGTTCCAGTTTGCCGGTAATACCGAAGAAGCGCCGCTTTTTGCCGTAGTCCATACCCGGACCATCATTAACCCATTATTCGGTCTGAAACTATCGGGTAAGATCGGCAGTAAAAACAGTATGGCCGCTATTTTCGCAGTGGATGAGCCGCGGGATAATAACGGCGCTGAAGATGATCCGGGAACCCGCCGCCCTGTATTCGGGATATTGCGCTTCCGCCATGCCTTTGCCAACGATGCTTATATCGGCGGATTTTACACCGGCAGAGAACTTTCCCAGGGGTACAACCGGGTGGCAGGCATCGACGGCCGATTAAGGCTTTCAAAATACACCACGGCCGAGTACCACTTACTGGGATCGCTATCAAGGAACCCGGGGGACGAGAAAAATACTCCCGGCCATGCCCTGGGACTCCGTTATAATTACAGCAGCCGGAGCCTTTATTTAGATTTGGGTCTCCAGGATATATCCAGGGATTTCCGTATCGATACCGGGTTCCTGAACCGGGAGGGGGTCGCCCGGCTGGGGGCAATGGGGATGTACCGTTTCTACCCGAAATCCACATTTTTCCAGCGCATCGAACCTTTTTACTGGAGTTATCATTTATTGGACAAGGAGAGTAATTTGGTGGAATCATTCAACTTGTTTACTTTCCGCTTCACCATGCCCCGGAGTTCCGTGTTCCGTCTCGACTTGATACTGGCCAATGAAGTGTTTGCCGGAAGACGTTTCGGGACCGGCGGCGTCGGCTTCCAGGCCGAAAGCCAGATCACAGGGCAACTTTATTTCTACCTTTTCTTTCGGCATCATGGGAATATTTTCTACGACGCGGAGAACCCCTTTGCCGGGAAAACCAACCGCGCCTCCCTGACCCTGGATTTCCAACCGACGGAAAAGTTCAGTACGGGGTTAGACCTGACCTATACGGATTTTTACCGTAAAGCGGATTCCCAAAAGGAATATGATTACGGCATCATCCGCAGCCGCACGACTTTCCAGGTGAATAAATATCTATTTTTCCGTGGAATTGTGGAATACAACGCGTACTGGAAAAGGTTATTTTTAGATGTGCTGGCTTCTTTTACATACATCCCGGGCACCGTGGTCCACGTGGGATATGGGTCGGTGCAGGAGAAGATGCGCTGGAATGGGGAAGAATACATTCCGTCCGACCGTTTCCTGGAAATACACCGGGCTTTCTTTTTCAAAGTGTCCTATCTCTGGCGGTTTTGAGGAGACGGGCAGGGATAAACTTTGATCCCCATAAAACCGGGTTCGCCCCGGTTTACATTGGGCAGACTATTAATTGGGGAACCCAATAGGTTCCCATGCTGCCGCAGAATTATGAACCCGGTTCATAGCCGATTTAGACGGTTCATATCCGGTACATAGTTTCCCGCCGGCAATAACACACCGCATCATGGGCTTGCAAAAAAAATTTCCTTTGCCGTTGATGCCCCCTATTCCAATAGGGAGCCCGGCAGCTTTAAGTTTTTCCCGGGGCCCGGATACCAGGGCCCCAACAAACCTGGCAACGGAATTGCTAATATATCATTGTAAGGAAGCTGAGGGGAAAGATAAATAAGTAAAAAATATTAAGGAGGGAAAGATGGAAAAAAGAAAAAAACTTCAATTACAAAAAATTGAAGTTAAAAGCTTTGTCACCATGCTGAACGAACAGGAAGTTAAGGAAATCCGCGGGGGTTCCGAAGTGTCGCCAGAGGTATTGGGAACAACCATTATCCGGATTTTCTGCTGACGCTGACCGCCTCGCCCGGCGTGCAACAAACAAAGCGACTATGATGTTGGAGTAATGGTCATGAGACAGCCATTACTCCAATATCGTCGGCCTGTTTCAAAAAAAACAAAAAAAATAATAAAAGTGAAATCCCTATTGAAATTTTCCTTTATTTCTTTTAATATTATAACGCTGCATGGGAAAGAGTAACGAGTGAAAATGTACAAAAATAAGAGAAGAAAAGGGGTTTTTCTGTTGATGGGTATCCTTATCGCTGCATTGCCTGCACTTCATTTTCCTGGGGAAGGTTTATGGGCGCAGGGACCCGATAAATATACCCAGGAATACCTGGTGGACCGCTGGGAGACGGCCGACGGGCTGCCGGGCAACAGCGTCCTGGCCATAACCCAAACGCCGGACGGTTATTTGTGGATTACCACCACCAAAGGCCTGACCCGGTTCGACGGACTGAAATTCACGGCCATCGGTTTCCTCGAAAATGGGGATGATTCCCCCCAAAAAACCTTGCCGGACGCACTGTTTGTGGATAGAACAGGGATTCTCTGGATCGGGAGTTCCGCCGGCTTAACACAATACGACTATAAAACCCGCCTGTTTGTGACATTAACGGCCAAAGACGGGATAACCGCCGACCGCATCCGGGTTATCGATGAAGATGTAAAAGGCAACCTCTGGATCAGTTTCGACGTCGGCTATTTGAACCGGTTTGCCAACGGCCGGTTTTCCGCTTTCAACGCATCCCACGGCCTGGGGGGTAAAAAAATCAATGCCATCGTAGAGGATGCCGGGGGAAATTTGCTGTTCGGAACCCGTGAAAACGGGGTATATATTTTCCGCGGCGAAGGGTTTTCTAAATATGAAATAGAAGGTCTCGGCAAAGGTTATTTGATCATTACCATGTATGAAGACCGGGATAAGGATTTATGGATAGGGACCAATAAGGGCCTGTTCCGGGCGACGACGAAAGACAACAAAACCTACGTTTATACGACGCGGCACGGATTGGCCGGCGACTATATTATAAGTATCCTGGAAGACGAAGACCGCAATCTCTGGGTAGGAACAGCCAACGGCTTGAGCCGGTGGGAAAAAAAACAGGCCGCGTCTGCCTCTTTTTCCAGGGTTGACCTACTGAAAAACCATGCCATTACCTGCCTGTTCAATGGCAGGGAAAACTCCTTATGGGTCGGCGCCTATGAGGGGGGGATATGGCAGCTAAAGGCCGCCAGGTTCTCATCCTGTACACTCCAACTCCAGGAAAAGAGACAGGAGGAAATTATCTTTTCGCTGTATGAAGACCGGTTGGGAAATACCTGGATCGGTACGCTGTCCGGGAAATTGTACTGCTGCAAAAACTGTACGGCGATCAAAACCCTGGAGATACCGGGAATCTCAGACACAGGCATCTCTGCCATCGCTGAAGACAGTTCGGGCAACCTGTGGCTGGGCGCCAACGGCAAAGGGGTCTTCATGGAAGAAGCGGGGCGGTTTACCAATTTCACGACGCGGGACGGCCTGGCGGATAATATGGTGATTTCAATATTTAAAGATAGTAAAGATAATCTCTGGTTCGCTACCGCCGGGGGTGTGAGCCGGTACAGCCGGAGTACGCGTAGGCTGGAATCTTTTAAGACCGGTGGGGGGTTACCGAGAAAGGTTCATAACGTTTATGAAGATAAAAATCATAATATCCTGCTGGCCACGGACAAAGGGATCATGGTTATGGAAAACAAAAACTATGAGTTTATAAATAATAAAATGACGGGATCGTGCCGTGACATCCCGGTCACGTGCATTGTCCAGGACGACAGCGGGGATTCGCAATCTTCGGCCGGGGGCGGAGCGTACTGGATCGCCACCCATGGTGCAGGGTTGAAACGGTTTAAAAACGGAACGCTTACTTCTTATACCACAAAGGAAGGAATGGCCAGTAATTTTATCTACCAGGTTTTTGAAGACGGCTGGGGGAATCTCTGGATGATGAGTGACAGCGGCGTCCTCAGGGCGTCGAAGAACGAATTGAACGAGTTGGCCGACGGCCGGGGGAGTTACATCAACTGCACGGCTTTCGGAATTTCCGACGGTATGAGGAGCATCGAATTCAACAATATGTTCTCAAGGCATTCGGCGCTTAAAACGCAAACGGGGGAACTCCGGTTTATCACCAGGAAAGATATCGCCGTGGTGAACCCGGGGAAAATTAATATAAACAAGATCCCACCGCCGGTGGTCATCGAAGCGGCGCTTTTGAACGGCCTCGCTGTCCCCCGGGAATGTTACGGCCAGGACGGCAAGAAAAATGTTTTTAAAAAAATACAAGATGTGGTGTTCCTGTTTACTGCCCCTACTTTCTTGTCCCCGGAAAAGGTAACCTTCAAATACAAACTGGAAGGATCAGACATGGACTGGGTCTTTCTTAGACCCGGGAAAAGACGCGCGGCGCATTATAAAGACCTGGCCCCGGGCGCATACTCGTTCTCTGTCACAGCCTGCAACAGCGATGGTGTATGGAATGAAACCGGGGTTTCTTTTGCATTTACTTTAAAATCCCCAATTTATGAAACCCTGCTTTTTAAACTGGGGATGCTAATCCTGCTAGCGGGCCTGGGATGGGCGGGATATTTTTTATATAAAAGGCTGAAACCGCTGTTCCCCAAAACCGAAGATTCCAAACGAACCGCCATAAATCCTTTATTTGCGGAACAGTGTATCAAAAAACTTTCTTACCTGATGGAACTGGAAAAACTCTACCGGGAAGAATCGATTTCTTTGCAGTACCTGGCTGAGAAATTATCGATCACGCCCCATCTATTGTCCCAACTGCTTAATGAGAAATTGAACATCACTTTCCCGGATTACATTAATAATTACCGGATCGAAGAGGCCAGGAAACTGTTGGTCGATCCGGACTGGGCGGACCGGAAAGTGATTTCTATCGCATTTGAAGTGGGCTATAATACGAAAGCCGCTTTCTACGGCGTATTCAAGAAATGTACCGGGATGACGCCCAGCGAGTATAGGAAAACTCGAAATCCCAAATCTAAAATCGCGTGTACAAACAAATCCAAATGATGGAGCGGAGTCAAAATTTATAAATTTTGACTTTTCAAGAACGCCGCTAATCAAACAAATTGAAAAAAAAAGGTCAAGTATTATCCTTTTTGACCACTTTTTTTTTAGATAGGTTATATTATTGACGTGAGCAAACGAGGATATCAAAAATGAAAAATGAAAATATAAAAACATTAGGAGGAAAGAAGATGGAAAACAAAAAGTTTTTCGTAACAATTTTGGCTGTGGCGTTCTGTATGTCGCTGGCAGCCGTGAATTTGAGCGCGGAGACATGGACCCCAATCCCGACGACGCCGCCGCTGGATGAACATCAATACGGCGTTACCTATGGAGATTCCCTGTGGGTTATCGTCGGCGATACGGTAGGCGATGGCGGGTTGGTGAAAACCAGCCCCGACGGCGTAACCTGGACTAAGCAGAATCCGGGTATACCCCAATCGCTTAACTGTGTCACCTATGGCAGCGGCATGTTTGTAGCTGTGGGGCATTTCGGTACGATTATTACCAGCCCCGACGGCATTACCTGGACCAGGAGATATCCCGATCCTGAAACATCAAACAATTTCCAATGTGTCGGTTATGGGAACGGTATGTTTGTCGCCGTGGGTGACAATGGTATGCTTTATAACAGTTCGGATGGAATTCACTGGGCCGCGAAAGATTCCAAGGTGGACAAAAGACTGAATGGCGTCTGTTACAGCGCTTTCCATGGCCTGTGGGTGGCCGTGGGATATGATGGGGCAATCGTTACCAGCATTAACGGGAATAGTTGGAAAGATTATTCATTAAGCCTCCCATATTACCTTTTCCACGTCGTTTACGGCGTCGATGATAACTTATTCGTGGCGACTTCGAAAAATGGACTGGTTTTTATCAGTGATAACGGTACCTCCTGGAGCAAAAGAAACCCGGGCATAACGATGGAACATCTCTATGCCGTAACTTACGGCAATTCCATGTATATGGCAGTGGGTAATTTCGGCGCCATGATCTACAGTCTCAATGGCAGGACCTGGGCGCTGGAAGTTCCTGCACCGCTGACAACCGAGCCTCTCTGGGGCGTCGGTTATGACGCCGGCGCCAATCGATTCGTGGCGGTGGGCCAGGATATTATCCTGTATAGTACACCGGATGCTTGATAAGTAACGAGTGTGGCCCCACAGTTTTAAATCTTACCCCGGTTGGGTTTGAAATTCAAATGCAGCAGTGGGGGGAGAAAAAATGGGGCCGGTTCCCTGGGGGAAATGGGGGGCCGGCCCTTTTTTTTATACCAAAAATCCGGTTTTAGTGGTTGATTTTTTTTTAATTTTATTCTATATATATACCAGTTAAAAAAATTTGTAGGAGGGAAACATGGAAAATCAACAAACCCACCTGACAAATCTCCAGGTTTGCGTAGCAAAACTGAGAGACTTTGTCAACACCGTTCCTAATGGAGCAGGCGAGACCGTGAACTGGGAAGAATTAAACCAGAACCGGGACGTGGCGCAAATGTCACTCACTCACCTGGCTTCGATACTCGGCGGCGGCGGCATCGTTGAAATCGACAGGGATTGTGTCGCGTATCCGAAACTCTAACACGCTAACAACCCACTTCGATACACGATGTACAATGCACCGTTTTACCGATGTATCTTTAGGGGGGAGGTAGGCTCCAGGGCGATTGCGCCGAACCGCACACTTCGTCAGGGGGGCCTACCCCCTTTTTTTTTCATTATTATGATTGCTTAAAATTTTTTTTTGTTTTACAATTACACCTGGAAAATAAATGAAGATGAGAATCGGATTAAGGAATTTAACCTGCGGTGGATGCATTTTTATTATTCTATACGGGTCTATCCTCTTCGGCTATTTAACACCGGTCGCTTTTGCACAAAGCGAAATCAGGTTTGAAAGGGTTACCGTAGACGGCGGGGGAGAACCGGATGTCATCAAGTGCATTTTCCAGGACCGGGACGGCTTTCTTTGGCTGGGAACTCCCAGCGGGTTGCTGAAGTATGACGGATATAGTTTTAAAGCATTTACCAACAATCCCCAGTTTCCCACGTCATTATCCAATAACAGCGTCAATTCAATCTATGAAGACCGGGAAGGAACCCTGTGGATCGGAACTGAAAAGGGCCTTAATAAATTTAACCGGGAGACCGGGGATTTTTCACATTACTTAAACGATATCGATGTTTCCCCCATCCATGAAGATAAAGATGGGATATTATGGGTCGGAACGTACGGCGACGGACTTATTAAAATGACCGCCGCGGCGCCGCCTTTTTTTTATAAAAATAACCCCACTGTTGCTGTTTCTACCGGGTTGAGCCATAATAATGTGCGGGCCATTTATGAAGACGAAAATGGCGCGCTCTGGATCGGAACCTACGGGGGGGGGCTTAACCGCTTCGACAAAAAAAAAGAACAATTTGTCCATTTTACACACGACCCCCGGGACCCCAACAGCATCAGCGATGATCACGTAATTACCATTTATGGCGATAAAAGCGGCGTTTTGTGGATCGGAACCGACGGGGGCCTCAACAAACTTGATCCGGCAAAACCGGGAGGAACATTTACTCATTATAAATATGAAAGCAATAACCCCCACAGTTTAAGTCATGACCGGGTATATGCTATTTTTAAAGATTCTACCGGAGCCCTATGGATCGGTACCCGCGGCGGGGGCCTTAATCGCCTGGAAAATGAAACATTTTACCGGTACCGACATATTCGTAATAATCCTTACAGTTTAAGCGGGGATATGGTCAATGCCATTTACGAAGATAAAAGCGGTGTCCTGTGGATCGGGACCCTGGGGGACGGCCTTAATAAATATAACAGGCGGACAAGCATTTTCAGGCATTATTACAGTCATCCCGGCATACCCGAAACGTTAAAACATGATGTTATTCTTTCCCTGTATGAGGATCGCGCCGGCGCTGTTTGGGTCGGGACCTTCGGCGAAGGCCTGGCTAAGTTCGACAGGCAAAAAGAGATTTTTACCCATTATAAATACCAATGCCCGAGAGATGACGGCTTTAAGTGTAATATAATACTGTCGATAAATGAAGACAGCCGGGGGACGCTGTGGGTAGGAACCGACGGCGGCGGCCTCGGACAATTCGATCGCAAAAAAGAACGGTTTTCTTATTCCAGGCATAATGAAAATAATCCCCACAGCCTGAGCAACGATACTGTCCTGGCCATTTATGAAGATATATCCGGGGTCCTCTGGATCGGAACCGAAAAGGGCCTGAATCGATTCGACCCCCGGAACCGGGGATTTACACATTATTTCTGCACCCCCAACGACAAAACCACCCTCAGCAGCGATTACATAATGACGCTGTTGGAAGAGCCGGGCGAAAAGGACAGCCCACTCTGGGTCGGCGTCTATAACGGCGGTCTTAATAAATTTGACCGGGCAAAAGGAATATTCACTTCCTACAAGCACGATGCGAATACGCCCGGCAGTTTGAGCAACGATAATGTCCGCTGCATTTTTAGGAACTCCACCGGGACATTGTGGATCGGTACGGATAACGGTTTAAATAAATTTAACCGGGAAACGGAACAATTCGAATATTACAAAGAAAAAGACGGTCTGGCCGGGGATACCGTTTATGGAATACTGGAAGATCATTCCGGCCGCCTGTGGCTCAGTACCGATAAAGGATTATCGCGGTTTGACCCGGTAAACAAAAAATTCAAAAACTATGACGCCGGCGACGGCACGCAGCACAATAAATTCAACAACGGCGCTTACATGAAAAGTCGCACCGGCGAAATGTTTTTCGGGGGAATTAACGGGTTTAATGCCTTTGATCCGGCCAAACTTACGGATAACCACACGATCCCACCCATTGTCATTACCGGGTGCCAGGTATTCAATGAATCGGCCCTTAAAAGCCCGGGTCCCGGGGTTCTCAGTAAAAAGATTTTCAATGCAGGGGATGAGATCGTACTTAATTATAAAGATAATTTCATATCCATCGAATTTTCGGCCCTGGATTTTACCGTCCCCGGGAAGAATCGGTACAACTATAAATTAGAGGGAGTCGACCCCGACTGGATAAGCGTGGATGCTGGGAAGCGCCGCGCTTCCTACATGAACCTGGCTGCGGGATCGTACATTTTTAAAGTCCGGGGTTCCAATAATGACGGCGCCTGGAACCTGGGGGGGACAACGCTGAAAATAATCGTTCTCCCGCCCTACTGGCAGACCTGGTGGTTCCGCGGTATGCTTATTGTCGTGGGCTGCTTGCTGGTATTTGCCGGTTATCTTTGGCGGACCCGGTGGTTGAGAAGAAAACTGGCGGAACAGGAAAGAGTACAGGAACTTTTAACCCAGTCCCGGGATGAAATGGAAAAGTCAAGGGACCTGGCTATATTTCGCAATGCGGAAAATGAAAAATTAATCACCGCCATCTCATCGATATTCATCGCCGTAAAGGCCAATGGGACAATATCGCAATGGAACCGGCCGGCGGAGAAACTTTTCGGCGTCCCCGGGACTGAAGCAAAGAAGCAATCGTTTCACGAACTTTTAAAAAAGAATGTGGCCATGGATAAGCTGGACGAAATTATCCGGTTGGGGCTGCACAGCGATAAACCTTCCAATAACATCGAGATACAAGTACAGGCGGTACATGCGGTACAGACGTTACAGGGCGTACAGCCGGGCGCCGGCAGTGAAACGAAACTACTGCTGGCCAATATCAATCCCATCATTGACCGTTCCGGTAAAACCTTCGGTTTTCTTTTTTTGGCCGAGGATATTACCCACCGGAAGAAAGAGGAGATGCAGCGGGACTTTTCCCGGAGATTGGAGGCCCTGGGGCAAATGGCCGCAGGAATTGCCCATGAGATACGTTCCCCCCTCCAGTTTATCGGCGATAACAGCCGGTTCTTGCTGGAGGCCTTCGCCAGCCTGGTCCGGTACTGCCTGGAAACCAGGAATTCCCTAAAAGAAGTGGAACGTGAAGGGCGCGAGGGGGGACAGGCGAGCCTGGGAAAAATAAAACAGTTATTGGATAACAGCGATTTCGATTTTTATCTCGAGGAGATACCCAAAGCCTCGGAACAAATCGTTGCGGGCGTCACCAGGGTATCCGACATCGTTAAATCCATGAATGAGTTTGCCTATACCGGGGACGGCAGCGAAGGAAGGGCGAACCTCAATGAACTGCTGAAATCCACGCTGGTGGTAGCGCACAACCGGATCGAAAAAGCAGCGGACGTGGAAACACAATTTGCGCCGGATATCAAACCCATCCGCTGCGGGGCCGGGGAGTTAAACCAGGTCTTCCTCAACCTGCTTCTTAACGCAGCGGATGCCATTGCCGATACCGGGAAACGGGGAGTAATAAAAATTATCACCAGACAAGAGGCGCAAGGGGCGGAGGGCGATGAAATCGTCGTGGAAATATCGGATAATGGCGCCGGAATCCCGGATAATATTAAAGATAATATTTTCACCCCTTTTTTCAGCACCAAAGAGGTGGGTAAAGGCGTCGGGCAGGGGTTGCATTTCTCATACCGTATCATCGTGGAGAAATATGGAGGAAAACTTTATTTTAAGAGCAAAGCCGGTGAAGGCGCCACATTTTATATCCACCTCCCCATCGATAAAGAATAGTAATTTTTTTTCTTTGTTTTCCCTCTTGATTTTTTTTCCGTATTGTTTTATTGTAAGTTATAAAAATAAAATAAAATATTTATGGAGGATAAAATGGCTATAAGTAACAAATTTAAAACATCCAATGCGGCGGTCTGCTTAAAAGCAATTAAAGACTACATCGATTTGGATGAAGCAAAAGTAACCAAAGAGGAACAAAACCAGGTCAAGGCAAAGGCCAAAAAAGCAGTGGAACATCTCCCCCTGCTCCTTAGCCCGGAGACTCAAAATGTTCTTTTAAACGCATGCCCGGCGGAGGCGCTGCCTACAATCGGGTAATTTAATGAGGGTTACGATGTCAAACTTTTTTTTATCAAGAGGGAGGCAAGAAGAAAAAAAATTTTCTTTGCTTTCCCTCTTGATTTTTTTTTCGTATTGTTTTATTGTAAGTTATAAAAATAAAATAAAATATTTATGGAGGATAAAATGGCTATAAGTAACAAATTTAAAACATCCAATGCGGCGGTCTGCTTAAAAGCAATTAAGGACTACATCGATTTGGATGAAGCAAAAGTATCCAAAGAGGAGCAAAACCAGGTCAAGGCAAAGGCCAAAAAAGCAGTGGAACACCTTCCCCTGCTCCTTAGCCCGGAGACTCAAAATGTTCTTTTAAACGCATGCCCGGCGGAGGCGCTGCCTACAATCGATTAACCTTTATTTTTTTTCGTATTGTTTTGTATTAGTGTATTGAAATAAATGAGTATATTTTTGGAGGGAAAAATGGAAGCAAACAAGAAATTTCAAACATCCAATGTGGCGGTCTGCTTAAAAGCAATAAAAGATTACGTCGATATGGATGAAACAATCGTAACAGGAACGAAGAAAGACCAGCTCAAAGATCTGGCTCAAAAAGGAGTGGAACATCTTTCCATGCTCTTTAGCCCGGAGATTCAGAATGTTCTTTTGGACCAATGTCCATCCAGGGCGTTGCCGACAATCGAATAATTTTAATCGAGTTGAAAAATCTGAATCCCGGGAAAGGGCAGTGTAAAAGAATATTTAAGCGGCGCGACTGTGGTAGTTTTAATGGAGAGGTAATGTTTAAGGCTACTTAGGAATGTGATGAACGATGAATTAGTTAGAACGAAAGTTTTAGTCTTACTCAGCGGTCTTTTACTTGTTATAGGGGCATTTGCCCTTTTCGGCCAGGACCCGGTCAGATTCGAGCGGATTTCTGTGGAGCAGGGACTGCATCAAAATATTGTTATGTCCGTGCACCAGGATATCAAAGGCTTTTTGTGGATCGGTACCTCCGACGGCTTGAACCGGTACGACGGTAACGGGTTTAAACTATACAGGCATGACCCAAATGACCCGGGATCGCTGCCTGATAATAAAATTCATTGCATCTACCGGGACAAATCCGATAATCTCTGGTTCGGCTCGGACGGCGGACTCAGCAAGTATGATAAGTCAACGGATTCCTTTATTAATTACCGTCATAATGCCGGTGATTCCGACAGTTTGAGCAGCAACGAAGTTTTTTCTGTCCTGGAAGATAGTTGCGGTGTATTGTGGATTGGAACCTATACCGGCGGACTCGATAAATTCGTGGACGGGAAAAAGTTTATTCATTACAAGCACAATCCCGACGACCCCCACAGCTTGAGTAATGACAATGTCTGGGCCATCTACGAAGATATTTACGGCCGATTGTGGATTGGGACAGCCAGGGGTCTCAATCTATTCGATCGAAATAAACAGGCTTTTACCTGTTATCGCAACGATCCCCATAACCCCAACAGTATTAGCAATGATAACGTGTATGCTATCACCGGGGATAAAAGCGACGCCCTGTGGATTGGAACAGCAATGGGTCTCGATAAACTGGAACCCGGTCCGGCGCAGGTGAAAGTGACCCGTTATAAAATCGACGGCAGCCCCGGCAACCCCGGGAACACCCGTGTACAGTGTCTGACTGTAGATAACACCGGCGTCCCCTGGATCGGTACTTATGGCGATGGACTTAAGCGCTTTGACCGCGAAAAAGGGACATTTATTTCATACCGGTGTAATCCTCATGATTTCTACACCCTCAGCCATAACTATGTCCATACCCTTTACCAGGATGACGGCGGCGCCCTGTGGATTGGAACCCGGGGCGGCGCTCTCAATAAACTACGATTCGATAGGAAATTCGAACTCTACCAGGAAGATCCCTCTAAAGCCGGCGGATTAAATCATAATATGATATTCTCTATTCTTGAGGATCGCCGGGGGGAATTATGGGTCGGCGCCTTTGAGTACGGCCTCAACCGGTTTAATAAAAGTAGGAACCAGGCCGTCTATTATAAAAACGATCCCCTGGACCCCGGCAGCCTGGCCAACAATACCATCCACTCTATCTTTGAAGACCGTAACGGCATATTGTGGTTCGGGACCGATAATGGCGTGGATAAATATGACCGGGCCTCAAACCGTTTTATCCATTACGCCCATGACCCCGCTAACCCCAACAGTTTGAGCAACAATAACGTCAGGTCGAGAATCTACCAGGACCGCTCCGGGAAGCTGTGGATTGGAACCCTATCGGGTCTCAATGAATTTGACCCGGACAAAGAAATCTTTACCCGTTACTTGCCCGGTCCCCATAACCCCGGCAGCCCCGACCACCTACCCGCCGCCACTGTCATGGCCGTGATTGAGGAGATCAGGGACGGGCAATCCTTTTTGTGGATTGCTGTCTATAATGGGGGACTTTCCCTGTATGACCGGCAAAAAAAACAGTTTACCCATTACCGGCACAATCCCAACGATCCCAACAGCTTGAGTAATGACAATGTCCGCACCCTGCACATCGATAGAACCGGTACGCTGTGGGCCGGCGCCGACAACGGATTGAACAAATTTGTCCGGGCCACGGGACAATTTATTATCTACACCGAAAAAAAGGGACAGGTGAATAATTGGCTGCCCAATAGTTCCATCTACGGCATCATAGAAGACGACGACGGCAATCTCTGGCTCAGCACCCTTAAAGGACTTTCAAAATTCGATCCCAGGGGAGTGACTTTTAGAAACTATGATGCCAGGGACGGGCTCCAGGGCAATGAATTCAGCCAGGGGGCTTACTATAAAGCCCGGGACGGCGAAATGTTTTTCGGCGGGCCCAACGGTTTTAATAGTTTCTTTCCCGATAAGATTAAAGATAATCCACACATCCCCCCGGTGGTGTTTACCGATTTTCAATTAGCCAATAAACCCGTACGGGCGGGTCGCGGGGGCCAAACTTCCCTACCCAAATCCATCACTGAAATGACTGATACCGACGCCATACGCTTGTGTTATAAGGATAATGTATTTTCCTTCGAATTTGCCGCACTTGATTTTTCGATTCCTGGGAAAAACAGGTATGGTTACAAAATGGAAAACCTTGATAAAGATTGGAATTATGTGGATGCGGAAAAACGGTTCGTGGTCTACACCAACATGCAGCCGGGGGATTATGTATTCCGGGTCAAAGCGTGCAATAACGACGGCCTCTGGAACGAGAAAGGAACCGCGGTAAGAATTATTATTACCCCCCCCTTCTGGCAGACCCGGTGGTTCCAGGGCATATTTGTCGCCATGGGCTGCTTGCTGCTATTTGGCGGTTATCTCTGGCGCACCCGCTGGTTAAGAAAAAAACTGGCGGAACAAGAACGGGTACAGATGCTCTTAACTCAATCCCGGGATGAAATGGAAAAATCAAGGGACCTGGCGGAATTCCGAAGCGCCGAAAATGCTAAATTGATGATGGCTATCTCCTCGATTTTTATCGCTGTCGACGCCGACGGGAAAATATTCCAATGGAACACCCCGTCGGAAAAATTCTTCGGCCTCCGCACGGAAGATGCAATGGAAAAACCCTTTATCGATCATCTAGCGGATTATATTGCCATTGAAAAATTAACTGAAATCCTCCAGGCAGGATTGAGCCGGGAAATATCCACCAATGATATGGAAATTCCTGTTTATTTTAAAAAGTATGATGAGCCCAGGCTGCTGCTGGCCAATATCAATCCCATCATCGATAAAAAGGAAAAGAAATTCGGATTCCTTTTACTGGCGGAGGATATTACTAACCGCAAGAGGGAAGAGATACAGCAGTATCTTTCCCAGAAACTGGAGGCGCTGGGACAAATGACCGCGGGGATTGCCCATGAGATTCGTTCCCCCCTCCAGTATATCGGCGATAACGGCCGTTTTTTGTTGGAGGCCTTTGGGGGCCTGGTGGGTTACTGCCGGGAAATCAGAGACTCTGTCAAAAAAGTCACAGGCCGAGGGGTAGAGATCATACCACAAGAATTACACCGATTCGTCGATGAAAAGGATTTTGATTTTTATGTGGAGGAAATCCCCAAAGCCGCGGAGCAAATTGTCGATGGGGTGACCCGCGTATCCCACATCGTTAAATCCATGAATGAGTTTGCCCATATCGGGAACGAGGCGGATGAGAAATCGGACCTGAACGAATTATTGAAATCCACCCTGGTGGTGGCCCAAACCCTGATCGATAAAGTCGCGGACCTGGAAACCGATTTTACCCCCGGCCTCCCACCCATCCACTGCGGCATGGGGGAACTCAACCAGGTGTTTCTTAATCTTCTTAGTAATGCCGCGGACGCTGTGGCTGAAACGGGGAAACGGGGGTTGATCAAAATCGTAACCCGGCGCCGGGGCGATGAATCGATCGTGGAAATCTCGGATAACGGCGTAGGTATCCCGGAGGAAATTGAAAGCAAAATGTTTACCCCTTTTTTCACCACCAAGGGGTTGGGAAAAGGGACGGGCCAGGGGCTTCACTATTCATACCGAATTATCACGGAAAGGTATAAGGGAAAGCTTTATTTTAAGAGCAAAGTCAATGAAGGCGCGACCTTTTACATTCACCTCCCTCTGGATGAGGGCAATTAACTTCCTACTTATAATCTTCCCGCATCGGGTGGAAGACGTCGATGAGCCGGCAATCGGTAATGGCTTTGCCGCAATGCGGGATATTGGGCGGCGCCACCACCACTGCCCCGGGCGACAATTTCTTTATTTCACCCTTAAGATTGAACTCGAACTCGCCTTCGATGACATTAACCACCTGTTCATGATGATGGGAATGCTCGGGCAATGCGGCCCCCGCATCGATCCGCCAGTAGGCGATGGTCATGTTGTTGGTATGAACGAACTTGACATGATAGCCGGGGACAAGTTCCCTTTCTTGCTGCTGCGCCAGGTCTATGAATGACATGTGATTCCTCCTTTTTAAAAGCTAAATCGATAATCGGACAGGATAACAGGATATAATCCTGTTATCCTGTTAAAAAATTTATTTACCCTTTACGATGGATATGCAACAAATCGGTGAGGATGGAAAACCCGGTCTGGGTTCTCCCGGCCCCGGGACCGACGATGGATACGTCGCCCAATAAATCGGTGCTGAAAGTGATGGCGTTGGTGGCGCCCATAACACCCGCCAGTGGGTGGGTCAAAGGCAATTTCTCCGGGGCCACGGACGCGATGATTTTGTCCCCTTCTTTTTTAACCGAACCGATGAGTTTCCAGCGGCAATTCTCGGCTTTGGCAGCGGCAATGTCTTCCCGGGTTATTTTGGTAATTCCCTTGCACGCCACGTCGCTGATTTTTAACGAAGTCCCCATAACCACATTGGCTAAAATTGTCACCTTGCCGCGGGCGTCGTAACCTTCGACATCCCCGGTGGGGTCGGCTTCGGCATAACCGAGTTCCTGGGCTTTTTTCAGGGCGTCTTCATAACCCATCCCGTCTTCCATCTGGGTAAGGATGTAATTGGTGGTGCCGTTCACAATGCCGCGGGCGGCGCTGATGGTACACCCGGCCAACGGACCTTCCATTAAATTGATGACCGGCGTGCCGCTCATGACCGTGCCCTCGATTAAAAACTTTACTCCCTTCTTATCGGCGGCCCCTTTCAATTCCCGGTAAGCCAACGCCGCCGGACCTTTGTTGCTGGTGACGACATGTTTCCCGGTTTCAAAGGCGGCCTTGCAATGACTGATGGCGGGATCGCCGGTCTCGAGGTTGGTAAAGGCCAACTCGCATACCACAGTGGCGTTGGACTGCTTGATTAAAGCGAGAGAATCCCAATCTTTAACATCCTTTGAGAACTTCTGTTTCTCTTTTACAGATGTCAACAAAGACTGGATATCCAGGCCATCGGGGTTGTAAACGGTTCCCCAGGCGACATCGGAGATACCCACCACCGAGTATTCATAACCATATTCTTTTTTTAATTCTTTTTCCTTATTCAACAGGATTTCGGCCAGGCCCTGTCCGACATTGCCGAACCCGATCAACGCAATTCGATGCTTCATGCTTCCTCCTTTATATTTTTAGTCCACAGATTACACGGATTTACACAGATTTTTTTATAATCTTTTTTTAATCAGTGTCATCAGTGTAATCTGTGGACAACGTTTTTTATTTATAAGATATTTTTGCGAATGTGGCTTTGTGGCCCATTTTCATGATATCTTTGGCGTCATTGGAACAGCGGACGCACTTGTAATAAATGACGTCCCCGATTTGTTCGGCGGCGGCCAGGCGGTCTTCTTTGGCCAGGAAATAGGCTTCCATGGTGTCCATGGGCCGGGAAGTGCCGTCGCTTTCGTACTTGATGGTGATATCGGTCCCGGAAGCCAGTACTTTGTGGGCATTCGCCGTCCAATCGAAATCTTTCAAGCCCAGGTCGGGATTGATGCGCAAATGCGCGGCCAGGGAAACATTGGGGATCCCGGAGACTTTCAACTCGTTGGAACACTGGATAAACATTTCCGGCGACATGCCGTTGCCCAGGTTGACTTCATAGATGGGGGTAGAACCGTCATCGCGGATAAACTCTTTCATGATGTTGAGCAGCATGCGGAACTGCATGGGACTCTGGGTAGACAGCAGCATGGATATTTTAAAGGTGAGGTTTTTGATGTCGCGGGCGTAATAGCAGGCCGCGGCAATGCTGGACCAACTGGGGTTGAGGTAAAAATCGCCGCCGGTATTCAGGGCGCAGCGGGTGACGCCGTCAAGGTAAACAAGATGATTGTTGTTGGCCACTTCGACGCCGCCGAGGTTGCCGAAAGCGGTGCCCATGTTCTTGAGTATAAGGGCCCTCATTCCTGCTTTGGGGACCCAGGTTTCGAACTTCTGGCCGGTGATTTTTTCCAGCCGGGCATAGGCTTCATCGCTGAGGGGTGTGCCGACAAGATTGGTGTTGCAAAACTTTTTGGCGCCCATGATGTTCTCGGACATGGCCAGGGTGGTCAGCAACTCGCCGTTTAAAACGTAATCTTCGGTAAGCGCCATAACGGAAATAAATTCCTGGGGTACGAGGGTTTCGCCGTCTTCGGCCATGCGCTTCATGCCTTTCAGGGTAATGGGCGCGCCCTGGAACCCGGATACCTGGGTGGTGGCGACGCCTTCTTTGTTGAACTTAATGTTCTCCTTAGCGATAAAATCTTCGATTTTGGCAAAGGATTTGGCGTATTCCTCGGCTTTTTCAAGCATATTACCGAATCCTTTTTCCGCCGCGACTTTTTTGCGTGTGTCGATGCGGCGCATGTGCTCGATGGTTTTCATGATCCCGGCCGCGCCGCCGTAGGACTCTTTTAAAGCGTCCATCTGTTTTAATTCTTTGTCGTTAAAAAAAGCATAATGTAAACCCATTTTTTCTCTTCTCCTAATTATATTTTGATAATGCCAGTTTTATTTTTTCCAATGCCTTTTCGATGGCTTCGATGGAATTGGAATAACAGAGGCGTAAATAGCCTTCGCCCATGTTGCCGAAGGAAACGCCGGGCAGGACGCAGACGCCCGCTTCCTGCAAGAGGTAATCGGCCAATTCCCTGGAGGGACGGCCAACGCTTTTTATATTGGGGAAAACGTAAAAAGCGCCCTGGGGCGTCCGGCAGGTAATGCCGGGTATGGCGTTCAAGCCTTTGACAATCATATCGCGCCGCTGCTGGAAGATTCTCCTCACTTCTTCCACGCGGTCCTGGGGGCCGGTCAGGGCTTCGACGCCGGCGACCTGGGTAAAGGCGGCGGTGCACCCGACGGAATGGGTCAGCAGCAAATCCACGGCGTCGGCCAAGCGTTTGGGCATGACTCCGTAACCGAGACGCCAACCGGTCATGGCATAGGTCTTGGAAAACCCATCCATGATAATGGTGCGTTCGGCCATGCCGGGATAGGTCATGATGCTCCGCGCCGGTTTTTCGCTGTAAATGAGCCGGGTGTATATTTCATCGCTTAAGACCCAGCTATCGTATTTTTGGGCCGCCTCGGCAATGATTTGCAGGTCTTCTTCGGGGATAATGCCGCCGGTGGGGTTGGAAGGGGAGTTGATGATGATGAGGCGGGTGCGGTCGCTGACTTTCGCCCGGAATTGTTCCATGTCGAAGGAAAAATCTTTTTCCTCGCTTAAGCCGATGGGCACGGGTGTGGCGCCCATGGTTTCGATGATGGCGCGGTAACTGGGGAAACCGGGATCGGGGTAAATGACTTCGTCCCCGGGTTCCAGCAGGGCCATCATGGGGAAAAACAGCAGCGGCTTGGCCCCGGGTCCGACGATGACCTGGTTGGCTTCGATGGTCATGCCGATGCGTTGGCCGGTATAACGGGCAATGGCTTCGCGCAGCGGGGGGATGCCGGCCGGCGGGGTGTAGCGGGTCTGGCCGTTGGTTATGGCCCGGATACCGCTGAGGGCGATGTTATCGAAAGTCTGGAAATCGGGCTGGCCGATCTCCAGGTGGATGATCTCCCGGCCTTTCGCTTCCAATTGCTGGGCTTTGGCCAGGAACGCATACGCCCCTTCTGGCTGTAAATGCGAGGTCCGGTTTGCCAATTGCCGATAAGGTTTCTTCATCGACTACCTCCTTTTGAAAATAAAATAGAATGATGAATGATGAATGATGAATGAGGAAAAAAAATCAGTGTAATCAGTGTAATCTGTGGACATGTTTTTTTTCGTGTAATTCGTGTAATTCGTGTAATTCGTGTAATTCGTGGGCTTGTTTTTCATTTGTGGGTTATAAACGCGCCAGGTTGAACTGGTTTAATTTTTCATCCGTGGGGACGCCGTTTTTGTCCCAGCCCCTTTCGCTGTAGTACATATCCAGCCACTGGTCGAATATCTCCGGGGTCAGGAACTTGCCCTCGAAAATCCCGGCCAGTTGTTTCTCTTTGAAGAATCTTTCCGGCAGGGTATCGTCTTTGCGGGTGCGTCCGTTCTTGATATTGTACATACGGTTAAGGTTGGAGATTTTTTCGCCCACTTTTTGCAGGTCATCGGGGCTGAACTCCAGGCCGGTCATACTTTGCAGGATGGGTCCCAGGCGATCGAAACCGAAAGGAACGAAATCGCAAATCACCAGGGAGTTCCTGGTATTGACTTCATCCTGGCCGTCTTTGACGGTTTTGGGGGTATTTTCAAAAGTTAATTGACCGGTCATTTCGGCGGTGGCGGTCCAGAGGCGGGTATGGCTGGCAAAGTCTGCCGTGGCCATGGCCAGTCCCATGGAGGCGCAGCCTTTTATATTGACCCCGGACAGTTCCATACCGGCGGTGTGGAGGGCAAAATAGTCGCTGCCGCCGCCGAGTTTTTGGGCGGCGCTGCGGCTTCCTTCGGCCAGGATATCTCCCAGGTCTTCCCGCAGGGCAATTTTGCGGATCATCTCATGAACGGCATTGCCGCTGCCGAAAGTCAATTCGACGCCGCCGGTGTCGGCTTTGGAAATGATACCTTTTTCAAAGGCCTCCATGGCAAAGGCGATAATGGCCCCGGTGGAAATACTGTCCAGGCCGTAATCATCCGCCAGGTAATTGGCGTAAGCCACAACCTGGGGATCGTTTAAACCGCAGTTGGAACCGAGCCAGGCAATGGTTTCGTATTCAGGGCCTTCCATTTCGTAATCGCCCCATTTGGCCACCTTGGAGCACATGATGACGCAATTGAAACAGCCTTTGCTTTTCCAGTTCAGGGATTTTTTCATACTCTCGGAAGTTATTTTCTCATAGTCTTCGAAGAGGGTATCGCGGCAGTTGCGGGTGGGTAAGAAGCGGCCGTCTTCCTGGCCGCGGCGGATCCACATGGAAGTTCCTTTTTCAAAGCGCATTGCGCGATTAGGGTGGGCCATAATGTCGTCGGTTAATTGCCGGGTTAAATCGTTATAACGGGCTTCATCGAAATATTCCACTTTTTCTTTTCCCTCTACCACGACGGCTTTGAGGTTTTTGGAACCCATGACCGCGCCGCTTCCACCTCTGCCGAACAGGCGGTGGTAGTCGGTGCCGATGCAGGCGAACTTGACCCGGTTTTCCCCGGCCGTACCGATGGTAACCACCTGGGCGTCGGGGTACGCGGTTCTGAGTTTCTTCTCCGTCTCCAACCGGTTCTTGCCCCAGAGATCGCCGGCGTCTTCAAAGGAAACATTGCCCGGTGTGATATGGAGGTAGACGGGTTTATTGCTTTTGCCGGCGATAATGATATAGTCGACGCCGGCTTGTTTGAGTTTCGGGCCCCAGTGGCCGCCCACGTGGGTATCCAGGAAAGTTTCGATGAGGGGGGAGCGGGTGACCAGGGTAGAACGGGCCGAGGTTTGCACCCGTGAACCGGTGAAAGGACCGGTAATGAAGATCAACGGGTTTTCGGGCGCAAAGGCATCCTGGGTGATTAAGCCCATGTCCGCCATTAATTTCAAACCGGCGCCTTTGCCGCCGATGTACTCTTCATATAGTCCTTTGGGTGGGGTCCCGAATTGGAATTTGCGAGCGCTTAAATCGATGTTCAAATATTTGTTAAAAACTCCTTTAATCATTGTGCCTCCGTTTTCATGCGATATTGCTATGGTCTTTAAAATAGTTTATTATTTAATTTATTCAGGGTTTATTATAAAGAATTCACCCCTGAAATGTCAAGAGAAAAATTACCGTCGCCCCCTTTTTCCCCCCATGCAGGGGGTCGCATTTGTAGGACTGTAACGGAAGATTTCATTTAGAAACTTTTCCGGCTCCTTCAGCAATAGGGGGTTTGCAGCGCCCTCCACTGCTCGCCCCCATGCTGGGGGGCCCGTTTGTAGAACTGTACCGGCGGAGTCCAAACGCTGGGATCGCACGTGCAAGGGTCGAGATCGCACGTGTAGACGCCGAGTTCGCGCGTGCAGACGCCGAGTTCGCGCGTGCAGGCGCCGAGTTTGCGCGTGCAGGAGTCGAGTTCGCACGTGCAGTCGGCGAGTTTGCACGTGCAGGAGTCGAGTTCGCACGTGCAGGCGGCGAGTTTGCGCGTGCAGGAGTCGAGTTTGCGTTTGCAGGCGCCGAGTTCGCACGTGCAGGCGCCGAGTTCGCACGTGCAAGGGTCGAGTTCGCGCGTGCAACCCTACCGTTAGCGTTTGCAAACCCCCTGTTAGTATTTACAACCCAACCGTTAACCAGTGCAAGGGAACCATATGCATCTGCAAGAGCACCGTTTGCAATTGCAGGGACACTGTTTGCACATACATGGGTTGAGTTTGAATATACAGGCGCCGGGAATGAAATCGAAGGGACTGTATTTTCCCGCGCAGGGGTCGAGATCTCACCGGCACAAGCCGAATGCGATGTCGATTTACCCTTGTAGAGAAAAAAACTGTGCATCTCTTTTATTCTTCTTGAGAGGGGGGCCTCCTCCACGCTCTTTAATAGTCTGGAGACGGCGGGGGGTGTCGCCCAGGGATATTTATTGGAGGGACATTCTTGACTGTCCCCCTCTGTAAAAGATAACCAATAAAAGTTTTTGATAAAACCCAGTAGACCGGGACGCGGTAAGGTGTTATAATATTATAGTGAAACATGAAAAAAAATGACCAATTACAAGCGTTAGAATTTGGACAGAGGGTCAAAGAAATACGTAAAACCCTTGGGCTCAGCCAGAAAGACTTCGCCGAGTCCCTGGGAATCTCCGGCGCCTTCATTTCAGAAGTCGAAAGCGGGAAATACAAACCGTGTTACGACTTCTTCTATAATATAATGAACCATTTCAATGTCAACCTTCACTACCTGCTGACCGGCCAGGGAGAGATGTTCATCAGGGACATGAAACCGGTGGAAATCGAAATCGAAGAACCATTCTCTTCCATTACGAAAACAGAAGACCTGTTATGGTATATAACACGGTCTCCGATGTTCAAGTACAGTTTATTCGGTTTCGCTTCGCGGTACCTCTATGAGAATAGAACCTTTGTGGAATTAGAAATCGCGGCCCATAACGCCAAAAAGACCGGGGAAAAGGGACATTCTTGAGTGTCCCCTAATCACCCAATGATTTTAAAATGAGGAGTGAACTATGACCCTGGATTTGCAAACCCTGGAACGGTGGCTTTGGGATTCCGCCGATATACCCAGGGGCATTAGCGAGAGCCTATCCGAAAAGTCATGGATGTCTTGATATTGAGAATTGTAGGGAACAGGCATTGCCTGTTCCCTACCAATTTACGCCCCGTGCATACCTTTTCGGATAGTCTCCAGCTAGATTTTTTTCTTTTTCTTCGCGATCCTTCGCGTTCTTTGCGGCTATTTTCATATCAACTATCGTTCTTAGATTTTGAAGATCTTGTCCAATTTTATTATTTTAAACAATGATTTGATGTCTTTGTTTACATTGACAAGCTGGAACTTAAGCCCCCTGGCGGTAAATTCCTTATGGCTCAGCAATAACGCCCCAATAGCGGAACTGCCGATAGAATCCACCTGTTTAAAATCGACAATAATCTCCGCTGCTTTTGTATCCCCCGCAATATCGCTCATCGTCGTTTTCAGGCTCTCCCCGGCGGGAATGTCGATGGTGCCGGATAAGAAAACGGTTGTCCGTTCACCCTCTTTCGCTACTTTTATAGTCATCGATGTCCTCCTCGTACTTCGAATTATATATATATCACACTGGGGAAAAAAAAGAAATTTTTTTTTTCGATTTTCTTTTCAATTTAAACCCCGGTTCATTTCTTTAAATACCTTTTCCAATTTTTCCATGAAGAAATCATTCTCTTCCTGGGTTCCTACGGTAACCCGGATGCCGTCGGGGAAACCGAAACCGTGAAGGGGCCGGATAATCACACCTTCTTTCAGCAGCCGCTCATTCAAATCGTTGGTATCCGTCCTGGGGAAGAAGAGTATGAAATTGGCTTTGGACGGCACGACTTCCAGTCCCAGCCGGCTCAACCGTTGGAACAAGCGCTCCCGGTTCACGGCATTGAGCCTGGCGGACTTGTTTTTAAATTCATCGTCCTGGAGCGAAGCCAGGGCAGCGACCTGGGCCAACCGGGTCACATTAAACGGCGCCTTTACGCGGCCCAGGTAGGAAATGACTTCCTCATGCGCAATGGCATAACCGACCCGTAACCCGGCCAGGGCATAGATTTTTGAAAAGGTCCTCAGCACGATGATATTTTTCCTGGCGACCGCCGTCTCGATGCCGTCGAAATAATCGGAGGCGGCTACCTCGTCGCCGGCAGCGGTCACATATTCCTGGTAGGCATTATCCAGCACAATGATAACGTCCCCGGGTATTTTGTCGATAAAGGCCTGGAGTTCTTTTTTTGATAACAGGGTCCCGGTGGGGTTGTTGGGGTTGGCAATAAAAATAATTTTCGTTTGTTTATCCACCGCATCGACCATCCGGTCCAGGTCATAACGATAATCCGCCCCCAGGGGAATTTCCACGATGGCCCGGTTTCCGCCTTCTTCCACGGCGGCGATTTTGTACATTACAAACGTTTTGTCGGAGGTCAGGACTTTATCCCCTCTCCCGGGGTTTAAAAAGGTTTTCGCGATCATACGGATAAGTTCGACGGAACCCGATCCTACGACTACATTCCCCGGTTTAACGCCGTTGTACCGGGCGATCCGCTCTCTCAGGTAATAACTGTCGGAACAGGGATAGGCATGGATGTTGGCTAATTCCCCGCTAATGGCGTCGGCCACATATTGCGGTACGGGATAAGGATTTTCGTTGGACGCCAGTTTTATCACTTTTTCGATGTTGTACAGCCGCTGAATTTCCTCCACCGGCCGCCCTGCCTTATAGGGCATTAGTTCGCGTACATTGGGATTAATCAAATCGATCATCGGTTGCTCCTTTATCTTTTTTTGCAGTGTACGTAATGTACTTAAAGCAAAGACTATCATTTTCAGAAAAATATTGCAAGTTTTTTTGTAAAGAAAATTGGGGATTAAAACGTTATAAGGATTTAAACAAAGATGGTTGTTCTTTTTCTTCAAACATTTCGGTCAACTCTTCCAGCGAGGGTAATTCGGAGAGATCGTTCAAGCCGAAATAGAGCATGAACTCTTTACTGGTGGAATAAAGGGCCGGGAGCCCGGGCACTTTTTTGCGACCGGAAATTTTAATCAGCTTCTTTTGCAGGAGATTTTTTACCGGGCCGACGGAATTGACCCCGCGCAAATCCGAGATTTCGGCGATGGTGACGGGCTGCCGGTAAGCAATAATGGCCAGGGTTTCCAGCGAGGCCACACTCAACCGCGAGGTGCTGGTAATGGTAAAGAAATCCTTTAAATAATCGTGCATATAGGGTTTGGTGGTTAACTGGAAGCCGCCGCCGGTGCGTTTGAGCATGATGCCGCCCCCTTTTTCTTTATAGTCCTCTTCTACCTTTACGATAAGCCGTTCAAATTCATGGACATTCTTAATCTTTAAATAATTCATAATCCGCAAGGGGTCCACCGGGTCTTTGGATACGAAAAGCGCGGCCTCGATAAAGGCTTTTTTCCCACCTTCCGTGCGAATATCAAATTCTGTCTCTTTGGGGTCTAAGGGTGTTTCTTCACTCATTTTTTTCTTTTTCTTTATCGGTTTTCCACAGGGAGATGGGGCCGAATAATTTTTTTTGAACGCCGATGAGAACGCTCCGCTTGATCATTTCAAGGATACAGAAAAAACTGACCAGCACGTCTTCGATGGTTTTCAATGTCGCCACGTATTGGAAAAACTCAAGGAAACCGTCGGCCGCCATGAGTCCCAGTATCTCATTCCATTTCTTTTCGATGGAATATTCTTTGGAATCGATGTAGAGGAAATTTTCTCCTTCTTTCCTTTTGAGGATATTTAGAAAGACTTCCGCCAGTTGGAAGGAGGAGACCTCTTCCAGTTTGTATTCCCTGGTATCGAATTTTTCCACTACCTCTTCGCGTTTCCATAATAATAAGGTTTCTTCCTCCATATCCTTCAGCATCTGGGAAATTTTTTGGATTTTATCGTATTCGATGAGGCTGTGGATCAACCTGTCTTCGGGCGATTCTTCTTCTTGCAGTATTTCCGGTTTGGGCAGCAGGGACCTGGATTTTATATAGATCAACGTCGAGGCGGTCATGAGGAAATCCCCTTCCCGCGACGGGTTTACCCGGGTCCTATCTTGCAGATAATAGAGGTATTCGGAGGTGATTTCCGATATCTTGATATCCATGATATTCATTTTGTTTTTTTTGATCAGGTGCAGCAGGAGGTCCAGCGGTCCTTCAAAAACGCCGGTGCGAACGTTATATGTTTCCTGGGTATCGCTTTCCATTAGACTTTCATCAGTCCCCTGACTTCCGCGACGGTTTCGGCGGCCTTTTCGCGGGCTTTTTTAACGCCGTTTTCCAGGATCTCATCCACTGCGATGTTTTCATATTGTCGTCTTTTTTCACGGATGGGATCGAGGAAGTTATTCATATTTTTGATCAGTATCTTTTTGCAGTCCAGGCAACCGATGGAAGCGGTGGTGCATCCGTTTACCACGGTTTCCCTTTCTTCCGTGGAGGAGAAGGATTTATGCATATGGAACACGGGGCAGTCTTCGGGTACGCCCGGGTCGCTGCGGCGTTGTCTGCGCGTATCGGTTTTCATGGGCCGGATTTTTTGGTCCACGGTCTCGGCGCTGTCGGAGAGGAGGATGGCATTATCGTAACTTTTGCTCATTTTCCGGCCGTCCAGGCCCGGGAGTTTGGGGGTGGGGGTCAGGAGTTCCTGGGGTTCGGCAAAATAATCGCCGTACAGGAAATTAAACCGCCGTACGATTTCGCGGCTCAGTTCCAGGTGGCTGACCTGGTCTTCGCCGACGGGCACGAAATCGGCTTTTACGCTGATAATATCCACGGTCTGGAGCAGCGGGTAGCCCAGGAACCCGATGGTATTGATATCCCTGTCTTTCAATTGCAGTTGTTGTTCTTTAAAGGTAGGAACCCTTTCCAGCCAGCCCAGGGGGGTGGCCATGGAAAGCAGCAGGTATAATTCGGCAATTTCTTTTACCCGGGACTGCACGAAGACCACGCTTTTCTCCGGGTCGATGCCGGCGCTGAGCCAATCCAGCAGTACTTGTTTTATATTTTCTTTAATGGCGGCGGGTTTCTGGTAGTCGGTGGTAAGGGCGTGCCAATCGACAATGGAATAATAGCATCGGTATTGATCCTGGAAGGGTACCCAATTTCTCAAGGCCCCGGTGTAATGACCCAGGTGGAGTTTTCCCGTGGGTCTCATCCCGCTCATGACGATTTTTCGTTCGCTGTTCATACGATTATCCTCTCATTAATATAGTGATTACCAGTGACAATATCGGCCTGGCAATGATATCCAGCACCCCGGTGTAAATAACCAGGAGTAAGATGATAAAACCGTAGGGTTTTAGCTTCTGGTAATTGTACAGGGCGTCGCCGTGGAGTAAGCCTTCGAGAATGCCGCTGCCGTCCAGGGGCGGGACCGGGATCAAATTAAAAATAGCCAGGAAGATGTTTATAATAATCAGGTTAAACAGGATTAATCCCACCACTTCCCAGCCGCCGGGATTCGCCAAAAGTCCGAAGTTGATGTGCTTTAATAACAAAAAGAGTCCAACCCCTACCGAAGCGGTGATAATGTTGGAACCCGGCCCTGCCGCGGAGATAAATATGGTGGCCCGCCGGTAATTTCTCAGGTTATAAGGGTTTACGATAACGGGTTTGGCCCACCCGAAAACCGGTGCATGCAGGATCGCCAAAATTACCGGGAATATAATCGAGCCGATGGGGTCGATATGGGCGATGGGGTTCAATGTAATTCTCCCCTGCATCCTGGCGGTGGGATCGCCAAACTTCTCAGCCATCCAGCCGTGCGCAGATTCGTGGATCGAAACGGCGAAAAGCAGCACGGCTATCTGGATTACAAAATCTAATATTTTATTTATATCCATGGATGCAAAATACCATAAAAACGAAAATCAGTCAACCGCTGCTGTTGACAAATGCGGGAATTTTGGCTATTATTATGGCATGAGAAAGAAAATGCAAAATTGGATATCCATACCGGCGCTGCTGCTCAACTTTTTAATCTTTACCCCCGCTTTACACGCTCAAACCGGGTTTACCCAACAAGACCGGGAAACGTTGATCGAAATGAAAACCATGATGAGGGAAATAGACAAACGGTTCGAGCAAATCGATAAACGGTTCGAGCAGGTAGACAAGCGGTTTGAACAGGTAGATAAACGGTTTTCAGAATTGCGTGAAGATATGAATAACCGGTTTGAGCAGATGATGAATTTCATATGGATATTGGCGGCGCTTTTCGGTGGAATGCTGACGGTCACCATTAGTTTTGCCCTGTGGGATAGACGAACCATGATACGGCCTTTCGAAACAAAGGTATCCGAGATAGACGCCAGAATTAATAAAAATGAAGAAAAATATGGCAAACTTCTCGCTGCCATAAAAGAATATGCGGCCACGGATAAGAAAGTCGCCGCTTTAGTCGAACGGTTCAATATATTATAACACCTTTCCCGTGTCCATCCGCATTAGTCCGCGGCAACGATGTTATCATCCCGGGAAAGAACTTCGCGGTTCTTCGCGTTCTTCGCGGCTTAAAAACATCCGGTTTTATCCCACTGTTCCAACGTCAGTGTATTGCCGTCGTACTTTGCGTAGGTAAAATGAACCATCCAATCGCCGCAATTGACATATACCTTTCCATCCTGTTCCTCTTTCATGGGAAAATGAATATGACCCAACACGACGTAATCGAAACCTTCGGCAAATTTCTCCCGGGCAAATTTATAGTATTCCCCGGCCCAGGCGTGCTTTTCAATCTTTACCAGGCGCCGGCTGGTGGTGGAAAAACACCGGGCAAACTGCATACCCAGGTCGGCGGAGATAAAGGTTTTATACAAAAATATGGAAAAAGGATTGCGGATGATCTTCTTTAAAAAACGGTAGCCCCGGTCTTCACGGGCATACCCGTCGCCGTGGGCCACGAAAAACCGTTTGCAATCTACCTCCAATTCGCAGTATTCTTTATAACAGGTGACGCCGATCTCCTTTTCCAGGTAAGCGCCGAAATAAAAATCATGGTTCCCGGTGATAAAATTCACCTGGACCCCGGATTCCTTCAACTGCCTGAGCCGGTATAATACGGGAAACCAATACCTGGGAATCACATGATACCATTCAAACCAGAAATCGAAAAGGTCCCCCACCACGTAAAGGGCCCCGGCATTTTCATCATTCTTGACATAATCCAGGAACGCCAATAGTTTTTTTCTTTTTGCGATCTCGCATTGGTCCTCTTTAAAGCCCAGGTGGGCATCGGAAAAAAAATAGATGTTTTTCATTGGCAATAGTCCTCACCCGAAGTATACAGGACATTTTATTTTTTATCAAGAAGGGGTCCCCCCCCCCCCCGGGAGATTTTTGTAGAGTATTTACCACCTCTTCTCAATCTCCTCTTCGCTGCTTGCCTTCACAGCTATAGCTTCACAGCGCCTTCCACGGTATTTCCCACTTCTTTTCCTTACACTTCCGCCTTTTTACTATACATATCTCTCACCTACACCCCCCACGCTTCGCTTCACGCTTCACAGGTCCTCACCTAATTTTATTTACTTTGAAAATTTTGATTTTTGTGTACTCATTTTGATTTAATTGAAAAAGGCTGTCAATAACCATAACTACTCATTTTTAGCTAAGTATAACTACCTAGAAACTTAACCGATTTTCGATATGTAGCCTTTCTGGAGGGCATAACGGATAAGATCGGCGGTCTTTTTCAATTTTAATTTGTTCATAATATTGGCGCGGTGATTTTCCACGGTTCGAATACTGATAAATAAAAGACCTGCGATCTCTTTGTTGGGTTTACCTTCGGCCACCATTTTCAGGATCTCTCTTTCACGGGGCGTTAAAGGGTCTTTGGCCGGCGTCATTCCCCCCTGGTAAATATGCGATAAATCCTCGGCCAACTCTTTGGTGAGCAGCCTGGAAACAAAAATACCCCCTTTGCGAATGGTTTCAATGGCGGAAAAAAGTTCCACATCCGAATCTTCTTTCAACATATACCCATGCGCCCCCGCGGAAATGGAATGGTACAGGTATTCTTTACTTTTATGCATGGTCAGGATCAAAATTTTGACTTTAGGGGAGATGCTTTTAATTTCTTCTACGGCCTCGATACCCCTGAGGTGGGGCATGGAGATATCAAGAATGACCATATCGGGTCTGAATCCTTTATGAAAGAGATTCAACAGTTCCAGGCCATTGCCGGCCTCCCCTACTACTTCCAGTCCGGGTTTTTCGTTTAGCAACCCCTTGATTCCCTGCCGAAAAATCACATGATCGTCCGCCAGTACCAGGCGATACGTTTCCATCAAGCGCCCCCTTTTTCCCGGACCGGGAATTTAAAGCAGATAACGGTCCCATTTCCCGGGGTGCTTTCAACATCGAAGTCCCCGCCGGAAAGATTGGCCCGTTCTTTCATGGCAGTCAGGCCCATACCGCTCCTGGCCGCGTCTTTCCGGGATAACCGTTTCAAATCAAAGCCCCTGCCGTCATCTTTAACCCGGAAAATGACGTAGTCCTTTTTTTTCTTTACCACGATGGATACTTTTTTAGCCTGGGCGTGTTTGGAGATATTGGTAAGTGTTTCCTGGAAAACGCGGTAGAGGTTGATCCGGGTCTCGCCCGAAAAGAAGCGGTCGATATCCGCCATGTCCAGGGATACTTTTATGGAATGCTGATGGGCGAAATTTTCCACCAGCCATTGAAGAGAAGCGAAAAGCCCCAGGTCTTCGAGGATGGAAGGGGATAATTCCGTCGCGATGCGCCGGACATTCTCGATGATTTGGTCCACATATTCCTGGGTCTCTCCCAGTTCCTTATGGGGTTCGGCCAGGAGTGCGGGCAGTTTCCGTTTAATCCAATTGAGCCGGGATTTTAGAAGTACCAGGTCGTGGCCCAACTGGTCGTGGAGTTCTTTGGACAGCCTGCGGCGCTCCTCTTCTTGCGCATTAAAAAGCTGTGAAGAAAGACGCCTCAGCCTGGTTTCAGATTGCCTGAGGGCTTTTTCCATGCGTTTCCGTTCGTTGATTTCCCGGACCAATTTCTCATTGGCTTTTTGCAGCTTTTCAGTGCGTTCAATAGTGACGATCTCCAGGTCATCGAAAGCCTTTTGCAGCGCATCGTCCATTTGTTTACATTTTTCGTCTACGGCTTGCTGCCGGGCAAGTTGCCGGCGCATTTCAGCCAGCTCCCCGATTAATTGTTCCTTTGTTTTACGACTATCTTCCTTCATTATTTGAACTCCAAATAGAATAATACCATTTTTCAATAAAAAAAAACAAGTCGAATATGATATAATTAGGTATAAATTAAAAAAGTCCGTATTTCTCGCAGTGATAGTGTTGGCGGCAACGCCTGTGGCAAAAAAAATAATAAGGAGCACCGATGAGGTATGATGCTGTTATTTTCGATCTTGACGGTACGTTATTGAATTCGTTGGAAGGGATTGCCGATGCCATGAATAAGCTGCTGCGGCAATTGGGATATCCCACTCACCCGTTGGAGGCGTATAAATATTTCGTGGGCGAGGGGATCGTCCAATTGCTGAAGCTCACCGTACCGGTAGAAAAACTAAACCATCACTCGATGGAGCAACTGGTGAAGGAATACCGGGCCATATACGAAACCACCTGGCCGCAAAAAACAGTTGTTTATGAAGGCGTCCCTGAAATGTTGGATGCCCTGTCCGCGACAAAAATAAAATTAGCGGTATTATCCAATAAATCCCATGAGTTTGCCGGGCGAATGGCAGCGGCGCTTTTGCCCCGCTGGAAATTCGAGGCGGTAAAGGGTTTACGGCCGGGCGAACCCCGGAAACCGGACCCCGCATCGGCATTGCAGATAGCGGGCATAACCGGCGTCGATCCCGCCAACACTATTTTCATGGGAGATTCCGGCGTGGATATGCAAACCGCTAGCCGGGCGCAAATGTATGGCGTGGGAGTATTATGGGGTTTCAGGCAGGCGGAAGAATTACTGGCCAATGGGGCCAGGCAATTGATTCGGCGCCCCATGGAGCTATTAAAAATAGTGGAGGTTTAATTTTTCCCTGCCCCTTTTCCGCTCCACTTATGAATCGTAAAAAAAAATTGGGCTGTCCCCTAATTATATTTCCAGCATTTCTATAGCGGAGATGGAAAGTCCTGTAATTGCAGCAATTTTCTCCGGCGGATCGCCGGCGGCTTTCAATAGCCCGGCAATTTCCCTTTTTCCTTCCTCTTTCCCTTCCTTTTTTCCTTCCTCTTTTCCTTCCTTTATTCCTTCCTTTATTCCTTCTTCTTTTCCTTCTTCCCGGGCTTTTCTTTTGTCATATTCCGCTTCGAATTTGATGGTATCCGCTATGCTGGCTTCATAATGAAGTTGCTCCAGGTAATGTCGATAAGCCCTGAGTTCTTCTTCACCCAGGTTAATTTCGTTTAACTTTTTCCGGGCCGCCGCCATACCTTTGGCATTGAATTCGTCTTTTATTTCGCTGTTCTTCAAGAAATAAACCCATTGGTCAAGGGTGTCGCGGGCGTTATCATCAAAATCATTGACCTTGATGATGTAGTGGTTAGGAAAAATGGCGCCGATGGATGGTCGATTGAATATTTGTTTTTGTTTTTCCGAAAGTTCCAGGGTATCTTTTTTGTGGAGGCCCAGGAAAGTGGTTTCCCCATGGTATATATAATCCGCCCCCTGACCCAGTGAAAAATAGACCACACTGACGGTGATGACCTTTTTTACTTCCTTATAAGGCATGCCTTCTTTCATATTTTCGCTGATGACTTTAGAGGTGCTGTAGAGTATTTTTAAAAAATAATCCAATTCCCTGGTGTTCTGGATCTCGATGATGATGATCTGTCCCGAAGCCTCTTTTACCAATATATCCACGCGGTCGAATTTATCGTCCTGGGTTTCTTTATTGGTTTCGCTGTCCAGGATTTCCAGGATTTTAATATCTTCTGCCAGCAGTTCGCTGAGAAAGCCTTCCAGGATATCGAAATTGGCTTTGCTTCTCAGTAATTTTTTAATGGCCCAATCAAACCGGATATGTTTTTTTATATTCATGGTACCTCTATTATAAAGCAAAAGGAACGTTATTTCAACTCCCTACTCCCTGTCTATGAAAAAAATCAGGGGACAGGCTGGCTGGAATCCTTCTGCCATAAACAAAAACCATTAGTATCCCAGTACAATATTTTCATGATCGTACGTCTGCGATTACAAAATATAAACATGTGGCCGGAAAGGGGATCCTGTATCAATTGCTTTGACACCAAAATACAAAGTCCATCTATGGACTTCCTCATATCGGTTTCGCCCAATCCAAGATATACTTTCAAGCCAGGAGACGCCAGCCACATTATATACTCCCCAACTTACCCAAATTACTCAATGCCTCCAACGTCCGAATTAATTCAACTAAACACGCGGCTGAAAAATTATTACTTACTTCTATGCAATAACCTCCGGCCCAAAATCTTATCGACCATGGCGGTGGCAACTGCGGGCAGCTCGGATTTATAATGGAAGACTTGAAATTTAATCCCGCTACCGCCCCATCTCCAGCTTCATTTCTAACTTGAACAAACGTCAAGCTTGATTCGGATTTGGGCTTACATAGTTTTTGCTTCCAATATTGAAAGGCATCGTACTTAATTCCATGTCGCTGGCAGTACTCAGTCTGGCTTAGACCACTATTTTCCTTCTCGCGAAAATGAGATTGCCAGTAATCGACAGACAGGCGCTTTTTTCCCGGCTGATCATTATGAAGCTCACTTATTTCGCTCATCAGAATACTCCTTTATTTTTTATTTTTAAAATAATAGAGTATTCTGACATATTCCCAGGTTCTTGAAAAGATGTACTTATTTGAGCGCTTACAAAGATCGTCAGTGTTCGTCCGCGGCTGGTTTTTTCCGACACCCCTTGACATCACGTCCCTTTTGACGTAAATATAGAAGATGAAAATCGAATTTATGCGCAAAGCAATTAACAACCGCTTTTTAAATTATTACCGGGATCAAAAAATAATCTTCGGTTTTACCGAGAAAGATTTCGAATTAAAGGACCTTGCAACCTTTTTCCAGATTCACGCTGATCGGCTGGCGGAATTGAAACAGGTTCACTCCGATATCATCTGTTTTTCCAGTCAAATAGAAACAGCTCCACTGGATCAAACAGAACCGGTAATGGGGGTAACGGAAGGGGACGGCGTCATCCTTGATGAGTTCAATGCGATGGCAATAATCAAAACCGCCGACTGCACTCCGTTGTTTTTTTGGGACGATGATTATTCCGTTGGCGGCGTTATTCATATCGGCTGGCAAGGGCTTTTAAAAGGGATCGAAACCAAACTAATGAAATTATTGGGAAAAAAACACATCTCGCCGGACAACCTGAATTTCTATTTCGGACCGTCAATTGAAAGTAGATGTTACGAGGTGGGACCGGACCTATACGAAAAATTCACCCCTACGTGGTACAGGGAAAGGGTATTCTCCCGTCACGGGGAAAAACCGGGGAAATATCGGTTGGATATTAAAAAAGGAATTTCATTATCGCTCCAGCGATGGGGGGTCCCGGTGGATAGGATTACGGATGTAGGAATTTGTACATTTTGTGAGGCGAGAAGATTCCCTTCATATAGGCAAGATAAGAGAAGCGGCGCCACCGGTGAAAACTGCGGCCGAATTTACAACTTTTTACTCCTAAAACAAGGAAACTGAACGAAAAATAGGGAACAGGGGAACTCCCGTTCCCCCTATTTAACGTTCAAGGCTCAACTTTTAAGCTATTTCTCTTCAAATCTCTTAAACAAAAGCGACCCGTTGGTGCCACCGAAACCGAAGGAATTCGAAAGGGCGTACCTGATTTCTCTAACCACACCTTTATTGGGGGTATAATTCAGGTCACACTCTTCATCCCTGGTTTCAAAATTAATGGTGGGTGGGATAAAGGAATTATTGATCGCAAGAATCGAGAAGATAGCTTCAACTGCGCCTGTGGCCCCCAACATATGGCCGGTCATCGATTTAGTGGAACTGATATTCACATCGTAGGCATTCTTAGCGAATACCTTCTTGATGGCCATTGTCTCGAACTTATCGTTAAGGGGCGTAGAGGTGCCGTGGGCATTAATATAACTGATTTCCGCGGGATCGATCCGGGCATCCTTGATGGCCATGGCCATAGTCCTGGCGGCGCCGCCGCCTTCGGGGTCCGGGGCGGTGGCGTGATAGGCATCGCTGGTATAACCGTACCCTACCACTTCCGCATAAATCCTGGCGCCCCGTTTGACCGCATGTTCAAGGTCTTCAAGAATCAAAATTCCACTACCTTCCGCCGCCACAAAACCGTCCCGGTCTTTGTCAAAGGGACGACTGGCGCGTTGGGGTTCATTATTCCTGGTGGATAACGCTTTCATGACGGAAAAACCGGACATGCCCAGCGGTGTTATGGGGTATTCGGCCCCACCGCACACCATCACGTCGGCGTCGCCCCGTTGGATAATTTTATATGAATCGCCAACGGAATGCGTGCTGGCCGCGCAGGCGGTAACATCGGCAAAATTAGGCCCTTTCAGTCCATATCTAATGGATACCTGACCGGATGCCAGGTTGGCCAACGCGGCAATTAAAAAGAAGGGGGAAACCCTGTCGGGCCCCCGCTCTAATAAAACCACGTGATTGGTCTCAATGGTATGGATTCCACCAATACCCGAACCGATGTAGGTGCCGGCCCTATCCTTATCGATTTTGTCAAGATTCAGCCCGGAATCTTTTATCGCCTCTTCCGCCGCAATCAGGGCAAATTGAATATAGGGATCGTATTTCCTGGCTTCTTTCCGGTCAAAATAATTTAGGGGGTCATAATTTTTCACCTCGCCGGCAATGTAAACAGGGTATTGGGTGGTATCGAACCGTGTTATCACGGCAATACCGCTTTTGCCCACTTTGATGTTTTCCCAGCTTTCGGGCGCAGTCTTTCCCACTGACGAAAGGATACCGACGCCGGTAACGACGACTCTTCTCAGGGGTATACTATTTCTTACAAAATCCATCGTTTATTATTGTTTAGACACGATGTATTCGATTGCTGAACCAACGGTATTCAGTTGCTCTGCTTCTTCCTCGGGGATCTTCATCTCGAATTCGTCTTCCAATGCCATGATTAATTCTACCTGGTCCAATGAGTCGGCGCCGAGGTCTTCAACAAATTTTGCATCTGCCGTTACCTGGTCTTCTCCAACATTCAATTTCTCTGCCACAACATTTTTTACTTTTGCTAAAACTTCTTCTTTTGTCATCATTATCTCCTATTTTTAATTTTTTAGATTAAAAGCCCACCGGAAACGTTGATAACAGTCCCGGTTATATACGAAGCTGCGGGTGATATTAAAAAATTTACCACCTCGGCAATGTCTTCGGGGGTTCCCGCACGATTCAAGGGAATATTGGCGATATATTCCTCTTTTACTTTATCTGAAAGTTTCTCTGTCATCTCGGTCAAAATAAACCCGGGGGCCACGGCATTCACACAAATGTTCCGTTTGCCCAGTTCCCTGGCAAAGGTTTTGGTTAACGCGATAATACCGGCCTTGGAAGAGGCATAATTGGCCTGCCCGGCTGTTCCCAGTATCCCGCTGACGGACGCGATATTGACGATCCGGCCAAAACGTTTTTTCATCATTTCTTTGGCCGCGGCCTGGGAGCACAGGAATGTGCCTTTGAGGTTGATATCGAGAACCATATCCCACTCCTGCTCGGACATCCGGACGGTCAGGTTATCCCGCGTCACCCCGGCATTGTTGATTAAAAAGTCCACGGAACCCCATTGGGTCACGGTTGTTTTGATGAGGTTTGCCGCATCTTCGGCGCGGGACACATCGGTTTTCACGGCGAAGGATTTGACGCCGAAGTTCTTTTCCAGTTCAGCGGCCACGCTCACGGCTTCATCCCACAGCACATCCGAAACCACGACATTAAGGCCGACCCTGGCCAGTTTTTCGGCGATGATTTTACCGATCCCCCTGGCAGCGCCGGTTACGATGGCATTTTTGTATTCCTCATACATATCTTAACTCCTTAAAGGTTCCTTGCATCTTTTCGATTTCTTTGGAAATTTTAGCCAGGACATTTTCCACGATGAATTTTTTACTGAGATGGATGGCATTTTTGATGGCTTTTCGGTTGGAGCCGCCGTGGCCGATGATAATGATGCCGTTCACGCCCAGCAGTAATGCACCCCCATATTCCGAATAATCCATTTTTTTCCGGATCCGCCTCAGGGAACTTTTTAAAAGGAAAAAACCGAGCTTGGAAAGTAAATTCCCGGTGATTTCTCTTTTGAGCATTGACAGCATGACATCCACAACGCCTTCGGTGACTTTTAAAGTGACATTACCGGTGAAACCGTCGGTAACGATCAAATCGGCCTCGCCGACATAGACGTCCCTGCCCTCGACATTGCCGACGAAATTAATGTCCATGGATTTTAAGAGGTTATGGGTCGTTTTGATCAGTTCGTTTCCTTTGCTTTCTTCTTCGCCGATGCTCATCAGGGCAATCCTGGGGTTTTTGATACCCATAACGCTTTCCAGGTAGACTTTACCCATTAGGGCAAATTGAACGAGGTTCCTGGGTTTGGAATCCACATTGGCCCCCACATCCACCATCAGGGAACTGCCTTTTAGGGTAGGGACCATAATGGCCAATGCCGGTCGTTCGATGGCTTTCATCGTACCCAGGACATTTTTGGCGATGGCCATCACCGCCCCGGTGTTGCCGGCGGATACCATGGCCTGGGCTTTATCCTGTTTTACCAGGTCAATGGCTTTTTGAATCGATGTCTTCTCCCTTCTTTTCCAGTAGGAGAAAAAATGTTCCCGCATCAGGATGGCTTCGCGGGCATTGATGATCTCGATATTGTCGGGAAAATCGATATGATTTTTCTTTATAATTTTTCGAATTTCTCTTTCCTTGCCCACCAATACCAGGTGGATATCTTCGTCTTTATGATCTTTTAGATAATCGACGACGCCGTCTATCACGACCTTCGGTGCCGCGTCACCACCCATTGCATCAATTGCGACTCTCATCTGCAAGTCTACTAAATCTCCTCGCTGCTCTTTATGACCTGGCGACCGTCATAATATCCACAGTTCTTGCACGCCCGGTGAGGGAGTTTCGGTTCCTTACAGTTAGGGCATGCAGATAACCCTTCCACTTTTAATCCATGGTGCGATCGTCTTATCGCTGTTCTTGCATGGGAATGTCTACGCTTTGGCTGTGCCATATTTCACCTCTTTATATTTTCAAACAGAAAACTAGTTTCATTATTCAAACGTTCACATTGACAATGTTCACGGTTAAAATTAACCCCGCATTGGGGACATAATCCTCTACAGGAGGGGGTACAAACGGGTTTAATGGGAATAAACAGGTTAACCTGTTCCATTAGAATTTTTGCTACATCGACGCTGTTCCCTTCGTAAAAGCTGTATTCCATGTCATCCTGGCCCAGCGATTCGCCGGCCAGTTCGATCGCCCGGACCGGCAGCAGGGTGACAGCGAAGGGTGCATCGATTTTTAAATCAAAGGGTTCGAGGCACCGGGCACAGAGAATAGAGACAACGGTGTGAATATTTCCCCTGGCCCTTATTTTTTCGCTTTCACGGCTAAGATGCATGCTGTAATCGATGTCTTCCAGGAAAGCCCCCTCCTCTTCGATGAGCAGGTTTTCATCCAGTGCAACCCTGTCGTCCAACGCAAGGCCTTTCGAATCGATTTTGTCTATCTCAATGTGCATTTACTTTCTTTGCCTGGTCCTTATCAATTTCTTTTTTTTAACAAAACAGATTGCTTTTTAACATATTTTGGATGTAAAGTCAAGGAACGGCCCGAAATCCTATATTTTTGCCCGGCTGCAATCGTTGACCCATTTTATGGCATTGAGGTAATTGGGCAGGATTTTTCCGTTGCCTAATTCCAGTTTATTGGAAATTTCAGCCACCGACTCCCATTTTCCTTGTTCGTACATAATGATCAAATCCAGTACCTGGCGCAGATCGTTGGGAACGCCCAGGAGTGCGTCTTTGATATCGGCGGCGATGGGAAGTTCCGCCAGTATTCCCGCCATGGGCCGGTTCAAAAAGGTGTCGATAAAGGAGAAGAGGCCCATGAGGAAGAAATCGTATTTCCGGTATTTCAGTTTGGTTTGATCGGCGATGGTTTCGCAAAATTTGGCCCGGACAATGGAATTGGTCAGCAGTTCTTCGGGTGAATCGCTGCCGATCTGGGAAAGGACGATTAAGGACATCCATTTTTTTAGTTCCACCACGCCCAGGAGAAGCAGGGCCTGCCGGATGGACCGTATCTCCCCGGGAATCCCGAAAGCTGCGGAGTTGATGAACCGCAATAATTTATATGTAAGGGAGACGTCCCGCATGATAATGCTTTCGATTTTTTGTACGTCCATATAAGATTGATTTAATTCCTGGAGGGCCTGGAATAGATTCAACTTATAACTGGGCACGTCTTTGCCGGAGACGATGAGGGGCCTGCAAAAGAAAAAACCCTGGAAATAGGTGTAACCGATATCCACGGCTTCTTTATATTCATCGTAGGATTCGATTTTTTCTGCCAGGTACTTTATTCTTTTGTCCCCGCTTCGGCGGATGACTTCTTTTCGTTCATGGCCTTTGGTCAGCAGGAAATCCACTTTGATGATATCTGCCAGGTCGATGAGGGGTTGGTAGTCGGGTACGTACTGGAAATCGTCCAGGGCCAGGACATAGCCGTTGTCTTTGAGTTTCCTGCAAACAGCCACCACTTCGGGTTCCGGTTGGATGGTTTCCAGCAATTCGATGACCAGTTGTTCTTTCGGCAGGGCCAGGGCCACTTCGCTCAGCAGGACTTTTTTCGAGAAATTCAGGAACATCTTTTTCCCCTGGGTGAGTTGATCGATGCCGAAGAGCAGGAGGGTATCCAGCAGGGTTTTGGAGGAAGCAAAATCGATGTCCAATTTTTGATCGAAGAAGTTTTCCAATCCCGAGCGGAAGAGTAGTTCGTACCCGAATATTTTTTGATATTTATCGAATATGGGTTGGCGGGCCACGAAAATGTCTTGTATCTTTTTATCCTGCTCTATCATTGTTATTCATACTTCTCATCACAAATTCCGATTGTTATATTATCGCCTATTCGGGTGGAAAAAGCAAATAAAAAAAAGTTGGCCGTCGAGTAGAAGGGTAAGCAACTTTGTTTAGGCTTCGCCTTAATCTGTTTCCGGGTTTCCCCTTTCGTGCCTAAATATGCGCATACCTTGCATTGTTGCTTACCGCCCCCCTCACGGAACCGTACGAAAGGCTTTCCCTTATACGGCTCTTCGGTTATACATTCCGAGGTAAGGCGCCGTTTCCGAAATGACTCATTTGCACCTGGATTCTTGCTGTGGGCCATTCGACCCATTTCAGAACCTGGGTGAATTCTTTCCATGTGTAGGCTCTTCTCTGGCTTTTCCTGTTTATCCATTTGAACAGGATTCGGGTTGCCAGGTACAAATATGTATGGCACATCCTTCCGTTATCTGTTATGGCATAGTGATTGAGATGCCCTTGTATCCGGGATTTTGCTCGGCGCAGCATCTCTCCTTTTCGCAGTTTTGTCCGGGATTCCTTCGCCCATTCCGTAAACTTTCTCAGGCTTTGGCCCATCTTCTTGCGGCTGGTTCGGCGTTTTACTTTGAACCAACCTTTCCGGGTTTTCCCACAGTAGAAGGTGAAACCCAGGAATGTAAATTCTCCTGGTTTTCTTCCTTTTGCAGCGGCATCGGCTCTTGCAAAACGTCCAAATGGGATGCAGTTTGTCTTTTCTTCTGCCAGTTGTAGATGGACGCACTCCAGCCGTTGGCCCAACCTTCTGCGAAATGTCTCTGCTTCGCTCTTGTATTGGAAGCAGGCCACAAAATCGTCTGCATATCGAAAGAAATATGCCTCTCCCTGACACCCTTCTGTCACCTTTCGGCTAAACCATTGATCTAACGTGTAGTGTAAATAGACATTTGACAGTAACGGTGAGATTATTGAACCCTGAGGGGTTCCTTTCCGCGCTCCCTCTCAATGCCGGCTCATTGCCAGGTTCACCACGAACTCCAGTGTCAGTACTCCCTGCTCTTCCTTTAATTCCGGAACTTCCGGCAATTCCTGCACTGATGCTTCTTGCATTTGAAACCTCCTCGTTTAAAATTTATGAAGAGGCTATAATATCACCACCTTTGAATATTGTCACACTCCGTTACCGCAAGGATACAGCACGTGCAACCATCGGGTTCGCATGCGCAAGTGGTGAGATCGCATGTGCAAGTGCCGAGATCGCATGCGCAAGTGGTCAGATCGCACGTGCCAGAGGTGTTTCAGCACGTGCAGGAGGTGTTTTAGCGCGTGCAGGAGTCGTTTTCGCGTGTGCAAGAGGTGTTTTTGCATTTGCACCGCTATTATTTGCAAATACAGGTGGCGTGTCGGAATCCGCGGATGCTGTAAATGTATAAGGGGCCGCGTTTGAAATTGCAGTAACCGGGAATGAAAATGCAGGAGTCTTATTTCTCCGCGCAAGCATCAAGACCACATGCGCGGAAGACGAATGCGATGCTTATTTACCCTTGTCGGGATTCTTGCCTGTCCCCTCTTTTTACCATAAATATGGTAGGACGGACCTACAATGCATTGGGGGAATATGGCCGGGCAAAGGATTATCATGAGAGGGCGCTGGCCATCCGGAAAAAGATTTCCGGCGAACTCCATCCGGATGTGGCCACATCTTTGAATAACCTGGGGGCGACCTACTTTCAAATGGGCCAAAAAGACAAAGCCAGACAGTATCTTGAAAAAGCCTATGCCTTATTTAAACAATTCTATGGAGATGAGCATCCCAGTACGAAAACAGTAAAAGAGTGGCTGGAAGGGTGCAGAAATTAAAGAATGATGAACGATGAATGATGAATGATGAAGAAAAAAGAGGAAGAGAAGAGGAGAAGAGAAGAAAAAACATCCTGTAATCTGTGATAATCCGTGTAATCGTGGAACCGGCGGACACATCTTTATATAGAATGATGAAATAAAGAGGGATCAGGGATCGGGAGTCGGGGATCAGGGATTTGGTATGAAGGGGCAAATATTTCAATATATCAATCTTTACAAACTGTTCATAATAAAGTAAAATAGCAGCATGGAAAATCAAAACGACCTGGTAAAGATAAAAGAAGCGATAACGCTTACTTTAAATGATGAAAACATCAATGCTGCCGGGATATATTTATTTGGTTCCAGGGCCAGGGGTGACTTTTCAGCAAAGAGCGATTATGACATCTTGCTTGTTACCGGGAGAAATATGAGGATAAAAGAGAAAATTAAGCTATTTACCAGGTTGACCAGGGTATTGGCCAGGAAGAAGTATAATGTGGACATTGTCATTAAATCCACGGATGAGGCGAATTATTACAAAAGCAAGATTGGGCATATTGTCCGAAGCGCATTAAATGAAGGAATTCTCATATGATCGACGAATACCTGGAGAAGTGGTTAATAAAAGCCAATAATGATCTGAAGGTGGCGGAAAACGAGAGTCATCTAACATCGAGGGAGATGGTAACGGACGCCATATGTTTTCATTCCCAGCAGGCTGTGGAAAAATACTTAAAGGCTTTCTTGATTTTTAAAAAAATAGATTTTGACAAGTCCCACAAATTGGAATATTTACTGGAGCTATGTATTGAAAAAGATAACGATTTTTCACAGATCGATATAGGGGACCTGTCGTTCTATGCTGTAGAGGTAAGATACCCGGATGATTTTTATATACCTACAGAGAAAGAAGCAAGAGAGAGCTTAGAAATTGCAAGAAAAGTCAAGGAATTTATTTTCCAGAAATTAAACATAAAAGATTCAGATATAAGGCCGGCCCTTCCCTCAGATGAAGAGTAGTATCCCGCGCCGTGGGCTTTCGAATTTCGTACTTTATTAATGATATAAGGTTATTTTAAAGACGTTTCCGCATGGACATAGGAGGCATGAATGGCTGGAGAAACCATTGAAGGTTTGTTGACCGATTGCACGAAGGAGCGATTGTGCGGCCTGGCGCGGGAGGTTGGGCTGAAAGGCTATTCCCGGTTGGATAAAGGGGCCTGGTTTCTTTCCTGATGGAAAAGGCGGACCACGACGCCCTGCGGGATCGCCTTATGGCCGTGGAAAACCAGTTGATCCCGGTTAAAGATGAAGGCGACGCCCCTTTTTCTCCAGCCTCGGCTCCGGCGGTAAAGGAGAAAAAGGAAAAGCGGTTGTCTAAAATGGCAATCTGGGCCAGTATCCTGGGATTTGTACTCGCGGTGATTGCCCTGGTGGTGACTCTTATATTGAGTTCTTCTTCGGATAAACAA
>JAPKZK010000127.1 GCA_026393835.1 Candidatus Aminicenantota bacterium | reverse complement strand
TGCTTTATCCAGCAGGGCCATATCAAAATGAATCGCTTGAAGTAGTACCGGGTTTTCTTTGCCCAGCACGGATAAGTCGTTTAAATCCTGGATCATGCCCGTGTGTTTTTTACCTTTTCCCAGGGCCCTGGCCGCGGATAGAAGGATAGGGTCATCCCGGTAGGCAAAACGAAAGGCCCGTAAAATCCGGCGTCGTAAATCATAAGCAAGAGGGGCGTCGTTAGACCATTTCAGCTCGACTGAGTCGTTATGTTTCCGGGCCTGCCAATTGGCTTCGGCCCTGGTTAAAGCCTCGGAAAGGTCCGGGATGGTTTCCACCCGCGCCCAATCCAGGCCCGCGGCAATCAAAGCCTCTTTATCCGCCAGCGCCCAGTGATAAAGAATTTCCGCTTCCTGGATATAGCTATCCACCGGGATATTGTGGGGGATTTCGATTTGATCGTCTTCCATGGTTATTGACGTTTCCGGCTTCACATCTTTTGTTTCATCGCTGGTCATGGATTTACTCCTCAAAAAAAATTCCCATTTTATGGTCCGGGAGAGGATTATATCGCCGCCGGGGAGAGATGTCAACAGAAAAACCCGGATTTTTTCATTTTAAAACCAATTCCTACGTTTGAAATCATAATTCCTACGAAGGAAATCTTTAATCCTACGTATGAAAAATTAATTTCTACGAAAAAAATCATAGTTTCTACGATTAAAATATCCATATCTACGAATGAAATTTGTGTTCCTACGATTCAAAAATCCATTTCTACGATTTAAATCTGCATTTCTACGATTAAAAAGTAAATTTCTACTGTGCTAGAATGCTCTTTTGAGAGAGAAGAATAGGGTTTTTAAAGGAAAAAAAGGCCCGCGAAACACACGAAACATGCGAACAAAAGGGAAGGTGAGAAGTTAAAAGGGTAAGAAGGTAAGAAAAAACAAAGAAGATTGGGCCGCACGCATGCTGCCCCTACAAAAAAATGAATTGTTACCGGGCAAAACGTAATTATTTCTGGGGTGACCGGCATGGCATGAAAAGCAAAGGGTAAAAAAGGGGCTAACCACCTAACCATCTCTCATTTTCACTGCAAGCGATGCCTTTCTCTTTGCAATATTCTTCCGCCTCTTTGGTAAACCCACTGCGGGAAAAAATGAATCCTACCGCCCGCTCGATTTTCTCCTGCTTCTTCACACTTTCCAATTTCCTTTCGAAATCCAATGCCTCTTCTTTTGAAAACTTCCGGGTGTCACGGCTCTTCACTTCCCCGATAATGGAATAATCACCCGCTGCCGCGGCCCGCGCAAAAATATCGATATTGAATCCCCGCGAATACTCCGGCGCAAAGTCGTACCTCCACACCTTCTCATAAGCGCAAAAATTAAAATCCTCCGGCAAGTTCCGGGTAATGCTTTTCAACACTTCATTGTTCTTACGGGCCCGGTATTTTAATTCATCCAGGATTAAATACTCCGCAAAATATCCTTTCTGATAATTGTATTTCCCTTGTAATCTTCGGTACTGGCGTTTCAACTTTTCAAACGACCGGGCGTATTCTTTCTTTATCACACTTACATCAAAATGTTCGATCTCGTCCTGGTAGACGCCGCGAAACACCTTATCGAAAATATTATCTCCTACTGCGCGGTATCTATAATTTGATACGCCCTGCTCAATAATATCTCCCTTAACCAGGGCTTCCATTTTTTCTTCCAATTTCTCATCGGAGGTCTCAAGGTTTAAATCATCCAGTATCTCTTTCCTGGTGAGTTCATGGCCTTTATGTTTAAATAGATGAAGCACAATTTTTTTGGCGTTACGGTCATTGACTTTGTTGAAAGCAGCGTTCACATACTCCATCCAGGTTAACTTGATATTACCTTGATTATTCAAGGTTTCAAATTCCAGGATTTCGGTAAGACCTTTGGCTGTACAGAGGTCCTTTCGCTTATACAAGGAGCGAAAAATAGAACTGATATAGAAAGGACTTCCTTCAGCAATTTTGGCAATGAGGTAGGCGGTTTCTTCTGTTACCGGCGTATCGAAAAACTGTGAATATTTGTACACCATTTCTATCGCTTCGTCCTGGGGCATATTTTCAAGAGGGTAGTATCTGAACCGTGCAGGGAGCATTTTTTTTAGCAGATTCATGAGCCACCCCACCCAACTGCCCGATACCAGCAAAGGTGCGATCTTACTTTCGGCTGTGCTTAAATAGCCCCCGGCCAGTGTATCTGCCGGATTCTTTTTGTCTTTATCCCAATAAATCATCGCATTTAAAAACTGGAATTCATCGATCATCTGTACGATGTATTCCTTTTGCCTGGAAGCGATGGTTTTAGGCGCCTCGCGCGCGATGTTCCAGAGGATATCGATTTTTTCATGGGCCACGGCGTGGGCTGCCCCTTCAATGATACCGCACAGGTAATCAAGCCCTTCTTGCTTTGCGATTTCAATTGTTTTCCCAAAATCGCTCCTGTTTTCCGGGTCCAGGTATCCCGGTTTCCGGGATTTGAACGCAATGTACTGGTAAATAAAAGTAAGAAAAAAATCCTGGCAAAAATCCACCACCCACATTTTAGCTTCCCTGACTTCATAGTAAAACGGGATCACGCCGTCGTTTTTAAAAAAGGTGATATTGAACAACCGTTCGCTGAGGGCGGTTTTTCCCATTTTGCGGCGGGCCAGGAGGGCGGTACTCTGGGATTTTTCTTCTTTGATGTCGTCGATCCACTTGAGAAAATAGGCCAGTTCTTCTTTTCTCCCGGTGAACAACTCAGGTTTACCGATTCGTTCTTTAAATGCGTAGTCCATGCCTCATTATATATCATAAACAGGGGAAAATAGCAAATTCAAGCTCTCCGCTCAGTGCTCAGTGAAGTGGGAAGAATTTTGGCTGTCCCTTAATTTTACTATTTTGACAAATCCTGGATTTCCACCGCTGTAGTGTCTGCCCTTTATTTTCTCAGGAACAGGTTAATGCATAAGGGCTCTTACTTCTTTTTCCGTAAGGTTGGTATATTTGGCTATGGTTTCGATAGAGAGATTGTCGCTCAGCATCCTTTTGGCAGTTTTAAGTCTTTCCGCTTTCATCCCGGATTTCCTTCCCTCTTTCATCCCGGTTTTCATCCCGGTTTTCATCCCGGTTTTCATCCCGGTTTTCATCCCTTTTAACATTCCCACTTCGATTCCTTCTTTCTTACCTTCATCCATCCATCTTTGGGCTAACGTCGGCATGATATTACCTCCTTCTATTTTGGCTTCTTTTAATATTTTCTTTAAAGTATCCGGGTTCACATCTTTTGTTTCTGTGATATACACGAGAAAGATCATCATTTTTTCCAGGTTCCCGGTGAAACCCTTCTCGTGCCAGAACTTAAATATTTCCCGGATTGTATCCCAGTCGTCTCTAAAGGCGCATTTCATCAATGCCAATGCGCTCAGTAGAAAAACATTGTCTCCCAATGCCTTATTCTTCTCAGTCGTAAAATTCCAGTTGACGGTATCGAACAATACGTACCTGAAATCCAGTAAAAATTTTTTAATCCCTTCAGCGACGGTAAATTGTTCGATAAAAGAATGAGGCACGGTCCATTGTTCACCCCCATGGTAAAATACCAGGGGGATGATGACCCGCAGCGGTTTTTTTTCGTCGATATCCTTTTGCCACATCAAATACATGTAGTGAAGCAACTGGATAAAGACCG
>JAPKZK010000009.1 GCA_026393835.1 Candidatus Aminicenantota bacterium | reverse complement strand
TCCAATAGATAAATTATTAAAACGGATTGAAGAATTTACCGACCCGAGGAGAAGACAGGGGAGACGGCACCCATTGGCGACAGTGCTGTCGATAGCAGTGTGCGCGGTGCTTTCTGGTTGCAGGGGGTATCGAGCCATTGGTGACTGGAGCAATAGTCTTTCCAGCGAAGAATTGATTCGTTTTGGCAGCAATCGGGGAACGCCACCCAGTGAGCCCACCATTCGTCGGTTGATAAAGCGGATTGATGCCGATAAATTCGACCGACATATGGGCCAATGGTTATTAGAACAAAAACTGATTGAGATTCCGAATGGTCTCAAGGGTTGTGGCATTGCCATAGACGGCAAGACTCTGCGGGGCAGTCATAATGGCTCCCGTTCGCCAAAAGGCGTCCACCTTTTAAGTGCCGTGATACATAAAGAAGGCATCGTGTTTGCGCAAGAAGAAGTGGATGAAAAAACCAATGAGATCAAGCATGTGAAGCCTTTATTTAAAAACATAGATATAGAAGGAGCAATAGTGACGGCGGATGCTTTACACACTCAAACAGAAACAGCCAAATACCTGGTGGAAGAAAAAAAAGCCCATTATTTACTGACTGTAAAAGATAATCAGCCGACTCTATTGGGAGACATCAAATACCTTGATTTAAAAAAAACTCCAAATCCAAGCCGGATTACCAAACCACCGATAAAGGACATGGGCGTATAGAAATCCGTCGTATCTGGGTAAGTAATGAGCCGGAAGTATACGATTGTTGCGATTTCCCCAGCGCCAAGCAATTTTTTATTGTGGAGCGGGAAATAAAACGTTACCACCGTGGCGATGAGACATCATCTACAGAAATTGCCTATGGAGTAACCAGCCTAAATCAAGAAAAAGCCTCCGCTCAGCGGTTACTGGAACTGAATCGAGGACATTGGGAAATTGAGAATAGAGTTCATTGGGTTAGAGATGTCACATATGATGAAGATCGTTGCCGTATTCGTACTGACAATGGGCCTCGTGTGATGGCAACAATCAGAAATTTAGCTATTGGTATTGCCAGGATGATGGGATTTCGATATATCCCCGATGCCAATAGAACATTTACTTTTTATAGTAGAAAAAAGGTCCTGGCCATGTGGGGAACTGATTAACGAGTCGCTAAAAGAAGGTAGTGCTAAATAATGAATATGGAGTAGCACCAATGGAAAATAAAATATGGTTCAGGAACAACGATTTCAATATCCTCCTGCAACAAGCAGTCTGGAGGTAAGGGGAAAAAATGATGAACACAAAATATAAGAAAAAACATCATAGCCAAAGAACAGAAAAGGAAAGAGAAAATGACGCACCCTTGGATTTATTGTAAAGTATACTTTACAATAGATTCGATCTATTGTATAATAACCCCCGGGTGAAGAAAAATGAAAATACACAAACGCCCGCCTTAAAACCATCGAATTTTTCCTGGACACTTACAAAATAAATGAATACAAGATCGTAGGCTTAAACGGTACGCCAAGGAAAGATTACCTTTATCCCTGGGAGCTGTCGACGATAAAGGAGGCCCTTTGAAAAAAGCCCGGCGCTGTCCTTCCTCGCTTCCTGTTTTTTCTTCATCATTCATCATTCATCATTCATCATTTTATCTTTTTACCGTTTTGGTCATTTGGATTTGTTTCGAATTTCGTGCTTTTTTTTGGTTCCGGCTCGACCGGGCTAAGGGTTTGTAATGAAATTAATTACCATGAGTCTACCCGCCAGGTTTCGGTGGTGTGACACTCGGAACAATCTTGGCGCTGCCGTTGTCCAGGGTGAGGAGAGCCATGGCAAACATGGCATTCGAACATGCCGGCCTCGGTTTTCCTCGTTTTCCGGGTATGGGGAGTTTTTTCATTGTGACAGGCGCGGCAGTCCTGTCCGCGATGTTTCCCGGTCAGGGCAAAAGCCGCTTGGGAATGGTCGAAGTCCCGGTGGCACTCCATGCAGGTTGTCCCCACCGGTTTATATTTAACCGTTTCCATTGTTTTGCCGGCCGTCGTTGTTAAGCGAATCCGGGGATGGCATTTCCCGCATTCCACCCCTTCATGAAACCCTGTTAACGGGAACCGCGTTTTGTTGTGATCAAAACCCGGCGCCGGTTTGAAGGCATCGAAACCGTGACATTTATGGCAATCGTTGTCCAGTTGTCCCTGGTGAAAATCCTCGTGGCAGCCGGCGCATCGATTCGATATGGGTTTGTAAAGCACGGCTTCACCTAACCCGCCGGGAAACGCTTGTTTTTTCTTCAGGTGGCATTTTTCGCAGGCCAGCGCGGCATGTTTGCCCTGTAATGAATAAGTGGAATCGGTTTGATGGTGGAATTTCAAAAATTCCCCTTTGAAACCTTCCGTGGAATGGCATACCTCGCAATTTTTATTGAATTGTTTCAAATGGATATCGGTATGGCAGTCGATGCAGGCCATTGCCAGCGGTTTATAAACTACGGTTTTGCTATCTCCGCGGGCATAATGGCATTTTTTACAGGAAACGTTCTTATGTTTTCCAGTCAGGGGGTACCGCGTCGAGTCATGGTTCGTTAGAACCTTTTCAACACCTTCCACCACGTGGCAGGCGCCGCAGTCCTTCTTAAATTGACCGGCGTGGGGGTCTTTTTTGTGGCAATCGCCGCAATTGGCAAACGCCGGTTTTCTCGTTTTTTCTCCCGGTGGATGGCATTTAGCGCAAGTTACGGAGATGTGTTTGCCCCGCAATGGGTAGCGGGTGCGGTCATGGTTAAACGCCGATGTTTTCCATGAAATTTCATTGTGGCAGTCCGTGCATTTTTGCTGGAACGGGGGCCGATGGGGGTCTTTGTGGCAATCGCCGCACAAGCCGAAACGTAAGCCCGTCCATTGTTTTTCAATGTGGCATTTGGCGCACCCTGTTTTTTGGTGCGCGCCTTTCAAAGGGTACTTTGTTTGATCGTGGTTAAAGACGATCTCTTTGAAAGGAATCTCAACGCCGTGGCATTTATCGCATGCCGGTCCCAGTTGGTTCTTGTGGGGGTCGATATGGCAGGTGGCGCAGCGGCTGTCTTTCAACAAATAGGACCTGGTTTCCTTCCCCGGGACCGTATTGGCGGCGGTGTGGCATTTATCGCAATCCGTTATTTTTTTGTGTAACCCAGTCAAGGGGTAGCCCGTTTTCGCGTGGTCGAATTCCTTCAAGTTCCATTCGATCAGATTGAAATCTTCGCCCTGGTGTTCCGGGTGACAGGTAATACATTCCGTTTTTTTGTCTTTGTGAAATCCCTTGCCGTTATTAATTCGTTCCGCAAGGTCTTTGTGGCAGGCCAGGCATTTCAGGGGGTCTGCTTTTTTCTTTTCCGTATGGCATTGGGAGCAGTTTTTTATCCCCCCCCACTGCGCATGAACTTTACTGAGTTTGCCCGGGGACACCAGCAAGTCTACTCCCTGGCTGGAGAGGAGATAGGGCAACGCCAGGCATAGACCTGTTGCTATAAGCTTTAAAGGCGCTTGATTGGATTTTTTTATCGATATCGTCTCGGGGTCGATCTTTTTTACACGGCCCACAATACCGCTTTCCAATCGCACCTTGATCCCGTGAGGATGATCGGGGGAATTGGTTAAAATATCCTTTACGATACCCTCAGTCAGTTTCCCGGAACGCTGGTCCTGTTTCTGAACTACCAGGACAAGTACCCCCGGTTTGATATCCGCCCTTTTATCTCCATTCATCGATATCTCCTCTTCTTTGTCCTCATTTATCCAACTGGTTCAATACAATATTTTATTTGTATTCCATAGGATGATATTCAACAGGATAATCAAATTGGCAATGGTCCCGAATTTGGCGTCACGCCATGAAAAGATAATAAGTACTTGAGAAATAATAATCGCCGGCGCCGCAATGATCCACCAAAATTCGAGGCGCCGTAGAAACAAGAAAACAGCGGCGAGAAAAAGTAAAGCGGTTAGGAGCCATAAGAGTCCGACCGGTTTGGAGATAGGCTGCGTGAGTTGATCCATTGGGGCCAGCTTGAATGCTTTTACAAAGCCCATTAAATGAATGAGGCCGTGAACGATGATAATGATACAAAATATTATTTTAAACATGCAGAGATTATAGAGGGATAATGGTTAATTGTCAACTCCAGAAAAGTGCTTAGGCGCCAAGCACTGTAAATAGGACTTTCTTTTATGCTACTAGAAGCCAGGGGGTTTTTTTATAAATCCGCCCCCTGGACCCCTAAAAAACTTTTGATTATTCTATTTTATCAGTGTGGTTCTCCTCCAAAATCCTTAAACAATTGGCAATGCGTACAAGACTGTTTCCGATACTCTCCAACTCATCGGCAAGGACTTTATTTATTGCTACCGTAGGCGTCGGGTTAGATGTCGGCGTAGGTGTCGGCGTTGGCGTTGGCGTAGGCGTTGGAGTCGGCGTCGGTGTAGGAGTTGGAGTTGGCGTCGGTGTCGGAGTTGGAATTGGTTCTGTTGCAGGCGTAAGCTCAATAAGCTCGGCATCGATGATCGCTGCTTTTTCAATGCAGCATACCGGCTCACTATCCTTTTCAAATGTTCCTAAACCAATGATTCTTTCTCCTGTTTGCAGCAATCCAAAGAATCCACCTTTCGCCGGATATGAACCCAACTGACCCCAGGTTGCTCCATTGTCTCTGGAAACCAGGGTGAGCATCTCTCCACCAACACAAATAACATAATCATCAAAACAGGATATACCCATGATATTTGCCTCTTCACCATATCCCGGTTTCAAATCAAATACCTGTTCCCAGGTACTTCCGCCGTCTGTGCTTCTACTGATGGCATGCCCACCGGCAAAAAAGGTATGATTTATCTCATTATACGCTAAAGCGCGGGCGCCAACGGAATCGGTCTCCACACGGGACCAGGAAACGCCGTCAACACTGCGCCATACTGCGCTGGGCGTACCGGCATAGAAGGTGTTATTTAGATATTCGATGGTCCGTAAGGCTTTTAGTTTTTTATCCTGGTTATGGGTCCAGGATATACCGCTGTCTTTGCTTACATGATATCCCTCTTCTTCATCCGCGGCAATAACCAGTTTGTTTTTTCCGAATGCAACCTTAAAGATCGATCTTTCAGCGCTTTTCTGTTGAACCAGCGCCCAGGATAGACCATTGTCGGTGGACGTCAAAATGACACGGCCACGGCCTACTGTTACAAACCGACCGAAACCGTCCGTGGCCACACCGAAAAGATGGCACCAATCGCCAAGCTTACTTTTAATGATCTCCCAATTTTTACCGCCGTCCGGGCTGCGATATATTAAACCTTTATCCCCGGTTACTACGATGACGCCGTCTTTGCCAACGGCCCCATCCCGCGTTACTCCCGGACCGGGAATAAGACCCGTTATCCAGTTTGATTCTTTTTTCTGATTCATGTTTTATCTCCTTTTATATTGAAGGTTATTCCTCCGGGTCTCCATCGATTGGTAAAGTTTCTTCCGCCGCCGGCTTGAGGCTTGTGTTTATGATGGTGATATCCACCAGGCACAAGTGTAGTAGTTCAATGAGGATTTCTCGTTCTTCAGCGGGCATTTCTTTTTTAGGGATTCTCGCTTCCGCAAGGGCGATGATATTATCACCGGATGTGGGGGTTGCGTCTGAGTCCTCATCATCGTCCGATTGATAATGATATACTTGATTGATAAACGTTACATATTCCGGTCCCAATGCTTCGGCGGCTATCAGCATGTTGTTTTCAAAGGTATCCGGTTCTATGTCCGTGGTTTCGTCCAATTCTTCATCCGAGTTATAGGAAAGCATTTTGAAGATTAACCCCCCGTAGATACATTCATTATGTAAATCCGGGTGCTGGATGATGTAGGTAATGAGATATTGGAGCATATCCAGGTATAGCTGGCGGGGGTAGAAATCGGTTTCGAATGAACAATTTTCTTTTGCTTTTGCGATTAATTCTGTGGTAATTTGTTCAGAGATATTGACGATAAGGTCAATGACCATCCTGTAATTTTTTATCATTATAATTTCTCCTTGTTTGATTTTGCAAATATAAAATAAGAGGAATCCGCCCGAACCCCTTGCGGCGCAAGGGAAAGAGTGTGAATCATTCCTTGCGCCGGTTTGGGGCTTTTTTCATGAAGTATAACTTTATCTGGACGAATTGATTGTGCCTGTGATAGTTTGTTATAGGATTGATGATTGATTAGAGAGTGGTAAGCGGGCGAACACGGGGGAAAGGGCAGACACGGGGGTCTGCCCCTACGAAAAATAGAAATCAGTGTAAATCTGTGTAATCGCCATACGTGGACGAATGTTTTTTTAATTCGTGGTAATTCGTGTAATTCGTGGGCTAGGTTGGATGATACCCAAAATGGTGTTTCCACCCAAAATGATATCATCCGCCATGCCTGTGTCACATCATACAGGGAGGGTTCAGACAACTGACGTATGCTTTCACCGGCGTTGGGCCAATCAAAGGCGATTATATACCGCTCTAATGTTTGGTTATTTGTTGAAATTCCGTTGAATCTTTGATTGAATTTAGGGATTGACTTCGGTTGTGATTTCAAATATAATACAGTTTGGTGAAACCGATGATCTTGCGAATAAGCGTATATTTCAATACAACGATTGCTCCAAGCCAACGTATTCCCCTTAGCGGTAAGGGGCGCTTTTATTTTCACAAAATCCATGATTACATTATAATCGATTTTGGCGAACATGTCAACGGTTTTGGCGATTATTTTCGATAATTCTTTTGAAATAACGGAAAGCACCGCTGTCCGCCGATTTGCAAAATGAGGCGGTTTGGGTTTAATTTTATTAATTTGGAGGACGATTTGTGATGATGTTTGTATCCGGCAGTGAATCGGTTGCTTTTTATCATCGGGGTTTATCCCGGCTTCTTGATAAAAAAGCAGCGGTCTCTTTACTTTATCCGGGATTTGTGTATAATGGAGGCATATACCTATTAACCAGGAGGTTAAACGAACAATGGGCAATCAAGAAATGATTCGAAAAGGTGTGGTCGATTTGGGGCAGCGGCTCAGGGATGTTCGCATTGCATTGCGAGTACCGAAACAGGAAATAGCTGCTGCCCTGGAAATAGAACCAGGTTATTTAGCTGATCTTGAAAGCGGCAAGGTCATTCCGGGGGCCGATTTCTTTATAAAATTGGCCGATAAATACAATGTAAATCCGAATTACCTGCTGCTGGGTTCCGGGGAAATTTTCTTAGGTTCTGATTCTGAGATTACGGATGAGGATATCGATTTGGAAATGGGAATCGACACAATTCCCAGGCTGCTCTGGCTGATGGAGAGATCGCGATTTTTTAGGAGCATGGTCTTTGCATCAGCCAACAAGACGTTATTTGAAGAATCAGTGATCATTAAACAGGCTATTAAATCCAGGAAATTTAAAAAGGAGACCAAAAATGAACAAACAAATTAAGAGATATTGTGTAACAGGGATCATAGTATTCGTTATGTATTGTATTTATAATCCAATCGCATATGCATTGGTTTGGGGCAATTGGAGGGAGTGTGCTAGTGCACCCGGTTGTACCTGTACCCTTACACTCGATATTAAGAAGAGTATGTCCCCGTCGCTGAAACCGTATATCCTGGAGAGCGCCGGGTATTTCTTGAAATCTCACGACGCCTACCTTGAATTCTTGTATTGCGTAGAAATGTCTGAAAGCAAAGGGATAGAATCCGCGGATTTGAAGAATGCGCTTTACAATGCCATCGATAATATGGAAAAGGCAAAAACTGCTTATTCCAACCTCAAAACAGCCTCGGAAAAGATACCTTATAACCAGGAGATGATCGATCTATTAATGAAATTTGATTATGAAGGCTTCCGGGTAAAAAATGGACTGAATGAACCCATCTTTGAGAAGTTGAGGACATTTCTTGGCAGGGGAGATATCGCCGGTTTTGATGATGCTGTAATTGCCAATATGGATGCGATTTTAATCAAGCTCTATGAGATAAAGGGGGTTGTGGATAAAGGTTTGGCCCCGGAGATAATGATTGTATGGAGAATCTACCAGGCATACTCGGAGTCCCAGCTTTTCGGCCAATATATGTCGGAGGTATTTAGGGATATCCTGTTCTAAGAGTGCAGGGGAAAAAATATAATGAATGCCAGATTGATAACAGTTAAACCAGTCAAGGAGGGTAATCATGATCATGAAAGAGTTATTTGCATTTCAAATTTCTGAAGAGAAGCAAGCGCTGTCCAGGCTGAACATAGCTGTTGCCTTGTTAATTTTAGCCATGGGCCTGGGTCTTCTCCAGCACCACGTATCCGAATACAAAAAAACTCAGGACCAAAAGGCAGTCTTTCAGGATGTCGAAAAGAACAAGGTCGAACAATTCATTAATTTTCGGCAGTATGGTTTTTTTGGTTTCCGATTATTATTTTTAGCTGACCCACTGTCCACCTTATTCATGAACTCCACTGTACTCCAGGATATGACAGCATATATAGACTCAGGCGAGCGGTTGAATATCTATCAGTCACTGAAGAGCAGGAAGCCATTTGATGTCACCAAATTCTTGTTTGCCGACTGTTCCGGGATTTATCTTTGCTTTGTAGGTCTGCTGGCGATTTTTTATGGCTACATGGCTTTTCTAAATACCGAATATCTAAAATTCCTGGCGTCGCTTACCGGTAAAAAGAAACTCTTCAGCTCTATCTACCTGTCGCGGGCAAGCATACTGGTCCAATTCAGCCTAATCTATCTTGCATCGGCAGTGCTATTGATAACCATTAACGGCGTCGCCATCGGCATCGACCAATACCTGGCGGTGCTCTTTATAAAAATGTGCGGCGTATCCCTGGCTTTCTTCGCTTTAGGGGCTGTATTCGGGTTATGTGAGTCGATCTTCGTGGGGCTGGCCGGCGCCATCGCTTCCTGGTTTATACCCCTGTTTATCATACCTTTTATCGTTAGTGTTATCGTATCCGCTAATTCGGGGACTATTAAACCGGAAAATCAACTGGAGATAGAGAAATTGAAACTGATGATGGGCTTCGAAAAAAATGCAAAAGAAAAAGGTGTAACTCTTGAATTGAATCAAGTTTCTGGGGATAGCCAAAGGAAGTATATCCAAAGTTATTACAAGAATGAATTCCAAAAGATACAGGCGTTGGAAGAGATGGTGAAAGCCCAGATGCAGGAATGCACAAAGCTTCATTATCTGCTATCCGCTTTCTTTCCCACCACCGGTTACCTGGCCTTGACCCAGGAGATAAGCAGTAAGGGCTATGAAAATTTATACGCCTTTTATCAGGAGGTCATACAAATCAAAGAGGCCTTTTTCAAGGAGTATATAAAACAGGTCTATTTTTCATCTCAACCGGCGAAAGTGGAACCCTTTTTAAAAGGCGACGAAAATATATTTATAGGCAAACCCGCGCTGCCCGGGTATCTCCTCCTGGATTTTTTCTTCAACCTCCTGTGGATAGTGGGCCTGGCAATGCTCGCCTATGGCCGCTTCAAAAAATCCCTTTTCGGATTGCCGGAAATGGAGGCCGTCCCGGTTCCCTCTACCTGCCATATCAGGATAAAAACAGAAGTCCTAAACTCCTGGTATGCGGATGAAGATTACTTAAATAACTACCTCTATAACCTGCTTTCCGGCGCTGCCCTACAGGATAATAAAAAAGCCTATCCATTTACCGTGACACTTAATGGCCAACCCTGGGATACTGCCGGCGATCCACAAAACTTTCTATACCTTTGCCCCCCCAAAAAAATCCCCGGCTATATTAAGGTGGGCAACCTTTTAGACCTGGAAATGGACCTTGCGGATGTGCCGAAAGAAAAAAAAGAAACAATCCTGGTCCGATTCTCCCTGAAACCCATCTTGAAAAAACGATTCGGTCGTTTGAACCGCGATGAAATGGGCCAGGTTATGTTGGCCCTCCTGGAAATGAAGCCTTATGATTTTTATTTAATCAACAACATTGCCAGGAAAATGTACTGGGAATTTAGCCGCGCCCTGGTTGAAAAAATGCATACCCTGAGTGAAGCCGGGGCCGCGGTCCTTTTTCTTACCGATGAATATATATCGATGGATAGAAGCATAAGAACAAGAGTCTATTTTCATGAATCCTATACCTGGATCCAGAACGTAACCGATCTCAAAAATATCGATTTGAACCGGGAACTTGAGCGAGAGCAAGGCGGACCCAATTCCGGGTATCAAATATAGAAAGAAAATACCGACAGCGCTTTTGAAATAGGTGAAAAAAACATGAATGAATCAGGATATCATGTAGACAAAAGCGAAAGGGTGGTTGCCATCGGTCAGCGTATAAAAGCGGTCCGGGTAGGTTTACGTTTATCGCAGCGTGAAATGGCCGCCGGCCTTAATACTTCCGCCAGCTACCTTTCCGAAATAGAGAGTGGTAAAGCAAATCCCGGCCCGGGATTTTTCCTTGATCTTTCCGATGTTTACAATGTCAGCATCGAATACGCATTCCATGGAGAGGGCGAGATGTTCTATGACCCAAAAACAAGACTCCCCAGGGCTGAATTTAAAGATATCGATGACATCGACTCAATGGAGAAACTCTTCTGGTTAATGAACCATTCTTCCATGGTCAAGAATTCGTTGTTGGGTTATGCCGCCAGGTTTTACCTGGAAAATGAAACCATCATAAAAAAGAGCATGCAGAGAGACGATACTTAAAAAAGCAGAGAGATAAAGGGACATGCAAGAAAAATCTCAATTCAATATTTTTACATTGCTTTAGACCATCATCTATCATATAATCCAAATACGAGGTGATAAATGAATTTGAAATTATTTTTCTTTCTAGTCTTGCTGATCCCAATCATGGGCAGTTTTTCGTTTACGGCGGTAAAAACCGTACCGCTCCCCGCCGATGTTATTAATCCGGAGTCCATCAATGCCGACGCCAACCACCTGTATATTGTCGATGGCGCTTCGATTCATATTGTGTCGCTAGCCGATTTCAAAATGATTAAAACGTTTGGTAAACAGGGTGAAGGCGCACAGGAATTTATGATCAATACCTGGTTTCGCTTAAAATTGAGCGCTCAACCCAATTGTCTCTTTATACAGAGCATTTCCCGGGTTTCTTATTTTAGCAAAGACGGTATATTCCAAAAAGAACAAAGATTGACGTCGCGCGGCGTCAATTTTGTCCCCCTGGAAAACGAAAAGGGTTTTATCGGAAGCAATACCGGCCGAGAAAACAATTCGCTTTTCTTTTATCTCAGCCTATATGATGCGAATTTTCAAAAGGGGATTACCATTTTCAAAGAGCAGGTTCCTTTCCTGCCGGGGGCTGCATTCGATCCCCTCGATCAAAAAGAACCGGTTTTTTACGCCAAATTTGGAAAAATATTTGTAAACGGTCGGGATGGGGTTATCCATATTATAAACCCCACGGGAAAAGAGGAATCAGCCATCAAATACGATTACGGGAAACTCGATGTTACCCAAAAGGTCAAGGACGAGATGGTTGAATATTATAAAACCGATCCACGGACCAGTATGGGCTTCGAAATGTTCAAAAAGGATATGAAATTCTCCGATTATTTCCCGCCGGTTCGGGATTACCGGGTTGCGAATGAAAAGGTTTATGTATTCCCGTTTAATAAGAAGGAAGGGAAATCACAGGTCTTTATTTTCGATATGAAAGGGAAATTACTGAAAACATTGCCGGTTGAAATGATAGAAAAGAATCCGCTGGATTTCTATCCTTTTGCCGTGGAGAACGATAAGTTGTACCAGGCGATTGAGAATATCGACGGCGAATCGTGGGAACTCCGGGTAACGGATATTAAATGAATTTTTTTCTTGACAGATACCGATATCCTGTGTACTATTGGATTCACTATATCAAAAAGTGTAGGTATTAAGAATGAAGTTTCAAAACTGGTGTACAATCGGTATCTGTTGTTTTCTCATTCAATGCTTTTTATTCGCCAGCGGCCCCCAAAAAGCGATCGCGCTTAAAGACATCTATAAAACCGGGAAGATCGAATTTGTCCCGGTGCTGAAAATATCCAAAGAATCCGTCCCGGCCGATATTCCCTTTAAGTGTATATTTTCCGTTTGTTGGGTTCACCACCAATTGTATCTTCTGGATTCCTTATGCAGTAACATCAAAGTGTTTACAGTGGATGGCCGATTCGTGAAGGTCTTCGGAAAAGAAGGCAGCCGGGAATCCGAGTTGGGTTTCCCATTTCGCATGAACGTCATCAATGGCCTACTGGTGGTCTGGGAAGGCGAGAATCACCGTTTCTCAATTTTTAATTTAAATGGGACATTTAAACATACCCTCCAGCCTTTTAAGAAAGGAAAAATTGAGAATTTCGACTCTCTTGGAAACGGTAACCTGGTTATTGAAAGAGCAGCCCTTGATTCCGTCGGAGACAATATTTATAGGCTGGTGTTGATTGAGCTCTACTCGAAAGAATTTCAACTGATTAAGGTCCTATACCGAAAACAGATTTTACAATTTCGAGTTTTTAAAACGCCGGGGGAAAAGATAGTCTATATGCCGTTTCAACCGGAAGTTTCCTGGCATATTTTGCCCGGGAATGATGGGAAGAATACCAATAAACTTGTCATTGGGTATTCCGATACTTATTCCATCGACATCATCGATACCGAGACCGGTATATCTCGGACATTTACCCATCCTTACTCTCCTGTCAAAGTAGATGATACGGATAGGAATAAATATTTCAAAAGTTTCGCAAAACACGATAAAGAAGGTAATGTTACCGTACAGGGAGCAGACCGGTTTACGATCGATAACACGTCGTTCCCGGAATATAAACCGGTATTCAAACGGCTAATTACGGATTATGACGGGAATATACTGGTCTTTACTTATACCGGTTCCGACAAAGCGAAATCCTCTTATATCGCATCCGAATTCGACGCCTTCGAAGCTAACGGTCAGTTCATCGATCACGTCAAAATAGCCCATGACGCTGAAATTCCCATTTTGCACCTCTTTTCAGAGAAAGACCTCATATTCTGGGGACTGAGTTCTGAAACGGGAATCCCGGTAGGAATAACCAAATACACGGTTAAATAAAGATATCCCGGTCAACGGGTATTAAGAATAAGGGACCAAGCAAAAAAAACGTCGCACCATCTCATCATGGAGCGATTTGTCTTTGGGATTAGAAAAATCGATAATACGGATGGGAATTTTTTTGTTGGTGTTTAATCGCTCTTATCCGAAACCGACCGGTTAATGAAAGCAATCGACGAGGTTGAAATAGAAGAGTAATCGCGCTGCGGGGCCTCCGGCGGACAAAAACCGTCCATCCGTAATGTGAAAACACGCGAATAATGGTAATCTCCTTAGATAGCACCAATTGGTAACCTTGAAAAGTTTGGGATGCGATTCCAGGCCGGAGATGGATGTTTTGAATTTCTCTTCTCACGATTTTGACGTGTTTTGAAAAAACTTCCGATCAACCTTGACAAAAGAACCTTTCTATATTAGAATATACTCTAACTAATAAAATAAAATTTGAAAAAAAACGGAGGAAAAAATGAACAAAAAGAAGGTTGTAATTAGTTTTGAAAGGTTATCTACTGCAAGAGAACCGGAAAGTTTAAAGATTTCCGACATGTCAAAACTTAGAGGTGGTAAAATTGGTCCCGGACCTCGAGGCAGTGCAGGCGGAGCCCCTGGCTCTGATTCTTGTGCTTGTGGCTGTGTTTGATAATTAATGGTTTAAAATTCACTTTGGATATTGGGGATGTGCAAGCATTCCCAATATCTAAAGGGAAACGAAACAAAATGGAAAAATGAAAGGATACAGAATGGACAAATCTATTATTAAAAATCATAAACATATATCATTTTTTAATATGGAAGAGAATACTATTGTCTGGAATAGGTTCTTTCCATCAGTATTGAAATTTAAAAAGAATGCATTTGAATCCGTCCTAAAAGCGATCGATGATGCTGATTTTAGATCAAACATGGACGAGGAATCGCTTAATGACTTAAAGAAAAATAATATACTTTCAGATGAAGATTATGAAAAAAAATTTTTGAGCCAGAGTGAGCAATATATCGAAAAAAGAAAAAATGAATTGATGTTAAATATACAATCTAAAAAGCCGTTTGCATCTCTTCTGCTTTTTTCTGAAAAATGTAATCTTTACTGCCCTTACTGTATTATGGCTCATACATGGGGTAGCAAAAGTTATAAATCGCTAAAAAAAAATACCGATCAAAATACTCTTTACAATAACGTCACCGAATTGTTGGATCAGCAATACAAAGCCATGGAAAGTTTTCCCAACGAACACTTCAACATAACGATAAGTGGTGGAGAACCACTTCTCAAATTTGATTTACTCAAGCGAATTATCACTTATATCCGAGTTACCAAAAATGATCAGAAAACATCAATCGATATGAATACCAACGCGACTTTATTAACAGAGGAAATGGTCAAATTTTTCATCGATAACAATATTAAACTCCAGATTAGTTTAGACGGCAACCGGGTTCACCATGATAGTACCCGTGTTTATCGCAACGGCAAAGGGTCTTTCAACGACGTAATTAATGCCATACAAATGCTAAAAAAGATGAGATATCCCGAAGAAATGTTAGAAAATTTTCAAGGGACCTTATACAACTTTGATCTGTTCGATAAAGAGGAAATTTTTGACTTCTACTCTAAGTTGGGTTTTAAAATTGTTTTATTTTATCCGGGCCTTGTGGGACGCGATGCTGAAACTGGCATAAAAAATGCTGTTAAGTTTTTTGACCTCTACAAGGAATCTTTAAAAAGAGACCCAACACTAAGCAGCTCTGAAATTAGAAAATGTGAGGAGGCCCTTGATTTGGGCGTCAATGCAAATTATACTCCCTATTGCAATGGACTCGGTGCGAATTTGAAGGTGCTTCTGTTAAACTATAACATCCCGAACGAATCCTTATCTTATTTATGCCAATTTATACCGGGGCTGAGTAAAAAACATGGAGAGTCGATTAATATATTTGATATGGAGCTTTTCGATAAATCGATAGAGTTTCAATATAAGAGAATTGAAAGCATGAAGAATCACTGTATCAATTGTAGTGTAATCGGAATTTGTAAGGGTGGTTGTCTTATGAATGGTTTAAATTCATTTAATGAGAAAAATGAAGGCGCTTGCAGTTTCTGGGAAACCATTTGGACTCTTTATTTAAAAGAATATCTAAAGTAGGAACATAATGCCCTGTAAAATAAAAATTGTGCTGCTGGCTTTAGTGCTGGCAATAAATGTCGCTTTGCCGGCTGTAACTGAAAAGGACAGCAATGTAGTCAATCTAAAGTTTCAATTCAAAATTCCGGCGGTTTCTGAAAAACAAAATGTTTATGTTTTGCCTAAGGATAAATTGAAGTTTACAGATAAGGGCGACATTTTAGCATTATCAAGAAAGTATTGCAGTATTTACCGGTTTGATTCACAAGGGCAGTATACCGGGTCATTCTTAAAAACCGGGGAGGGTCCCCAGGAACTGACTTATCCTCAATATGTTACTCCACTCTCAAATAACCGCCTCCTGATATTAAACGACGATAAATTCATTCTCTATGAAATGAAAAAAGATCAACTACCGGAAATTGAAAGGATAACGGTCCCATATTCGAATATCGGAGATATTGAAGAGTACAATCAAGAGAAGCTTTTTGTTGTAACCGCTTATCCCCTGGCCCAGGGATTAAAGGGTAGTGACGCCGGGAAATTGATACATATCTATGATATAAAAAATAAAAAAAATCTACTGGACTATTTCGAGGCGCCAGGCGAAATCAGTCGCAGGAACTCAAACGAATTGAGGAGTGAATATGGCGGTGGAGATATATATTACTCTGAGAACCTTTTATTTCTTGTCTACAATCAACCGGGAGATATGTATATTTTCAACCCGGCCGGCGCCCTACTGAAAAAAATATCCACCAGGTTTCCCTTTGTAAAATATAATACCGCGGATGTGAAACGGATCGAGCAGGACGGCAATATATCTATCCGCATGAATTATGCCAGGACCTGCCAGATGAACCTCTTGCTGAAAAATAAAAACGTATTCCTGGTTACCAGGATAAATCATGGAAAAGACGACGAACCTATCTACCGGTTTTATTTAAGTCCCCTGGATTATAAAGAGGGAAAATTTCTTAATCATTTAAAAGTGGAAACTGCCGGAGTAGATATTTCGAAATCGGAGTTTAAGTGCTTTAACGAACAAAATCTCATTTTTCTTGATGAGGATTTCTTATACATCTTCAGCATGAACTAAGGAGTAATTTTTAAAAGATAACTTTCCTTTATATATTGAACTATCCTTCGTATTTCGATTATTTCCTTTTTTTCGTTGTCCGTGAATACATCCAAAACGTTTTCCAACTTTTGGATGGTGTTCCTCACATCTTCCTCCAACCGTTTTTCCCGCAGTTGTTTCATCCGCTGTTTCAATTCAGGTGTGTAATTTTTCTCTGCGATGGCTTCAATTGCTTGATGCTCATCATTAAAAAATCCATTGTAATAAACAGCAGCAAGTAAAAAATTCTCCAGCGCTTTCTTCCTTTTTTGTTCTTTCACATCCATTAAGCCCAGATAATAATAGCATTCGGGATAAGTGTTCGAAATTTCTTTCGCTTTTTCAAAGTAACCGCGGGATTCCTCGTATCGATCCGATTGGTAATAAAACAACCCGGCCAGGACATTTAACCGGAAAGAATCCGGGATTATCGATTCGGCGGTTTTTATATTCGTTTCCACCCTGGGGAAATTTTTAAGATTAAAATAATTCAGGGCTATGTAGTAGAATGCCTCTCCCTTTTCAAATACCCCATCTTTAGTCACGATTTCCATCACAATGTTCGACTCATCATATCTCCCGAGATCGTGCAAACAGACTCCCTTTTTAAATAATGCGGTGAAATGATCCTGACTGGTTTTAAACGCCTCTTCATAATACTCCAGGGCCGTTTGTACCAATCCGATATCATAGTAAACATTGCCTACCCCGACCAAGGCCGGGGGAATGCCCCGGTAAATTTTCAACACTTTTAAATAATCCCGCCTGGCGTTCTCGAGCTCCATTGCCTGATAAGCAAGGTCACCACGAACCAGGAATAATTCGAAAAAATCAGGATACTTCTCAATGGTGATATTCATGTCATTAAACTGGCTGTTGGCGAAATATCTCAGGTTTGATGACGGATATAGCTTTAAAAAAGTATCTGCCTCCTTTTGCCTGGCCAATGTCTCCAATCTCAACCCGGAGTATTTTAGATAAAGAAAATATTTATAATCGGTATCCGCGGCATTTTTTAACTCCCGGATGCTTGCTTCGGTTATTTCGGGGGAGGACGGGTCTTTTTCTCCCAATAGATATTTTGCGATGCTGGCGAAAGGGTTTTTAGGAGGAATCGATCGGTTGAGTTCCTCAGCCCAAAAAAGAGTTTCACTTCGCGATTTGGAATTATCGATAAAATACAACGGTTCGCGGAGGGCTATCAGGAAGTAAGAAAAAAACAGTTTTTCCTTGATTTCCGTGGAATCATTTTTGAGAGCCAGGGCTTTTTTATAGAAATTCACAGCATTGTACCAGCCCATGTAGTGCATTTTAGCGAATTCCCGATCGCCTTGTTCTTTTAACAATTTAAATTCCCATCCTGTTTCGGGGATAGTATTCAACACAGGGTCTTGATTCCTGCTGCCTCCGCACTGGATAAGCATGGTGCACATGATTAAAAGCGCTATACATTTGAATTTCCTCAAAGTTTTCCTCCTTTTTTTCCAAATTTAGATTGTATTATAATTACGTGTTTGCGTCAATGATAAGTGGATTTGGGAGGCTAAAAAAGTGACACACAATTTTTTCCCCTTTACCTGGAATTCACAATTTAAGAAGGTTCGTTGGTAGGTTTGGATTTCGCATTTCACAGCAAGTAGCCAGGCGTTGCAGCCCCTTTTCTTAATAATTAGCGGCATTTAGCGAAAGACCGGTCGCCCCTTCGCTCTTTACAATAAAAAAAATTCAGATATAATATAGCAGGTGAAACGATCATGAAAAACGCTGAATATAATGTCAAAAAAAGCCAAAACGAAAGATTGGTGGCCATCGGACAACGAATAAAAAATGTTCGCAATACGCTAAGATTGTCTCAGCGGGAAATGGCCGCCGGCCTTAATACTTCCGCCAGCTACCTTTCCGAAATAGAGAGTGGTAAAGCAAATCCCGGCCCGGGATTTTTCCTTGATCTTTCCGATGTTTACAATGTCAGCATCGAATACGTATTCCATGGAGAGGGCGAGATGTTCTATGACCCAAAAACAAGACTCCCCAGGGCCGAATTTAAAGATATCGATGACATCGATTCCCCGGAGAAACTCTTCTGGTTAATGAACCATTCTTCCATGGTCAAGAATTCCTTGTTGGGTTATGCCGCCAGGTTTTATTTGGAAAATGAAACCATTATAAAAAAGAGCCTCCGGGGAGACAAAACTTAAAAGAATAAGACAGGGATAGAAAATTACCCCCCAGGGAGAAAACAAAAGGTAATTCCTCTCAAAAATAAATAAAAATTTTTTTCTTGACATGACGTTCGCTATATGGTATCATTTTGTCTTTAATGGGCGAACAAATGAAAATAATTAACGATTTTATCGGTATGACTTGTGAAAAGAGAATGGTTATCTTGACAACCATACCATTTATTATTGCCCGTAAATGTCATAATCATCCGCTGGTAATGATAGGACAGGCCAGAATGTCACTAAGTTAAGCCTACATGGTTGAATAATGAGCCTTTTCATAATCATCAAGTGATTAGAAAAATAAAACCCGATAAAACTGGATAGGGCTACATTCCTCCCCCCGTTAGTGTGCCATTTATCCATTTGCCT
>JAPKZK010000143.1 GCA_026393835.1 Candidatus Aminicenantota bacterium | reverse complement strand
TACTGACGAAACCAAGACACGAATTCAAAGAAATTCAACATAGGAGTCAATATCGAAAAAATGCGTAACCTAATGACATTCAGAACCAAAAAAAAGAATCAGCAAAATTTAGCGTGTAGCCTTAACTTAGTGACATTCTTGACTGTCCCGAATGTCACTAAGTTAAGGCTATATTCTCAATTTATGGGGTTTTCCAGACCAATCGATAAATGGCACCCTAACGGGAGGCTGAATATTGTCCCAGCCTGTTTTATCGGGTTTCATTTTTCTTATCACTTGATGATTTTGAAAAGGCACATTATTCAACCATGTAGGCTTAACTTAGTGACATTCTTGACTGTCCCGATTATTTCCAGGGCCGTGCAAAGCGGGTCCACGCGCCGCGTGGTTAGTGGGCGACGATGCCCAGTTTTTCTCTCATTTGCGGGTCGTCAACCAGGGCGGCGGCCAACACATTGAGATACCGGCTCATCCATTTCGAATAAACCCCGTAGGCTTCATTTTTCGCCGCCGTGGCCCGTTGGGCTTCGGCCCTGGCGTTTTTGTGGGCCGTTTCCGCGGTTTGGGTGTTAATAAATGCCAGCTTTGCCTCATCTATCATTGCCTGGGGCACGCCCACTCCCGCCAACAGCCCGGTTACCGCCGGAAGGTCCCCTAATCTCTTGAAAAAGTACTGGTTAGCTTCGGACCAGGGTCCATAGGCTTTTTTCGTCAAATCCGCCGGTTTCAGATTAGCCAGGGTTTTGGGGTCGTCTCTTAAGACCAGGCGGAGCGCCTGCACGATACGCGAGTTTTTTTGCCTGGACACTTTCCTTAAGTCCAGGAATATCGTGTAGGCATTCAACTGCGCGGTAAACGCCGTTTTCTGCGCCTCGTAGGCTATGTTAAGCGCATCGAAATAGGCCTGGCCCTGGGCTATGGCCGCGGCGTCGTAGCCCACGCTTGCCGCATCGGCTTTGAGCCCGGGGTCGTCGGCCGAGAGTTTGAGGGTATTTCTACCCACGGCCAGTTTTGTTTCAAAGGCTTCGCCGGAGTTTCTTCTTTTCTTCGTTTTTTTTGTATCGTCCGGGGGGGGTTCGCCCGTGGTGTTTTGTTTGATCTTTTTCGCTTTAGTCATTTATAAATCTCCTTATATTTATTTTACGGGAACAGGGTCCGGTAGTATTGCCTCTTCCGCGGGTCGGGAAACGACTGGAAGCACCCGCCCAGTCTCTTCCGGGGGTCAAGAAACGACTGGGATGGCCCGCCCAGTCTCTTCCGGGGGTCGGGAAACGACTGGAATGGCCCGCCCAGTCTCTTCCGGGGGTCGGGAAACGACTGGAAGCACCCGCCCAGTCTCTTCCGGAGGTCGGGAAACGACTGGAATGGCCCGCCCAGTCTCTTCCGGAGGTCGGGAAACGACTGGACGTACCCGCCCAGTGGCTTCCCCGCGGCGGTAGAGCTTCGAATGTCACGTTTCTTGCTGTCCATTTTCAAATTATAACGGCTTACCGATAGTTTTTCAAGCATTTTCTTTCATTTTATTAAAATTTTTCCATTTTTTTTAATCCCGCAACCGGGCCGGAATGCCACTAAGATAAAAAACAGGCCCACGTTATCAGCGAATACACATCCAGGCGAAAACACAGAACGTTGGAACAGCCACGTTGGAACAGGCAATGCCTGTTCCCTACAAAGGGCGGATTAGGCGGATTGGGGACAGCCCGATTTTTCATTATGGGTAACGGCTTACCCGGTAGGGGTTTGATTTATCAAACCCCCGAAATGAATCGCCCGTTGTAGGGCTTGATAAATCAAGCCCCTACAGGATAAATCAAGCCCCTACAGGATAAATCAAGCCCCTACTTTTCGATTGCCCGAAGGGCGCCGCATCCATTGACCATTCTTTTTCCCTCTTTTTTCTGTTATAATTGGAAGCGTTTAATGTGTAATGTGTGATGGTTTTACGGTGTAACGGTGTAACGGTGTAACGGTGTAACGGAGGCGACCATGAGTGACGACTTAAAGCTTGTTGAGCAATTTGAAAAGGAGACGGGGATAACATTGGAGCGGGTTTCCCTGGAAAAGATAGGGAGTTCTATTGTTGACGGTTTCGCAGCGGACGATAACGGGCGGGTGCGGGGTTTGTCGATTTGTGAGAAAAAACTGCGTCGCCTACCTGCACTGCTCTCAAAATTTCAACGACTTGAAAAGCTTGTATTATACAAAAATCAAATCAGCGATATATCAAACCTCAACGAGTTGAAGGGGTTAACGAATTTATCTTTATCCAGCAATCAAATCAAGGATATCTCAAGCCTCAAAGAGTTGAAGGGGTTAACGGTTTTAGATTTATCCCGCAATCAAATCCGCGATATATCAAGCCTCAAAGAATTGAAGGGGTTAACGACGTTATATTTATATAATAATCAAATCAGCGATATATCAATCCTCAAAGAGTTGATGGGGTTAACGGTTTTATCTTTATTCAAGAATCAAATCAGCGATATATCAAGCCTCAAAGAGTTGAAGAATTTAAAGAACTTATTGTTAATGGGGAATAAAATCACTCATATGCCCGCTGAATTTCTTGACCTGGGGCTGGAGATTAAATGGGAAGTGGATAGTGAAGACGGCATTTTCCTGGAAGACAACCCCCTGGAATCGCCGCCCGTGGAGATCATCAAAAAGGGAAATGAGGCAATCCGTCAATATTTCAAATCCCTGGAGGGGGAAAAACAGGCATTAAACGAAGTGAAAGTCCTGCTGGTGGGCGACGGCGCCGCCGGCAAAACATCGCTGGTTAAACGGCTGCTGGGTCAGGATTTCGATAAAAACGAATCACAAACCCACGGCATTAATATTAATACCATGGATATCACCCAAAATAACAACATAATAAAAATCCGCCTCTGGAATTTCGGCGGACAGGAGATCATGCACGCCACCCACCAGTTCTTCCTCTCCAAACGCAGTTTATATATCCTGGTGCTGGACGGCAGGAAGGATGAAAAAACCGAATACTGGCTCAACCATATCAAAAGCTTCGGCGGCGATTCCCCGGTAATGGTGGCGATAAATAAAATCGATGAAAACCCCGGTTTCGACGTCAACCGCCGCCACCTCAAGGAAAAATACCCCAACATCAAAGGCTTTTACCCCCTCTCCTGCAAATCCGGCAACGGCATCGACCCATTAAAAAAAGCCCTGACAAACGAACTGGCCCGCGTCGAACTCATCCGCACCACCTGGCCCAAAAGTTGGTTCAACGTCAAAAATCGCCTGGAAAAAATGAAAGAGGATTTTATCGACTATGAAACCTATCGAGATATCTGCGCCGGGGAAAAAATAGACCGCGAAGCCATGGAAACATTGGTGGCATTCCTCAACGACCTGGGCGTCATCCTGCATTTCAAGGAATACCTGCTGGAAGAGACCCAGGTGCTTCGGCCCCAATGGCTCACCGGCGCGGTATACAAGATCGTCACCTCGAAACAATTATCCGCCGCCAAAGGTCTTTTGAACCGCTCCCAATTAAAGGAAATACTAACCGCCGAAAATGAAGGGGACCGTAAATACCCCGAGAGCCAATATAAGTTTATCATCGGCATGATGAAAAAATTCGAACTCTGCTATACCCTGGAAAATGACCGGGATATCCTGGTGCCCGACCTGCTGGAAGTGGGCGAGCCGGAAATCCCATTCGATTCGCTCGATTCGGCCGGTGCACTGAAATTCCTGGTCAGCTATTATTTCCTTCCCCCGTCCGTGATGCCGCGTTTAATTGTCCGGCTTCACCGGGACATCAAAGACCGACTGCGCTGGCGCAGCGGGGTGGTGCTGGAGAACCGGGGATTCGACGCCCTGGCTGTGGTCAAGAGCGACGACCGGGAGCAAACCATAACCATGGCTGTAACCGGCGCCCAGCGCAGGGAGTACCTGGCCGTGATCTTAAACACCCTGAGGGAAATAAACGCGGGTTTCGATAAAATAGACGTGTCCGAGAGAGTGCCGCTGCCGGACAACCCCGGCATCGGGGTGGATTACCATCATTTGCTGCAATTGGAACGAATGGGAGAAGCGGAACTCTTTCCTGAAAAGGCGACAAGAAGATATAATGTAAAAGAGTTACTGGACGGCATAAAACTCGTACAGGACCGTCAGCTTGAAGTGGCGCAATTAATAAGAGAAGGCAAAATAGAGATCAATCTTCAACAAATAATGCATACCCATACCGAAGTCCACACCGAAGTCAACGTGGAGGTGAACATATCCGTGAATTTACCTGCCCTTCAAACAGATTTCGAGGAGTTGAAAGATTTATTGGTTCAACTAAAACCGGACAGCAAGGAAAAGTTAAACGAATTAAGCCATGATCTGGACGCGCTGACATCCAAAAGCGAGCCTGAGAAAATGAATGGCGCGTTAAACAGGGTGTGGCGGTTTCTCAATAAGCTTATGGATAAGGATTCCGAATATCATAAAAAGTTATCGGGAGCAAAGGCCGGACTTGAGACCCTTCAAAAAGCCGGGCGGACTTACAATAAGGTCGCCCAATGGATCCCCGGACTTCCGGTAGTGCCGGATGTATTTTTATAACCGCCGTTTGACGGCTGCCGCTCCAGGAAACACCACGATATACCTACGTTTTACGTGCCGGAAAAAGTGTTTCGCAGCTATAAAAAGGGTGTGTCCTACAAGAAGACACCCTGTGGGTGCTTTTTCAGATCATAACTCTCCTATTGATTTTAAGAAGTGATTGTATACCTTCTGATATACCATCTCCCTTTTTCGATCATCTCATCCAGTACGGGATAAAGTGGATCCCTTTGTCAAGAAAAAAAACAAGCTCCGTCGGCGGTATCAAGTGTTTTTATCGGTCTTTTGCTTCGTGCTGTGGATTAAGTCCAGCACTTTGTGCACCATCAGTTTCAATTTTTCATCTACTTTGTCAAAAGTGTTCATCATCGTCAACAATTTGTTCATACACAACTCAGCATATTCCGGCAGTTCCAGTTCATATAGTCTTAAACCGGCTGTCAACAATGAGTCGGGGTCGGCAGGGCCGCCTGATTCAAATATTGCAAAGGACAGATCTGCTGCCTGGAGATATGATTTGATGGCCTTTTCGATATCATTGTCGTTCTCATACTGTTTGGCTTCCTTCATAAGAGATTTGGTTTTTTTTCTGTCTTGAACAAACTTTTTTGATTGCTCGATTCGTTCTTTTTGCTTTTGGTCGTAGAAATTGAATAATTGTAAGAAGACATTGTTGGTGCTTTTGTCCAATTGTTCATGAACTTCCTGGTACACCTTGATTATTTCGTTCATCACATCCTTAGCTTTACTGTGATCACCCAGCATATTATGCGCCATAGCCAAGTGGATAAGTGTTGATATAGTCGAAACATCCTTCGGTCCGCAATTCTTCATTTTGATCAACAGGAGTTCTTCATTTAGGTCACGACATTTCCCATAATTTTTCTGCCCGAAATAAAATGAGGCGAGATCATCAGTACACTTTTCAGTCGTAAAATACTCCTTTCCGAATTCTTTTTTGCTGAGCACAAGCGCTTCGGTAAGAAATTTCTCGGCTTTTTCATTCTCTTCTTTTAAGGCAAAAATGGAGCCCAATGAGGCTTTCATTATGACTACCATTGTCATGTCATCATAGTCTTCTGCTTTTAGGGCTTTTAAAAAATAAAATTCGGCTTTTTCCATATCTCCTTGCAGGTAATATTCATTTCCCGCCAGAAAGTAGGTCGAAATTGTTTGTTGATGAGTTTCTCCAAAAAGCGTTTCTCTCAATGAAATAAGATCTTCGTAAGCGGCTAAAAGCTGTTTTTTATCTCCCATCAACCTGTATACTTCTGTCAATTTAAACCTTGCAGTATTTAATTGCGGGAGATCCTCTTCCTTCTTAGAAAGATGTTCAATCAATTTGATAAGGAGATTTTCAGACTCATCATAGGCTTCATTTTGATTAAAAAATTCAACTTTCGTCATGTTGAGGGCAAAAAAGTTTTCGGATTCAGGGTTGCCTAAACCACTTGACATTTCTTCGGCTTTCTTCTTATCTGATTCACTTAATCCTAAAGTTACAGATGATATTAATGACAACAGATCTGAATCGACATTATTAAGAGAATCAATTTTTTCATAATCTCCCTTTTGAAACCAGTCCAATGCGTTTATTCCAACAAATTCGGGTAAATGGGTTCGATAAAAGATTTCAAAGTTAATTTTTTCCTTTAATCTATTTATGTCCACCGACTCCCATTTTGGGCAGGATTCCTCAAATAAATAATGTTGCACCGGGTTGTAGTCATCGATAATTTCCCTACGACTGATTGCAGCTCTAAATTCAGCGATATCGGCACCAAATTCTGAAACAATTCGATTGATCTTTTTTATTTCATCATCCGATTTGCCCCTTGTCAGTTGAATGAACAAGTCAATATGTGGCTTCAGTATATGTAAACCCCACATCCATTCATTCATATTTTTACTATCAGATTTAAGCTTATTCAAAGCACTTTCTATCTCATCGAAATAGTCAAAAAGAGAGTCATTATCCAAGTTTTCAATATCTTTTTGCTGCTCAATCCCCATGGCTAAAGCTAATAATTGAAAACCCACATTCTCTTCAAATATCCAGTTATGTTCCCATAATTGTTCAACAAAAGGAACAGCCAGCTCCTGATGTTCTTTTCTTATGTATTGAATCGATTCTGCAATTAAACGATTAGTATAGTCGGTCCCGGTGTAATGTAAGTGGTTGAACGTACTCCATAAGAGAAAATATTCCATTTCTGTCATCGATTTATTGTCAATTGGATAGAAATAACAAGGAGATGAGCACTGATTCTTTTCCCGGTAATGACTTAATAACACAGCTGGAAACTGCACATGTTGAGTGTCGGATATGTCTACCTCACCCAATGTTTTAGCAAATTCTTTTGAACCATATTTTTCGTACGAAGGATGTAAATCAAGTCCTTTACTTTTACTCTGCTTTACTTTGTTATAAAGTAAATGTTTGGAAAGATATTGCGAAAGCCTGTTTTTATATCCATCCGGTTTGATTGTAATTTTAGGAATTTTCATTTTCACCTCCACTAAGTATTTTTTCTATCCCATTAACAATTTCTTGTGCATAAATATCGGCTTTTCTTGTCATAAGTCCATGATAAGTAAGTAAGTCATGAACAGCATTTATAGCTTTTTCTTTACAATCCTGCTCAATCGTATTTCCAGGCAAAATATTATCAAGCATTGTTTTCACATCAGTTTTAACTTTCTCTTTGTCAAGCGACTTAAGATAAGCTTCCTTCTTTTTTTTCGCTTTTTCAAATATCTCCATTATCAAACTAGTGCCTATGTTAAGCAAGATTGGCAATGCGATATCCAAAATAGCAAACCGCAAAATTTCTAACATTTCTGGAGTAACAGAGTAGAGTGTCTCATCTTTTGGTGAGTCTCTGTAAAATTGTCCTGCTTTTCCAATAACCAGCGAAATATTACTTTCAAGCTGGTCCAAATCTCTTTGCTTACTTTTGTTCATTTCCATTTCGTTTTCTCCTCCTTACCTCAAATAATTTATTATGACATTATGCATAGATAGAATTTAAATGTCAACCCCCCAGCACGTAATTTTAAAAGAAAAATCGGCCTGTCCTTTTTTTCCCGCCACATCAAAGGCTTTTACCCCTTGTCCTGCGCCACCGGGGACGGCATCGACCCATTAAAAAAAGCCCTGTCAAACCAACTGGCCCACGTCGAACTTATCCGCACCACCTGGCCCAAAAGTTGGTTCAACGTCAAAAACCGCCTGGAAAAAATGGAAGAAGATTTTATCGACTATGAAACGTATAAAGATATCTGCGCCGGGGAAAAAATAGACCGCGAAGCCATGGAAACATTGGTCGCATTCCTCAACGACCTGGGCGTCATCCTGCATTTCAAGGAATACCTGCTGGAAGAGACCCAGGTGCTTCGGCCCCAATGGCTCACCGGCGCCGTATACAAGATCGTCACCTCGAAACAATTGTCCGCCGCCAAAGGACTTTTGAACCGCTCCCAATTGAAAGAAATTTTAACCGCCGAAAATAAAGGGGACCATAAATACCCCGATAGCCAATATAAGTATATCATCGGCATGATGAAAAAATTCGAACTCTGCTATACCCTGGAAAATGACCGGGATATCCTGGTGCCCGACCTGTTGGAAGTGGGCGAGCCGGAAATCCCGTTCGATGCGGCCGGTGCACTAAAATTCCTGGTCAGCTACAATTTCCTACCCCCGTCCGTGATGCCGCGTTTAATCGTCCGGCTTCACCGGGACATCAAAGACCAATTACGCTGGCGCAGCGGGGTGGTGCTGGAGAACCGGGGATTCGACGCCCTGGCGGTGGTCAAGAGCGACGACCGGGAACAAACCATAACCATAGCTGTAACCGGCGCCCAGCGCAGGGAGTACCTGGCCGTGATCTTAAACACCCTGAGGGAAATAAACGCCGGTTTCGATAAAATAGACGTGTCCGAGAAAGTGCCGCTGCCGGACAACCCCGGCATCGGGGTGGATTACTTATATTTGCTTCGACTGGAAAGACGGGGTCAACAGGAATTCCTCCCGGAAAAGGCGGATAAGGATTATAATGTAAAAGAGATTTAGCAAACCCCCACACATGAAACCCAAACTTGTTTTTGTATTGTGCTGCTTCATGGCCACCGGCGTATGGGCAGCCCAAAAAGTCGATTTGCTTTCAGCCAATTCCACCGGTTACATCCGGAAGATGAATAACCAGGGCGACCATGGCCGTTATCAACAAACGTATAAGGGCATCCCGGTTTGGGGACATGAAGTCTTCGTCAGCAGGGATGTTTAGCAATTACTCCAGGTAGCCCAGGGCTTTCATTTGATTCAAGGTTTCCTGGTCCACTGTCGTTTCTTTGGGTGGTCGATTGGCGCCGGTCGAATCTTTGATAATTTTTTTGAGCATTTTTTCAAAATTAATACAGATGCCCCTGAATTTCAAATCGGCGTACAGGTTCTTTTTTTCCAGGGGATCGTTTTTAAGATCGAAAAGCTTTCTATCGGTAACCGCTTCCCAATTGACCCGGTCGCCCGGGGAAGGGTTGTCCATGGTGATAATATATTTCAGATTGCCCACCCGGATCATCTTCCTTTCCTGCCGGGGCAGCGATACGGCCTCGGAAACCAGGTATTTCTGCCTGGAGGCAAAGGGCGCCAGGAGCGAATATCCCTGGATATAAACCGGCGCCTGGATTTTATAAAAATCCAGGATGGTGGGGAAAACATCTACCAGGGATACCGGGTAATCAACAACGCCGGGTTTCACTGTCCCGGCCGGGTATTTGATAATCAAAGGTACTTTGATAAATTCCTCGTAATAATCATAGCCGTGGGCATTATAAAATAAATTGGGGTCATGTTCCGCAAAGTGTTCGCCGTGATCGCTGGTAATAACGATCATGACATCATCATAGATACCCAGTTGTTTGCATTTCTCGATGACTTTGGCCAGGGACCCATCCACATTATGGATACCGCCGTCATACAACGTCATGCAATCCTGCGCATTATATAAATTGGTTTCCTTTAAAAAATCGAGGATTTTTCTATTTTTAGTCAATTTAACGTCAGTCTTAACCAACTTTCGCGGGTGCTGAAGATAATATAATTTTTCTTCGCTGAGTTTGCTTTTTTCCAGGAAATAGGGGCTGGTGTAAGGGGCATGCGCCTTCCACGTATGGAGAAAAAAGAAAAAATCGTTATCTTTATTATCTTCGATATCTTTTAACAGCACGGCCAGTTTCTTTTTATTATCGAAAGGGTCCACCTGGATATTCTTTTCGAAGCCGTTGGCGAAACCCAATTCCGTGGGCAGCTTTGCGTATTTTAGTGTTTTTATACGGGCGTCATGGGCCTCTAACACGTCGGCTATGGTTTTAATCGAATCGTTCAATTGCCAATATTTTTTTTTATAAACCGTGCCCCAGGGCTGGGAAATACCGTGCCGGGAAGGGAGGGTCCCGGTCAACAAAGACATATGACTGGGCATGGTCCAACAACCGTTGGGATAGGCCTGGGTATAATAAACCGAATCCTTAAGCAGGCTTGTTAGATGGGGCGATGTATCGCGAACATACCCGTAAGCGCTTAAATGATCTGCCCTTAACGTATCGATGCTGAGAAGTATGACCTGTTTTTTTTTGACTACCCGTTCTTTATTGCAGGCGCTGAAGGGCAGCAGCGCCGCGGCGACAAAAACCGTCAAAACCGTTAACATTGTTCTTAAATGCCGCACCTGTTTATTTTTCAATCTCAACTCTCCTTTTGTGCTAATTTTAATGGTAACCGGAAATAGAAAATGCTGCCTTTCATTTCGCTCACCGGCCTGTAGCCGATGATCCCGCCGTGGGCCTCGACGATCAAACGCGAAACCGCCAGCCCCAGGCCGGTTCCTTTCATTTTCTGATCTTCGTTCAATTGGGCGTATTTATCGAAAAGGTATTTTCTCATATCCTGAGGGATCCCGGGGCCGTTATCCGTGACCGCCACCTCCAGGAACGAACCTTCATTCCCGGCGCGCCCGCGATTGCCGCCGGCCCCGTTATCCTGCGTAACGGGCGTACCGGGCGTACCGGGTGTACCGGTCGCGCCGGCCGTTTCATAGGCTTCGATGGTCACGGTTCCATGTGGGGGTGTAAATTTTACTGCATTACTTAAAAGGTTATTTAATACCTGGCCGATTTTTTCCGGGTCGATGGACAATTGTTTCTTTTCCATGCCCGGTTCGATTTTACATACCAGGCCCATATTCTTCTGGTTGAGCAGGGGGGGCATAATTTCACTTATTTCAGATATGATAGCTTCTACAGGCACATTCTTTTTATTCAAGGTCATTTTACCGGCTTCAAATTTTGCGAAGTCCAGCATATCGTTGATGAGACTCAACATTTTCCTGGAAGAGCGGGAGATCACATCCCCTACTTTGGCTGCATTCATCTGGTCCGATCTCCCTTTTAACATATCCGAATATCCCATGACGGTTGTCAGTGGGCTGCGCAGGTCATGCACCAACATGGCGGTAAAATCGGCTTTCAAGTGCAGTTCTTTTTCAAGGCGCATCTTTTCCATTTCCTGCCGTATGCCGATGGTTCTTACCCGGTAAAGATAGAACAAAAAGAAGAGACCCAGGGCAGCGGCCAGGCCCCTAAACCACCAGGTTTTCCAGAAGGGCGGCGTGATTATAATCTTAAGCGACGCGCCTTCTTCATTCCATACCCCATCATTATTGGAACCCTTAACCCTGAATGTGTAAACACCCGGCGAAAGCGTGGTGTAAGAGGCAAACCGTTTTTCGGCGCCGGTGGGAATCCAGGCTTCATCCAGTCCGTCCATTTTGTAAGCGTAGCGGTTTTTCTGGGGCGCCGTGTAATCCAGCGCGGAAAATTCGAATGAGAAAAAATAATCTTTTGGCGAGAGGGTTAACTCCTTTAACTCATAGATGGGTTTATCCCAATACACTTCTTTATTTAACTTTTGAAAAGCGGTAATCACAATGGGTGGATTGTAGCGATTGTCCTTGATGCGATCCGGGTAAAAGGCGTTGAAACCGTTGATGCCGCCGAAAAACATTTCTCCGCCCGGACTTTTATAGTAAGAACCCCCGTTAAATTCATCGCTTTGCAGGCCGTCTCTCTCATTGTAGTTTTTAAATAAACGATCTTTCGGGTTAAATTTCGACAATCCCCGGGTGGTGCTGATCCAGAGATTTCCCTGGTTATCTTCCAGGATTCCATAAACGGCATTGCCGGGTAACCCTTCGTCGGTCCCGAAATAGGTAAAAGTTCCCGCCTCCCGGTTGAATCGATTAATCCCCCCGCCCCAGGTGCCAATCCAGAGTATACCGGAAGTATCTTCATGAATACAAAAAACAAAGTCGTTGCTCAAACTGTTTTTGTCATTGGGATTGTTCCTGTAATGGGTAAACATTTCTTTTTGGCGATCGAATTTATCCAGTCCGCCCCCCTGGGTGCCGATCCAGAAGTTGCCCAGGCGATCTTCGTACATGCACCTGACAAAATCGTTGCTCAGGCTGTTGGGATTGGTTTCGTCGTAGCGGAAACGTGTAAAGTCATCTGTTTCCCGGTTAAATCTATTCAAACCGCCGCCGTTGGCGCCGATCCAGAGTACGCCGTGACGGTCTTCATAAATATAGCGGAGTTCATTATGACTTATGCTGCGGGGATTGGCAGGATCGTTCCGATAGACTTTGAATGTTTCTTTTTGCCTGTCGAAAGCGTTGAGTCCGCCGCCGTTGGTCCCCAACCAGAGCGTTCCGAAGCGGTCTTCACAAACTTGCCGGACAATATTGTGACTGAGGCTGCCGGGTACAGCCGGGTCGGAGCGGTAGTGAGTATAGCGATCGGTTTTTCGCTCAAATTTATCCAGTCCCGCCTGGGTCCCGATCCAGAGAATCCCCTCTTTATCTTCATAGAAGGACCAGACGATATTGTGACTCAAGCTGTTGGGATTATTGGGGCGGACATTGTAATGCACAAATGCCTTCTTTTTCCCATCGAACTTATTGAGTCCCCCGCCGTAAGTGCCGATCCAGAAAACCCCTGACCGGTCTTGAAATATAGAATAGATCGAATTGTTACTGATACTGCTGCGATTGACCGGATCATTTTGATAAGAAGTAAAGGTTCCTGTTTCCCGGTCAAAGCGATTAAGACCCCCGCCATAGGCGCCGATCCAGAGGATGCCGGTATTGTCTTCATAAATAGCGCGGACAATATTGTTACTGAGGCTCGATGGGTTGTTCGTTTCGTTTAGGTATGAGGTAAAGGTCCCGGTTTTTTCGTCGAATTTAGCCAGGCCGCCGCCACGGGAGCCGATCCAGAGCACGTCGGACCGGTCCTCATAAATAGCATCGATCACGTCGCTGCGCAGGCTGGCGGGGTTCCCGGGTTGGTTTTTAAAAACGGTAAAGGTCCCGGTTTCCCGATCGAATCGATTAAGGCCCCCGCCGTTAGTCCCGGCCCAGAGCACGCCGGACCGGTCTTCATACACCACCAACACGCCGTTGTTGCTAAGGCTGCCGGGGACGCCGGAAATGTTTCGATAAACGGTAAAAACCTCCGTTTGCCTGTCGAAGCGGTTCAGACCGTCGTCGGTGGCGAACCAGAGCACCCCGGAACGATCCTCGCGGATGGAGCGGACAACATTGTTGCTTAAACTGGTGGGATCGCCGTGTTTCCGGGTGTAATGGGTGTATTTACCGGTCTTCACAGCGAATTTGTTAAGGCCGCCGTGGAATGTTCCTATCCAGAAAACGCCGAACCGGTCCTCGTAAAGCGATAATACGTAATTATGGCTCAGGCTGTTGGGGTTACTGGGGATTTGCCTGACCACGGTGAATTTGTACCCGTCATATTTGTTGAGGCCGTCTTCTGTTCCAAACCACATGAACCCCTGGCTGTCCTGCATGATACATTCGATAATACTCTGGGACAAACCGTCTTCAAGGGAGAGGTGGTCGAATTTGATGACCGGGGCTTCGGGGAATAGGGCTTTTACTGCGATTAAACCGATAAAAACAAATGAGTAAAATTTATTCATTTTTTTTCACTTTATTTTTTTTTATTTTCGGCGGTCGGACAAAAAAAAAATTTTGGATTCATACCAAATTTTATACCACAATATGCACGTTATGTAAATATGTTTAAGCCTCAACTTCGATAATAATGTTTAAAAATTCGGGAGGTATCCGCCCTAATTTCAACTAAAGCAAAAGCCATTTCCAGGCAGTGGACTTCGAGTATCCGTTAAAAACCCGCAAGACCTTGAATGGGTTAAGAAACTCCTGGCCATTAAGATAGAGCATTAACGAAAATGGTTTCGCCGGTTCGGACTTCCAAAAGCGTTTCATTAGAGGTTTTTTCTATTCTTTTCTTCGCGTCCCTTCGCGCTCTTCGCGGCTCATAAAATTATGCGGCGGATTCAGGGCGCAGTCACCGTTTGACAATTCCCTTCACCTGGTATAAACTTATACCGGTAACACAAAGCCGATGCTTAAAAATAAAATTATTTCCGTTTATATTGCCGTCGTCGATTTTCTAAGCTTCTCTCCCAACCTTCATAAAATCAGGAGAAGACTGGACCGCAGCCTCAACCGCCCCGGGACAATCGAAACCTTCCCGGATTCCCACCCCAGGGGTTTCATAAAAAAATTCCGCAAACGCCGCATTACCATCGTCGAAGCCTACCTCAAAATCATCGGCTACCTGGAATCCGATAAATACAAAGAACGACTGGCTGCGCTGGAATTATTGGTAGAACAAATACTATCTTCGCGCGCCCTGGATATGCCCCTGAATACCGCCCGGGTTCAATTGGCCCTCATGAAAGAGGCGATTAAAAATAAAAACAATAAACGAATTCAATTGGAACGGCTGCGGGACTTTTCCATTTCTTCCTTCGGACAACCCCGCTTGATACGAAAATATTTAAACGAACTGAATATCATCGAAGTACCGGAAACCGGGCAATCGCTTAAAGACCTGGATATGGGTTGGGACCCCCACGTCCACGATAACTCATCCTATGGAAGAAAAACCCCCACCCAATTGGTTATCGACGCCTTTATTAAGGGAATCTCCCAGGTTTCCGTTGTTTACAACAGTTTAAGCCACATCGAAATCATGTTTGAAGCCATCGAGGCCGGCCGCATCCTGGGAATAAACGTCGATATCGGCCTGGAATTCAGCGTGAGCGAAAGAGGAAAGCGATTTTATTACATTTACCGGTTCCCCCATTTCCCCACCAAAGAGGAATTTAAAGAGTTTATCCGGGCCCATAAAGAAGACCTGGACATATTCATAAAAGGCCTGGAAAAAATCCAGGAAAACCGGGTCCAATCGATCCATAATCTCATCAAAAATTTCAATTCCTCTTTTCTTTCAAAAATAAACCTGGGGTTCCCGGACGACCCGATCTATAACCTGGAAAAATTATCCCCGGATGATATCGACCGGGTCATTCCCATAAAACATGCAACCCACATACACCTGGGGGAACTTCTCTATAATAAACTGAAGCCGGTTTTTTTCAACCGGGTGTTATACCTCAAGGCCCGTACTAAATTAAGCCGCGACCACTATAAAGCCGGTCTCATTTCCAGTTGGGAATACCGGAATATCGAACAGAAATACCATGAAATAAGGCAGCAATATACAGGATTAGACCCGGAAAAATTGCGCCGGGAATATTTTTCCAACCCGGAACTCCAGGAATACGACTCGGTATTTAAAAATTTAGGCGAGATATTCAAAGCCATCAAGGATGAGAATTTAATAAACCGCCATGTAAAAATTATCCATCCCCTGGTACATGGTCTCAAAGAAGCGGTGCGCACAATACTGGAAAACCGGCGTTATATTGGCTTCGTCGAGATATACAACATGCACGACAGCATCGACAGCGATCACAATGAATTACTATTATTTACGCGCTTCATCCAGCTCTTAAATACCGGGGATACGCAGCGGCTGCCGGCATTTTTAGAAGAACAAGCCATAACCGTAGACGTGGACCCCCAGGAATTGCCGGGGGCCGCAGGCGAAAGCAGCCGGTTGAAACTGGTTCCCACTTGCGGCAGCGACTCCACGGGAAGGACCGGTTATATCCCGGGCATGGGTTTTATTTTTCGCAAGACGCTGTTGAAAAAGCAATATTACAGGGATTACTTAAAAAACCATCACACCCTCCCCCAATTTGTCTCTGAAATGATTGCCGGCGCCGGCGAAAACGATTTAATGGGCTTAAGCGGCCAGGCGCCGGCGGTGGAAACCACGCCGTTCGACCCGGGGAATGCCATCATTAGTATGGGTAAATCGATTCAAATTCGTCCCAATGAAATCGGCGATGAAAACTTTTTACAACCGGCGCCGCCGAAACGGGCATGGCGTTATCTGAATCCTGTTATAAAAAATAGCCTGTACATTTTAATCGGTTTTATTCCGGCTTATCTCCAGGTGAATTGGCATTTCGCCCTGGCCTGGTTCGGCATTACAGCCGTGCGGCACGTGGTGACCGATATCATTTCCGGCCGGGGCTACAGCCCCAAAGAGTGGCATATTCGCAATATCTATTTCGACAATATCGCCCACTCCCTATTCTGGACAGGTTTTTCAGTACCTTTATTGGCGTTGGTTAAGGAGCGCTTCGATATGCTGTACCCCCTGGCGCAAACCGGGATGATGTTCGAATTCATTAAATTTTTCTTTATTTGCATTGTCAATGGGGCCTACATTTCAGGGCATAATACGCTGCGGGGGTTCGATAAAACCACGGCGCGTATCAATTTTTTCAGGAGCCTGCTGGCCTGGCCCTTTGCCGCTTTATTTGCCCCGCTGGGTAATATGATTGCCATACCCAGCATTGTCCAGGCGAAAATATGGTCCGACGTCGTGGCCGGGTTGATCGAAGGCTGGGGTAAATTTAAATTGAGGCTAAATCTCATGACGAGAGACCTGCTGGAACTGCTGCCCAATATTCGTTCCCACCGAATCGAGCAAAAATATACCGCGCTCCTGGATCTCCTCTACTTTTTCCGCCAGGACCCCAGGACCAAAAACTCCTTAAAAGCAATTTTCTCCAACCGGGGGACATTGAACGCGAAGCCGGACAAACCGGGCCAATATACCGAAGATTATTATGCGCTTTTATATTGGTTCTCCGATACCGCGAATTTTTTCAAATTAACCGATTTTATCCTGGCAAATTACCAACCGGGACAGGCCTTATTCCTGACCGGCTTAGCGGCGGATAAGTTTACCGGTTTTCATAAATGGTTGTTAAGAAATAAACCCCACATAAACTAGTGTTGTGTCAAGCATCAAACGGTAAAAAGATAAAATGATGAATGATGAATGATGAAAAAAAAGAAAAGATAGGTGAGTGGTGATTGGTTGAGTGGTAGAGTGGTAAAAAAAAATCTGTGTTAATCTGTGTAATCGTCATACGTGGACAAGTCTTTATATAGAATGATGAATGATGACTGATGAATGATGAAAAAAGACATCCATGCCATACAGGAGTAGTTTCTTTTTGTCCGTGAACCGTCCGTGTTTGTCCGTGGCCCATCTTTCTTCGTGGTAATTCGTGTGATTCGTGGGCGGTTTTGGTTTGAGAAACCAACGCCGCATGGGTGGAAGTCCTATCAACCGATGAGTCCTTTTTGCGATCGATAAATTTTAAACCCTGGACAGCCAACCCATGCGTCGCCGGCCAAATTAACAATAAGGAAGTATATATGGTAATAAAGACCCGGCGCCATTATACCTTAGGTCTTATGTCTTATGCCTTATGTCTTATGTCCCTTGATTAGCCGGGGTAGTGGTCGTTTCCGGCGGTTCCGGCGGCGCCGGCGGCTCCTCTTCGTTATCGCCGCTCTTCCTGGGAACGTAGCCGATGGAATACCCTTTGATCTTAAAGGCTTCTAACTGTTGGGGATCATCTTTGAATACGTAAATCAAAGCCGACTTATAATTCATCCACCAATTATAGAGTTTTAAAATGACTTTATTCCTGTCTTCAGTGGTCTTTTCGGCGTCTTTTACCAGTATTGCCCGATAGTTTTTATCGTTTTCCACTTCCGCAATTTTGGACATCTGCAATTGCAGCATTTCTGTGGTAAGCCCTATTTTGGCCACTATGGGGAGGAGTTTTAGGTGGTCAAAGCAATTTTTGTAAAATGCTTTGGAGTCTTTTATTTTTCCTATAACAGTATGATCTCTTTCACCCAGCAATAAAAGTTCATGGAGTAAACCGGTATCCTCTCGATGGTCCCGCCTAAGCATGTTCACATACAACATGTAAAGCTCATAAATATCGTCGATTTTTTTTCGCACCTGGATACTGAGGCTGAGTTTTAAGCCCACTTTGGGTGCTTTTTGTAAGTAGAGCGATTCCGCGGTTGTATAGTCTGTTTCAGCGGCTACCAGGCTGTCCCGTGTATAGCCGAACATCGCTACTTTTTCCAGCACCATCGGGTTATCTTTGGAATTTGCAATACCCGCGCTTGCTTCGTCAAACAATTCCTTCATTTCTGCTTTTAAAAATATTCTCATTTCATGATCTCCTTTTATATTTTTATTTTGTCAGCAAAGATAAGTTTTGCCGAAAGGCTGTTGTTACCTGCTTCTTGATAAATGCCACCAGCTTTTTGGTCGGTGCAAAGAGCTTTTTTCTCGATTCCAACTGCTTGCTGGTCAATTCTAAGAGCTTTTTCCTCGATTCCAACTGCTTGTTGGTCAGTTCTAAGAGCTTTTTCCTCAATTCTAACTGCTTGCAGGTCAATTCTAAGAGCTTTTTCCTCAATGCCAACTGTTTGTTGGTCTCTTCCAACTGCCGTTTGGTCGTTTCCATCTGCCGGGGCCCTTAATGGGGCTTTAAAATGCTCAATGGGTAGAGTTTTTTTTGTATTTGACAACCGATAGTGATTTCTATATAATGGTGTTTCAAGGAGAAAATCCAATGGAGGTTTTCTAAATTTTTTGCCGGGCGTTTGCGACCACCGTCTACCGATCAATGACAGGCATGATTGCGCTTCGGAAAAACTGTTTGTTTTTAACATTGTGAAATTATATAGTTATTTTACTGAAAAAGTAATTTTTTTTGATAAAAAATTATATTTTTAAAAAAATATGGCATCAATGACTGAAAAAGACACGTTGTTAATCGATATTGGCCTGCGTATGCAGTCCATCCGCAAGCGCCTGGGTTTCAAACAGCATAATTTTGCCGGGGAACTGGGCATCTCCCCGGCCAGTCTTTCGGAAATCGAAGCAGGAAGAGCAAAACCTATGTTCGATACCATCTTCAACCTCACCAAAAAATTCAATGTGAACGTGTATTATCTACTGCACGGACAGGGCGAGATGTTTTTCGGGGATGATGTGGAACGCTCTATCGGGACCGGCAAATTCGGCGAGTATACGGAATGGCTGAGAAAGTTCCTGAACTACTTTCGCGAGTCGGAGATGGTGAGGTATTCCATGATGTCTTATTTCAAGAGATACCTGCTGGAAAACGATAAATTAATCGATAAAGATATAAACTCAAATAAAAAAACAATCGAGGAGGAAAATCATGAATAAAACAAATATACCGGCAAAGCTAATCATCGCCATCGTTTTAGGGGGTATCGCGCTTACCACGAATATTTATTCTCTTGTTTGCAGTAACGGTTCAGGCCAAGGCTATGAAGGCGTTGGGAAAAGCGCGATCGGCGCAAGCAGCCCGATAGAGGCGTATACGTCATCCAGGGGGCCGGTTATTTTTTGAACACGGGTTCCGCGGTCTACCAATTATTAACCATGGTGGAATTGCAGAACAGCCAGGGACTGGATATCAACGCATTGGAGAAGATCGCCGACAGCGCTAGCGCCAATATCGAAAAGGCCGTCGATACCTATGAACTATTGATCAAAGCTGCCGAAGCCACACCATACAATGACGAGGTCCAGGCTAAACTAAAGAGTTTCGACTATGAAGCATTTGCAAAGGAGTACGGATTAACCGGGACGGAGTTTTTTGAAGCGGCCATGTTCTTAAGAAGAGGCGATATTACCGGTCTCTACAAAAGAACCCATACCCGGCTCAAGGAAATTGCTGGCCTACTGCATTCCATAAAGTACGATATATCCAATCGACAGATTCCATTAATAGACTCTTTCCGGCGTTTAAACGATGCTTTTGCCGAAACATCGCTTTTGGGGAGCTACACGGCCCAAATTTTTTCCGCCATTATTTAAATAAAAAATTGCGAGGTGACCATGTCTTGTTTTAAGCCGATTATTTTGCTGGAGACGCGCCGGTTTTTCACCCTAAAAAAAACCACGGTTTTGCTGGTGCTCTTATTAATTTCCCTCTACAGCGTGCACAAGGGAATCAAAGAAAATAAGAACACTACAAGCAAAATCAAGGAATTTCAAAATATTGAAGCCCAAATGTTCGGGCTTAATACCAATTATGATACTGTTTCCAGGGCTGGGGCCAGGATATTGTTTACCCCGGCGCCGGCCTCCATATTTTTCACCAATCCCCCGGTAATAACGGAAGTATCCGCTCATATCAACACCATTGCCAACCTGGATATCACCAGCAATTGTCAAAGCAAATCGATTTTTATTTCCAATGCCCTATTGCCCTTGCGCTTTTCCACTGTTGTACTTTTCCTGGGAACCTTCGCGGTTTTGTATTTAGGCCTCAAAGCCATGAATAGCAAGGAGTACTTAAAATTCCTTGCCCACGGCAATTCGCGCCTGGCTGTTTACCTATCCATTTTATTCTCAAGATATATATTAGTGGTTGTCAGTTTTCTTTTTATTTTCGGCTGCACACTGTGCCTGGCCCTGCTTGAAGGTATTTCCCTATCGTGGCCGGATATCTCCGGGCTAATGCCTTCCCTGTTGGCGGCCCTTTTCTTAATGCTCTTCTGTCTCGTCATCGGGACCATCCCCGGGCACTGGGCCAAAAAAACGGCCTGGCCATCATCCTGGCGATCTGGCTTGTAATGGTCATTGCTATCCCCCTGGGCATTGCAGCCGTCAACGAAAACAACGCCGAAGCCATTCCCTATTCTTATCAGTTATTTAGCGACAAATTAAAAGTGGTTACCGATTTCGAAAAAGAGTATACAGAGACCCATGGAAAATTCAAAAACAGCGACAGGGTAAGCGCCAGGGAAAACATAGAAGGATACTGGCGCGATCATTACCCGAAAATGGACAACCTGGAAGACCGTTTTAAAAATGAAATGACGCGGGTGAATAGAAAGAATAATGCGTTGTCCGTCTGGTTTCCCACGACTTTTTATCAATTAACGGCGGTTGAGTCCAGCAGCCGGGGGTTTGCCCGGGTATTTCAAATTGGAAGTAAATGATGTGATGCGGACCTGGGCTGGGCAAGGGGCAGCGGTGATATATTTGACCACAGATTCGACAGTCGATGTGGAGAGACTCAGGGCAGAGATGAAGCAGGATTTTGCGGAATTGGATGGATGGTCCTCGGTAGTAAGCAATGTAAAAGAGAGGATGAAAGAAGAGCCAACTGTTTTATGATATAAATAAACCGTACTTCAGGATCAAAAATGTCAAATTCATATTGCTCACAGCAGGGAAGATTGTTATTAACAATTCAAGTCAGGCTGATGAAGAAAATTTTTATTATCTATAAACGTACGGCATGAAGCACCCAGGTTTCTTTTTCCTCGTTGTCTTCTAAATAATAGAATGTGTTGTTGTGGAAGGTGAGAATCTCCTTGTATACGATAGGCAAAAAAACTGTCTTCCGGATGTTGCCCTGCAGGTCCATAATAACATACTTTTCCTTTGTATCCGTGATATCATAAGTTTTTACGTAGATACTATCATCGGTCACCCAGAAATTGTTTATCGCAGGGACAAACTCCATCAGCGGTTTCTCAAAAATCCCTCTTTTCCTGGCCTGCTCAAAACGGCTCCTGCCTACGGCAAACAAAATTTCATTAATCCTAAGCTGCCGATGCTTTTCTTCCGATTTGATCTGTTTTACTTCTTTTTCAATCTGGTAAAGCTTTTTCCCCTCCTTATCAAAAACATCTATATAAAATCCTTTGTGGGGCTGGGCCATAAATACCCTGTCTTTCCAACTTCTCGCCCTGGAAAATGGAGCCAAAAACTAATTTCTCATTTGGGGGGTTATCGGTTCTTTCAAGAGATCTTTTATCTTCTGCCCCTTATTATCGATCAGTAAAAATACTCGGCACTCAACCCCATCGATTGTTTTAGAGTCTGTGATGACAAAGGGATCATCGATAGGAAGCGCGCAATCGGATAACGATCCCATTTTGATTTCCCGCAGGTATTGGAGATTTTTAGAAAAAAGGATTATTTTGTAATTATCACTCAGCACCAGCTTATCTCCGGTAAACGTAATCCTTGGCCACTTTTGAAATTCCTGGGGTCCTTCTCCTTGTCGGCATAATTTTTTAATTTGAGTGAAGGATTTTAAATCATATACAAGCACGGATTGTTGATCGACAATAAACAGATAATGGTCGTTCATGCGAATCTCGGTGGGCTTGCCCAATTCCGGCAAGTTGGCCACAAGTTCCGGATACAACCGGATAAATACCACCAGCGTCAAAGCACACAGCAATATACATTTTTTCATTTCTATTCCTTTATTGGTCCTCTTTCCATATTCCTGTTTGAGGATCATAATAGCAGTATGAATTAGCAGCATACAAATTCCCATTACTTTCTTGCCTGGAGATCGACGCAAACCATTGTATCCGGTTATATTCCAGTATTAGGTTCAACAGCAACTCGCGATTTGCCAAATGGGATAAATATCCTGCCCCTCGCTTTCGAATCCATAAAAACATTTTCCAGTTTCTCAGTATCCAGGGAATATAAGCCAATTCTTTTGATAGGAAAGGGGACAGACAAGAAAAAACCCAACTCAGCTTCGCGTTCCTCATAGTAATTAATAGCTTCGAGGAACTCCCATTCTGCCTCCGGGTGAAAGGAGAAGTTCATGTCTCGAATCGTTTCCATATCCTGGCAAAAACTTGCTCACCAGGAATAGATTTTACCTGGCCGGATCGAAGTTCCGCCAACCTCCGCTGAGCCACTGCCACCCACTTCCGGTCAATAGCAGACTCGGGGGCATTCAAGCTGCGGAGAATCGAGTCCGCGACGATGGACCGTTCTTCTACCGGAAGGGAAACGGCCTCTGCTATAAGTTCTTTCGTTGTCAATAGGCAATACCTCCGTTTTGGATTCCTACTTTCTCAATCAACACCTTATTTGTATCATAGGAAAAAGAATCTGTCAACTTTTTTTTCGCATTCTCGGAGTCTGTTCCCTACTGAAATTCGGGGAATTCCCCAGCGGCCCCGGTATACTTTTTTTCTTGCACAGATACTTACAAGGAACCAAAAATATCTGTGCCCTCTGTGCCCTCTGAGGCTAGAATAATGTTTTCTGGAGGGGGTCTTTGGGGGCTTTCGCGGTTTTGGGTTTTGGGGGCGGGGTTTGTTCCTGGTCTTGTTTATGGACCTGGTGGTTCAATAATAACAGCCGTTTGAGGATTTCCTTGCGGGACTCGGGGGAGATGGTGAAGAGTGAAAATTTGCCTGGCCCCTTCCGCACTCTTTATATAGAATGATGAATGATGACGAAAAAAAGGAAGAGCGGAAGTGAGGAAGCGCGGAAGAGCGGAAAAAGCAGAAGAGTCCGTGAACCGTCCGTGTTCGTCCGTGGCTCCTCTTTTTTCGTGGTAATTCGTGTAATTCGTGGGCCTGCTTTTGTTTTTTGTTTCTATCTACGCGAACTGCGCATTCCTGGCCGTCAAATCTTTCCGATAGCCATCAAACCAACTGTCTTTTATATACCGGCTTACTCGCGGCTCGGTCATTTTCTTGTAGAACTCCAACCGCGAATGCGCATAATCGGTTAAATGTTTATCCGTTACCCGGTAGAATTTCTCTTTCTTGTTTTGCAGCGTATTATCCGCTGTCATGGCGGCCTTTAACTCCTCATCCGCATACAACTTCCGCAGCAGCCGCTCCATATCCACTTTATCTTCTTCGGTTAAATTCACGCCGTACAAGTCATTCAACGTCTTGATTATATTGGACAGGATATCCTTTTCCTCTTCAACCGGACGGGATTCGTCATCCCCTGGCCCACTGACTACTCCATCTTCTTTTTGCAGTTTTAGTTTGCCTTCAAAGGTTTTCTGTATCCTGAAAGAATCAAGATCGACCGAGTCCTGGATTTCGTATGGGATATTGCTTTCGCGTTTGGGGAGTTTCCGGTTGAGGTTTCGGGTTTAGGCGTAGAGTTTTTCAAGGGAGATGTCTTCAAAGGTGACGATCTGGGAGATATAGCTGTATAAGCGGATGTATTTTTGTAATATGGTGCGGAAATCTTCCCGGTCGTTTTCTTCTGTTTGCATAAAGCGGTGTACGGCGAGGTCCAGGATGGGTTGGTATTTTTCTTTGGGTTCGTTGGGGTTGTAAAAGATTTCGGCGAAACGTTGGATATCGGCCTGGGTATAAATGTCGTAAGTTTCCAATTGCGTTTGCAGGTTATAGAGGCGGTTGGGGTCCACGCCTTCTTCCACGATGGTTTTCTGGTAATAGGGTTGGAAAGCGGTTTCGATGCCTTCGGCTTCATTGACAAAGTCGAGGATGACGGCGTCGTCTTTGCCGCTGTAGGGTGCGGTTGAGTCTGCTGAATGTTTGAACGGCGTGTAGGCCCTCGAGTTTTTTGTCTACGTACATGGTTTGGAGCAGGGGTTCGTCGAAGCCGGTCTGGAACTTTTCCGCCACGATTAATATGCGGTAGTCCGGGGTTTTGAAGGCGTCTTCTATTTTAATTTTGGGGCCCAGGTTATTGAGGTTGTTTTCGGTGTATTCGGCGGAGGTGTCCGGGTCGATGACGGTCCCGGAAAAGGCCACCAGGGGTTTATATAATGGGGCTTCTTCCGCCATTATTTTCTGAAAGGTTTGGAAGTATTTGACGGCGTGGAGGCGCGACCGCGTCACCACCATGGCCCGGCCTTTGCCTTCCACAGCCTTTACGGTTTTTTCCAGTAAATGGTCCAGCATGATGCGGGTTTTCATTTCGATGGCGTGGGGCTGTAAATCCACATATGAGGTCAGCAGGCGGATGGCTTTTTTCTTTTGGTATTCTTTGTCTTCTTTGACCGCTTTGATGAGTTTGAAATAGCGTTTAAACGTGGTGTAATTTTGCAGGATATCTAATATGAAGCCTTCTTCGATGGCTTGGCGCATGGTGTAGTTATGAAAGACGCGGTGTTTTCCATTTTCATCTTTGCGTCCGAAGAGTTCCAGGGTTTTGCTTTTGGGGGTGGCGGTAAAAGCAAAGTAGGAGATATTGGGTTGTTTGCCGCTGGTACGGATTTCTTTGAGGGCTTCGTCTTCGACGTCGAATTCGATGTGGTCTTCGCTTTCGGATTTTTCCAGGTTAGTGGCGAGGACTTGTTTCATGTGTTTGCTGGATTCCCCGGACTGGCTGGAATGGGCTTCGTCCACTCAACTATTGTATTCGACGAACAGAAAACTTTTCAGTATCAAAAGTTTTGGGAGGTGTAGGAACCCTTTTTCAAAAGGGTTCTGACCCTTTGAAGATCAAACTGATAGTGAACCTAGAGATTATTTTCCTTTCCTCTTGTTTTTTTTAGAGTTTGTGTTATAATCACTACCTTAAAGATTAGAATATAATAAGTGGAGAAAAATGTTTATCCATGAGAGCGAACGAATTCCCTTGGAGGAAAGAAGCCTACAAAAAAAAACAAATTATTATGAAAAAATTAGGAGATAAAAATGGAACAAAATCAACCTTCTTTTCAAGATTTTTCATTACTAAAGACGCTTGTAAAAAATGCAATGGGCCAATACGCTTTAAAAGAGGAGTCAGTAGCTTTTTGTTTTCTATCACTTGATCTTATTTTAAATCTCCAAGAAGATGAAATCGATGACTCAATGACAGATAACCACTATTTAAAGACAAAAGGAAAGGAAAGTGGTCACGATAGGGGGATTGATGCAATATTTATAGATAGCTCGACGACCCCGTCTAAAATTCATTTTTTTTCATTTAAATATACAGATTACTTTGATAAAATCCAAAACCACTTCCCATCAAACGAAATTGATAAAATATTGAGTTTCTTAAATTCCTTAATGCAGAAAAATCTACAAAAATCAGATGTCAATAAAACACTATTTTTGAAAGTAGATGAAATATGGTCTATCTGGAATACAGAAAACCCTAACTATGTTGTTCATAGCTGTTGTAATTACTATAATGCTTTTGAGGATGCGGAAAAGAAGCGATTTGAGAGGGAGATCAATAAATATTCAAATTTTAATATTGAGTATCATTTGTTACCGTCATATATAAATAGTCTTATCAAAATGAATAAAAAGGATGTAAATGGACGTATAAAGGCAATTGATAAACAACTTTTTGAGAGAACCGATGGAGATATTCGGGCCTTAATTGTTAATGTAGATGCAAGAGACCTCCTCCGTATAATAATTAATGATGATGATCTTCGTAATAAAATTGATCTCGATGATTTTAATGTGATGAAAGATTATTTGATAGAAGAAGCAGCGTTTGAAGATAACGTTAGAGTATATTTAAAAAATCGCACTAGAATAAATAAAAATATTAAGGATACTGCTTTATCTGATAAGAGGAATAAATTTTTCTATTTTAATAATGGCATAACAATTGTTTGTAAAAACTTTAGTTACCCTACGAATCAAAGAGCTCCAATAATAGAAATTGAGAATTTTCAGATTGTAAATGGAAGTCAAACAGTTCACGCACTTTTTGATGCTTTTAAAGAAGACCCATCTAAAATTGATGATATTAATATTCTTTGCAGAATATATCAAACAAATAATGTTGACCTAAGCACTTTTATTGCTGAATATACAAATAGCCAAAATCCCGTCAGTTCCAGAGATATTAGAGCAAATGATTATATTCAAAAAAAGATCGAAGCTGAATTAAAAGCTAAAGGCTTTTATTATGAACGTAAGAAGGGACAATGTAAGGATCGATCTCGCGATAAAAGAATAGACGCAGAAAAAATTGGGCAATTACTAATGGCTTTCTTTAACGGATTGCCGGGTGAGGCTAAAGACAAAAAGCGAAGAATTTTCGCGGATTTTTATGATAGTGTTTTTAAGGATGAAATAACCGCAGATAAAGTGCTTCTTGTATTTCATTTGTTTGAAAAAATTGAAAGTTCCAGAAAAAACAGAAAATCAGAATTACATGAAGAACACGGGGATTTTGAATTTAAGTCCTATATATTTCATGCCTCTTATTATATTTTATATCTTCTCGCTGAACTTGCTAAAGCGAAATCAATTGAAATCAACTATGACAATATTGATTTGATATGGGAATTATATAGTGAGGGATTAGATATTATTGAAAGAGCAATAAAGGAGGAACAGAAAAGCAGTAAATCTCAAAAAGAGATTTATAATCATAGAATATTCTTTAAAAGCAATACACCTAAGACACATTTAGCTAAAATATTAAATGAAAAAAAGGGGGCCTTGCAAAAAATCTGAGTAAAAAGGTGCGAGGTAGAGGGTGAAAGTCCACTCGATAAGGATTTATCTAATCACAGCAGCGGAAAAAAAGGCGGCATAATCAAACTGCTTGCCCTTCAACCGGTCATTGCTGAAACTACTTCCCAAATGGATATTGTCCGCCTCTTCCCCAATGATTAATACATCCGATTTGGCAATGGCGAACGTGGGGTCATTCAACTCCTGGCCATACAACACAATCTCGATATCCGGGTTGATATAATGTAAGATATGCTCCTTGGCAATGGTTAACATACCCCGGCGCCGCATGCCGGATCATAAACCGTTCGTATGATGCCTTTCCTCTTCAACTCCTCCACATGCTCGGCAAATAACAAATTCACCATCAAACGGATGACTTCACGGGGCGTGTAATGCTCCCCGGCGGTCTCATTGGACATTTCAGAAAAGCGCCGCAATAACTCCTCGAATATATACCCCATCTGGTGGTTGGACACCTTATCCGGGTGCAGCTCTACCTCGGTAAATTTATCCACCAACTTAAACAAGTAATCGTTCTTCACCAGCTTTGAAACGACTTTATCGATATGGAAACTTTCCAGGATTTCCTGGACATTGGGGCTGTAGCCCCTTATATAATTATTGAAATTCAATTCGATATCGCCATATTCATGCGGTTTAAACGCGCCCCTTAAGATATCATCCGCTACCTGCCAGATAAAATTGGCTTTATCCTGGAAATTGTTCATCAAATCCTCTCTTGTAAAATGCTATTAGAAAGCATTGTACCACCTTTTGCAATTAAATGAAAGTGTCTGCCCGGTATCGATTCCCAACCGGACATTTCCGTAGGGGCAGGCCCCCGTGTCTGCCCTCTTCCAACTATTTTTCCCCTATCAAACCCAAAAGATACGGATTTGATAATTAATCCCAAAATCATGCGGGAGGGGTGATAAATCAAGCCCCAACCATGATAAATCAAGCCACTGCAAGATGCCGCGATTGATGCCGCACGGGGATATACAACCCCTGCTTAAACATTCCCCGGCGACTGCATTTAAATATACTACCCTTGCGGATTCCGGCACGCCATGTGCTCAAGTAAATAATCGGGCTGTAAATGCGGATATACCTCCAACATTTGCTAACGGTAGGGATACAAGCGCTAACAGACCCCTTGCACGTACTAACTCGAGGGTTGCACGTGCTAACTCGGGACTTGCACGTGCGATCTTGACACTTGCGCGTGCGATCTCAACACTTGCACATGCGATCTTGACACTTGCGCGTGCGATCCAAGCACTTGCACATGCGATCTCAACGCTTGCGCGTGCGATCTCGATACATGCACATGCAATCTCACCACTTGCACGTGCGATCCAGGCACTTGCAGGTGGTTAGGAGATAAGGGGACATACAAGAACTCAAGCCGTAGGGGCATCCCCCAATGTCTGCCCGATCCCTGATTACGGATGTGGGGAAACGATAATTGTTAATTGTTCTGACCTTTTTGCCATTTTCCCCCGGAACTGTGGCATTTTCCAAAAGCGCCAACGTCATGTTTAAAAGTACCGGGGCCATGTTTGCAAGTGCCGGGGCCAGTAAGAGAAAGAGGGGACATGCAGAATTTTCATCTTTAAGTATATAAACCCCTTGACTGTAAAGGGAGTTTGGAGTATAAACCAATATGATGAGAAATAAACCATGAGAAATAAGCAGAACGACATTAAAAAAAAGGAAAACCGCCATGCAATCTAAAAGCAGCCATAAAATGAACGCCGCTAAGATAGAGAAAGGGGTGCGCTTAATCCTGGCAGGATTAGGAGAAGACCCTGAATCCAAACGACTGGCCCAGACCCCGCGGCGGGCCGCCGAAATGTTCATGGAAGTGCTTTCCGGGACCCACCATAACCTGGACGAATGCCTGAGGGCGCTTACGGAAGAAAGACACGAGGAAATGGTGATACTAAAAGATATCCCGATTTATTCCATGTGCGAGCACCACCTGCTGCCTTTTTCAGGGACGGCCAGCATCGCTTACATCCCGCAAGAAGGCAAAATCATGGGACTCAATACCATCGCCAACCTGGTGGATATCCTGGCCAAACGACTGCAAATCCAGGAACGGTTAACCAAGGAAATCGCCGATTACCTGGTCAAAGCCATGTCTCCCCTGGGTGTAATGGTGGTGATTAAAGCGGAACACCTCTGCATGATCATGAGGGGCGCCAAAAAACCGGGTTCCCTCACCGTGACTTCAGCCATCCGGGGAATATTCTGCAACACCGACGCTACCCGCGCTGAAGCCATGTCATTGCTAATGGGCAGAGAAACTAGATATTAGTGATGGGTGAGATTGGGAATGATGAATGATGATGAAGAAAAGGATTGGTCATTGGTAAGATTTGGAATGATTCTTGTTTTTCCCAGCTTCGCCGCTTCCTAACTTCCTCGCTTCCCGTTTTTCCGTGGGCAGTTTTTGTTTTGAATTTCGGATTTATTTTTGCATTTACTTCATGCTTTTCCGTCTTTCCGCTAAAATATCTTCGATACGGGCGACCACTTCCTCCGGTTTAAAGGGTTTGGTAAGATAATAGGAAGCGCCGAAAGCAATACCTGCCGCTTTACTCTCTTCCTCTTTATCCGCACTCAAAATCAAAATAGGAATGCAGTAATCCTTCTTATCTTTCTTCAACGTTTCCAGCACCTCCAGGCCATTCTTCACGGGCATGTTCATATCGAGGATAACCATGTCGAACATTCCCCGGGCAATGGCCTGAAGGCCCATTTCGCCATTACTCGCTTCATTCACGGAATAACCTTTTTTCTTAAGGTAGAAGCGCAATAATTTTCTTAGAGTGGGAGAATCGTCGATTACCAATATTTTTCCGTTCATTTTGCCGTTCTAAAGAAATCCTCCGCTTCCTCGATTTCAAAGTTCCGGTAAAAATCATACCCGGTCCCTGCCGGTATTAACCGTCCCATGGTGACATTTTCCTTGATGCCGTTTAGTTTGTCTTCTTTACCGGCAATAGCGGCTTCGGTCAATACCCGGGTGGTTTCCTGGAAAGCCGCGGCGGAGATAAAGCTGTCATAGGCCAGTGCGGCCCTTGATATGGGCAGTAGATGGGGTTTTGCCTTTGCCGGCCGGCCGCCTTCGGCCATAACCTTGTTGTTTTCTTCGTCAAACGCCCATTTTTCCACGATCTGTTCGGGAATAAAACGCGTATCGCCGACTTCTTCGATCCGCCGCCATTTAATCATCTGCCGGATGATAATTTCGATGTGTTTATCATTGATGGCGACGCCCTGTAACCGGTACACATCCTGGACTTCCTTTAAGAGGTAGTGGGCCAACTTGTGTTCTCCCAGGACGGTGAGAATATCGATGGGATTCAAGGGTCCGTCCATCAACGGCGTTCCGGCCGTGATCTTATCGCCGTCCCCAACGATGATATAAGCGCCCCTGGGGATATTATGCTCATCGGGCCTGGCGTTCTTATCGAAAGGTCGGATAATCAATTTCCGGGAGCCTTTGAGTAATTTACCGTACTCCACGATACCGTCGATCTGCGCCATTTTTGCCGGGTTCCTGGGCTTACGCGCCTCGAACAACTCGGTAACCCTGGGAAGCCCCCCGGTAATATCCTTTGTTTTAGCAAATTCGGACGGGATCTTGGCCAGGACATTCCCGGCATGAACTTCCTCGCCCTCTTTTACCGAAAGGTGGGCATTCACAGGCAAATAGAACCTGCGCACGATTTTATGGGTCTTGGGATCCCGGATGACGATCTGCGGCTGCAGCTCATCTCTTAATTTTTCATCCTTTATATCGATAATAATAGTGGTTAATTTTCCGGTGGTCTCGTCACGGTCCTGGACAAAGGAAACATTTTCTTCCAGGTCCCTTAACTCCACGACGCCGTCATCCTTGGTTAATATGGCGTTGGCAAATGGGTCCCATTCCAATAAACGGTCGCCTTTCTCCACGATTTGCCCATTGGATACCATTACTTTCGAACCATAAGTAACGGGGTAAACGGCTTTCTCGCGATTTTTGGAATCCAGGATTTGAATGGAACCGGTTCGGTTCATGGCAATGTTATTGCCTTCTTTATCACCTATGATCTCCAGGCCCTTTAATACGATCCTGCCGTCAAACCCGGCGTGTAACTTGGTCTGTCCCTCGCCACCGGAAGCAACGCCGCCGATGTGGAAGGTCCTCATGGTCAACTGGGTGCCGGGCTCGCCGATGGACTGGGCCGCGATAATGCCCACGGCCTCACCCAGGTCGATCAATTTCCCGGTGGATAAATTACGACCGTAACAAACCTGGCAAACGCCGGCCCGGGTCTCGCAGTTCAGGACGCCCCGTATTTTTACTTTTAAAATACCGGAATCGACGATTTCTTTTCCTTTTGCTTCATCGATTTCTTCTCCGGCCTTGACAATGATGCGATTGGGACTCTCGGGATCATGGATATCTTCCCGTGCGAACCTGCCGATGATCCGCTCGATCAAGGGCTCGATAACTTTACCGTTTTCGATTATTTCCGAAACCTCGACGCCGTTGATGGTGCCGCAATCTTCCTCTTTGACGATCACTTCGATGGCGGCGTCCACCAGTTTCCGGGTCAAGTACCCGGCGTCGGCGGTTTTTAATGCCGTATCCGCCAGACCTTTGCGGGCGCCGTGGGTGGAGATAAAGTACTGCAGCACCGAAAGCCCTTCTTTAAAATTCGCCGTAATGGGGGTCTCCAGAATTTCACCGGAAGGCTTGGCCATTAAACCCCTCATACCGGCCAACTGTTTCAACTGGTCTTTACTTCCCCTGGCGCCGGAATCGGACATGACGAAGATAGGATTAATGGTGTCTCCTTCATAACTCATCCGCCTCATCCCGGCAAACATGGTTTCACGTATCTGGTCGGTGGCGCGGCTCCATTTATCGATAATGGTATTATGCCTTTCACCGGCGCTTAAACCGCCGGCGGCATAAATCTGCTCAACCAGTTCCAGTTCCTTTTCGGTCTCCTGGATAATCTTTACTTTTTCCACAGGGATCAACAGGTCTGAAATACTGATGGTGAAACCGGCCCGGGTGGCATACTCGAAGCCGCCCTCTTTTAGCTTGTCGAGGGTCTCGACGGTCTCTTTGAACCCGAACTTCAAATATATATAATAAACCAGGTTCTGGATGCCCTTTTTCTTTATCAACCCGTTAATAAAGGGTACTCCTTTGGGAAGGAATTCATTAAACAACACCCGCCCCGGGGTAGTGATCAGCAACCGGTTGTCTTCCCTTAATATTTCCGATACCGGGCAATTGGCAACGTCCTGGTTATCCAGCATATAGGTGTCGAGGTTTTTTAACTCGCCCAGGTAGCGGACTCTAATCTGGGCATTTAAGTCCACCAACCCTTTTTCAAATGCCTGGATCGTATCTTTCATAGAGGCAAAAATCATGTTCTCGCCTTTCAAACCCTTTTTGGTAAAAGTAAGATAGTAAAAACCCAGGATCATGTCCTGTGTGGGGACCGCCAGGGGTTTTCCATTGGCGGGGTTTAAGATATTGTTGGTGGATAGCATCAACAACTGGGCTTCGGCCTGGGCTTCCAGGGATAAGGGGATATGAACCGCCATCTGGTCTCCGTCGAAATCGGCGTTAAAGGCTGGACATACCAGGGGGTGCAGGGTAATGGAGTTCCCTTCAACCAGGTGGGGTCTGAAGGCCTGGATGCCTAAGCGGTGCAAGGTAGGCGCCCGGTTCAATAATACCGTATGCTCATGGATGACTTCATCCAGGGCGTCCCAGATTTCGTCCCGGTTCTCTTCCACCCAGGTGCGGGCCACCCGCAGGGTGGTAACCACCCCTTTTTTCTCCAGTTTATTGTATATGAAAGGTTTGAACAATTCCAACGCCATCTTTTTGGGGAGGCCGCACTGGTCCAATTTCAATTTGGGGTCCACTACGATAACGGAACGACCGGAATAATCGACGCGTTTTCCCAATAGGTTCTGCCGGAACCTGCCCTGTTTTCCTTTCAACGAATCGGAAAGGGATTTCAACGGCCGCTTCTGGGAGCTCATATAACTTTTATTTCTCTTCTGGTTATCGAAGAGGGCATCCACGGCTTCCTGCAGCATTCGTTTTTCGTTCTTGATAATCAATTCGGGGGCTTTGAGATCCAGCAGCCTCTTTAACCGGTTGTTACGGTTGATAACGCGGCGGTAAAGGTCATTAAGATCGGAAGAGGCAAAACGGCCTCCGTCCAGCCTGACCAGGGGTCTTAAATCGGGCGGCAGTACGGGTATAATGGTCAAGATCATCCACTCGGGATGGTTCCCGGAATGGGCAAAGTCTTCCATCAACTTTAACCGGCGCGCCATGCTTTTCTTTTTCTGGATGGAGCGCTCAAGGTTTAAGCGCGATTTTAATTCCTGGACTTCTTTTTCTACATCCAGCATCTTCAACAATTCGAAAATGGCTTCGGCGCCCATACCGGCCCTGAAAGAATCTTCTCCGTACCTATCCACCATTTCCAGGTACTCTTCCTCTGTCAGGATATGTTTAAATTTCAGGTTGGGTACATTGCCTTTATCGATAACGATATAATTTTCAAAATAGACGATATGTTCCAATTGTTTGCCGGTGATTTCCAGCAGTACGGCGATCCGTGAAGGGACGCCTTTAAAAAACCAGATATGCGCCACCTTGGAGTTCAATTCGATATGCCCCATACGCTCCCTTCTGACCGAGGAGAGGGTCACTTCGACGCCGCATTTCTCGCATACGATTCCTTTATATTTTAAGCCTTTATACTTGCCGCATAAACACCGGAAATCCTGGGTGGGGCCGAAAATCTTGGCGCAAAAAAGCCCGTCGCGCTCCGGTTTAAATGTCCTGTAATTGATGGTTTCCGGCTTGGTGACTTCACCCGACGACCAACTGCGTATCACTTCAGGAGAAGCCAGGCTTATTCTTATTTTATGATAATCCATTATATTAACTTCTTTTCCATACTTCTTAAGTTTATGCATAACCACTCCTCCCTGGCTAAGATATATTGGCAATATTTTCTTTCATCATGGTTTCCTCGAGGACTTTATCCCTCTTGATCAGTTCGACGTTCAGGGCGAGACTCTTTAATTCCTTGATGAGGACATTGAAAGATTCGGGCAAACCGGGATTAAAGTCCATGGTTCCTTTTACAATTGCGGAATATATCTCATTTCGTCCACTAATATTATCCGATTTGATGGTCAACATTTCCTGGAGCAAGTAAGCGGCGCCGTAGGCCTCTAACGCCCAGACTTCCATTTCCCCGACCCGCTGCCCGCCGAATTGGGCTTTACCGCCCAGGGGCTGCTGGGTAATCAAGGAATAGGGGCCGGTGGACCGGGCGTGGATCTTGTCGTCTACCATATGTTCCAGTTTCATCATATACATATAGCCGACAGTGACTTTATTGGAAAAGGGCTCGCCGGTGATACCGTCATAAAGGTTAACCTTACCGTCTTCGGGTAAACCCGCTTTTCTCATGTTGGCCCTGACCTCTTCCTCGGACGCGCCGTCAAATACCGGGGTTTCAAAGTGGACTCCCAACAATTTCCCGGCCATTGCCAGGATCAACTCGTAGATCTGGCCCACATTCATCCGCGAAGGGACGCCCAATGGGTTCAGGACGATATCCAACGAGGTGCCGTCTTCCAGGAAAGGCATATCTTCCACCGGTAGGATTTTGGCCACGACGCCTTTGTTCCCGTGCCGGCCGGCCATCTTATCGCCGACGGAAACTTTCCGGTTTACCGCCACCAATACTTTAATGATCTTGATGATGCCGGGGGCAAACTCGTCGCCTTTTTTCATCTGGTCGATCTTGGCCTGTTTTTCATTGTGCAAGGCTTCGATATGCAGTTGGCATTTGGATTCGATTTCCAGTATTTTATCCAGGTCGGCTTCGGCGATATTTTTCTTTATGACTTTCAATAAACCTTCATCGAGTTTCTTCAGCGATTCCGCCGAGATCGGTTTGCCTGCGGCAATTTTTGCGCTGTGATGCTCAAACGCAGATAATATGTCCACTTGCTTTAAAAGGTTTCTTATTTTCTCATATTTATCGATAACCAGGATTTTTTTCTCGTCGTTAAAGTTGCGATCCAATTTATCGACGACGTGTCCGTCGATATCCGCGGCCCGCTTGTCTTTTTCCAGTCCCCGGCGGGTGAATATCTTGACATCGATAACGGTTCCTTCGACGCCGGGCGGGCAGTAGAGCGAGGTATCTTTAATCTCGGAGGCCTGCTCGCCGAAAATGGCCCGCAGGAGTTTTTCTTCGGGTGAGAGCTGGGTTTCCCCTTTGGGGGAGACTTTTCCCACCAGGATTTCCCCGGGTTTGACTTTGGCGCCGATGCGCACGATCCCGCTTTCATCCAGGTGTCTCAACACGCCCTCGGAAACGCCGGGAATATCGGCCGTGATCTCTTCCTTGCCCAATTTGGTTTCCCTGGCTTCGATGCTCTCTTCGACTATATAAATGGAGTTAAAGGCGGAATTTTTCACCAGCCGCTCGCTGAGAACGATGGCGTCTTCGTAGTTATAACCGCGCCAGGGCATAAAGCCGGCCAGGATATTGCGGCCCAGGGCCAGTTCGCCTCGGTCGGAAGCGGGCCCATCGCACAACACCTGCCCCGCTTCGACGCGATCGCCGGGTTTTACCAGGGGTTTCTGGTTGATCAACGTATTCTGGTTGGAGCGCCTGAATTTTTTTAATTCATATAAATCGGCGCCGATTTCTGAGAAATCGCCGGTGTTATCCCCGGAGTCGGCTTTAATAATCACTCGCTCGGCGTCCGCGTTCATAACGGTCCCGGTCCTCCTGGCCACCACCACGATGCCGGAATCCTCTACCAGTTTACTTTCCATACCGGTTCCCACGATGGGGGCTTCGGGGTTCACCAAAGGAACCGACTGCCGCTGCATGTTGGAACCCATCAATGCCCGGTTGGCGTCATCATGGGCCAGGAACGGGATCAAGGAGGCGGAAACGGAAACGATCTGGCGGGGAGAAATATCGATATAATCGATATCTTTGGGCTCGGCCAGCAAGGTCTCGCTGCCTTTTCGCGAATTGATCCGCTTGGAGGTAAAGCGCCCGGTTTTATCCAGTATCGCATTGGCCTGGGCAATCATATAGCCTTCTTCTTCCCAGGCGGTCAGGTAAAAGGGGTGATACTCGAAGAAAGGTAATTCGCCACTCTCTTTTTTCAATCGCTCGATTTCGGCAAAAAGTACATCTTCTCTTACCAAAGCCATGTATTCGAATTTGGAATTACCGGGGTAGCGGATTTCACAATAATTGACCACCTGGCCGTTCTCCACTTTCCGGTAGGGCGTCTCGATAAACCCGTAGTCATTGACCCTGGCAAAGGTGGTAAGGGATGAGATAAGTCCGATATTGGGACCTTCCGGGGTTTCGATGGGACAGATCCGTCCGTAATGGGACGAGTGCACGTCCCTGACTTCGAACCCTGCCCTCTCCCTGTTGAGGCCGCCGGGGCCCAGGGCGGATATACGGCGTTTATGAGTGGTTTCGGCCAGGGCATTGGTCTGGTCCATGAATTGGGATAACTGCGAGGTGCCGAAAAATTCCTTGATGGCGGCAAAAACCGGTTTGGTGTTCAGCAGCTCCCTTGGGAGCATAACGGAAATATCGCTGGCGTTGGTAATACGTTCCCGGATGATCTTTTCCAGCCGCATCAACCCGATCCTGAAAGCATTTTCCACTAATTCGCCCACGGCCCGGATCCTGCGGTTAGCCAGGTGATCGATATCGTCTATTCTCATTTTCCCGGTCCGGTCATACTTTAACCGGAGGTAATATTTCAGGATCTCAACGATATCGTCTATCGTAAGAACATACACTTCTTCATTGAAATCTTTCTTTAATCCCAGCTTAATATTTAATTTTAAACGACCCACGGATGAGAGGTCATAGCGCCGGGAGTCTTTCATCATATTCTCAAAGAACTTCTTGGAGCCTTCCAGCGTCACGGGTTCTCCGGGTCTCAGCTTCTTGAATATCTCGATAAAGGCATCGCCCTGGTCTTTGGAAATCCGGTCTTCAGCGTCCTCGCTCTGGACCACTACTTTTTCAGTCAGTTCGGCGTCCTGTCTTTTTTTGTCTTTTCTCAATGTATAAGCGATCATGGAACCGAACTCTTCTTCATCGCTTTCTGGGAAGATGACGGAGAATTCCCGGTCCATTTTTCGCAACTTTTTGATCTGGGTGGTGCTGATGATCTCATTGATGCCTACCACGCCGTTGATTTCCGAGGCGGAATAGAGGTCCTCGAACAATTCGATATCCACGGGTAAAAAATCTACGCCCAACCGTTCCAGGTCCCTGATATGTTTGATCATCAACTTGGCGCCCATGGGCAGGACTTCATTGCCCTCCGCGTCGAATATGGGCGCCGTCAACCGGCTGTCTTTCAAGAACCGGGAGGTCTTAAAATAAAAGATGCCGTTCTTAACCCTGGCGGGAACGATGGAATAGAACTTTTTCAGGATTTCCAGGTCATCACAGAGTCCCATGGCTTTTAGAAAGGTGGTGACATTGATGCGTTTGGTTTTTTTATCCAACCGGACCTGGAGGAGGTTTAATTTCTCCTCCAGTTCGATCCAGGCGCCCCTGGCCGGTATGATTTTGGCGGTGTATTCGCCCCTGGACTTGCCGGGCAAAAAGTAGACGCCCGGGGAACGCTGGAGCTGGGATACCACGACCCGCTCGGTGCCGTTGATGATAAAGGTTCCCCTGTCCGTGATATAAGGGATTTCCCCGAAAAAAATCTCCTGTTCTTTTACATCCCGGATGATTTTTTTACCTTTTTTATCTTCGCCGTATAAGGCCAGCCTCAAGGTAACCTTCAAGGGGATCGAGTAATCGAATCCTTTATCAAGGCATTCTTCGGGTGTGTACTTGATCTTTATGCGGACTTTATCGCCGCACAATTCGCAGGTTTTATTTTTTACTGTCCCTTTATTGACGCATTCGGGGCAGACCGAGTCGCCGCCGGTGGGGGTATCCGAACTTAACAATGAACCGCAGTTGGCGCAGAAGGGCTTGGAATTCTCAATCCCCTGGAGGGCGCCGCATTTACATGACCAATCCCCGAGTGAATAAGAATCGAATGCCAGGATTGCTGTTTCTTTAAAATCGGATATGGGAAAAATCGACTTGAAGGCAGCCTGAATGCCGATGTTTTTTCTCTTTTCAGGGAGTTCGTCGATTTGTAAAAACGTTCGATACGATTTTTTTTGAATTTCCAACAGATGGGGCATCTCGATAGGAGATTCGATTTTAGAGAAACTTATCCTCTCGATATATTTTTTTTTTTTTCGCATGCTTATCCCTCAAGTTTCGGGCGCGTGAAGGGTCTCGTGTCTCCACGTTTTCCCTTCACGTCGCTCATTAAATTGTACTTTACCGATGACGTTTCACAAACGTTTTTACTTAATTTCAATTTCTGCGCCTACTTCCTCGAACTTTTTCTTGATATCTTCGGCCTCTTCTTTTGAAACGCCTTTTTTCACTTCGCCGGGGGCTGAATCAACCACGGCTTTGGCTTCCTTTAAACCCAGGTCGGTTACTTCCCTGACTACTTTTATGACATTGATCTTTTTGGGTCCGACGTTCTTCAATATGATATCGAATTCGGTTTTTTCTTCAACCGCTTCTTCAACGGCGGCGGCAGGGGCGGCAGCGCCCATGGGCATGGCGGCCATTTCCGCTTTAATTCCATACCTGGTCTCAAACTCTTTAATATAATCGGCAAGCTCCAGTACAGTTAATGCATCAAGGTGCTTGAAAAAATCTTCCTTTTTGACTTCAGCCATTGTTCTTCTCCTCATTTTCTTTTTTATCTTTTAAATTGTTCATTAGAATTAACACATTTCGAAGGGGTGCGGACAAAGCGATTCCCATCTTTTTCAACGGCATTGCGATAACGCCCAACAATTGGGCCATCAATACCTCTTTCGCGGGAAGTTTTGCCACATACTTTACTTTTTCTCTATCGGCAAATTTCTTTTCGATAAAGCCGGCCTTTATCTTTACTTTATCATTTTCTTTTTCATAGTCTACCAGGGCTTTTGCTACTTCCACGAATCGATCATCAGCATAGGCGACAGCCGTGGGGCCGCTGAAAACATCTCGCCCGAAGTCCAGTTTTTCTCTTTCGAAATATTTGATTGCCAGCCTGTTTTTGATCACTTTCACATCGGCATTAAGGCTTTTTACCCGTTCTCTCAGGGTATTCATCTGGGCAACGCTCAATCCCCGGTAATCGAAAAGATAGACGCCGCTGCGCTTGAAAATTTCAGCGATCTCATCGACCTGTTTTTTCTTTCTATCAAGTGTTTGTGTACTCGGCACTGCAGTCCTCCTTCATTCGTTAAATCATTAATTCATGCTAATTTTCAAATTGCGGTACATTTAATTTAACCGATGGGCTCATGGTGGAACTGAGATAGAGGGATACAACATACTTGCCTTTTAATGTCGATGGCCTGGCTTTTATGACCGCTTTTACGAAATCCCTGGCATTATCCTCCAGCTTGTCATTATCGAAAGACATTTTCCCAACGGTTGAATTGATGATCCCGGTTTTATCCACTTTAAATTCCACCCGTCCTTTTTTGATTTCAGCGACGGCTTCCTTGACATTAAAGGTAACGGTGCCGGATTTTGGACTGGGCATCAGGCCTTTGGGTCCCAATTGTTTGCCCATTTTTCCCACCAGCTTCATCATGTCGGGCGTCGCGATCAGCACATCGAAATCGATCCAATTTTCTTTCTGGATTTTCTCTACGATTTCTTCGCCGCCGAAGAAGTCGGCGCCGGCTTCTTCCGCTTCTTTTTGTTTCTCGCCGGAAGCAATCACCAGCACGCGTTTCACTTTGCCGATGCCATGGGGCAGCACAACGGTTCCCCTGACCATCTGGTCCGGGTACTTGGGGTCGACGCCCAACCGGATGGAGAGGTCCACGGATTCGTCAAATTTAGCTGTTTTAATCTCTTTTAACAAAGAAACTGCTTCCGGGACCAGGTACTCTCGCTCTTCAATCTTTTCTTTTGCCTTCAGGTAACTTTTGCTTCGCTTAGACATTTTTGATCTCCAATCCCATACTTCTTGCCGACCCTTCCACGATTTTCATGGCCGCTGCTATATTCTTGGTATTTAAATCCGGTAATTTTGTCCTGGCGATCTCTTCCACTTGTTTCCTGGTTACCTTACCAACCTTGTTTTTATTGGGTTCGTTGGAACCTTTAAGAATACCTGCCGCCTTTCGTAATAAGTAAGAAGCGGGGGGGGTTTTGAGGTTCATGGTAAAGGTTTTATCCGGGTGAACCAGGAGTTCAGCCGGGATAATCATACCGTCTTCCATCTTAGCTGTTGCTTTGTTAAACTGGTTTACAAACTCCATGATATTTAAGCCGTGTTGGCTTAACGCCGGACCTACCGGCGGCGCCGGCGTCGCTTTACCGGCCGGTAATTGGAGTTTAAACGAGGTTACGACTTGTTTCTGTTTCTTCTTTATTGGCCCTGCCATCGAACGTCTCCTATATTTTTTCTACCTGCAAAAAATTTAAATCTACTGGGGTTGGTCGCCCAAAGATCGTCACGGTCACTTTCAACATGTTCTTATCTTCCATCACTGAATCAACCACGCCATTGAAATTCAAAAACGGGCCGTCAATAATTTTCACTGCCTCCCCTACTTCAAAATGATATTTGGGTTTGGGAGTTGCCTGGGTGGTTTCAATGTGTTTCAAAATGGTAGCCACTTCTTTTTCAGATAAGGGTTTCGGTTTTTTCCCCGCGCCGACAAAGCCGGTCACTTTCGGTGTATTCCTGACGAAATACCAGTTTTTGTCGTTCATTTCCATCTGGACCAGGATGTACCCGGGAAAAGAGCGTTTTTCACTGACGACTTTTTTGCCGTCTTTGATTTCGATCACGTTCTCCTTGGGGATGACCATGCCGGTGATATGCTCTTCCATTTTGTACTTCCGGATCTTCTCTTCCAGCGCCTTCACCACAAACTCCTCGGCGCCTGAAAAGACGTGGATGATATACCATTTTCTTTCCATAATGTGAATCCTACTTGAAGATCGCGATCACCTTTTCAACCAATACGCGAAAAGAGAAATCAACCACCTGTAAATATATCCCAAAGATGATGGATATGACGATTACCGCGACGGTCGTCTTCTGTAGATCGTTTTTTGTCGGCCAGGTGACTTTTTTAAGTTCACCTTTCACTTCATTAAGATAACTTCCTATCCGATTAAATAATTTTATTTTAATCATATCAGTATTTTCAAAAGCAGGTCAGGAGGGGCTCGAACCCCCAACACCCGGTTTTGGAGACCGGTACTCTACCAATTGAGCTACTGACCTAACCTATTTTACCTCCTTGTGGACGGTGTGTTTTTTATCCCGCGAGCAATACTTCTTTAAATTGAGTTTGTCCGCGGTATTGCTTTTATTCTTATATGTAGAATAATTTTTTTCCCCGCACTCGGAGCATTTCATGTGTACTTTGATTCTTTTCTCACTTTTAGCCATTTTGCCACTTCTACTTTATTATTCGATAATACCGGTTACGGAACCTGCACCGATGGTCCGGCCGCCTTCACGAATAGCAAACTTCAATCCTTGTTCCATGGCGATGGGAGTGATCAATTCGATGATAAATTGGGCGTTGTCGCCGGGCATGACCATTTCCACTCCTTCCGGCAATACGACGCGA
>JAPKZK010000069.1 GCA_026393835.1 Candidatus Aminicenantota bacterium | reverse complement strand
CTTCCCACTCCCACCTATAAAAGTAGTTCACTCAATATATCGCGCAGCAAAGCCATAATATGAGGAACCGGATGCGTTAATTGCGCACGTCCGGATCTGTGGGGGAGCCGGAGGGTAACCGAAGGCTCTACCCGGCAAGTTGAGAAGGTAAGACGGTAAGAAAAAACATCCTGTAATCTGTGAGCATCCGTGGAATCGCCCATACCTGGACATATCTTTTTATAGAATGATGAATGATGAAAAAATCAATCAGCATAACCGATAACCGATGCCTCTTTTTATCCTTGAGTCGTCCGTGTTCGTCCAGTACCTGCGGCTAAGCTTTAATTTACTGGCATTCATGTCATGAACCTTGTTTTTTCCTTTTTTGGTCGTACGGGCTCATCCAAAAAGTGGTACAAATAGTTTTTCGGTACTGGAAAATCAAAAAAACACGATGCAGGTTGGCTTTTTAATGCAGAAAAGTCGCACAGCAGCGCTGCATTTGTATTTCTCACTGCAAATAAATGGAAATGTACCGTTACATTTGCATTTTTAGGTGCAAATAATTGGAAATGTAACGGCACATTAGTGTCTTCGGTTGCAAAGAAATGGAAATGTAACGCTGCATTTGGGGTTTTCACTGCCAAAAAATGGAAATGTAACGGGGTTTGGGGTTCTTTTCCTCCAAATAAATGGAAATGCATCGCGTTTGTTGGTTCTTGGGTTCGTTGGGGCCGTGATGAAAGGTGTAATCGTGGAGCCTGGGGAAAAAAATCCAGGGGCAAGAGGCAATTCGAAAAACCATGGGTGGTTTTGAAATTGAAAATTGTAGTGTGTCGCCAACAGGCAGCGCCGATTCCAACGAAGCATTTAAAGGAACTCATTAGAATTTCCTTGACAAAGTCTTACAATGCAATTATAATTATTTTTCACTATAAAATCAAAAAAGGAGATACCTAATGAAGAAAAGAAAATCTTTAGCGAAATTAACCCTGAACAAAAGTACGGTGGCAAATTTAAATCTTAGAGTAATGCGGACCGTTAAGGGTGGAGAACCCCCGGAGACAGAACAGTGGCCATCTCAGTGTTGTACCCCTGTAACTTGCCCGCCGCCACCGGCGCCTGTAACTGATATTTGCCCCTTTACTGATGATCCCATATGTATCGATACCGGTTCAGGAAGTGTTTTGGGCAACTGTTAACCGTGATTGAACGAAACCGCTTCGCGGCAACGGTCTGCGGCCCCGCATAATGTTGCATATTGCCAATATCTAAAAGTTAAAAAAAGACCTCCTTTTTGCTAAAATATGGTACTGAAACAAATTTAGCAAAAAGGAGGTCGCTATGAAGAAATGTTTGTTAAGTTTATTGCTTATCGTTGCTGTTTTAGGATGTTTTTTAAAGGCGGAGGACGTAAAAGTAAAAACCGATCGTCCCGCGTTTTTTTTTAACCTGGGGGCTATCACTGCTGTCTCCGGGGAATATATTTTTCCTTTGCCCTGTGGCGGCTTTAGCCTGGATTACCCCCTGGCTAAAAATGTGATGATCAGCCCGGAATTAAATGTCGTTTTTTACAATTATATGCCTGTGTTTTTTGCCCCCGGCGTTCAAATTAACTTTAAGGATGATTCGAAGTTTGTCGGCGGCGGAATAATCGTATTGACTGACTTTCATGACCATTATTCTAGTGGGAATAGCGCCATGCTTTGGAAATTTAATGCAGGAGGATACATTGGCGATGGTACGAAAATAAGCGTATATTTGCTTGCCGGCAAAAATATATCCGTGGGAATTCTCCTCGGGGCTTCCGTAAGTTTCAGACTGGGGAGCAAAAAATAACCGGATCGATTAAAATAGAGGGTCAATTACTGCTTTGTTTCCCTTGGGTCCGGGTTACGGTTTTCGATAAAGAGAATACTCCTGCGTTGAAAGGGAACCAGGCTGCACCCCGCATCCTGAAACGCCTATGACAGCCCCGCCGAAGCTTATTACGGGAAAGGCGACAAAGAAAAAGCCCTCGGGCCCTCACTGCTATTTTTTCTCTTTCTTCGGTATGTTAATCTCCAGGCCGGGATATAGCTCTTTAAGACAGTCGGGACAAATACTGTGACTGAAATCGGCTTCGCTGTGCTGACCGATATAATCTTCCACCTGTTCCCAGAAACCGTCATCGTTGCGCACCTTTTTGCATTTGGAACAAATAGGGATCAACCCCTTAAGCACCCTGATATTCTCATAAGCCTCTTTTAATTCTTTGTTCAAACGCTGCAATTCGATATTCTTCTGCACCACCGCTTCATAGGTGGCCAACAAAATGTCGATGATTTGCATTTTCTCAGAGGTGATGAAATATTTTGTGCCGGCAAAAAATATTTCCAATCCCAACTCCGAACTCCTTTTCCCCGACATTTGCCGCAATTTTTGATTGGTCAGGATGTAGGTGAGGCGGGAAAAGAGGTAGTCCTTATCATAGGGTTTGGTGATAAAGTTATCCGCGCCGCTTTCCAGGCCTTTGATCACATCCTGGGGGTCTGTAAGGGTCGTTAACAGGATGACCGGGATGTGTTGATACCGGGGGTCTTTTTTGATAAGCGAGCAAAACTCGAACCCGTCGACTTCCGGCATCAATACGTCGCTGATGATGATATTGGGAATGTTCTTCTCCAGGTACTCCAGGGCTTTCATGCCATCCTCCACCCAATCCACCTGGAAATTTTCCGCCTCCAGGAAATACTGGAGTTTCTGGGCCTGGGTCATGCTGTCTTCGACAATTAAAATGCATATTTTACCATTTGTAGTTAGCACAGGATTATGCTTTTCCATTTTGTCTCTCCTTATTCGATATTATCGGGCCGTGGTTCGAGCCCCAGGCCCTGTTGTATTCTTATCGGGATTTCTTTCAGGGGTAGGATGTACTGTGCGCCCCCCAGTTTGATGGCTTCGGCCGGCATGCCGAAAACAGTGGAGGTGCTTTCATCCTGGGCTATGGTAAGCGCCCCCGCGTCTCTTAATATTTTTAAGCCCTGGCCGCCGTCCCTGCCCATACCGGTCAGGAGCACGCCGATGGCCTTTTTGCCGTAAACCCGGGCCACGGACCGGAAAAGGTATGAAACGGACGGTCGTACGCCTTCCTCCTTTTCCGATCGGGACAGTTCGATGTCGCCGCCGGGCATAACGCCCATATGGAAATCGTCCGGGGCGATGTAGACATGACCGGCCTGTATTTTTTCACCGGCCCGGGCCAGGTGAACCGGGAACCCGGTGGTTTTTTCCAGCCACTGGATCATCCCGGGGATGAATTCGCCGGCAATATGCTGGACCATCATAATCGGCGCCGGCAGCTCACCGGGCAACAGGGTCAAAATTTGCTGAAAGGCCGCGGTGCCGCCGGTAGAAGCGCCCATGGCCAGGACAGAGTGGTTGGAGTGTATGATTGATGTCGCTGCCGGACGGGGAGTTTTTTTCCTATCGCGGGGCCAGCGCCGCACCACCTTGACCCCGGACATTACCTTGACGGTATCGCTAAACTCCTTGCAAGCGGCTGCAAACTCCCGGTGCGCGACGGCGCCGGGCTTCTCCAGGATCGTGACCGCCCCTGCTTCGATTGCCCGGAACGTTTTTTCTACTTCCTGGGGTTTATAGGAAGAAGTGGTAATGACAATGGGCAGGGGATGGGTCTCCATGATTTTGCGGGTGGCCTCGAAACCGTCCATGCCCGGCATCATCATATCCATGGTGACCACATCGGGCATCTCCCCCCGCGGGGGTTTTTCCAGGAACCGCAGGGCTTCTTCGCCGTTGGCCGCGGTTCCTATCACCTGTATCTCGGGGTCGGCGGTCAGTACTTTCATGAGTACTAAACGGGCCAACTTCGAATCATCGACAATCAGTACTTTGATCATTGTAACCTCATGTTTAACGTCTAACTTCAACCGCTTTATTAAAAATTTTTATATTAATTTTTTCATGACCTCCAGGAGGCGCCCGGGGTCGAAATTGCTTTTTACAATATAGGCATTGGCGCCCACTTCAAGGCCTTTTTCTCGTTCCGCCTTGGTTTCCAGCCCGGTGACCAGGACCACTGGAATAGGGGACAGGTAACGGTCCGCCCGGATGCGGGCGGTCAATTGGAAACCGTTCATGCGGGGCATATCGACATCGGATACGACGATATCGAAAGGTTCCCGCTGCAGGGCCTCCCAGCCGGCCTGGCCGTCCACCGCCGCGGTAACGCTGTAGCCGGCGGACTCCATGATATTTTTGAGTAAAACCCGCGAGGTAATGGAATCTTCCACCAGCAGGACAGCCCGGGGTTTAGCTTTGAGAATTTTCTCTTCCCGGACCCGGGTCCCCATGGACATTTTAACCGCCAGTTTGAGCAACTCGGGGATGTATAAGATGGGGACCACATCGATGGGGCTGAGGATGGCGGCGCCGGGTATGGCCAGCACCCGCCGCAGTTGGGGCCCCAGGTTTTTGATCAGCACTTCCTCCTCTCCCAGGACCTCATCCACGCTGAAAGCGATGCGCATCCCTTCGGCGCCCAATACCAGCATTTGAATAAAATTCGGGGCTTTGTCGATGCGCGGTTTTTGCGGCAGTTCCAGCGCCCCGGACAGCGGTATATGGGAAACCACCCGGTCATCGACGATAATGGTTTCCCGGTTCTCCACGGTTTTAATATCCGCGGGCCGGACCCGGAGGACGCGTTCTACGTTCAGGGTTGGGATAATAAACCGGGCTTCCCGGGTTTTTACCAGCACGCCGCGGAACGTGGCCAGGGTCAGGGGCAGAACGATTCGAAAGGTAGTCCCCCGGTTCACCTGGGTTGCCACTGTAATAAATCCGCCCAGTTTTTCCACCTTTTCCCTGGCAATGGCAAGCCCCAACCCCCTGCCGGAAATATCGGTAATGGCCGGGCTGGTGGAAAACCCCGAGTGGAAAATAAAATCCAGTATTTCGTCGGCGGGGAGTTCCCGGAGTTTCTCGGCGGTAATCAGCCCGGCAGCGATGATTTTTTCCTTTACTTTTTCCAGGTCGATGCCGGCGCCGTCATCGGCAATAAGTATTTCCACTTTACTGCTTTCCTGCCGGGAAATGGCGAGGCGGATGGTTCCACTGGCCGGCTTATTTTTTTGTATTCTTTCCTGGGGGGATTCGACGCCGTGATCGACGGCGTTGCGCAGCAAATGAAGCAGGGGGTCTTTAAGCCCTTCCAGCACCCGTTTGTCGATTTCGTTTTCGGCGCCTTCGATGACGATCTCCACTTCTTTTCTTTTATTCCCGGCCAGGTCCCGCACTGCCCTGGGGAATCCCTCGGTAAGCGTGGAAAAAGGAAGCATCAGGAGTTTTTTCATGTCTTCCAGGTGGGTATCGATGAGGGAAATAAAGGTGTGGCAGTCATTGTCCATGAACCTGGCCAGCTCCGCCAGCTTCGCTTGCAGGCGTTTGACGCCGGGTAGATCGATCTTCTGTGGTTTTTTTCGCCAGGCGTCGAGCTCTTCCCGGATATTGTCCAGTTCTTCCGCCAGGTGGTTAAGGGATAGCTTCCCATAGATCAATTCCTCGGCTTGAAGCAGGGCGCGGACCAATTTTTCAGTGGAAACCCGGATGACGCCGGAGGCGGGAGCGGTGGGAGCAGTAGATACGGCAGATGCGGTATGAACGGCGGCCTGTTTCTCCCGGCGTTTCCCCTGCCGCCGCGCTTCGATGTTTTTCAGCATCTCACGGCGATTTTCCCTGTCTATATATTTACTTTCATGGTCCTCTTTCGGCCGGCCCGGCGCCCCGGTTTCGGCGCCCGGTTTAATAACCGGCGCGCCTTGTTCGACCCGGTCCAATTGCCGGATCAAATCTGAAATTTCATTATCTCCCGGGGGGTCTTGATTTCCCGGGGTATTTAGTTTTTCGATAATATTCACGGCCTGGTAAAGCACATCGAAAATTCCGTCGCGGGGGACAAAACCTTCATGTTTGAATTTTCGCATGACGCTTTCCAGGGATTGGCAAATGGATTCGATGGCGGAGAGGTCGACGCTCCGGGCGGCGCCTTTGAGGCTGTGGGCTTCGCGGTAGAGGGCTTCGATGATTTGTTCGTGTTGGCGGCTGTCCCTGGATTTTTCCAGTTGCATAAAACCGGTGGAGAAGGCATCGATATGCTCCTCCGCTTCGGCCCGGAAGGTGTCCATGAGCCGTTCCAGGAAATCATCTTGTTTACCCTGCCGGTCCATCATAATTTATAAACCTGCACAATGACTTTTAGTTTTTTACCCAGTTCCTCCAGGCCCCGGGCCGCGCTTTCCAGTTGTTTGGCGGCCTGGGCATTCTGGGTAATGGCCACATTGATACTTTCCATGGCAGTGAATACATGGTCGATGCCGGCCAGTTGCTGGCGCGCGGTGGCTTCGATTTGCATGGCCGCCTGGGAAGTTTCCAGGATACTTTGCCCCAGGGCCTGGAAAGCCTCGCCGGTTTGCTGGGCCTGTTTTACCCCGTTGTCTACGGTTTTAGCGCCTTTTTCCGTTACCATCACGGAATTGCCGGTGGCTTTCTGGATTTCGGCGAGGATCGAACGGACCTGGCCGGTGGATTGTTTGGACTGCTGGGCCAGGTTCTTAATTTCCGCGGCCACTACTGAGAATCCCTTGCCCTGTTCCCCGGCCTTGACCGCCTCGATGGAAGCGTTCACCGCCAGCAGCCGGGATTGTTCGGCAATGTCGTCCACGACGGCGATGATTTCGCCGATGGACTGGGTCTGTTCGCTTAAGCCCACGATGCTTTCCGCGATAAAGGCCATTTGTTCCTGGATGCCGTTCATGGCGGCGATGGTTTCGTTAAGGGCTTTCTCCCCACCCCGGGAAACCTGCAGCACGTTCCGGGCGCTTTCGGATACATTCCTGGCTTTTTCACTGGTGAGCTCCGAAGTTTGTTGTACTTCTTTCATGCTGGTGACGGTTTCATTGGTGGAGGAAGCGATTTCAGCGAAACCGGCGGCAAATTGGGTAGTGGTGGCGGAGATTTCACCGGCGGAACCGGCCACCACATTGACCCCCTCCATAATATCCGCGGTTTGTTTGCGAAGATGGTCCAGCATCGTCTTCATGGACCTCAGCAGCATGCCGGGTTCATCTTTTGCTTCCGATTTTTCAATATCGATGGAGATATCGTTCAGGGCCAGGTGGTTGGATACATTCACGGCCTGGGCCAGGGGCCGGGTAATGGATATGGTCAGGGTGTAAGCGATGGGAAAGGCGATGACCACGGCAAGTATCGTAATGAGTAATACGAAGGTATAGGCTTTTTGTTCGATGGCCCGGGCGTCGTTGATGAATTCCCCGGCTTTTTCCCCGGCAAAATCGATAAAATAATTCGACTCCATTTCCAGGCCGGCGACATACCGGTCGTTTTTTCCTATGATATCGGCGGCGGCCTCTTCCTTTTTCCCTTCTTTTACAAGTTTGAGGGCAGCCTCCCGGAGGGATCTCCAACCGGTCAACCGGTCGCTGAAGGCATGCACCTTTTGTTTATCCCCCAGGAATCGTTCTTCAAGGATATTCAATTTCCCGAAGGCCGATTGCTCATATTCGTTCACCGCCTCGATGGCTGCACTTAACCGGCTGTCATCCCGGGAAAGTACGGCGTCGCTCAAACCCTGCTGCATTTTTAATATATAAATATGGGCGTCCCGGGCCGCATTACTAACTACCAGCGGATGTTCGTAGAGTTTCATGCTAAGGTTGGCCACGGTGCGCACCGCACGCAAAGAAAACCACCCGGTGATGATAAACAATACCAGCAAAATACCGAAACCGATGAACAACCGGGTCCTTATTCTCACATTATTCCACATTTGCTCCTCCTTATTATATCTCCATTTCCTGGTTAACGACGATTTTTTCGTCCGTTAGAAGTTTGGCCGCGTCCAGTACGATCAACCGGTTTTTAGCGACGCCTTCGAGGTATTCGGCGCGGATGCCGGTTAAGGTGGGCGGCGGCGGTTGAATCTCCCCGGCCGGGATCGAGGTCACGCCCAATACCTCTTCGGCCAGTATGCCGAATTCCATGCCCCCGTCTCCGTCCCTAAGCACGATGACGCGGGCCAGGTCGCTCAAGCCCTTGCCCGGCAGTTCGAAAAACCTCTTCAGGTCGATGATGGACACGATCCGGCCGCGGATATCAATAATCCCCAGGACAAAAGCGGGCGCGCCCGGGATGGGGGTCAGGGCCTTCAGGGGGTAAACTTCCCCGATAAAGCGGCATTCCAGGGCGTAGGTTTCATCGGCCAGGCGAAATTCCACTACTTCCAGGGGCGGCCCCTTCTGTTCCTGTTTAATCTCAGTGAATGCCAACTGTCGGGCCCTTTGGGCCAGTATTTGCCGCCGGGTTTCCCGGCTCATGGTCATACCGAGGGCCAATTTCTCCCCGGCCTCTTTAATGCGGCGCTGCATCTCCTGCCATTTATTTTTATCCATGGGCCGCCCCCTTTTCCTTTAAGATTTTAATAACCTCTCCCAGGCGTTCGGCCGTCAGCCATTCTTCCATTTCCAGCACCGGCGCGGCGGGATCAAGGTTGTTTAACAGGGAGAGGCAGTTGTCAAAATAGCGGTTGGCCCCGGTGTAATCCTGTTTTTGCCGGGCGATATGGGCCAGGGTGAAATGGGCCGGGATAAAATCCGGGTCGAGGTAAAGGCTTTGTTTTAAAGAAGCGACGGCGGCCCCCGTGTTTCCCAGTTCCAGTTGAATGGTGGCCAGGAGGCAGCGGTATTGGGGGTTGAATTTAGCGGCTGCGATGGCTTTCAGGCAATATTGCTCGGCCGCCTCCAATTTTCCCTGGTTGGCATGAGCGCGCGCCAGGAGTTCGTATACGCGGTCTTCCGTATAATCGCAGGCTTCCGCCGCCGCTGCTTGCGGTGCGGTTGGGGGGGGCGATAGCGGCAGGGACTCCAATAACTCCACGGCTTTCATATATAGACCTTGATTGTAATAGCCAAGGGCTTCCCGGTAGGAACGGTAAGCCAACGGAGCGGTTTTTCCTTTGCTCCGCCCGGTTTTATTTTTTAATTCACCGCCCCGGGAAACCCAGGGCGGCGGCGGTTCAAAAAGCTTTGCAGGCCCAGGCGCGACGACAGACGCGGCGGCGACGGGCGCAGCGGCGGTAAACACGGGCGTGACATCAGTCGGTTCGCCATCCACCGGCGCTTTCCGGTAGACGGGAGCATCCGGGAAATCATCCATTGCCGATAAAGTCGGGTCCGTTACATTAAACGCATCGGTGGGGCTGACCACCAGGCAGCCGTCCGGCGCCAGGCAGCGGCTAAGGCGCTCTACAACTCTTTTAGCCGCCGTCGGCCCAAAATACATCAGCACATTCCGGCAAAAAATAATATCCATGGCGTTGGTGTTATTTAAAAGGGAAGGGCAGGCGTCCACCGCCAGGTTAAGATAATCGAACGTTACCATTTCCCGGAGATGGGGCAGGATCTGATACCGGTTTTGCGCTTCCCGGGTAAAATAGCGATCTTTAATCCATTGGGAATTATCGCGAAAGGACCATTCGCCGTATATTCCATCCCGGGCTTTTTTAAGGGCTTTGCAGTTGATGTCCGTGGCCAGGATAAGTATATTAAAGTCCTTTAATTCCTCTTTTTTCCTATCGATAATCATGGCCAGGGAATAGGCTTCTTCGCCGGAACTGCAGGCGGCGCTCCACAGCCGGAGTCTTTTTTCGCCTTCCCGGCGGGCGCGAATCAATCCCGGTAAGATAAAAGTTTCCAACGCGGCAAAGGATTTCGGCTCCCTGAAAAAATAAGTTTCACCCACGGTAAGGTAGCTGGCCAGGATTTCCACCTGTCCCCGGGATAGATCGGCGGACATGAGCCACCGGATACATTCCGCCGGGTCGTTAAAGCCGAATTCCCCGGCCGCTTCCTCCAATCCTTTTTGTAATTGCGGCCATTTATCCCTGGTAAAATTGAGCCCCGTATGTTCCGCCAGGGCCCGGGTGAAATCGGAGAGCAGCAATTCGGAAATCATTGTTTAGTCCTTTTCATGGCTTTTGCCAGGGCCCGGTCTTCTTGCGGGGTTAAAATTTTGTTTAAATCCGGGATCAGGGCGATGCCGTCTTCCAGTTTTAATATCCCAGCCAGGTATGCCGCCCCGTCAGCGATATCCGGGGGAGGGACCACTTCCCGGGATGGTTTTTCAATATTATCCGTTACCGTATCTACCAGGAGTGCGATGGTGCGGCCAATGGTTTTAACGATAATTAGTTGGTCTTCCAGTCGAATTTCCCGTTGGGGCAGTTGAAACCTGGGGCGGATATCGCACACGGGTAAGACAGTGCCTTTATAGTTAATAATGCCGGGGACAATATCCGGGACCTGGGGTAGGGGCGTGATTTCCACCGCCCGTTCCACTCTTTCCACCATATCCAGCGGCAGGGCAAATAGTCGATGGTCTAACATGAATATAAGGTAGCGGCTTATATCTTCCATTTTGTTCTCTTTTTTTTTTACGGTCTCAATATAAAGATTTCAGAAAGAAAAGTCAATAAGGGATTTGCCGGTAACCCCCATTTTTTCAAAAAAATCTTTTTTTTTGCTCTAAACCAATTTAAAATTGCATATTAAGTATAAACCATTGCGTAGTACGACAGTTACATTGCATAGCAGGACCTTTGTGTATCGAGGCGTGACTATTTCATCCGGGTCCATGGATAAAATAGTTGGAATGAAAGTGTTTTCCCTTTCCGGCGATACCTTAACAGTGAATAGAAATAAATCATCCCCAGGTATGAAAATATCGATGAAAAGGAAACCGATTATTTGCCGCAGGAAAACGAAAACCCGGCAAGGGAGATCGCTAATCCTGCAAAGTAAGTGAAAAAGCGCCTTTGGGAAGTCATCCTCATGGCAAATTAAGATAAATACGCTGCGTGGGAAAACTACTTCTGTGCGCGGCGGAACCACTTTTGTGCGCGGGGGAACTTTATCTGTGCGCGGGGAAACTACCTTTGTGCGCGGGGGAACTCTATCTGTGCGTGGGAAAACTACTTCTGTGCGCGGGGGAACTCTATCTGTGCGCGGGGAGACTACTTTTGTGCGCGGGAGAACTTTATCTGTGCGCGGGGAAACTACTTCTGTGCGCGGGTGGACATTTTCGTTGTGCGGGAGGTCATTATCGTTGTGCGGGGGGTCATTGTCATTGTGCGGGAGGACATTTTCCCTCTTTGTAACTAATACATGCGCGAAATGCGTTATCTATGAGGGGGGGGGGAATTTGAGTGTCCCTTAATCCTTCTTACACCCAAACCATGAAGATTTGTTTTGAACCGATATTTACCGTCTCGTTTTGGCCGATCTTATTGCTTTGGCGGCGGGAATCGTAAATGATGAGAAACCCGTTAAAATTGGCCTGCCCCGTATCCGCGTAATTCCATCGCTTATGGGTTTGAAATTTTCTTTCATTCGTGTTATAAATGAATTATGGAATACATACGAAAAGAACGAATAGGAAAACCGGAATTGTTCACCGGGAGAAAAGAAGAATTGACTTTTTTTCTCAAGTGGATCAACGATATAAAACTGGAAAAATCGCAGAGTACTGCTCTCCTGGCTCGCCGTAAAATGGGAAAAACCGCCATCCTGGAACGGTTGTTTAATATCACATTCTTCAAAAACGATGGCGTCATCCCGTTTTATTATGAGGTCAAAGAGACCAAAATGGGGATGGTTGATTTTTGCCAGGATTTTTTCCTCAAGTTTATTTACCAATATATCGCCTTCAAAACCCGGAAGCGGGAGTACCTGAACCCGGAAAACACAACAGACTTTACGACAGTGATCGAAATCGTTAAGAAAGAAGGTCTGGGTTACCTGGAAGGAATCATTAACGGCGCCTCCTATGCCGTAACGCATGAAAAAATCGATATGCTCTGGGAAATTGCAAGAGAGGCCCCCAAAACAATCGCTGAAAGGCAAAACGAATTTATCGTCCAGATGATCGATGAATTCCAGTTTTTAAATGCCATGATCTACCTGGATAACCGAAGAAGAAGCAATCGAAATGATATATAACTATTCCCAACATTTCGAGGTCCCTGTTACGGAAGAGACAGCGTATTTGATGGCCCAAATGGCGGAAGGCAGTCCCTTTTATATCAGTTCCATCATTCGTTCTTCGATTCGAAACAAAGACCTCACTACGGCAAAAGGACTTACCGATGCATTGGAATATGAAACCCTGGATAATCGTGGAATGATTAAATTAACCTGGATGGAATATATAGCCAGTGCATTTCCCTTGATCAACGACCGGAATGCAAAGAATGTGGTTCTTCATCTTTGCAAGAACCGGGACCGGGAACTCACACGGGAAGAAATCCGCCTGGATTTGAAACTCGACATGACCGACGGCCAATTAGAGAAGAAACTCAAAGCCCTTGTCAAATCCGATATTATCGAACAGGGGCAAACCGATTTTGATTATCGGGGGGTAAAGGATAATATTTTCGACAAAGTATTCCGGGGCGTCTATGAAAAAGAGATAGGGCAATTTGATATCAAGACCATCGGGAAGGAGTATGGGCAGGAATTTGAAAAACTGAAAACCCAATACGACAGCCTGCTGGGAAAGTATAATAACCAGAAAGGTTTATTTGCCGAATATTTGATTATGAATCGATTGCGTTCACACGCCAGGGAAGATAACAACCTGTTGAAATCGATGACGCGGTATTTGCCGGGGGATTTTAATTTTTGTGAGTATGTGCGGGTATGGCATTATGATTATTCCCCTGATCGTGCGAAACGGTTTAATATCGTCGTATATGCACAGGCATTGTCGCCCGGCGATTATTCGCTTTTCGGGGAAGTCAAAAACCGCGACTCAAAGAAGTTTTCAAAAGAAGAGGTTATCGAATTCGAGAGGAAGTATAACGTATTGAAAGAAGCGGAACGTTTAGACAGGGTTGTTGGATTTGTTTTTTCTCGGACCGGTTTTATACAAGATGCAGAGGAATATTGTCGTGAGAAAGGGTTCGCTTGTATAGACGACGAACGATGGTTAACAGGGTAACGGGGTCAAGTCTTGACTAAATAATTCAGCGCTTTTCTCTTACACCCAAACCATGAAGATTTGTTTTGAACCGATATTTACCGTCTCGTTTTGGCCGATCTTATTGCTCTGGCGGCGGGAATCGTAAATGATGAGAAACCCGAGATTTTGGTCCTGCCGGTCCAGGTAATCCTTCAGTTGATTTAATCCTTTGCCATGCGCTTCTTCGCCATACCATTTTTTTAATTCAATAATATATTTTTGGCTGCCGAAAGTCACCACGATGTCCAACCGCTTTTCCTCGGAAATTTCCACTTCCTTAAAATCAAACCCTTTGCCATTAATAATTGGTCTTAAAAAGGCTAGGAACAATAACCTGCCGTTTCGCTCCAGGAATTCCAGGTCTTTTTCAGAATACTGCTCCTTCAAGAAGGTCTGAAAGCGAAGCAGCACTTCCCTCATATTAAGGTCACCGTTGTTTTCCAGGAAATGACCCCCGTAATTATAATGCCCCATGCTCGAGGAGGTTTCCACTTTGGAGGCCATATAATTGTAAATACGCTGCTCATACAGCCGGTTGTGAATCCGTAACCGGCCATTATCATCGCGAAAAACGCCATGGGTTACGCCTTGCTCGATAAGCGGATTATCTAAATTGTACCCAACTTCTTCCCCCTCCAAAACACTTCGGAAAACCATATCGTAGAGGGATTGATTATTTTCGAGGTTCTTGATTAAACTTTGAAAATTCGTATTATCCTCTTTTAACAAGATGTTGGCCGCCGTATCAATATCCACTAAATTCCACCGCTCCACTGGCTGTATTTTTTCATCGATAATCTTGCACAACCGGGAAACCAGGAACGGATAACCGGAGGTTAAGTAATGCAATTTCCCGGCAATTTCCCTGATGTTCATCCGGATGTTGTTTTCGGTCAGAAAATCGTGGAGCAAACTTTCGATTTCATTGGTACTGAGGCTCAGATCTCCCGGGAAATTAGCCGCGATGTTCCACGGACTGTTGTATTGTTGCTCCTCTTCCTTCCTGAGTTTAAGCTTTAAGTTTTTCACATCATGAACGCCGGCCAGAATTACTGAAAGGAAAGTGGAATCTTTACCTTTATTGCGCAGCAGGTATTTTGCCCGCAGCATCCCCAAAAAAACAAGGAACAATTGGTTGTTGGATGATTTATCCACTTCATCGATCTGAAGAACGATCTTTTGGCCGGCGCTGGCGGTTAATTCGGTGATGACTTTGGAAAGGGCTTTCAGGGAAGTTGTTGTTTCTATTTGCTGTAAGAGATACGTGGATAATGGGTGATCTGTTTGTTTGAATTTTTCTTGCAGCATCTCCAGGAAAGTGGGAACAAATAGCTCTTCGCTGGCAAAAATGTTGTCGGAAACCCCTTCGAAGCTGAGATCAAAAACGAGATAGCCCATTTTTTCCAATTCAATTTCCATGAGGTACAATAAGGTTGTTTTCCCATATTGGCGAGGGCGATTAATAGTGAAATATTTACCTTTTTCCACCAGTTTTATCATGTCGGCAAGTTTGGTGCAGCGGTCTGCCATATAATGCAGATGGGGAACACACAATCCGGCATCGTTAAATTCTTTCCTGTTTTCGTTTATCATGCGCTAATGATAATACAAAATCATCTTTTTTTCAATTACCCAGCTCCCTAAATTCACCGCCTAATTTTATGAGCCGCGAAGAGAAAAAACCTTGGTGCCTTGTACTGGCGTGCCCTGGTGGCAATTTTAGATAAAACAATTGTTAATTGTCAATTGTTAACGAAGATTAACCCCTGCCCCCCGACCACTCACCACTCACCACTCACCAGTGGGCATTTTTTTCCTCCCTAAGGGCAATATTTTCTATAAAAGAACCACCCCCATTCCCCCACAACCCCATGCGAAAATGCTTCCATAATGGCACAGTAATTGCTATGATGAAACGTGAAACGGAGTTGAACAATGAATGAAATTCTTGAGAACTTTTTAAAATTCCTGGCCGAAGAATATGACTACCTGGTAAAAATAAAACTATTCCTCCTGGACGTCCCGGACATGATTACCACCGGGAAAATCAATGAACCGGAGTTCCGGGACTTCATGGAAAAATACGAACTGGAAACAGCCCGTTTTCTTTTTGAAAAGAACCGCTTCAAAGAATCCATCGCAGGGCAATTAAATATCCCGCCGGGACAGGCGACCTTCAAAATGTTGGTGAACCTGGGCCGCAGAGAATTTGAAGAAACCGGCGCTAAAGTAATAAAAATTACCAATGAAATCTCAAAGCTCTTATTAAGAATTTCCATTTACCTGGATAATTTTTCAAAGCTGCAAAACAAGTTTAAGCGGTTTAATAATTTTCTGTATCGGAACGATTATTCCGCCGCGGCCAGGGGTGTGGAACTGTCCCATAATTACACCCCGGGCAGGAATTTTTACGGGGAGGCCTGAAATGATGAACCTATTTTCAGCCATCGAGCTGGGTAAAAATTCGATACTAACCCAGCAGCAAGTATTCCAGATCATCGGCCACAACATCGCCAATGTTAATACGGAAGGGTATTCACGGCAGGTGGTGGACCTGGAAAACGTAAGTTCTTCGGTAATAGGCCTGAAAGACGGCGGCAGGGGAGTCAACCTGTCCGGCATCCGCTCCATTCGCGATCGCTTTATCGACAGCCAGATCACGGAACGGAAACAATTCAAAGGCTATTATGAATCCTTAAGCGGCGCCATGGCCTCCGTGGAAGCGCTTTTCGACGAGGCCAACGGCATGGGGCTTTCCGATTCCCTGTCCAACTTTTTTAACGGCTGGAGTGATGTTTCCAATAATCCCACCGATATCCCCACCCGGAACAGCCTGGTAAGCAAAGCCCAATCGTTTGCTTTGGCGACCCGGAATTCGTATCAACAATTGACCGACCAGCAGGAAGTCTACGATTCCGGCATCGGGACGCTGGTGGATGACATTAACTCCATCGCCCATGAGATTGCCGAGTTGAATGAAAAAATCGCTTACGCCGAAGCTTCGGGCAACCCGGCCAACGATTTGCTGGACGCCAGGGAACGCCGGCTGCGCGATTTGTCTGAAAAAATCGGCATTAATTTTTATTACGAACAGTCCAACCATTCGGCGACCGTCGAAGTAGCCGGCAGGCCGCTGGTTTCTTACTCAAGCGTCAACGAGCTATCGGTGCAGAGAAACCAGTACAATTCCAATTACTATGATCTTTACATCGAACAATACGGACTCCCCCCTTTAAACATTACCACCGAAGTAGTCAACGGCCAGATGGGGGCTTTGATCACAGCCAGGGACGGGCAAACGGTTACCGGGGCGGGGCAAATTACCGCCTCCGCCTCCGCCGGAGGATTGACCACCCTCACCTTTAGCCAGGCCCATGGCCTGAGCGTGGGCGATCTTATTACCATTAACGGTGAAACCCGGTCCGTGACGCAGCTCCCTGCCGGGAACCAGGTAGTGACCGCCGATTTTACAACCATCCCCGCCGTCGGCGACGCCTGGCGGGAAAGAAACGGCTATATCCCCGAATATAAGAAACAATTGAATAAACTGGCCAGTGGATTAATCTACAATCTCAACGCGTTGCACCAACAAGGGTACGGTTTGAACGACGCTGTTGCGCCGCTGCGTGATTTTTTCCGGATGAGTACGGCCCCCGCCGGTGTAACGGTTACCGGCGTGGCGGGAAATACGGTTACATTTAGCGCCGGCGTCGCGGGGACACTTAATGTCGGCGATGTGCTGACCATCGATGGCGAAACCCGTTTGGTTTCGACCGTAGTCGGTAATACCGTCACGGTTAATAATGCCTTTGCTGCGGCCGGCGGCCCCAATTGGGAATACGCCAATATCCAGGGTGCGGCCAATACCTTCGAAGTCGATTCAGCTATTGCGGCAGACTCTAGTTTGATTGCCGCATCGTCTCTGCCCACGGCCGGCGTCGGCGGCGCAGTAGGAAATAATGACATGGCCCGGCAAATTGCCCAGCTCATGGATGCCAATAACGTCGTAGACTCCGATAACAGCGGTTCCGGCGATTACGGCACTTTCCACGAATACCTGCACGCCCTTTATGCCGATGTGGGGAATGCCGGCAGTACCGCCCAGTACGAATTCGACGCCAACGGCTCCATGCTCACTTACCTGGAAAATAAAAGAGATTCCATTTCCGGCGTCTCGCTTGATGAAGAGACCGCCAACTTGATGCAATTCGAGAAATCTTTCCAGGCGTTGGGCCAGTTTATGGCAGTGATCAATCAATTGACCGACGTTTTAATGAAAATAACCTGAGAATTAAGGAGGTAAACCATGGCCATGAGACCTGTTGAAAGCACGTGGTACCGCGATTTTATTTTCAACCTGACCCGCACCAAGACCCGGTACGATGAGGCTATAAGCCAGACCACATCCGGGAAGAAATTAAACCATTTATCCGATAATCCCGCGGATATGGCGTATGTATTGACGTTAAGAAGCAAGATGGGGCAAATCGATCAATTCGAAAAAAATATAAATTCAGCTTCCGGGTTCCTGGGGGCGTCGGAGTCCGCGTTAAACCAGGTGCAGAATTTACTTTCCAGCGTCGTCAGCCTGGCGGAGCAAGGGGCGTCGGAATCTACCGGCGCGGAAGGCCGGCGCATCATTGCCGACAACATCGACCAGGTAAGGGATGAGCTAATGAACTACGCCAATACGGAATTCATGGGAAACTATATATTTGCCGGTTCAGCCACGGATACCGTTCCTTTTGTTAAGGCAGCGGATACGTGGGACGGCGTCAATAACATCTGGATACCGGGTGTAATAAGCTACCAGGGAAATAGCGACACGATAAATATCCAGGCGGATTTCTCCGCGACTGTGGCCACCAATGTACCTGGGGACCAGGTTTTCGTGAACCAGAATGATATCTTTGACCGGTTGTCCATTTTGATTCAAGCGCTGCGCAGGAATGATACCGCCGGCATTGGAACCCAGATCGGCAGTATGAATGAATTGATCGATCAGATTAGCGAATCGGTGGGGACTATCGGCAATAAAACGTCTCATTTAACGCAGATAAAGGGGATGTTGGAAAATTTCAAGACTGCCATGCAGTCGAAGATGTCGTCGCTTGAGGATGCGGATATGGCCGAAGCCATAACCAATCTTTCCCGTGAAGAAGTGGCGCTCCAGGCGGCGCTTCAATCCGGCGCCCGCATCCAGCGTTTTTCCTTGATGAATTATTTGGAGTAAATAATAAATATAAATAAAAGTTTTGTGGGGTCCAGGGGTGGTTTTTCAAAAGAACCCCTGGCCGCCGGGGGCAGCACAGGCAGTGTGCCGCGTTTTAATCGTTTCGACCGATACCGATGGTAAAGCTTGTCACTCTTTTTTCCCCAGCCTTGTGATACTGAGGCTTGCAGGAAGCGCCCACAACTGTCCGGGCATCGAAAATAACCAGGTACCCCTCACCAGCCCCTTCGGTAGCCAAATATTTTCGGGAGACCTGGATTATTCCTTGTTCCAATATCACGGAAATATCATCATGACGGTTCACTTTGGTTTCTATAATGTATTTCCGGCCTTTATAAGTCAATAGAATATCCATTCTTCCCAGCCCGGTTACAACTTCATAGTGGAGTTCGCCTTCTCCACTTTTTACAAATTGGTAAAGCCAGGCGGTCAAAAGAAATTGGCCAACTCTTTCATAGGGTTTATCCTCTTGATAAAATGCCCTGACGCCGATCTGGGCGATATACCTGGAAAAATCCATGAGAATATTTTCCATATCCAGGGTATCTCCCGGGAATCCGACCGTTTGCGTCAAAATATTTTCATCGATGTGCGCTTCGGTGAAAAAGGTTTCGGTAAATCTCCTTTTATAAATATTATTGGCCACTACCGCTTTTGCTTCCTTTTTCTTGATTAGACCATATTGTTCTAACCACCCCTGGTCTTCATTATCGGCCTTATATTTGACATTATCGAAAACAATTTCTATAAATGACTCTTTGAACAGTTTAGCTTTCTCATATAAGTTGTCGAAGTGGTCATTTTTCTCTTGCAGCAGGAGTTGAATAGCTTTATCGACATCCTTTTCATTGATGGGTTCTACGGTTCCCGGTTTGACATTCACGGTCAAAATAGTACCCAACCGGTTGACCAGCCAGGTTTGACCGTTGGTTTCCGCATGAATCTTTTGTACAGCCTGATCCGTAAAGGGTTGGTTTGTTTCTTCTGAATATTGAGCATAAAGGTCCCGGACATTTTTCAAAGAAAATGGCGGCATTTCCACGTGGTCCGCGATATTAAAAGGTGAGACTCCGCCCACGATGAGTTTGGTTATATTTCGAATACCGATTAGCCCGATGGAATAAAGGGCTTTTTTCTCCTCCATTTTGTATTTTAAGTATAAGGCTCTTAGTGAGGTAAGAAAATTTTCCAACTCCTTTTTCGGAATACCATCGAATTCATCAATTAAAACCACAATCTTCTTGAATTGAAGTATCCGGTTTAATTCTTCAAAAAGCTTCCTGAATGAAATATGGTTCACAAGATGGTGGTTCTCTAAGAAATGGAATACCATTTCCGCTTTTTCGCAGCAGACATCTTTGAGTCTATTGATTAATTGGCCATACAAGTCCTTTTCGATTTCCGCATAGAACTCTTTTTTGTTTAAATTTTTATAATCCTGGAAACTCAATAATATAGCCGCATAGGTTTTATCTTTGTGTAAATCAGTGCGTATTCTTTCAAGGAATGTGGTTTTGCCGCTTTGTCTTGGGGCAAACATGGAAAAATAACGGCCCCGGTCCACCATGGTTTTAATGTCCTGCCCCTGTGAATTGCTTACATTTTCCAGGTGAACATAATAGGACTCTACCGGGTTTACAGTGCCGGAATTTTCGAATATTCGCACCGGTTTTCGATACGGCTTTTGATCAGTATTTCCTATTGTTTCGTTCATGCCTTCATTTTATTGCACCGGATAAGATTTGTCAAGGGTTTGCAGGAAAAGGGGGGATAGGGAACATTCAAAAAAAATGTAAACTTCTTACTCATAATCCGGTATTCTGTGTAATCCGCGCCATCTGCCCCATCTGTGGTTCAGACATCCTATTGAGAATTTTCCTGTCCGGCATCTAATTCGCCCTTAATCACGCATAAGGGAAAGACGCAAGTGCTTTTTATTCGTGGTAATTCGTACAATTCGTGGGCTGTTTTTGTTTTTTTATTATGCTGGAACTTTTACTTTTTCGTACAGGAATTCGGGGGCAATATCAGCTCCATTTGGCCAACAGAGTGTGTGAAAATCCGGGTGGATAGTGAACTGCTTGAAGGTACCCCGGTCCTTAAGCGGATCAAACATTTCCCCGTAAAGTCGTGTTCATATTTTGCAGCTACTACCTTTTTATGCATACATCAAGCGATGGCACATGGGTTCAGGGATCGGATCTCCATGCTCACGAGCAACATCCATCCATAGTCTCATAACGTCGTTGATATTATCTAAGGCTTCTGCCTGGGTGCTGCCATGCGCCATACAACCAGGAAGCTCCGGTACTTCGACAACAAAAGCATTGTCTTCGGTACTCCAATACATAATGATTTCATATTTATACATTAGATAAATCTCCTAATCCATATTTTTGGATAATGTTCCGAACCTGCTTAACTTGATATGGTTTTGCATTGCTCCCATCACTTTGAAGGTTGATCTTTTCCACAATGCCCTCTCGCCGAAACATATGATGACTTCCTCGTGTATACTCCACAAAGCCGAATTGTTTCAAAAAAGTACAAAGATCTTTAAAATCGATATTCCTATCCGAAGAGCCGCTCAGAATTTTTAATAGGAATTTTTCGTGTTTACCCATGGAGAAAGTATATCATTATATCTCTGCATTTTCAAGACCAAATTCAAAATCCCGGACTTCATGGATGGCCGGAAAGTTGCGGAAGGCTTCCGGGAGACAGTTTAAAAGTGACTGAAAACCTGAAACCATTTATTCCGTACTTTTGTCGCTTACTTCGCACCCTTTGTCGCCGGATTCGCACCCATAGTCGCTCGCTTCGCACCTCTTGTCGCTTAGTTCGCACCCTTATTCGCTTACTTCGCTCCCTTTGTCGCTTAGTCCGCTCCCAAAAGTCGCTCACTCCGCACCCAAAGACTCTCACTTCGCACCCAAAAACGCTCACTCCGCACCCAAAGACTCTCACTTCACACCCAAAAACACTTACTAAGCACCTAAAGACTTTTACTCCGCACCCAAAGGTGCTTGGTCAGCGCCCAAAGACGCTTACTCAGCACCGCTGGCAACCTGATACCCGGGGGGCTTTTTTGAAAAATCCTTAATAGGCTCCCCGCGCCGCGGGGCCACCCTGAAACCCCCTGAAAAACTTCAGGCCTTCAAAAAAATTGCAAAACCCTTTGTTTCATGCTAAGATGGCAAAATGATTGAAGAGGAATTTCGTACGAGATCACATGAAAGAGGTTACTAAAGAACAATTCAAAGAGATTTACTTTAGACTGGGCGGCGGCAAGGCAACCGGCTGGGGACCTGAATACTGGAACTCATTCTTCGAAACCGAAAAAAGACCGGGAATGAAGTACCTGGTAGAAGAACCGGAGACGCCGGATCATAATAGAATGATGATCGTTACTGACTTTGGGACCAACGAATATCGACTGTTCTTCTTAACCGAAGAGAGCGAAGAATCTTTCTTCGAGTTCCCGGACACCCCCTGATAGGAATAAAAAATTATGAACCCTATCTTGATTAATTTGGGGAAATAGGGTATAATTATTAAGTCGAATGGCGGCGTAGCTCAGTCGGTAGAGCACTCGGCTCATATCCGATATGCCGTGGGTTCAAGTCCCTCCGCCGCTATTTGTTTTTCTTTAATGATATGAAAAGACTATACACCTGGTTCCTCGAAAATATCCGGGCCTACTCCCTTATTATTCCCCATGATACGGTCATTCTAGGCTTCTCCGGCGGCAAAGATTCGGTTACTTTGTTCCTCTTATTAAAAGAATTAAAAAAGGATATTCCCTTCGATCTGATGGCCGCCTATTTCAACCACGGCCTCCGAAAAGACGCCGACGCCGAAGAGAAATGGGTCCGGGCTTTTTGTGAGAACCAGGGCGTCGAACTGGTCGTTGGGGCCAAAAACGTCGGCCAATTCAAAAAAGAAACGGGCCTAAACCTCGAACATGCCGCATCTCTTTCCAGGTACCAATTTTTCCAGGAAATATCCTCCAGGTACACCAACGCCAAAGTCGCCACGGCCCACACCCGGTCCGATCTCACCGAAACTTTTTTTATAAAACTTTTCAGGGGCAGCGGACTCCAGGGGCTGAGCGCCATTGCCAGTAAAAAGGGAAACAACATTATTCGCCCGCTGCTGCTGTTCTCGCAGGGCGCGATACTCTCGTTTATCCAGCGGAACAGCATCGAATTTTACCAGGACCCCACCAACCGGGAAGACCTATTTCTGCGTAATCGAATCCGTCATCACCTGGTCCCGGAGATTGAAAAAATCGAACCGGATATCGATAACCATATTTTTCAAACCGTCTCCATTATCCAGGAAGAGTACGACTATTTCAGTGAGACTGCCGGCGCCATCCTGGATCAGCATTTAATCCTGGGGGAAATTTTACCCCTTCATATCCTGGAAGAATATCACCTGGCGATGCAGCGGCACGTGATCAGGGAGTATATCCGGTTATTAAAAGGGAACCTGTTGAATATCGGTTTCGCCCATATCGAAGCCGTTCGCACGCGGGCGCAATCGATGCGGGGCCTGGCCATCCCGGGACTGGAATTAAAGTTCCACAAAGGGTATATTTTCCCGGCGGGATTAACTGTTCCCGGGTACTGTTACCGGGTGGATGGGCCCGGGGCGCTGGAAATCAAGGAAACCCGGCAGAAACTGCATGTCCGGGAGATTCATTCTTTTCAAAAACCGTGGAACAACCATGAGATTATAATACCTACCGACCTGGCTGTTTTTCCTTTGACCGTGCGAAATCCGCAGCGAGAGGACAAATATGTAAAAATCAATAGCACGGTTAAGCAGAAGGTATTCGAGATGATCCGGGCCTCGGGTATACCGGCGGAGATGCGCAACCTGCGCCCGGTAGTCCTTAATGGCGACGGCCGGATCATCTGGGCAGCGGGTTCGCCGGCGTCGGAACCGTTCAAAGTAGAGAACAAAAACGATAAAAACCTCTTGAAAATAGCCCTGCTTCCTTTGAGCTCTCCCCTGCCGGGGGCCAAACTTTTGAAAAAGTTTGATCAAAACTTTTGTTTGGTTGGGACGGTTCTGCCGCAGAGTTAAATTTATTTTATCCGTGGACTTGTTTTTACTCCAAAATGATCTTGCCGGAATTGCCGGATAAACCGATTTCAAACGCCTCTTTATAATCCGCCATTTTGAACCGGTGCGTGATCAATGGCCTTAAATCCACTTTACCGGATATTAAAAAGGCATCCATCTGGTACCAGGTCTCATACATCCGCCTCCCATTGATCCCCTGGATATTGATACCGGGGAAAATAATATCCTGCGAAAAATCAACGGTAATGGGTTTGGCGGGAATTCCCAGCAAGGTATACCGGCCACTCTTGCGGATGGATTTGAACCCCTGGGCTATGGCATCGGGATGACCGGACATTTCCAACACCACATCCGCACCCTGGCCTTTGGTAAGCTCCTTTACCACTGCCGGCACATCCTCGGTCTTCGGATCGATAATGCGATCGGCGCCCATTTTTCTACCCAGTTCTTTCCGGTACTGGCTCACTTCAGATAAAATAACCATGGCGGCGCCGGCGGCTTTGGCCACAGCTATGGCGGCGATCCCAATGGGGCCGCCCCCCAGGATAAGGAAGGTTTTCCCGGCGGTGGGACCTGACATTACGGTATGAACCGCATTGCCAAAGGGGTCATAAATGGCGGCCAACTCGGGGTCGATCTCCGGCGGCACACGCCATAAATTGATCTCCGGCACGGCGATATAATCGGCAAACGCCCCATTACCATCGACGCCTAATATTACGACATTCTCACATAGATGCGCATTCCCGGTCCTGCACTGGAAACATTGATGACATACGACATGCATCTCGGCCGTCACCAGGTCCCCCTTTTTATAATGAGTGACCTCCTGCCCGGTTTCTACGATCTCCCCGTAAAACTCGTGACCGGTTGTGACCGGCGGCTTTAAACGCTTCTCCGACCACTCGTCCCATTTGTAAATGTGAAGATCGGTTCCACATATGGCCCGCTTTATGACTTTTATCAAAACTTCATCATGCTTTATCCCCGGGATGGTTGTCTCTACAAGCTCCAGGCCAGGTCCAGGCTTCATCTTTCGCAGCGCTTTCATTGTTCCGTTCATTTGTTTCTCCTGAAAACGTTAATGATATAACTTTATGTCCAAAATTTCAAGGAGTATGGAATTTTTTTTCCGGGAAACCCCGGGGCCTTGACAAAATGCGCCCATGCAATTATACTCTTACAAATGAAAAACGAAAATAAACAGAACGGGAACCCGAAGGAACTTTTGCTGAAGAATGAAATCTTTGGCATCATCGCCCTGTTTATTTCGATTTTTTTTATTTTCAGTTTGATCAGCTATACCCCCCTGGACCCCAGTTTTTTTAAAGTCACCCCGGATAACCAGGTTAATAATTACGGTGGACCGGTGGGGGCCCAGGTTTCCGCCATCCTGTTTAATCTTTTCGGGTATGCCTCTATTATTATTGTGTTTTATCTCCTCTTTGTCACTGTTTTTTTCCTGATCAACAAAACCATCCCCAATATGGGGACGAAGAGCGCCGGGTATGTCTTGCTGCTGTTTTCTTTTTCCGCATTTATTTCCAATATCTCCCCCTACGCCCGGATCGACGGCGCCGAAGTGAAGACGGGGGGTATTGCCGGTTATTTTATCGATGAGTTTTTCCGCGGCGAGATTACGCAGGTTTTCTCGTTTCTTTTATTTTTATTGTTGATCCTGATAGCGCTGATTCTTATTGCCAGGTTATCGCTGCGCAGCGTAGTCGCATTTTTAATAAGAGTGTCCCTGAAGGTTTCCGGCAGCCTCGGCGCTTTGATTAAAGCGCGGTACGAGGTATACAAGAAGAATAAACGGATCAAGAAAATCCAGAAGAAACACAATGACGCACAGGAAACAGTGAAAAAAGAGGCGACCCTCTTCAATCCCGGGGGGCTCAAAGAAGATAAGAGTTTCAAAGATAAGAAGCGGATCGTAAAAGAACCCAGTAAAGTACCGGAAGAGGCGTCTTTGTTTGCCGATTTTGAGAAGGAATTCGGCCCCGGCAAGAAATATCAGCCGCCGCCGCTGACGTACCTTGACGCCGCCACGGAACGAAGCCAGATCGATTATAAAGAATTGGAGGATAAAAAAGAGGAACTGAAGCAGCGGCTCAGCGAATTCCGGATAAAGGGCGAAATCGTCGAGTATACACCGGGGCCGGTTATCACCACATACGAGTTCGTGCCCGACACCGGCATAAAAGTAAAAGAAGTGACCAACCTGGCCGAAGACCTGGCCCTGGTGGCCAAAGCCCAATATGTCAGGATCGAAAGAATCCTGGGTAAAAAAGCCATCGGCATTGAAATTCCCAATAAAAAGAGAGAGATTATCCATCTCCGGGAAATCCTCGAATCCGACGCTTACCAGGGTTCCTCTTCTCCCCTGACCATTGCCCTGGGTAAGAACAAGAATGGGGAAATTTTCGTCTCTGATTTGCGGGATATGCCCCACCTGATTATTGCCGGCGCCACCGGCAGCGGCAAGAGCGTGGCGGTACACAGCATCATTTTGAGTATTTTGTATAAGGCGTCGCCCGATGAGGTGAAACTGGTTTTGATCGATCCCAAGAGAGTGGAATTGGCGCTTTACAATACCCTTCCCCACCTGTTGACCCCGGTGGTGGTGGATACCAAACTGGCCAAAAACGCCCTGGACTGGGCCGTCTTCGAAATGGAAGAACGGTATAAAAAATTGGCGCTGCTGCAAGTCAGGAGCCTTGACCAGTACAATCGAAAACTGGAGCTGATGATCCAGGCCGAAGATGATGCGCTGGATAAACTGGAAAACCCGGAGAAAATTCCCTATATTGTGATTATTATCGATGAGTTTGCCGACCTGATGATGGAGTGTTCGCGGGAGATCGAGCAGGATGTGGCCCGCATTGCGCAGAAAGCACGGGCCGTGGGCATCCACGTCATCCTTGCCACCCAGAGACCTTCCATCGATGTCATTACCGGCACCATTAAAAATAATTTCCCCTCCAGGATTGCGCTGGCGGTTCCTTCAAAACACGATTCTCGGACCATTATCGATATCATGGGTGCGGAAAAGTTACTGGGCAACGGCGATATGCTCTTTTTGCCGCCCAAAACAGCCTCCCTGGTTCGACTCCACTGCGCCTATGTATCCGAAGAGGAAATCCTCAGGGTGGTGAACTACCTCTCCAAAATGGGCCGGCCGAAATTCAATACCCAGGTATTGAAACCTAAAAAAGAAGACGAAACGGAATTGACCGAAAAAGACCTGGATGAGATGTTTTTCGACGCCGCGGAAGTGGTTATCAATACGGGCCAGGCGTCGGCCTCTTATCTGCAGAGGAAAATGAGCATCGGGTATGCCAGGGCCGGACGCCTGATCGATCAATTACAACTGTATGGCGTGGTTTCCGCCGGGGATAAACAGAACAAACGAGAAGTCCTGATGGGACTGGACGACCTGGATGAAATTCGCGGCCCCCAGGAAGGGAAAGCCGCTACGCTGCCGGCCCCGCAATTACCAGCGATGGACGCAGAAAACGAACGTATAATGAATGATGAATGATGAGAAAAGATGGAATGATGAATGATGAATGATGAACAAAAGATAAATTAAAGGAAGAATCGATAATGAATACATTTTTTAAAATAGACAACCTGGAAATCGGGAGCGACGGTTTATTTTTTATCCTGGGTCCCTGTGTCATCGAGAGTGAAACCTTTACCCTGGAAGTCGCCCGGCAGCTCAAACAAATTACCCGGGAAGTGGGGGTGCCGTTTATTTTTAAGGCCTCCTTCGATAAAGCCAACCGGTCGTCGGTTAAATCTTTTCGCGGTCCCGGGTTGAAAGAGGGGTTGCGAATTTTAAAACGGGTAAAAGAGGAATTGGCTATCCCGGTGTTGTCCGATATCCATGAGACCTGGCAGGCGGAAGCGGCGGCCGAAGTTTTATCCGTTATCCAGGTGCCCGCATTTCTCAGCCGGCAGACGGACCTGCTGGTGGCCGCCGGCAACACGGGCCTGCCGGTGAATGTGAAAAAAGGCCAATTTATGGCGCCGGAGGACATGGCGCACGTAGTGGAAAAAATTAAATCCACCGGCAATAACCGCATCCTGTTGACCGAGCGTGGCACCTTTTTCGGGTACCGCAACCTGGTGGTGGATTTCAGGAGTATCCCGATAATGAAGAAGAACGGTTACCCCGTGATCCTGGATGTGACCCATTCGGTGCAGAGGCCCACGGCGGCCGGCGGGATGACCGGCGGCGACCCGGAATATGTGCCCATGCTTGCCGCATCCGGTGTTGTTTCCGGCGCGGACGGGATTTTTATGGAGGTTCACCCGGACCCGCCGCGGGCCCTTTCCGATGGCAGCAATTCTTTATTCATAAAAAATTTAAAACCCCTTTTAATTAAGTTAAAAAAGTTATATAATATAGCCTCATGAAAATCGCAGATATTGGTAAGAAGGTCCTGGCAGCCGAGGCAAAAGCCATTGAGAATGCCATATCGCGAATTGGGGAAGAGTTCGAACAAGCAGTCAATATCCTTTACGATGCCAAAGGCAGGGTTGTCGTTACGGGAATGGGCAAATCCGGTCTTATCGGCAAAAAAATATCCGCGACATTAACCTCTACCGGGACCCCGGCGGTATTTCTTCACCCGTCTGACGCCCTTCACGGCGATATCGGCATCATCGCCGATAACGATGTGGTCATGGCGTTATCTACCAGCGGCGAAACGTTCGAAGTGCTCCGGTTACTGGATTTTATCAAGCGCATCGGGGTTAAGCTGGTCTCATTGGTAGGGAACCCGACCTCTTCGCTGGCCAGGGAGAGCGATATTTTTATCGACTGCAGCGTGGAAAACGAGGCGTGTCCTATCGGGCTGGTGCCTTCCACTTCCACTACCCTTACCCTGGCCGTGGGCGATGCGATTTCCATCGCACTGATGGAGAAGAAAGGGTTCAGCGAAGAGGATTTCAGGTATTACCACCCCGGCGGCAACATCGGTAAGAAAATGTTAAAAGTAAAACACCTGATGCACACGGGCGCGGAACTCCCGATTGTGAAATCTGCCATGCCAATGACCGAGGTGCTTCCCATTATGAGTGAGAAAAAATTTGGCATCGCCATTGTGATGGATGATGACTTCAATGTGACGGGAGTTATCACGGACGGCGATTTGAGAAGGTATCTATTGAAAGGCGCTAATTTCACATCGGCAAGCGCCGCCGATTGTATGACCGGGAATCCTTTGTGTATTGGAGAAGACAACCTTGCAGTGGAAGCCTTAAAAATCATGGAAAGTAAATTGATCACTTCATTGGTTGTGTTGGAAAATAAACGATTGAAGGGTTTACTGCATTTGCATGATTTGTGGCGGACGGAGATGATATAATGGATCAAAAAGAACTGGCTAAGAGAGTGAAATTGATCATCATGGATGTTGATGGTACCCTTTCCGACGGCAGGTTTTTTGTCATGCCAGACGGGACTATTTTGAAATCGTTTGATGTGAAGGACGGTACGGGTATTATTTTTGCCGGGTTGGCCGGGATTAAAACGGCTGTTATCACCGGGAAAACATCCGAAGCGGTAAAAAAGAGAGTTGAAGAACTGCATATAGATGATTACTATGATGGGGTAGTGGATAAGACCCAGCCCTTTTATGAATTATTGCTGAAATATGATTTTAAAAAAGAGGAAGTGGCTTACATCGGCGATGATATCGGCGACGCCGAAGTCATGGGCATGGTAGGATTTTCCGCGGCCGTGGGGGACGCCCACCCGCTGATTAAACGCATCTCGCATTATATTGCCAAGCGTTATGGCGGCAGGGGTGCGGTACGGGAACTGATCGATTTTATCCTGGATACCCAGGAAAAATGGCCCGAAATCTTCTTGAAATTGAAAGCCTCTGATGATGAAAAGGAATTAATGAAAAAGATTAATTCATAAATTAAAGAAAAATCCGAAATTCGAAACCGCGTTACGTGAAATTCGAAAGTCCCCGGCGGGGACACCCTATTAAGAAATCTAATGATCAAAAAAACAATAACCAAACAAAAACCGCCGCCTCCGGCGGCAATTAACTTGTTTTGAATTTTGAATTTGATATTTTGAATTTGTTTCGAATTTCGGATTTCGTGCTTCGTGCTTGTGTCATTATGGAAAATAAAGACCGTGTTTATTACAGTTTGAGGACACACCTGGAAATGCTGCGCGACAGGGTGCGCTGCGTGGCCTATCGGGGGGCGTTGGCCCCGGTAGTGCGGGACAAAATCGTCCTCGATGTGGGCTGCGGCTCCGGGATATTGTCTTTGTTTGCCGCCGGGGCCGGCGCGAAACTCGTACTGGCCGTGGACATGGATATCCCCCCCGGGGCCGAAGATGTGGCCCGGGCCAACGGCCTGGCAGACCGCGTGCAATTTTTACCCGGCAACATCCGGGATATCGTGCTTCCCGTCGATTCCGTCGATGTTATCGTTTCAGAGTGGATGGGCGGTCTCCTGTTAATGGAAGATATGCTTCCGGCGGTATTGTACGCCCGGGACCGCTGGCTTAAACCCGGGGGTATCCTGCTTCCCGACCGGGCCCGGCTGTTCCTGGCCCCTTTGGGGGACGTGGCCGGCATCGACAGCAAAACTTTTCCTACCCTCCGGGAAACCATTTCATCGCAAATGTGGGTCACCCAAATCGATCCGTCGCGGTTCCTGGCGGAGCCGGCCTGTATCATCGATCTTGACTTAAACGGCGTAAAGGAATCCGACGCCGGGTCTTACCGGGCGGCGTTTCGCTTTGCCATTAACCAGGCCGGCCTATTAAACGGTTTCGGTTTGTGGTTCGATGTGTTGTTTAGTGAAACCGCGCCGCCGGTATTACTGTCCACCGCGCCGTGGCTTCCCCCCACCCACTGGGGCCAGGGATTGTGGATTCTTCCTACCGATATCGATGTTGGCCCTGGCCATGACGTATCAGGAACGTTTACTCAGACAAAGATTTCACCGTCAACAGCGTCTTTTCGAACCGATGTCCGCGTCGAACAAGGGAAAAGGGAGGAAACGTCCTTTAGCCAGGCCATTGAAGCTAGCCCGTCCAACATGAACCCTGCCGGGGCAGATGAAGAACGCATTGGGGCGCAAGCAATGTCCGGCGCATACATGGGGCAGGAATGCTTATGGATCGGGTGCAGCATGTCGTTCGCCGCCCTGGCGGCGGCAAGAAACGGCGCTAAAAGCGTTTCCATTCTTAACCACTCGCCCTGGGCGACCAGGGCCATGCGGCAGCTAGCCGCCCAGGAAGGATTGACCAATACCCGGTTTCTTTCAGAAGTCCCTATGCTGGAACTATCGCAAAACAAAGATATCCATCTCCTGGGCGCGGCTGACGCAAGCTGGTTGGCGCTGCTCAGCCATATTAAAGCGCGCACGGCCCTTGGCCGGGCGTCTTTCCCAATCCGGTTTTACCGTTTGGAGAGTCCCTGGAAAGAGTTTTACGGGTTCGATTTTTCCGCGTACGCCCCGTATGATCTCGAGATGATTCACGAAGATAAACCGTTAGCCAATGGTATCATACTTGACGATATCACCGGCCATATCCCTACCTTCACTTCCTCCAGCCCGGAACCACAGGAAGAAGAAATCATATATAACGGGATGTGGATAGGGGAGTCCCATGCTCCTATCCCTTTAAACCTGCCCGATGGGTTGTATAATTGCGTTAAAGTGGGTTTCCACTGTGGGACGATTGTGCTTCCTTTGCCGGGGGCGCTGAACATTGATTTCGCAAAGAGCAAACAACTTCAAAAAATCGAACTTATCATTTCCATTCTTAATTCAGCGATCTGCCGGTTCGTTATAAAGTTATCCTCTCATGCCTGGATGCTTCAGAAGGAGTATGAACAGCCCCTCGTTTCCATGGGGCACATTGTCCGCAATTGATTTACTCCACTTCGATTTTGGGCTTCTTTTCAAATGGACTGTTCCGCTGCGCAAGAGAAAAGATATATGGGTAATTTTTTTTTAGATGCTTCATATAAGCCACCCATTCGATGATCACATGGTAAAAAGCGCGCTTGAGGTCCAGGACCAAATGTTCCTCATCCTTCGTGTGCAATTGTTGGAGGTTTTCTCGCAGCGCCAACTCTTCAGTCAAATGGGAAACCGCCCATAAAAGGTCTGTAAACTTCTCGTGTTCCAGGAGATTGGGATTCTCCAGCATCCGCATCAAACATTCACGCTTTTCCAGGAGAAAGATTTTTAATCCCTCAAGGTCGCTGCGCTTCAAATCCAATTGGAAAGGATGGTTTTTAATTCCCCCCAGGGCGCTTTTTGCGAATTCGTCAGGCCAGGTTTTATCATTTAAGGTATTCATCAGTTCTACGGAATTGTGGTCAAAGGCAATCATCATTTTGAGGAGTTGACGACCCATTTCACTGAAAAAAGTTCCCACCACCATATTCAATTTATTATGTAAGGAGCGTTTTTCTCGATTTTTCAAAAGGTTATCCACGATCAGGGTCACGATCAAAACCGAAATGGGAAGAAACGCTATGTCCTGGAGCAAGTAAAAGAGCGTATCGGGGACTCTTTTGAAAATAACCACCTGCAACGCATAGAATAATAATGAGGTGGAAATAAGAACTCCTGCCAATAATAGATACCATTTGTGTTTTTTTTTCATGGGGTAATTATAACATAAAGAGGGTCCACAGATTACACGTTACAACGATTAACACAGATTAATAAAAACAATCAGTGAAAATCGTTGTAACGTGTAATCTGTGGACTTGCTCTTTTCTTCGGGATTATTGTTTAGGTTCTATATTAACAACGATATTCTTCCTGGTGGCCTGGCCCTGGTCATCCTTGCCGATAAATACAAGGCGGTACTCACCGACAAAACCTGGCCCGGGCTGCCAATAGAAAACACCCCTCTCTTTGTCTAAAGTCGAACCGATGGGTAATTCTCTCAATTGGTCGCCGACCACTGAATATCCTTCAACCCTTATCGCCTGGGGTGCAACCCCTTCATCGGAAAGATTTATTTCCACACGTTCAAGCTCCTGGATTTCAACAGTTTTTATTTCATCAAAGACGAGTGAGCGCGAAGAAGGATCAAACGCGGGCGCACACTTCCTCGCTTCCTCGCTTCCTTTTCCCCCTGCCCCCTGATCACTGGATCCTGTATTTTGGATGCTGAAATAGCGGCTCCCGATGCCATCGCTATTTCCAGCGCTGTCGGTAACAGTCCAGGCAATGGTGTGAACGCCGTTTGCTAATTTCGTGGTATCGATATAATAGTAACCGGCCGCATTATTGCTATTGGCGTACCCGGGAAAAAACCAGGCGATATCCCAACGGTAAACATTATATATGGGATGCCCTTTAACCACACCATCGATAACCACATTAATCGTGGAACCGTCCACCGGGATACTGTTGGGTTGAGGAGTCAATGCCCAGCCGTTATTTATAAAATTTTCCCCCGAAGCGGTTCCGCCCTGGATTGGGGTGTCGATGGCGCCAAAGGGTTTGACCGCATGGGCGTTATCGATGGTAATGGTTTTTGAACCCAATGTGACCTCGTTTCCTTCCATATCGGTTGCTTTGGCGGTGAAAGTGTATGTTCCGTTTCCGCCATTGGGTAAACAGTTTGTTAAAAGCATATATCCCCATCCGGCCTTATAGTTATTGGGATAGGTTGGGTATGCCGCCCCTACATCCGGGCGGGCGCCTTCCACCAATACGGCGTCGCCGGTATAGGCGTCGCCATTGTATATTTTCACGGTTGCAACCCCGATATCGTCAAGGACCCACCCGGTAACCGGGATACTATTATATACGGAAGAACCATCCAGTGGAGTCGCGAATTCACCAAATGGCGCAGCGGTTTGTCCCTGGTCATAGACGTGCAGCGAGACAGCGACGGTTTGTGGAGAATTGGAGGCATTGGGATCGGATATGGTGATTTCCCCGGTATAATCGCCAACAGCTAAACCGGAAGGATCGATGGACACGGAAAGCACTGAGTCGCCGGTTCCTGAAGTTGGAGTAAACGAGAGCCATGGGGCGGCGTCGCCGGAAGCTTCCCAGTTCAATGTACCGGTCCCGTTATTGCCGATCAGTACCGTTTGGGGGGGGAGAGATATCCCTGGATTATAGGCGCCAAAGTTCAGTGTGGTCCTGTTTAAGGCAATTTCGGGTATGTCACATCGATCTTGTTCGGTATGCCAATACGGATCATGGATATCCAGCCAGGCAATAAGCACCGGGTCCGTTGCCGAAAGGCAGTTTTGATAAATAAATAATGAGGAAATTCGTGTAAAATTTAAAAAACTTGATGGGATAACGCCGCTCAGTCGGTTCTCGCTCAGGCCAAGACTTAGCAAATTGCTGAGATTGCCCAATTGAGAAGGGATGCTGCCGCCCAGTTGGTTACCGCCAAGGTAAAGATATTCTAAATTACTGAGATTTCCCAATTCAGGGGGGATGCTGCCGCCCAGTTGGTTTCTGTGAAGAACAAGCCAGCCCAGGTTACCGAGATTGCCCAATTGAGTGGGGATACTGCCGCTCAATTGGTTATCCTGGAGGTTAAGATATTCCAAATTGCTGAGGTTTCCTAATTCAACGGGAATGCTGCCGCTCAGTTGATTATAATTCAGATCAAGCCTCTTCAAATTACTGAGATTTCCTAATTCGGGAGGGATGCTGCCGCTCAGGTGGTTCCATATCTCTTCAATATAATCTATGGTGTTACCCAGACAAATCTCTTCCAGTTGACTGAGATTACCTAATTCAGAAGGGATGTGGCCGATTAGTTTGTGGGATATCTTTTTAATCTTTGTCACATGATCTCCGGTAACAGTTATTCCGTTCCAGCTTCCTTCAGTCCCCGGCATGGCGAACCCATCGGTATCCAAAGGGGCAGTCTTCCAACCCGTTTTGTTGGCCCAGTTATCCCCGTTTGTGCTGTTGTACAATGCGATCAATGCCGCTCGCTCCGACGCAGGGATGGCGCCAAAAATAAACCCTGATAATAGTAGCACCGTAAATGCCACAATAGTCGATATCATTTTTTTCTTCATAATTCCTCCTGGTTAATGAATCAGGCGTAATTATACTATTATTCCCCGATTTTTTTGTAAAGATTTATAAATCTTTATACTATTTCTCTTTCGACGAGGGAGCGGAGTTTTACCTATATGCATCAATTTCTTATCCGTTTGGGTTGTGAAAATATATATATGCATCAACGAGAGTTATATATGCATCCTTTTGCTATCCGATCGATTAACCAAGATGTCTATATGCTTCCTGTACATCCATTAATGCATCAATGTGATCTGTATGTGCGCCATAATCTTATATTATTTGCTTAATGAGATTCATATGTGCGACAATGAGATGGTCTGTCGGTTCATCATGGAGCATATAAACTTCAGTGAAACCAAATTTTTGATCTTATTGAAGCATATCTGCTTCAATAAGATGCATATAAATATCCTGAAGAGGAATTTACGGTTCATTATGGCGCATATGGGCATCATCTTGTTGCATATAGAGATTTTTTGGATTCATATAAAGTTCCAGACGAAGCGATACTCCATTAAAAAGTTGCATATTTGCTCCGACTGGAGTATAATGAGGTTTTAAAATCAGTTTAAAACACGGTGAGGTTAGGATGAGCAGAAAAGACTTATTGAAAGATATCGGTTACAGGTTGAAGAAGATCCGCGAGGCATTAAACAATTCAGGCCCGCAATTAGATGAATTGTTTCACCGGCCATAGGCATCTGCCATGAAAATAAAGTAGCCACGGACGAACACGGACAAACACGGACTACATTTTCATGGTCTACGGGTGAGGGCGTGAACGCGCCCTCATGATGAACAAATCTGGAAGCGAAGCCTTCTTCATTGGTGGGATTACTTCCCAGCCGGTTGGTTGAGTTGGTTATGGAATTGTTGGGCGGTATATATGGCCTCCTGGTTTTTGCAGGTTTCGACAAAGCTTTGCCATTCGGTTTCGCCGCGGGTGGAGCGGTATTTTTCGTTATTATCCAGGAATTGGAGTAGATTGCGCTGCCAATCTCCGTCCATGGAGAGTTCGTTAAAATAATGGCAGTCCAGGTGTTTTTTTAAGAGCGGTTCGATACTTTCTTCGCTGAGGTAATCGAGATTGCGGAGCATTGCCCGGATGGTTTTGGGGTTGTCGGAGATGTCCAGGTTCGGGGCCGCCGGGGTAGGCGGTGAGAAATGCGTGTACTGTCCAATCATGGCCGTTGGGTTGCGTCCATATTTCGCCCCGGAATTGCAATTCTACCAGGGGCTTGAGTGGCGTTGGGCATTGTTCGTTGGGTTGAAGATTTTGCATTTCGATACCGGGGAGGTAGATGATGGGGATGAAGTGGCCTTTTGGAGATGCACTGGATGTAGAGATGTTTTGATTGGCGATGGCGTATTTGAGCCAGATGGCCGGGCCGGTTCATTTCGAAGGATCGTAGTCGCCGTAAACAAGTAATTCGGGTAATTCCATGAGCAGGCGGGGGATAAGGGGTTCCCATTGCCGGTCTTTATCCGGCCATAGGATGCAAGCCGGCGCGACCTGCGCGTCTTTGTTGTAATTGCCTGTCTTACGTATCGCTTCGCTTAATCTCTCTATTATTTTCATTTGTTTAGCGTTGGAACAGGCAATGCCTGTTCTCTACAAATCTCAATATCCGGGATCATTTTTTATTATACCATGAATGGCAAGATGAAAAAAGAGGTAAAAATGGTACAGGCGTGCCTGGCCTTTCCACCAACTCCTTACTCCAACCGAAATATTCTTTTGGGTGGGGATGCGTGAGCACTTTTTTTATGTTATAATATAGATCGCTGCACCAGTATGATATAAGGAAGTCGAAGATGTTTGAGAAAATTTTTCCTGAGAGGTTGAACGATTGATAGATTTTGAAAATATTGAAAACGACTACCGAAGTTATAATTTCCTGGTTGATTTCTATCGCCAAAATAAGGACAAAGCCTATCAAACGATTGACATCTCATTCGGTAATGTCGATTTTATAGCGGCTAACACTTGCTCCATCATAGGCGCCATATTCCAGAAGTTGCAAAATTCCTTCAATGGGATAAGATTATTCCACATTAACGATGAAGTAAAAAAAACCCTTCAACGAAATGGGTTCCTCTCTTTCCTGGGATTTCCCCGACTACCTGATTATTATCATACCACCATCCAGTACATGAAACTCTTTCCCAACCACAGTCGTTTTTTTAGCGAATATATCCGGGAAGAATTGATGGGGAAATCAGAAATACCTGGAATGAGCGATAGATTGAAGAAAAAAATCACCGAAGGAATTTATGAGATTTTTATTAATGCGGCCATGCACAGTAACACAAAAGAAGGGATTTTCACTTGCGGCCAATTTTTCAAAACAAAGCATAAAATTGAGTTTACAATAACCGACCTGGGGATAGGGATGAGGAACCCGATCAGTCAATATTTAAGAACCTCAATCTCGGCGGTCGATGCCATCGAATGGGCAATGCAAGAAGGGAATAGCACAAAGCCTAACGATTCCGGTGGCTTGGGGTTGGCCATCCTGAAGCACTTTATCACTTTGAATAAGGGGAGAATCCAGGTCATTTCAAACAATGGATTCTGGGAGCTTTCCGCGGCAGGGATCGATAAACGAACTTTCAGCAGCGAATTCCCCGGTACAGCGGTCAATATTTGTATAAAAACCGACGACCCGATGCAGTATGTTTTAACAGATGAAATCATTCACGATGAGGACATTTTTTAGAGGAGGATACCATGCAAGAAATCGAGGTTAATATTTATGCCATTGTAGGCAACAGCTTCTGTGTAGATGTGGAAGACGGTGAAAAGGTATTGGAAGTCCTGAAAAAAATCCTTGAACAAAACAATAAAGCGGTTATCTCCTTCCTTAACGTGGAGATGGTAACTTCCGCTTTTTTAAATACGGCAGTAGGCCGGTTATATGGTCTTTTTCCCCAGGGGAAAATTAAAGCGAGCTTATCGGTCAAAGATATTGCGGATGATGATAAGCTTCTTTTAAAAAAGGTTACGGACACGGCAAAGGCCTACTACAAAAACAAGGAAAAGATAGAAAAAATCGAAAATGAAATCCTGGGTGAGTGAAGAAAATGGCTTTACGAATCGATACCAACGAAATTCAAAATTTAAACGGTAAGGATATTTTCCTGGATGCCAACATCTGGATTTATCTTTTTTGCCCCATCAGCAATTCAAGGGAAGAAATCATTAGAAAATACTCCCGGGCTTTCAATCATCTCATTCAATCAGATAATAAAATGTATGTCGATATCGCTGTCCTATCGGAATTTATTAACCGCTTCCAGAGGATTGCATACGCTAACTACATGGAGAATAACGCAAATAATAAGAGAGATCAAGATTTCCAGTTTAAAAGAGACTATAAGAAGACAGAAGACTTTAAGGAAATACTCCGGTTAATCTCATCAACCGTGGAAAATAAAATTTTAAAATGGAGCTCTGTCGTCAACCTTCAATATGAGAAGAAGGATATCGAAGAATTAATCGGTAATTTAGAGGAGAAATCGATTGATTTCAACGACTTACACATTGAAAAGCTTTGTCAGGCGAAGAGGTTATTTCTTTTAACAGACGATGGTGATTTTGCAGGATCGTCCATCGATATTATTTCCGGCAATCCGAAACTTTTACGTCACTTCTGAGGGAGATTTTAACCTCCTTTTTTATCTGTCCCTAGCCTTCTGCTTCTCTGCCAGGGAGAGATGATGATCGTTGATTCGATCCCCTTTAAATAAATGATACCACGGCGCTGTCTCCACATCTTTGCCGCGGGCTTTTTTCCAATCGATATTGGGTTTATCTTTGAGTACCCCGGCGCCTTTTTTGCCCAAATCCGGGACGGTCATAAAGCGACGTATGTTCAAACGAACGCCGTCGTTTAGGTCCGGGTCCCAACCCACCGGCTGCTTTTCAAGGGGTTTCCAACGCACAAAGATATCATTCGGATTCTCACCCGTGCGGATCAGTTCCAATTTTTTCTTCAGGTCCTGGGCCGCCTTGAGTTTTTCCTCTGCGCCGTCCACATTGTTGGCTGCATCTTCTTTGCGGCGGTTGATCCAATCGCTGAGATAGTATGCTTTCCCGCCTGTCCCGTACTCCATTAATAAATGGTTTTCGGCGAGAAACCGGGCAAAAAGCATGCGGTGCCAGTGTTCATAAGCGATTTCTTCTTTTAAGCGGATGCATTGGTTAGGTTGCGAGACGGCATCGATGGGATCGCCCAGTTGCCGGGCGTGAATACGAAGTTTGTCGCGTAATTCAATTTCAGTCCCTGTTAAATGAATAGGGGGTTCCGGTTCAGCCGCCCCATATTGAAAGAGAATGTCTTCCGCAGCCTTTTCAGCAATCTCCCCTTCGTCCTGGATGGTACGTTCTAATTTGGATCTTAAATTCTTCTCAAGTGTGTCTGCCCTTTTATTTCCTTGAGGTTCATTTATCAATTATTAGCGAATAATCACCGGACCTTTGGATAACGCTTCTTTCAGAGCTTTCTCCACATCGTTTAACCATTCTTGAATATCCTTTTCCGATTTCAACGTCCGCCTGGGAATATCAACAGCCTGGGACCTGGGTTCCCATAACCTGGACGCCATCTCACGCGCCCTGTCCACCCTACCGGACAACTCATCGATACTATTCTGCCACCAATGGAAAGGATAACCCTTCACCATTTTAACCAATTGCTCATGTTCCGCCATGTCCAGGGCCGGGACATCGGTAATACCGGATTTTTTCCGGATATCGTCCCGCTCATCCACAGCCAATTTCCGCCACGATTCATCTTCCCCTAACCGGGTCAGGCTCTACGTAATAGAACCTAACCTCGTTTGATCTTATTGTTTAGGCTTTATATTAACAATGACATTCTTCCTGGTGTCCCGTCCATCGTCATCTATCCCGATAAATACCAAACAATACTCTCCGACAAAACCCGGGCCCGGCTGCCAGTAGAAAATACCCCTATCTGTGTCAAGCGTCGAACCAATGGGTAATTCTCTTAATTGGTCGCCAACGATTAAATATCCTTCAAACACACCTTCAGCGGAGAGGTTTATTTCCACTCGTTCGAGTTCTTTGATTTCAACGGTTATTATTTCATCAAAGGTGAGTGAGCGCGAACACAGATCAAAGACGGGCGAACACGGATCAAAAACGGGCGAACACGGGGGTTCGCCCCTACGGGATTCATCTTTTTCCGCTCTTCCTTTTTCCCCTGCCCCGGTATTCAAAACTGAGAAATACCGGCTCCCGATGCCGTCGCTATTTCCACCGCTGTCTGAAACAATCCAGGCAATGGTGTGCAGACCGTTTTTAAGTTTTGTGGTATCGATATAGTAATAACCGCCGGCCCCATCGGAATTGGCGTACCCGGGGAATAAGGTTGCAATATCGGAACGGTAAACATTATATACCGGATTTCCTTTTACCACACCATCGATTACCACATCGATCGTGGAGCCGTCAAATGGAATCGCATTGGGTTGCGGAGTCAATGCCCAGCCGTAATTTACGTAATTTTTCCCTGAAGCGGTTCCGCCTTGAATGGGGGTGTCGATGGCGCCAAAGGGTTTGAACGCATGGGCGTTATCGATGGTAATGGTTTTTGAACCCAATGTGACCTCGTTTCCTTCCATATCGGTTGCCTTTGTGAACAATGTATATGCGCCGTTTCCGCCATTGGGCAGGGAGTGGGTTAAAAGCATATACCCCCATCCGGTTTTGTAATTCTCCGGGTACACGGGATAAAGAGTTTCAATATCCGGCCGCGCCCCATCTACCCTGATGGCGTCCCCGATATATATCCAGTCGCTGCCTTCGCTTTCTACCGGGGATCTATAGATTTTGACGCTTTCTATCCCGATGTCATCGATTGCCCATCCGGAAACCGGTATGCTCCCGGTTACAGTGGCGCCTTCCAGGGGAGTATCGAAACTTCCGAAGGGTGGGTTGACTGCATCGGCGTTATAGACCGTCAGCGTTACCGGCACGGCTTTGGGGGAGTTTGCTGCCGTCGGGGATTCGACAAGAATGGCCGAGGTGTAAGTCCCGGCGGATAAACCGGTGGGATCGACAGTTACGGTTACTGTTGCCGGGCCGGCGCCCGATGTGGGTGTGTAATTCAGCCATTGGGCTTTGTCGCTGATGGACCAGGTTAATAATCCACCGCCGCTGTTGGCGATAGTGAGGGTTTGCATACCGGTTTGGCGGCCGGCGACGTCGGCGCCGAAGTTCAATTGCGTGCGATCAAGCGCTATCCGGGGTGGATCGATGGCAGCGGCTGAATAATCCTGGCCCTGTTGCGCCGCGGTTACATTGGTATAGCTTCGACTGGTGGGTGTAAAAACATAATTGGGAAGGGACGGGGTGACGGTTCCGGTCCAACCGCTGGAAATCGCCTGGGAGTAATTGCCGTCATCATCGGCAGCGGTGGTTCCGCCCTGGTTGGAGAAAGTCAGGGTCGCACCGGCCAGTCCTTTTCCGCCATAGGTTATGGTTCCGGAGATGGTTATAAGGTTGACATATTCCAGTTCATATGCGCCGATATCGGAACCATCGCTTACATTGGGGATTCCAGCGATGTCTACCGGCCTGGTATAGCCGCGCTGGTCCGTGGAGATGCCGGAACTATTCCCGGCATCGATGGCCGGGCTGCCCGGGAGTAAGGCGTAAGTCTGGGTGGGACCGCCATTTTTTGCCAGGGGACCCAGCAAGGGATCGACGCCGGTGATATTCCCGGTGAGTATCCCTGTAATGGTGCAATCTGTGGTATTTTCAATAAGGTTATAGCCATTGGAGCTAAGAGTTCCCCAGGCGTCCTCGCTTTCGCCCCCGGTTGCGGCGGCGTTATTGGCAACGATGGTATTTTTAAGTTGAACAGTACCGGATAAATTGCAAATACCGCCGCCGTTCCCGGGTCTGCCTTTTTTATCAGCGCCCATTCCACCGGCGCCGGTAAGATTTTGACAAACGGTCGAATTTCCGAGCGTCAGGCTGCCGCTGTTGCAGATTCCTGCGCCGTCGCCGCCATTCCCACCTGTTGGATGATAATTTACAACAACCCCTGTACCCGTCGTATTACCGCCAACAGTACAATTGGTAAGTTTCATGGTACTATTATTAAAAATACCTCCCCCATTTCCGCCTTGCTGTGGATTATATAAATAATAAGTTACGCCGTCCCCGGAACTATTATTGGTGATGGAACAACGAATAAGAGTAACGGTACCGCCCTGGTGGTGGATCCCGGCGCCGCTGCCGCCGTGCGCTGTAGAATTCCTATCGATGGTTCCGTCGGTGATAGTTAATGACCCTGAATTATATATACCACCGCCATTGCCTTTTAAGCTCAAGTAGTCGTTTTCCTCGTTTTCCTCGTTATAGGTTGTGTTATTAATGATAAAACTGTTTTTGATAATCGAACTACCGCTATTGTATATCCCCCCACCGTAACCGCATCTTCCACTGTAGCCTATCCCGGTATGATTCCCGTTTATCCGACAGTTAATAAGTTCCTGGGAACCGCTGTTATAGATGCCGCCGCCCTCTCCGCCATTGTTGGAATCATCTTCATCCCATCCCTCTCCATAGCCATCCCCACTTCCATTATTGCTAATTGTGCAGTTCAGCAACTTCTGGGAACCGGCGCTGCCGTTGTAAATCCCGCCGCCGTGGCCGCCATGGGTCCCTGGACAATCATAGAAGGACCGCCCACATTGCCCGGCTAAATTATTCTTAATTGTGCACCGGGTAAGAGTGAGTGTACCGATGTTATAAATTCCACCACCGTCGCCGCCGCTCCCCGGGCAACCGATATGTCCCGGATAATAATACCCCTTATATCCAGTACCGCAGCGATTATCAACAATCGAAGAATCCGTTAGGTTTAACTTACCACAGTTGTAGACGCCCCCGCCATACCCACCTTTCTCTCCTTCATCATCCCCATCGCCGGTTTTTCCATTTTGAATGGTAACGCCGCTTATAGAAACGGTTCCACTCAAAATATGGATTACCCTATCCAGGTGATTTCCATCGATAAAGGTATTTTTTACACCTTCGCCCAGGATGGTAATAGCCTGCCCGTTGTCGATATCCAGGTCGCCGCCTATATTTCCATCTTCATCCGCGGTTCCCTTCAAAAGGTATAACCCGGCCGGCAAATGAATGGCGTCGTTTTCACCATTGCTGTTGGCTGTGGTTATCGCTGCCCGCAGTGAACCGGGTACCTGGTCCGCTGTCGCGGTTACGTACAGGTCGGCGGCCTGTATCCCATTGGCAGCCGCCGCAAAAAATACTGCTAATAACATTATCACTATCGCTATCTTACTCATGGCTTTTTCCTCCTTGGCTAAGGAATAATTATAGTATTATTCCCCTATTATCTTGTAAAGATTTATAAATCTTTATACTTTTTTGGAAATAACGGGACAGGGTTCGCCCAAAAAATTCATTATTAAGTGATTTCGGCCGGGGTGGGGGGGCGGGGGGGGGAGGAGTAGGATGCAAAAGTTTCAGGTATACCTGAAGAAACGGTTGATTTTCGCAAAAGTTTCAGGTATAATGGTGGAAACCTGAAACATGGCGGTGAAGATATGAATGTGAATACGATGATGGACATTTTAAAAAAATATAATTTCTGGGGCAATGAGACCATTAAGACCGGTTATTACAGGAAAACTTATACGGCGAAAATCGCCGGTTATCTGAATAATAAACTGGTAAAAGTGATCCTGGGGCAGCGAAGGGTCGGCAAGAGCTATCTGCTGCGGATGATTATCGATCATCTTATCGAAAAAGAGGGGACGCCCCGGAAAAATATTCTTTATATCAACAAGGATATCGCCGAACTGGATTTCATCAATAGTAATGAGGTGTTGTTAGCAGTAGTCAATGAATACCGGGCGAGCATGAAACCCGAAGGAAAGGTATATATTTTTCTTGATGAAGTCCAGGAAATCAGGGAGTGGGAAAAAGTGGTCAATTCCTTTTCCCAGGATTACACCTCCGATTACGAAGTGTTTATTACCGGTTCCAACGCCAACCTTCTTTCCACCGAGCTTTCGACCTATTTAAGCGGGAGGTATATCTGTTTCGAGGTCTTCCCTTTCAGTTATGAAGAGTATACCGGTTTTATCGGTCTTGAGAGGAACAGGGAATCCTTTATGCGTTATCTTAAAAATGGGGGCGTCCCTGAGAGTTGTAATTTTGAAGACGAAGAAATCAAAAAGAATTATCTTCTGAATTTAAAAGATTCCATTGTGCTGAAAGATATTGTCAGGCGCCACAATGTGCGGGATGTTTATTTGCTGGAAAAATTACTAAACTTTATGATCGATTCCATCGGGAGTCTTTTTTCGGTCAATTCGGTGGTCAACCATTTGAGAAGTTCCGGTTATAAGACCAACAGCGATACCATCGGGAATTATATCGATTATTTGAAAGAAGCGTATTTTCTTCATGAGGTAGACCGTTACGACATAAAGGGGAAACGGATTCTCAGCGGCGATAAGAAATATTATCTCAATGACCTGGGGTTTAAATATTTTTTATCCTCATCGTTTGAATTCGGCGTGGGAAAGTATCTTGAAAACCTGGTATATCTTGATTTGAGAAGGAAAGGATACAGGGTATACAGTGGAACTTTCAGGGACAAAGAGATCGATTTTATCGCGGAAAAGGATAATATGAAAAAATATATCCAGGTTTGTTACCTCCTGGCCGATGAATCGGTGGCGGAAAGGGAATTCGGGAACCTGGCGTCTATCGACGACCATTTTGAGAAAATAGTGGTTTCACTGGACGAGATGAACCTTGGGAACCGGAACGGCATTGTTCATCGAAATGCCTGGGAGTTTATAAAATAGCCACCAGGGCGCCAAGGCACAAAGAAACACCAAGGAGAAGGTGACAGTCAAGAATTATCCTTAACAATGGGTATTAAGGAATCGGATTTGACATCCGGGAAGTAATTCGGGTATAATAAACGTGAACCAAAGGTAATAAAAATTCTTACCTTTAGTTCACGGATGAAATGAAATGAAAAAGAATTTTAACGTAGTAATTCATCAAGCTGGGCAAACGGTATTTACCCTAAAGGAGCTTTCCGTACTCCTGGAGGAAAGCAATTTTGACAATCTGAAAGCAGCAGTCCATTACTACGTAAAAAAAAATATGATCTCGCAGGTTCGCCGTGGGGTATATGCGAAAGACAATTACGACCCCCTCGAACTGGCTATTAAAATTTACCCCCCGGCCTACATTGGTTTTGAATTCGTTCTTTTCAAAGAGGGCTTGGTTTTCCAATACGATGAAACCATTACTGTTGCATCCTATCTTTCAAGAGAGATTCGGGTCGGTAATTACAACCTGAGATACAGGAAGGTAAAAGAGTCGATATTAACCTCCCCGGAAGGCCTGGAGTTCAGGCCCCATTTTACCATGGCAGGGAAAGAGAGAGCATTTTTGGACATTTTATATCTTAACCGAAATTTTTATGTGGATTACATAGGCAAACTGGACAGGAAAAAAATTTTAAAAATTCTCCCTATTTATGAGAATTTAAATCTTGAAAAAAGAGTAAGAGGAATTTTCAAATGATCGACATTCAAACCCATCGTTTGTTCATGATAAAAATCTTGAAAGACATTTATTCGAATTTCGAATTGTCATCGCTCCTCGGCTTTAAAGGTGGGACCGCATTATATCTTTTTTACGAATTGCCCCGATTTTCGGTAGACCTGGATTTTAATCTCCTGGATGTTTCCAGGACGGATTTTGTTTACCGTTCAGTAAAAAAAATTGTAAACAAATACGGGAAGATAAAGGATGATTATATTAAAAGAAACACCATTTTTTTTCTACTTTCTTATGGAGAAGAGGAGCGAAATATTAAAATCGAGATTTCGTTGGTAGACATCCCCAATGAGTATGAGATTAAGCAATACCTTGGCGTTCCCATATTGGTAATGAAAAAAGAGTATATGGCTGCCAACAAATTAGTAGCGTTAACCGAAAGGACAGGTATGGCCAACAGGGATATTTTCGACATCTGTTTTTTTTTGAAAGCGGGATGGAGTATAAAAGACGAGATTGTCCGATTGAGAACCGGGATGAAGTTAAAGGAGTATATTCCCAAATGTATCGAGTTTATCGAGGCAGTTGATCGGAAATATATTTTACATGGAATGGGGGAGATATTAGATGGGAAGTTGAAGGCATGGGTAAAAAATCACATGGTCACCGATGTTCTTTTTTATTTGCGCTATTATCTTGACCAGATCGACAAGAAAAGACCGTGACCTCTATGCCGGGATATTCTATGTAATATTTCTTCCCTGTTCCCATTTTTTCCTCCTCGTTTCCTGTTTTTCCGTGGGCTTTCCGGATTCAGCCTTTTTTTGTTTGGAATTTTGAAAATTTGAATTTTGATATTGTTTCGGATTTCGTGCTTCGTGCTTTACTTTCATTCGTTTAATTCGCGGGCAGACAAAAATTTCCACGCAAAAGATTGAATTTTCCGGCGAATTCATTTAAAATATCAACCTATAACGAAAATTCCAAATAGGGAGATTCAAATGACTATTTATCTCGTTTCCGACCATGCGGGTTTCATGCTAAAGGAAATAATTAAAAACTACCTCCTGGATAATAACCTGCCTGTCGAAGACCTGGGCCCCGAATCCGCCGAACCGGTTAGCTGGGTCGAATTCGGCGCAAAAGCGGCTGAAAAAATTTCGGCAAACCCGGGAAATTCAAAAGGGATATTTCTTTGCGGCTCGGGATTGGGCATGTCCATCATCGCCAACAAATTCAAACATGTCAGGGCGGCTTTGTGCAATGACCTGTATACCGCTGAAATGAGCAGGAAACATAATAACGCCAACGTCCTGAATATGGGCGCCCGCGTCATCGCCCCGGAACTGGCACTGCGCATCGTGGAAAAATGGCTGAATACGGAATTCGCAGGCAACAGACACCAACAACGCCTGGATCAATTGAACGAAACGGAAGAAAAGAATTTTAAATAGCCTGGGTTATAAGTTTTTCGATCCAACCACCCATACCGATGGTTAACTGGATATAGGGACCGGTAAGCCCCGCAGTGGGACCATCCCCGACCCGGACGCCATTCACACGCCAATCCCATTTGGAGGCCGAAATAAGACACCCCGCCCGGAGCCCCAGCACCAGGTTGTTTTTCCCCTTTTTCTTTTTATTGAACTTATAGAAATAATCCACGGCGAACCCTATATTCAACAGTAAACTGCGGGTAATGGACTCGCTGCTTGCCTGGTTAACGGTGATATCCTGGAACGAATGAATATTATTTTCACTGACTTTTAATGCCAATCTTCCAACGCCCAAACCCATGAGCGGATACATCATCAATCCTTTTTTCGAATACAGCAGATACCCGGCATTTACCAGGCCATATTTGGCGGAAACCGCGGTAATAAATTCTTTCGTACTGCTCCGGCTTCTTCTCAAAGTGCTCTGTAATTCGAGGCCCAGCACCAGCTTATCGAAAATCAAATGACCGCCGAAACCTACGGTAAAATAATTCTCAGGTACGCCAGGGAACCCCCCCTCGGTGAGATAGCTGTTCAAACGACCGAAATTGAACATATCCCGGCCTACAATAATATAAGCCGCATTGATTCGTTTTCGATTGATGAATTTTGTGAATTCCTCGATTTCATCTCCACCTTCCTTTTCCTGGGCCAGGACCGCGGCCGCGTTGAAAAAGAAAAACAACAACCCCATAACGATTAAAAATACTTTTTTCCGATCCGGATTAAACATAACTTTAACCTCCTATTGGCCAGTCGACCTGTCGGTTTTGAAGGAAATATTATACACTAAGTCTCAACTTTAAAAAAGTCCAGTCGGAAAAGAAACAATCCCGCGGGTTTTTTTAGCTAAGAAGCTCAACCAGGCAAAAGGTAATAAATATAAATCAAATATATATTATTCATTTTACTGGTAACCCCCCATTTTTTGAACGAGCAAGGTTTTGATAATATTTGACAAAGCAGATTTACAGTGAAGTTTATGTGGGAAATAGGACCACAGTGGAAGTTTTCATTTAGAAACTTTCCCGGCCCTTATTTTTATTTTACCGGTTACTAACCTGGGCAGCAAAGTATCCCTGAGTTTTATTAATCGTTCCTTACAACGAATATTTAAAAGGATGCGATTGAAAATGGGATGAACGGCCTGGTAAAAATTCTCCAGCATTGCCTGCGGCGCTTCCGGGATTTGAAGCCGGGAAAATAACCTGGTGTTTATATTCAAAGTCATTGTTCCCCCGGCGCTGAGCGCTTCTAACTCCGGCCCAATGGTTTTAAGATAACAATAAAGATAATACCGGTTCCAATGATGATGGGGAATAATGGAATTGATCTGCTGATTGGTATGACACCAGGCGCTTGTAAGCGCGGTCAATCCTATGACGGCAATACAACTTACACATATGGAATTAGGGGGGATTTGCTTACTGGGCTGGGTGGCGGCCCCCTCATAACTGAGAGAATCACCGGTATGGGTAATATATACCTGACCCCTTAAGTCAGGGATCTTTATAAACGGCAGCGGGCCGCCAAAATAGTTATGCTCTTTTTTGGATGGTGTTTTACCGCATACGATTTTCCCGAAAGCGGACAACGGTTTCGAAGGCTGCTGCCGGTAAGGCGTGAACCAATATTGGAAAAGGCACATGACCGTCTGTTCCAGCACCTTAGGCTCAATTATGTACTTTTTTGGTACAGGGTCGCGGGCCGCATCGTAATACTTTATATTGGAACCGTCGAAGCCGCCGCCGATTTTAAAATTGCCCGGGGTCAACAGGATAGAAGCCGTGGGACCATCGGAAAAAAAACTACTGCTAAGGTATATCCCATGAGTGACCTGGATTAGGTCGCCCAAACGGGTCTCTTGCCACTGGGATTTTGAATTATTTATTTTTTTCATGGATTATTCTTCCAAAAGCTCAATGTTTTTTAAACCTTCCATGATGACCCGATCCACCTCTTCCCCCCTTTTTATAAGGATTGTGAATTCTTTGGCTAGTTGTTTTATTTTTTGTTTAAATGGTATGATGTTGTCTTCTTTTTCTTCGGCGCCGGCAATACCCACATAACGGGCCGGGGTCAGGAGATATTCCTGATGGATGATATCCTTTAGTTGAGCGGATTTGCAGAAGCCGGGTATATCTTCATATTGGCTGTCACTATCGCGCCAGCGGTGGTATACACCGGCGACGGCGTCGATATCGTCATCTGTTAGTTCCCGGTATCTCCGGGATATCATCCGCCCCAGGAAACGGGCCTCTATAAAAAGTATTTGTGATGCGGGCCCCTTTTTTTGTTTTTCATTATTGGCCAGGAACCATAAACAGGCCGGGATGCCGGTATTGTAAAACAAGCGGTCCGGCAGACTAACGATGCATTCGACAATACCATTCTCCACCATTTTTTTGCGAATAGGTTCCTCATTTTTATTTTGTGTTGTTAGCGAACCGTTGGCAAGAACGACGCCGGCGGTCCCGACCGGGGAGAGGTGATACACGATGTGCTGCAGCCAGGCAAAATTGGCGTTATGGTTCGGTGGGATTCCCAGTTGCCAGCGGGGGTCGTTTGTCAAACGTTGTCCGTTCCAGTCGCTGTCGTTAAAGGGCGGGTTGGCCAGGATATAATCGGCTTTGAGGTGGGGATGGGCGTCGTTTAAGAAGCTGCCCTGGTTGTTCCATTGGATATTGGCGGCGTCGAGGCCCCGAATGGCAAGGTTCATTCGGCAGAGGCGGTGGGCAGCGGCATTGGACTCCTGCCCGTAAATCGCTATATCGTCTAACCGCCCCTGGTGGGCCAGGAGGAAGTTCTCTACCTGGACGAACATGCCGCCGGAGCCGCAGCAGGGATCATAGACGCTGCCTTTGAACGGCATCAGCATTTCTACCAGTAATTTTACGATACAGGGCGGGGTGTAGAATTGGCCGCTTTTTTTCCCTTCGTCCATGGCAAAGCACCCCAGTAAATATTCATAGACTTTTCCCAGCAGGTCGGTATTGTTATTATTTGCGTCGCCCGGGCAACCGCTGATGGAGTCGATAAGATCGATAAGCTGGCCAAGGTTTTGGGGGTCCAGGTGGGGGCGGAAGTATTCCCTGGGAAATATATCCTGGAGCGTGGGATTCATTTTCTCAATTTCCTCCATGGCCCCGGCGATTTTTTTTACTATCCCGGGGTCGCCGTCTTTGGCGCGGTCCTTTAAATAGGACCATTGGCCGTCGGAAATGTATTTTAAGAAAATCAAGCCCAGGACGATGTGTTTATATTCGCCGGCGTCCAGGTTTTTTCGCAGTTTATCCGCGGCTTCCCAAAGGGTGCGTTCAAGGGATTTCATTATGCCCGCCTGGCTATTTTTTCAGTCGCTTTTTTATAAGATAAATTCTTATCGATCCATCCTTTAATGGGAGGATAAAAAAGGCTCCACTTTGGTTTGACATAACCTCTCCAGGCGTATTTACCGTAACGTTTTAAAAATGCCTTCCTGGCAGCCTTGATTGTTTTATGTATTTCATCGGTCAATAACTTACTATCCCGGATAACCACCAGCCGGTACCCCTCTTTTACAACCGCAATAAAAACTA
>JAPKZK010000033.1 GCA_026393835.1 Candidatus Aminicenantota bacterium | reverse complement strand
CTTCCCACTCCCACCTATAAAAGTAGTTCACTCAATATATCGCGCAGCAAAGCCATAATATGAGGAACCGGATGCGTTAATTGCGCACGTCCGGATCTGTGGGGGAGCCGGAGGGTAACCGAAGGCTCTACCCGGCAAGTTAAGAGGTTAAGAAGGTAAGAAAAAGAAGAAAGACCGATGGTCCACGTACGGGCGATTACACGGATTAGCACAGATTTTTTTCACCATTCACCATTCACCACTGACCACTGACCACTGACCACTGACCACTGACCAATGACTACTAATTAAACCCAGGCTGTATAAATCTCTTTGCCATTTTTTTCTATCTTTTCCCATCCTCCAGGATGTAACTGGCGCTGGCAGCGGGGTACTTGATACCGCCCGAAGTCTCCAGGTTGGAAGACATATAATCATAAATGAGCTGCTCATAAAGGCGGTTATGAATCCGGGTTTTCCCCTTTTCATCCTTTAAGATACCATATATGGTTCCCTGATGAATAATCGCGTTTCGCCGGTTATAGGAAAACTCCTTTTCGTTCATGGTGATCTTAAATACAAGCTCATAGAGTTCCGGGTTGTTTTCCAGGTTTTTAACCAGGCTGTCGAAATTGGTGTTATCGTTCCTAAGAGCAATTTGAACAGCTTTAACCAGGTCTTCCGGTTTCCATTCTTTTTTCTTTTTGGCAGGTAATATCTTCTCATCGATGATTTTGCACAGTAAACTTACCAGGAAGGGATACCCGGAAGTGAAATAAAAAAGGTACTCGGTGAAAAAAGGGATATCGATTTTAGTTTTTCGTTCTTTGGCGTATTCATCCAGCATGGGGGCGATTTCGTTTGGGAAAAGCGCCAGGTCTACTTCAAAATCCACGGCAATATTCCAGGGGCTGTTATATTTTTGCTCCGAATCGCGGCGGATTTTGGCTTTGAGGGTTTTGATATCATGAACGCCTGCCAGGATAACCGAATGAAATGAATAGTCTTTTCCTTCATTCCGTCCCAGGTATTTGGTCCTGAGCATTCCCAGGAAATCCAGGAATAATTGGTTGTTACTTGATTTATCCACTTCATCGATCATCAGCACGACTTTTCTGCCGGTTTCCCGGACGAATTCGGTAAAGAAGCGGCTTAATTTACCGAAATCATGAATATTAAGATTTTTTTCAAGTAAGGAAGCAGCTTCCTTTTCTTCCATAAATCCGAGTCTCATGCTCAAAAGATCGAGAACAGCGGGGATAAAACGGTTGGCGTTGGCGTTGGCGTAGGTGGAGGCGCCGATGCCTTCGAAGCTGATATCCATCGGGAGGTACTCTTTGTTTTTCTGCATAGCCTGGAAAAGGAGGTGCATCATAGTGGTTTTCCCATACTGGCGGGGGCGGTTAATGGTAAAATAAAAGCCGTTGGCTATCATTTCCATGACCCGGTCTACTTTCCCGGAAATATCCGCCATAAAATGGTTGGTGGGAATACACGTCCCGGTGGTATTAAAAGTCCTCTTCATAGTAACTCCACATTATCTAAGTGTTTTATGATTTTGCCTTCATATAACCGGCGAGGCTATTATAACAGATTGGGGACCAACAATAAATAGGCCTTATAATCCATTTCCGCTGATTTTTCAACTTTCTTTGATGCTGTGCAACAGTTCTCATTTTAGCCGGCCCGATCAAATCCTGATTGTCGGATAGAAATAATATTGTTTTGCATCGATGGTGGGAACACTTTTATAAACCAGGTTGCTCGCGGGAAAAATTACCGCTCTTTCATTCCGAATAAAGCCTTTAGGTTCATGCACTGGCGATTTACGCAGTTGCACGGTTGATTGGTGCAGATGCACAGAATCCTCGTTTACATGAACGGATGTTTGATGCACCTGCACGGAACTCTCGTTTACATGCACGGGACTTTCGTGCCAGTGAATAAAAGGGTGGCCTGCAATTCCTGGGGGTTGGTATAGGGATTCAAGGCATTGATGTGCCGCAAAAAAATGTTAGTCATTTCAAGTGAGGAAGAACCGGGAAAAAGATGTAAACATTTATAAATCTTTACTAATTACTGCCAGGATAGGTTATATTTATATATGGGAAAGAAAAATTCCTTTAAGGAGGTAAGAAGATGAAAAAAACAATGATTTTGTTTTTTGCTGTGTCCATGTGTTGGATAATTCTTATTCCCGGGTCTCACGGACGAGAGACGGGAATAGGAAAGGAAATAACAATAACCGGGGAACCGGCAGCGGCAAAGGGGTCGGTATTAATCGAGCACCCCAATTTCGGCAAGACGCCGCTCTATTTTATCCCCAATAAAGGACAGACCGATGAAACGGCGAGATATTACGCCAAAACGCCCCGATATACGCTGTGGATAACAAAAGAAGGCCTTGTTTTCGATCGGATTAAGGAATTGGGGGACCAGGGACCAGGGAACGGTGACCGGGGAAGGAACCCGGGAAAAACCGGGGGATGGGTGGAACGAGATGTGTCACGTCTGGTTTTCCTTAACGCCAATAAATACACGGAAATCGCGCCCCTGGAAATGTCCCCGCACCGGGTGAACTATTTCATCGGCAAAGACCCTTCCCGGTGGCAAAAAGGCATCTCTACTTCAAAAGCGGTGTTGTATAAAGAGATCTATAAAAATATCGATTTGAAAGTCTATGGAAATGAAAACCAGGTTGAATACGACTGGATTGTTAAACCCGGGGGGAACCCCGCGGATATCCGTTTCGAATATAAAAGTATCCGGACGACTAATATCGACCGGGAAGGGAACCTGGTCATCGATACCCCCTTTGGCAAAATGATGCACCAACGGCCGCACAGCTTTCAAATGCTGCAAGGAGAAAAGGTAAATGTCTCATCGGGATTCAGGCAAATAGGGAAAAAATGTTACGGATTTTCCATTGGTGAATATGATAAAAATTTCGAGCTCATACTGGACCCGGTGGTTTCGTTATTGTATTCCACTTATATGGGCGGGAGCGATACGGAACTTTATACCAGGATGTTTTTAGACAAATGGGGTCAAGTGCATCTCATCGGGTACACCTACAGCCTCGATTACCCAACCAAAAATGCCTACCAGGGCAGCAAGAGTTATGGCCTGGACGCCATTGTTACCAAATTCAACGCCGCGGGATCAGACCTCATTTTTTCCACGTATTTCGGGGGGAGCAGCTATGAATATTTTTTCGGCATTACCGCAGCCGATAATGGCGATGTTTATATTGCCGGCGATACCTTTAGCGACGATATGCCTGGTTTCAATGGCCCGATAGGAGGCAAAGATGTGTTCCTGGCCAGGTTTGACGCCAATGGAAATTACCTGGGGGGCCGTTACCTGGGTGGGACCTCCGAAGATCGCAATTCATTTATAACTCTTGATAATTCCAATCACCTGTGGGTGACCGGTTTTACTTACAGCACGGATTTTCCCATTAAAAATCCCTATCAAAGTACGAATAAAGGAGATGCTTCCGCTTATGCATGCAAACTGTCCCCTGATTTAAAAAATATCGAATATTCATCTTATTTAGGTGGAACAGGCGAAGACGTGGCTGACCGCATCGCCGTAGATAACGCGGGTTACTTCTATGTGGTGGGCCGTACCGGCAGCAGTGATTTCCCACTGAAAAACGCCTGGCAAAAACATTATGCCGGCGGGGAACGGGATGTATTTCTTACCAAATTCAAACCGAATGGTTCTCAATTGGTTTTCTCTACCTTTTTGGGAGGAACCGGAGATGACTTGTCTTTCGGATTGGCCATTGGAAATTCCGGCGATATCTATGTCGGCGGTTTTACCTCCAGCAATGATTTCCCCATCAAAAATCCATACCAGGCTGCCAACCACGGCGATTATGATATTTTTATCAGCAGGTTCAATTCCAATGGGTCCAAATTACTCTACTCCTCCTACCTGGGCGGAAGCGGCGAAGATTGGCATGGCGTATTGGCTTTAGACAATCACGGTTATATTTTACTCGCGGGTTCCACTTACAGCAGCGACTTCCCGATGAAGTCGCCTTTAATAGGCGAATACCCGGGAAATAGAGACGGTTTTTTCAGTATTTTAACGCCGGATGGAAAAAATCTTGTTTATTCTTCATATTGGGGAGGTTCCGGGTGGGAACGTTGTTTAAATATCGACAGGGACAGCGCCGGGAATATTTATTTAGCAGGTGAAACCGAAAGTTACGATTTCCCGGTGCTGAATGCCTATCAGCCTTCCAATGGGGGCTATGCCGATTTTTTTGTCTCTAAGTTTTCCTTTGATTACCGGAAAGTGGAAGAAATTTCTCTCAACCACAGCCGATTGAATTTCAGGGTATCTATCCAGGGGGCGGCGGAGAGGACTAAATATTTTTTTATCAGGCGCAGCGGGGGATTCGCCCTCGATTGGGATGTCGCCGTCAGCGACTCCTGGCTCAACTGCAACCCGGTTAAGGGAACCGGGAATGCGAAAGTGGCTGTTTCAGTTAATGCCTCAGGTCTTGGCCCGGGCGTTTACCGGGGGGTTATCACGGTAAATGCCCCCGATGCCGTCAATTCTCCCCAAACCATCGATGTTACCCTGGCGGTTCATACCGCCGGCGCCGGTGTGCGCCCGTTTCGAATACCTTTTGAATGAGAAAACGTTTAAAGTAAAAAAAAAGACGCGGAAGCTGCGCGGGCGAGACGCAGCTTCCGCGTCCTTTAAAGGGATAAGATGTAAGATTAATAGATTATTAGGCCTTAATTAATAAATCAGGTAGTTGCCGCCGCCGCCGATTCCGCAGCAGCCGTATTTGATCCACATCATACCGCTTTCACCCCAACTGTTGCCCCAGGAGTTTTTCATCCTCCAGGCGCCTTTGGCGTCATCCCAGCCCACCAAAACTACGGCATGGTTTGCCTGGCCGTTGGTGCAATAGTTAAATACGCCGCCGGTGTAAGCCTGGAAATAAGAGGAGACGTACACGGAACAGGAAACGCCGCCATAATTCATGATGGCGGTTTTAATGGCCGTGGTGCTGGAAGCGCTCTTGGAAGAGCTGGCAACGTATACATACGGGCAACCGGTTTTGCAGGGGGCGTCCGTCGCCTTATAAGGGAAGCATTGCTCTAATACGGCGCCGGGATTGAGGTAGTAACTGTTGGCAAAGTTGCCGCCGATGCAGCCCCAACCGTTGGTATTACAGGAAACGAGCCACTGCTCAGAAAGGTCGGCGTTGATACCCTGTTTTAACAGGATGGATTCGAACATGCCGGCAGTGGAAAAAGCCCAGCAGCTACCGCAGCTTCCCTGGTTTCTTATTCCAGTATACGCAGCAATATAGGACGCAGGCAGAGTGGGACCCGGTTTGCCCTCTACTTCGCTGATGGGTTCTTCCGGGTAAAACTCTTCTTGCAATTCGGGTTTGAAATTGCAAAGTTGATCGATGGTGTACTGCATGGCCGGGTTCACATCTACGGTGAAGGTATAGCCATTGGCAGCAATTTCAGCCCGCATTGCCTCGATTTGAGTCCTGAATGCTTCGCGTTTCTCAACCGGGTCAACGTTCCTGTTTACATCACCAAGCCGTGTGTCCCTGGCTTGAATGCTCGAAACCATGATTACAGCAGCTACAACAAACAACACTAACGCTAATTTTTTCATAAGACTTCTCCTTATTTTTTTATTTTAAATTTTTATTTACTTGAAATTCTTAAAGCATTCAAAACATCCGAAGCATTTTTTAATTGGAAGGGAGTGAAGAAATCATACACCCTGCAGCCGATTTTTGTCAATACTCCATTAGTTGTATTTTTGGTTGTATTTTTAAAAAAAATTCATGTACAACCATTTTTTATAAAAAACCAGGACAGCCGCTAAGATAAGCGAAGGGTGTCGCCTGTACTGCCGGGACCTTCGCGGCTAAAATTAACCATTAACAATTAACAATTAACAATTGACCATTGACCTCCTCTTCCTCTATTAGCGTCCAGGGATTCGTGTTTGCCCGGTCTATAACATTTTGCGCAGTATACTTCGCATTCTGTAAATTATATGCTATAATACAGGCATGATCGATAAATCCAGGAGGCTGAAGAAACAAAAGCAGGCATCCGGGTTCATTATATCCCACCCTGGAAATGGCTGTTGAAGAACAGGTGACGGTACAAGCCCGCGGCGCCCCACGCCCCACGCCCCACGCCCCAATGCGTGGGGTTCCATTTGCAGAACCAGGCCGGAGGGATTTTTTTTGACTGTCCGGAAGCAAAAGGGATAAAACGACTGCCTAAAAGGACAGGGCGACCTCAAAATAAGATCAACATACAACGAAATAAGATCAACGTTCAATAAAATAAGATCAACATTCAACGAAATAAGATCAACGCACATAAATAAAGGGCAAAAATACACCGAAAAAAGATAAAGAAATACTAAAAAAAGGTAAACAGGTATCAAGATAAGGTAAATGGATAGATAGGAAGGGTGATCGTCGATCATCCTAAGGCTGTACATTGTCCTTTCGGTGTGAGCGACGACCCTCTGGGTGTTATCGATGACCTTATTTACGTCGATGATGACCTTTTTTCAGTGAACGATGACCCCTTTTTTTAGTTGATTTGCCTTCATCATGTATCCATTCATCCTTTTTGGTTATAGATTAATCTTTTTCGGCGAGATGTTTGTCCTTTTTGCTGCATCGATTACCTTTTGCATTGGTTTGTTCCAATTCGCCAACCGGTTCTCTTATCTCCGGGGATCACCCCGGACCCGTTTTTGGTATTAATCAATTAGGACAATTAGGGAACAGCCGGCTTTCCGCCATCATTTTAAAAAAATTTGCCCTGCCCTATTGCAAAACAGAACTTTTTTATATAGAATAAAAAGTTAGAAAAGCCGTTTTGATGCGGAGGGAAAATAAAACGACTAAAAATTTTATCTGTTTGCCTCGTCATAATGACGGTGGTTATTCTTTCCGGCAGTTGTAAGCCGGCAATATTATCAGCCCCGGATGAATCGATATTGTATGTTTCGATAAATCCTTCTTCTATCCCAATAGGAGGAACTTCGACAGTAAGAGTGGCCGGATATAAAGCCGGCGGTACGCCCCTCCCTGATGGGACTGTAATATTTTTCAGTTGCGATATCGGCAGCATTGATCCGCAAGCACAAACGGAAAAAGGGGTGGCTTATGCTGCCTTTAAAAGTAATGATAATCGATCCGGGGTCGCAAACATCTCTGTCCGCTCAGGAAATGCAGAGGTCTCACCCGAATCGTTGACTATCGCTATTGGAAGTTCGGCCCTCCATTCCCTCTCATTAAGCGCCGATCCGCAAATCTTACCGGTGGGCGGCGGAACATCGGCAATTAAAATCATGGCATATGACGAAAGCCTGAATACTCTTGCCAACATTTCCATCACTCTAAGCGCCGACGCTGGACAGCTTAACAGCGGCGGTAATGCCATTTATACCAACGCCAACGGTGAAGCAAGAGATACTTTGCAAACCAACGGCACGGCTGTTGTAACAGCCACCTGCGGCGACGTCTCTGCCAATATAACCATCTCTGTCGAAGCCAATGAAAAACCGACCGCATCGTTTGTATCTTCTCCCGCCAACCCGTTGGTTGGCCAAACCGTCTATTTTGACGCCTCCGGTTCTTCGGACCCGGATGGCTCCATTGTTGGTTATCAATGGAACCTGGGGGACGGATCGACCGCTTCGGGTGTGAGTATCAATCATCGATATACAAACGCCGGCGCCTATACCATTCAACTGGTGGTTACTGATAATAATGGAAAGACCGATAGCACCGACAAATCCGTAATTGTTTCCGATAATCAAAATCCCACCGCAGCCTTTGTTTATTCTCCCACAAACCCCTCTACCGATGAAAATATTTACTTCGATGCTTCGTCTTCCACTGATCCGGATGGAGATATTGTGAGTTATCGATGGAATTTTGGCAACGGCTCAACCGCATCAGGGGTGAGCGCTATTCATAAATATACGGGCGATGGGACTTATACTGTTTCCCTGGTGGTTACCGATAACACCGGGAATACCGGCAGCGCCAATAAAACTCTTACTGTTTCCGGCAATCAAAGCCCCACGGCTTTATTTGTTTATTCGCCCACGAGTCCAAAACCCGGGGAAAATGTTTTTTTTAATGCCTCGAATTCTTCTGACCCGGATGGTACGATTGTAAAGTTCCAATGGGATATGGGGGATGGCGCCAATCGGTCCGGTGCTGAAATAACCCATCGGTATTCAGACGCAGGCACTTATAATGTTCTCCTTATCGTCACCGATAATAGCGGGAATACCGCTAATACTAGTAAAACCGTAACTGTTACCGATGACCAGGGGCCTACAGCGTCATTTGTGTATTCCCCATTGGCGCCAAAAGCGGGTGAAAATGTCTATTTCAACGGCGCGGGTTCCTCGGACCCTGACGGCGCGATTACCTCCTTCCAGTGGGATTTCGGCGATGGAGGTACGGGAAACGGTGAAAGTGTAAGTCATATTTATACCACCGCCGGAACTTATACCGCGGTCCTGGTGGTATTTGACGACAGCGGCAACCAGGCCGGCGCCAGCAAGACCATTACCATTGGTATCTAAGAATATGAAACCATTGCGTAAGGCTATCTCCATTGTTTTTATCCTGGTATTGACGGTACTCATCATTTCCTGCGCCGGGCGAATGAATTTCAGGCAAGGCCAGGAGGCCATACAGAAAAAAGAATGGGATAAGGCCGTCGATTATTTTCTAAAGGCCCTCAGCCGGGAACCGGGCAATGTCGAGTATCGTATCTCCCTGAGCAGCGCTTTGCTTTCTGCCTCCAACGAACATCTGAGACGGGGGACCTTATTATATGAGCAAAATGGCTTAAACCCGGCCCTGGGTGAATTTGAGAAAGCCCTTGAATTCAACCCCGAAAATAATGATGCCGGGAGAAAAAAACTCCAGGTGCTAAAGAAAATACAAGCGCTTGAGAAAGCCCAGAGAAAAAAAACAGGACTGGAAAAGTTAAAGGATAAAGCAGAATTAGAGGAAATCCCCCCCACTGAAATCAACTATATAAAAAAACCTTTGAGTTTGGAATTCAAAGGAACCGATGTCCAGCAGATATTTAACGCGATCCAAAAAATAAGCGGCGTCGATTTCATTTATGATGAGTCCTTTAAATCGAAAAAAATAGCCCTCAACTTGCAAAATGTTTCTTTCCCGGAAGCCCTTGAAAAAATAATGGTCCAAACCAATTCGTTTTATAAAATCCTCGACCCCAACTCTATCATCATTATTCCCGATACGCCGGCCAAAAGAAGGGATTTCGAAGAGTTGGTAATGAAAACTTTTTTCCTGAGCAATGGCGACCCCGAAGAGATTCAAAAGATTGTCCGGGAGCTTACGGGCTTGAAGATTATTTCCACGAATAAAAGTCTCAACTCGTTAACCGTAAGAGGAACTCCTTCGGAAGTCAAATTAGCCGGGAAGATCATCCGGGTAAATGACAAACCTAAGGGGGAAGTATTTATCGACATTGAAATTATCGAGGTGAACAGGGGTAGGGCCAGCGAATACGGCATTGAGTTAAGCAATTACCAGGTTACGGAAATCTATCAACCGGTGGGCGCTGCCGGCGCCGCGGAATCGACTGCATCCACGATACGGGTCAATATGATACCCCATACCGATTCCTCGGATTACTTGTTGACGCTGCCTTATATCAATTACAAATTGCTTAAATTTGACAGCCAATCCAGGATAAAAGCAAAGCCGCAGTTGCGGGTAGTGGACCAGGAGGAGGTGAAAGTGCGGTTAGGGGATAAGGTGCCTATACCCACCACCAGTTTTGTCCCTTACAATACCGGCGGCCCCGCCCAGCAGCCCATTACCTCTTACCAGTTGCAGGATATCGGCATCAATATTTCCATCACTCCCAGGCTCCACCATGACGGTTTAATCACATTAAAAATGAAATTTGAATTATCTTTTATTACCAGTCCCGGCAGTGGGGGAATTCCTCCGACCATCGGTAATCGTTCCGTTGAAACCATCATCAAATTAAGGGATAATGAAACCAGTATCCTGGCCGGCCTGCTCAGGGATACAGAAAGGAAATCCATGCGGGGGTTTCCGCTTATTTCCAGTATACCGGTGTTAAGGGATATATTTTCGGGCAATAAAAATGAAGCGGATCAAACCGATATTATTCTCACCTTGACGCCCCGGATCATCCGGTTTCCTGATATAGGGAAAGAGGATATCGGTTTTATATGGGCAGGGACTGCCACGCGCCCGGGTTTAAAAGAGCCTGAACCCAAATTGCGTTTAAAAGAAGGAGAAAAAGATAAAACGACCGGGAAAAGAGCGACCGAAACAGGAACGACATCAAATACCGGGAAGAGTGATAACAATCAAAAAATAGAGAAGTAAAAAAACATTAAAATTGTGCAAATTTTCTCAATATATGTTTTTCTCTCAAGAGTCTTATTGTGAATAGAATATCCAGGAACTTTTCCTCTTTTTGAATTACCGGCAACATTTTATTTTGATAAAATATATTTTCCAAGAATGCTTACAATCCGGGGATTCATGGAAGGGGAAACATTGCGAATAGGGTTTGCACAATTTTTAGGATTTACAAATCATTTGTTTTGTGGTAATATAAAATTTAATTGGCTTATCAATTTAAATCGAGAAAGCCACTTAAAATTGTAAAGCAAAAAAAATTTTGTTTAGAACAAAAGGAGAAACGCAATGACTCATCAAAAAAAAAGGGTAAAAAAAAGAAAGTTAAATATTAAATTTTTTTGTCCCAATATAACATTTGTGATAATTGGTTTACTTCTCAATTTCTCTGTTACTTATGGGGAATTATACTATAATCCACCCGTTTCGAATCAGGATTGTCTTAATAATGCAATATATAACGCTCAAAATCAGAAATATGGAGGTGTCATATTAAATAATTCTGATACGCCTTCTGAGATCAAAGACAGAGTAATTCCAATTTACATTCCACCGATAATTTCTAATACTAACAAAGTGTTCATTTCAGATGGATGGACGGCAATCCATTATATTAGAGAAACAGACGTGGAATTTAATTTTTGGGATTTTATGGCTAATGAGTCGGATGGTGGGATCTCAACAGATCAGAATAGGCTGGCTAAAACTCTCAGTCTAGGGGCTGTTTTATTAGATCGAGCTATGGATGCATTCAACTTTACCCATTATATGCTGATTATCCTAAAATACGAGAACCAAAATGATCCGACTATTCCTTATCCTTATATGGCGGTAATCCAAACAAGTTTTTATCACGATTTCTTCGCAAATGCAGCCCAATTATATTTATACGTTTCTTCATCTGATAATTTCTTTTGCCTACATGATGGGTGTGCCGACTTTAAAAGAAATGTGGGAATCCCAGTCGATGACTATGATTTCGAGGCATTTTTTTTTGCTGACGAGGAACATAAGTCTGACCTTTATGGAGCATATTTTGGGATAGTAGATACTAATCATATAATTTATGTGCCCAAGATATATCCAAAAGATCGATTAGTAATAGGGCCCCATGCAAAATACAATTTTTTCCCATGGACATGGGGCAAAGATTGGAGCCCCTATAAAGTTAGTCTTTCTGGAGTTGCTTTATCCCAAGGAACTATAGTTGGGAGTGCGAGTTTTAAATTTGGGGTAGACACTATAACTTCAGTCGAACCAGGTAATTTCCCAGAATCAGTCCAATATGAAGAGCGAAGTGTAGCGTTGTTTAATGACGTTAGAGATGACAAATTAAATCATTGGTATAGCAAATTTGTTTATCAACTCTATAGTGCCAGGGTGATTGAATATACGGAAGAATTTAATCCATCAGCACTAATTACAAGGGGTCAATTTATTGCATGGGCGATTCGGGCTAAAAGCATCTATTATTTAAAAAATTTGTTTGCCAGTCAGAATTTTTCTGATGCTCCCCCAAATCATAAATATTACAAAGAAATTATGATGGCACGGGATATGGGTATTATATCTGGGTATGAGGGAACGAACAATTTTGGACCAGATAACTATATTAATAGAGCGGAAGCGGCTAAAATTATCGTAAAGGTAAAAAACTTAAATCCTTATCCCGGTACAACTTCAAGCGTTTTTTCTGATGTGGGTATTGGAGATTGGTACTATCCATTTGTCATGACCCTTTATTACGAGAAAATCGTTGCTGGCTACCCAGACGGTTCATTCAAACCAAGCAATAATCTTAATAAAGCAGAAGCAGCGAAATTGATTTCTGGAATTTTAGGGTTTGAAGAGGAATGATTTTTAGGAGTCCAAAATGAACAAAAAAAAAAATTGTACCTATTCAGATGGATCAATGTCTCAATGGGGGTTTTATTTATTTTTTATCCTATTCATTTTTAATTTTTCTATAACGTTATCTCATGCAACCGACTGGGGAAAACTTTATGTACAGGATATCCCCGCTTCTGGTGCAACTGCACCTGACCTAACTTTAAATCCAAATGGGAATGTCTCTATTAGCGATTCTTCAAACTTAAAAATAGTAGCTTTCCCTTCTGGTTCAAATTACACACCTTATTATTATTGGCAAGCAACAGGCGGATACTTTGTAGGTCAAAATGAAAGCCGAACTATTACGTGGAGCCCTCCAACGGTTAGCTCGCCTACTGATTATCTTATTTTCTGCACACTTCAAGATGGTAAAGGGCATGCGGTCACAAAGCATTTAAAAGTAACAGTCACACATGATGGTGGCTCATCCGGAGGAGGAAGTGACCTGGTTGATCCTGTTACCAGCAATGTGCGGACAGCTTCTTCAAGCCTAACTGTTGGGGTTCCCACTACTATTTACTGGACCGCCACCGATAGCCAGACTCCCAGTAGCCTGTTGTCCATATGGATACAATACCAACAACCAGATGGGTGGGGGGTAGTCAATGCCAATGCTTCAAATACGGGGAGTATTTCATGGACACCACAGGAAGCCGGGGATAATTTAACGGTAAGGGTTTGCGCCACCGATAATGCCGGAAACCAAAGCGCCTGGGTACAGAGTAATACCTTTAATGTGGCGGAACAAAATGCAATAGAGCCCCCATCCTCCACTTACCTGGCTAAGCCGGGAATCGAAACATCCAATAACAGCATTGAAATCAGTTGGCAAAAAATTATTGATTCCCATTATAACTTGAATGTGAATTATTATCAATTAGAATATGCCACAAATATCGGCTTTCCCGATGGTACGACAATCAGCCCCATCGCTGATAACTCCGATCCCGGAAACATGTATTCCTTCAGCAGTCATACAGTAAATAGTTTACAGGACAATACCAATTATTATTTCCACGTCCGTGGAGTAAACGATGCGGGCACAGGGCCATGGAGCAACACAGAGTCTATTTTAATTAATCAAGAACATTGGCCATACTTTAATACCTCCTATCAGGTTCCCACCAATGGCGCGACAGGCGTTATTAAAACACCCGTTTTGCGCTGGGAAGCCTCTGATGCAGATGGCGACAACCTGGATTACTATGTTATGGTAGGCACAGACCCCAACCAACTCTATTCCGTAAGGTCATTTAATAAACCAGGTTATGAAGGTCAAGATTTCTTCGACTTCGCTGATGAATACTATGAACCATTAAAACCCAATACTAAATACTACTGGCAAGTAAAAGTACGCGAAGAGGGTAGGAATAAAGATTATTATGGCATCGAATATATTTCAACCCCAGTTTGGAGTTTTACTACCGTTGCTACGGGTTCAGATTTAGCCATTACAAATGTTATACTGGATAGCGAGGTGAAACCAGATTCAACGGTAAAATTTAAAGTAACAGTTAAGAACCTGGGAACCGAGACTGCCGACCGCGCTACATTTAAAGCATCTTACATCAAAAGTACTGGCGAGAGTCCTTTTTGGGTTTGCACCGGTTATATGACCAATGATCTGACTTCCGGCCAGGAGGAAATCGTCAATGTAGAAGTGAAATTTCGAACGGATGTGTTTGTGAATGGGGGCACGATTTATGACAACATCCTTGCATCCGGCGCCAGCCAGGTAAAATTATCCTTCTTCTGGAATGATGATCAGGATATAAATTTGGAGAATAATAAATTTATTGCCCCCATCAATTACATTGATGCGGGTGGACCTGTGATTGATTATTTCGATCTCCGGGAATTTGGGAGCATGTACGAAGCCTTGAGTACAAGGTTCTGGGCGCGAATGGGGAAAGAATTGAAAGTGATTGTCCAGGCCCATGATGATATAAAAGTTGCCCGGCTTGTGATTCAACAAAGGTACCATCAAGCAGATGCATGGGTAACCATTCATGACCAGACCAATCAAACCGACTATTTATATATTGTCCAGGAAGGCAGGTTACCGTCAGACAGTTTTTATTGGCCGGTGCCAATCAATATTCCAGTCACTGCCGATGCACAAATCAAAGTTATCCTTTACGACGACCAGGGTAATGTAACTGAAAAAATTTCAAACCCCTTTTCCATTGTATCCAATCGACTTGAAGCCACCATTGCCCCCCTCTCTTCCACTTACAAAGTCAGTAATACATTGCAGTGCAATATTAATAAAACTGCGGACAACCCTATCACCCTTGCAGAAATCAATTTAATCTATGGAAGCCAAAGCGAGAGGATTTATTATAGTTATAATGCCAATGGTATTACCATTAACAATCCCATTTCATGGCTTATCCCGAACAATAACAATTATGCATCCGACTACTGTTATCTTCGGTGCAAACTGGAGGATGATAAAGGAAATACAGTGACCGTTCTTTCAGATAAATTCCAAATTACGGCAAACACATCGGTACCGGCGCCTTTTAATCAAGCCATAATAGTATATAGCGATGAATTTTCTTTCCCTGCAAATGCGATGAATTCCCAGCAAAGCCGTGGTATTAAATTTGTAAAGATCGATGACAATAATCTCACTCATGCTGTTCTTCAACATAGCTATAGCTATTACCAAAATACGGCCACTGATTATGGTGAAGACACTTATGTTTATGAAAGCAATAAATACTACATCACCTACAATAGCGCCACATCAACCGTTTCTTCTAAAATTCTTATCTGCAATAAAGATTACGATGTGGTCGATTTCGACATTTTCGCCGGTACGCCATATGTCCTATTAAAAAGCAGCTATTATGAGACTATATATTACTCTCAAAAATCTGGTTCATCTTTTACAGTTCCGATAGTTCTTGAAAATAATAATATTCCCAAATTGGCAGGCGCTCCTGTTTTAAAATCCAGTATTTATGATTCCGACAGTATAATCAGTTCCAGAGATCGCCATATATTCCTGAATGGTTATCTATGGGACCTTAGTTTTTCATCTAGTGTGGTAGGCCGTTATAGTTTTTCCAATGGTATAATCGGCAGTCGAGAAAGCATTTACCTTAACAATAGTGTTGGCATATATGTTTGTTGGATCAAACCAGTCACCTTAGGTAATGTTATTTATTATATTGATCCACGCGAGTCGAAACTAGCGAAGCTGGATACATCCGCTAATACTGTTTACGCCTATAATCTCCCCTTCAGCACGGCAAGCATGAATAGCCCAGATAAATGTAATGTGGCATTGGGAGTAGTGAATGGGAAAATATTTCTTTTTGGAAACGGTAGGGTGTATGAATTTTATAATAATAATTTCATCGATAGATGTCCGATTGCATACACCTTTGGTGCCGATTCCGTTGATTACTCCACAACCAATTGGGGCAGAGTCCATTATTTGCGGACCATAAAAACGGAGACAAAATTAGTCTTATTTATGGATGGAGATTTTGTGAATATACCAAAACCGGAATGGTCAGACTACGAGATATTGGAGTTTAATGACAGTACTTACCAATTTACTAAAAATATTGCAGAACCCTATTTTGGAATTGAGTCTGATGAAATCGAGGGAACTTATCGGTCCGGTATTACTGATTTCCTCTATATCGGTAATAATAAAGTATTAAGCGTATTTGCAAGCGACACAACATTTACATGGGAATTGCATAAGTATGTAGCAGTACTAAAAATGTTCGATTTGGTAACAGGGGATATTGTTTATCTTGGTCAGTTAAATTTTAAGTCCGGTGGTCCAATAACGTTGCACCAACTCAATGGCAATATCTATATTACGTCAAAAAACGAAGCCAATTATAATACGGAATGTTATCAGATTTCACTCCAAAATCTTCAAAACAGTGTATATCAAGTACAAAATCCAAGATTCGCTCAACACGATGGTAAGCTTTTCGTAATCTGGGATAATGGTGTACCTTATGATGGGACATGGAATGTTTCGGAAAATAAATTAAACAGATATGTAATACGTAGGAACAAATCGCTTCGGATTTTACCATCGCTGGGAATTATTTCAAATATGTCGGGCGTCTATATGGGAGACTGCTTAATGGTTGGTGCCGGTCATATCTCTTCATATGGGAATGGCAAAATATGGTCCCTTAATTCTGATTTAACTGCGAATCAGCTTGTATATAACGAGGGAAAATATGGCAATCTCTGTATCTTTAAACCTTATGCCAACACTTATATAGGTGCTTTATCATTTTATAATAATACGAATAGATATTATGAGCCCACGCTAGTGAAATCAGATTATAGCGTTACCAGACTTTCCAATTTAGCACAAAATAGTAAATTTGCCACTTATGATGGATTATTGATAGCCGGAGGTTACCGTGATAGCGAGGCATTTATAAGCAAGATTGATCTGGCAACCAACCAAAGATTTGATGTCACTTTAGGATATGTGGACTCTGCATATCCATACCGAACCATCGACATGAATGCTAATAAATATGTGGCAGTGGGCTGGAATATTTACCTGGCCGTGGCAGATTTTTCATCCGATATTGTCGCGCCAACCGTAACCATCACCAACACCGAAACACAGGTTATAAACGGTACGCCCATCATCGTCACCTGGAATGCCGCCGACAACAACAACCAATTATCAAAGTACGAAGTCTATAAAGAGGTCAATGGCGTTCGTACTCTATTAACCACTATCACCAATATCGCCAATACCTCCTTCCCTTATACCGTCAATGAACCCGGCGCTGCCCAGATTAAGTTTGTGGTTCTTGCTTATGATCAAAGCAATAACATCGGGCAGGCTGAACTTACACTGAATATTATCACCTATACCCAGGATATCACATCCTTCACCCTGGATAAAACAACCGTACCCATGGGGGGAACCGTCACCTTCAACTGGACAGCCACAGGCGTCGATATCACCACCATTTATACCGTTTCCAAACGAAAAACCGGGACCGCCGACTGGCTGTTATATTTCCAGGTTACAGGCCTTTATACCAAAACGATGCCGGTAGATGATACGCCGGGAACATATGATTATAAAATAGAAGCAGGCGCAGACTCCATTGTGCTCACCAGCGCATTAACCGTTTCCGGGGAAATACCGGTTTTCGACCCCGTGAAATTCACAGTTAGCAACTCCGGTTATTTTTCCGAATCGGCTGTGGTGACATTAAGCTGGGATATTAATAACTTTGGTAATAAAAACCTTGTCACCTATGATGTATATGTAAACCCCAACGGTACTGGATATCTAATGGTTGGCAGCACCGTCAATACATTCTACAATTACAGCATACCCGTAGGCACAGCCCAGATTACCTGGAAAGTCCAGGCCAATTATATGTCCGGACAATATGTTTCCGCTGAAAATTCCATTACATTAACGCAGTTAAACTCCCCGGCAGTCAACCTGGTTGAATTAAGGGACAACAACACAGATGCCCCGAAAGTATATCTTACATTTACTCTTATCCCCAATATTACCGAATATTATATCACCCGCAGGGCCGAATCCGGCGCTTATACTGAATTCGGCCCGGTTGGGGTGAATAATTACCTCGACAGCACGGTCACTTATGGCGAAAAGTATGAATACGGCGTATTGTCAAAATACGGGACCCTGAAAGGTTTGAAAAATACCACCCAAACACTTCAAATACTCAGTAAACCGGTTAATGCCGTCATAATCCTGAATGAAAATTTTGCCCTGCTGGATACCACAAGTATTACAATCAACTATCAGCCCAATCCCATCGACGGGTATGAAAAATATGAAATTATAACTGGCGCCGACCCCGCTGCCATGCAGCCCCTCACCGTTACCAATACACGTTCAGTCACGTTAAACAATTTGAATTACGACGCCACCTATTATGTAAAAGTCAATGCACTGAACGCCACCAATGCCAAAACCGCCTCATCAGACCTCTTTGTTTTCTTCACCCCGACAAAACCGGTTCCATTGCCCGCGGCCCCGAGCCAATTATCCGGGGAAATGATTTCTTTAAACCAGATCGAACTCAGGTGGATGGATAATGATGATAATGAACTCGGTTTTATGATCGAAAGGAAAGATGGCCCCACCGGAACCTATAAGCAGATATACGTAACAGATAGAAATTACTATTTAGACTCCAATAACCTCACACCCAACGCCAGCTATTTCTACAGGGTAAGGGCATATAACAGCTCCGGTTATTCAAGCTATTCTAATGAAGCTCATATTATATCCAGGGTCATAAAAGTGAAATCTCCCAATGGAGGAGATATTTGGAATGCTGAAACTGAAGCCACTATCACCTGGGATGATAATATAGATGGAAACGTCGATATAATGCTTTCCAGGGATGGCGGTTCCACATGGGAAATGATTGCTGGGAACACGGCCAGTGACGGCACGGAAACATGGACGGTCAGCGGCGCTACTTCAGATCTATGCTTGATCAAAATCAGTGAAAAAGGAGGCAGTTTAAGTGATACCAGTAACGGAACCTTTACGATAGCCGGTCCTCCCCCAATCCAGGAAAGCGAACGAAATGCGCTCATTGCGCTATATAATAGCACCAATGGAGATGGGTGGACAAATAACAGCGGTTGGAAAACCGCCCCCTTACATACCGATGGTTTTGCCATGCCGGGCAACGAAAGACATTGGTTCGGGATTACAGTGCAGGGTGAACAAGTGAGCAAAATCGATTTGAAAGAAAATAACCTTTCGGGCGGCATTCCCACGGAACTTGGTTCACTTACCAACATCCAGGAACTGTTTTTATATGAAAATCAACTGACCGGGGGGATTCCCGCTTCATTCGGGACAATTTCAGAATTGACGTCTCTGAACCTCAGTTCTAACCAACTCACCGGGAACATACCGCAAGAACTTGGGAACCTATTGAACTTAGTCAGCCTCAACATGAAAGCCAATCGATTGACCGGCGCTATTCCCGCAAATCTAATTAATTTGAACAACCTATCGAGTACTACGACAGATATCGGGTATAATGCCTTATATACCGGTGACGAAACTTTACGAGCCTTCTTTACCGGAAAAGATAGCGACTGGCAAATAACTCAGACCATTGCACCAGGAAATGTTTCTGTCGTGGTGGTGTTAAACACTTCTTTTCGAGTCAGTTGGGCATGCATTCCCTTTATAGACAACCCTGGAGGTTATCGGATATCTTACAGCACCGCTCCCGGTGGGCCATATACTTTTTTTGCCAGTACAGACAATAAGAATAACTCTGAAATAAATGTACCCGGTTTAACACCCGGTATAAAATATTACTTTGTTGTACAAACACAAACGGAAGCACATCCCCAAAATAAAAATATAGTCACCAGCGACCACAGCAGTGAAGTAAACGCTGCCCTTCCCGCGATTATTGTTACTTCACCCAACGGCGGCGAGAGTTTCCCCGTAGGGTCGCGCCAGGAGATAACCTGGACCAGTATTGGTACAAATGGTGATGTACAAATTCAATATACCATTAACAATGGCGACCCATGGTTAGACATCATCCCGGAAACAGATAATGTCGGCAGACTCCTTTGGACAGTACCCAATACCCCATCCAACACCTGTTTGGTCCGAATCAATGAAAAAGGTAAAGACATGGGTTTGACTGATTCCAGTAATGGGGTATTTTCAATTACCCCAGCGTCTGCGGTTATTATCACCTCTCCCAAAGGGGGCGAAAAATTGAAACCCGACTCCACGCACCAAATCACCTGGACCAGTTCTGGAATCGGGGGTAATGTGAAAATCGATTATTCTATTAATAATGGACCGCCTTGGGAACCGGTTGTGGCTTCCACAAGCAATAATGGCAGTTACGACTGGACAGTACCGGACAATCCATCCGAGAATTGCCTTATCCGGATCAGCGATATCGATGGAGACCCCTCAGGGGTTAGTAATACCGTATTTTCAATTATTTCCAAAATGTCAGCCACCCTCACCCTCACGTCACCCAATGGCGGTGAAAACTTCTCCACCGGTTCGACGCATGCGATCACCTGGACCGGAACGGAAATTGAAAAGATAAAAAATGTCATGCTCGAATATTCCATTAATAACGGAACCACCTGGACAACGATCATGCCCTTTATAACAAATAACGGCAGTTTCAATTGGACCGTACCGGATAAACCATCCAATAATTGTTTGGTCAGGATTCGTAAAAGTCGTTCGGATGAAGGCCCCTCAGATATTAGCGATGCGGTATTTTCAATTGTTTCAGCGTCAACCGTAAAAGTCATCGCCCCCAACGGCGGGGAGCAATGGCATGCCGGCTCCTCTTACAATCTTACCTGGACGTCTACCGGGATCAGTGGGGATGTAGTCATCGACCTCTACAGGGGAACCGCTTTCGATCTCAATATCTGCACGACGCCCGCGGCGTCCGGCAGTTTTGGCTGGAATATACCTGGAAATTTCACACTTGCCGATGATTACAAGATTTTCATTCACAAGGATACGATTGAAGATTATTCCGATGCTGTTTTTTCCATCGTGGAAAGAACGCCGAATAACCCTGACTTTAATAATGACGGTAAGGTAGATATCTTATGGCGCAATTACACCACCGGCAATAACGAAGTATGGTACATGAACGGCGCAGCCCGGACCGGGACCGCGGCGCTGCCGGTGCAACCCGGTTTAACCTGGCGAATAGTCGGAACCGCTGATTTTAACCGGGACGGCAAAGTGGATATCTTATGGCGAAATTATGCCAATTGTCAGAACCAGGTATGGTATATGGATGGCGTGACATTAATGAATGTCGTCGTTTTCCCGGAGCAGAAGGATGACCCCAACTGGCAAATTACCGGGACCGGCGATTTCAATGGCGACGGCAAGGTTGATATCCTCTGGCGAAATTTATTAGAAGGCCGGAACAAGTTATGGTACCTGGATGGCGATGTGGTAATTGGGAGTACTGGAATACAGCCATTGGATAATAAATTCTTTCGGATTGCCGGAACTGGAGATTTCAATAATGACGGCAAGGTAGATATATTATGGAGGAATTATTCCACAGGCAGCGATGAGGTATGGTACATGGATGGGGCCATTCGCATAAGTTCAGCGGCGCTGTTGGAAATGACCGACCTCAATTGGCAGATTGCTGCTGTTGGAGATTTCAACGGCGACGAGAAGCCGGATATACTTTGGCGGCGATATTTAGATGGGGCCAATATGATTTGGTACATGGATGGGGCCACTCGAATCGGCACTGAGAATATAGAGACCCGTCCCGATTTGAATTGGAGGATAGTGGGTAATGGCGATTATAAAAACTAATTGGGCTTCGGGTAGGGTAAAATTGAATAGTGTTATGCGGCATTGAGAAAATTTTCTGTGAAGCCATCATTTGCCTGTTCCTGTCCATTTATTTTTTTAAATCAGTTGTACTTTCCTCGTAAAGCGTATCCGGGCATAAATCCTGACCGTTTTTCCATTGGACACAATTAGGGAACAGCCAGAAAAAGAGAAAAAAAGTCTGAACAACGATTGATAGGATTGATGGATTACCACGATTGGCTTTTCTGTTGTAGGGGTTTGATTCATCAAACCTTTTGGTAGGGAGCAGGCAGTGCCTGTTCCCTAATTTAATGTAAAAGCCCGTGGCGCTCCACGCCTCATTGTGTGGGGTTCCATTTATAGAACCAAACCGGAAGTCTTCAATCCTGACATTTCCCGGCCCCGATAATTACAGGTGCCCGGTTTCGGATTATCTGAGTGATAGAACTGTTTTTACCCCTTGCTCAACTCTTTTTATATACTTAGGGTTAACAGACCCGATTAATTCCGTTAATAACTGCTTATCAACGGTTATTATTTGTGAGACATTGATAACGGAATCCTTTTCCAGGTCACAATCTTCTTTTTTTAAAAAAACATTCCCCGGAGCCTCTGCTAACCTTAAATTGCTGGTAATAGGAACGACAATAACGGTGTTAATTTTACTTTTATTGAAATCATCAGATTGTATCACCAGGACAGGCCTCCGATATCCCGGTCCTGAACCTAGAGGCAACCCCAAATCTGCCCACCAAATTGATCCTCGCTTTATTACCATTCTTCCTTTTCTAATACATTTAATTGAGCCCTATAAATCTCAATGTCGATTTTCGAGTCATCTTCACTGTCTCCATAGACAGCATTCAATTTACGGGTTATATTTTCTGAATAGAAGTCTCGAGTATATTCTTTAATCGCCCTTGAATATAATTCGCTCCTTGATACCCTAAGGCTTTTTGCAATCATTTCAGCCAGCCTGAATATATCATCCGGTATATATATTGCTGTTTTCATGCTTAGAGTATAACAAATGTATTACTCATTGTCAAACACATTTTCTAATTTTTCAAGTTCCGAATTAATACTGCCCCTGATCCCTGATCCCTGATCTCTAACTCCTGTTTTTCATCCCGGGAATGCGCCGGATTCTTCCGGGAGTCATAAAATGGAATGGTCAATGGTACAAATAACTGATCTTTACGCCGGTCCTACTCCCCAGACCATTGGGGGGATTTTTTTGAGTGTCCCCTATCCCTTTTACCTGGTTATCGAGTTAGGGGATAATCAGGGACAAAAATTGTTAATCTTTCATCAGTCCTGGCTTTTCTTAAATTCCTGATATATTGATCAGCGCCATCTTTCAATTCCGGGTGATCGGTATTTTCCCAGGCCCCGAAACTGGAATTAATTCCCTCTTTATATTTTGCCGTCCTGAGGTAACTATTAATCGCCTCGATTATAAAAGCTGTAAAATTCATTTTTTTCTCCTTCATTATCGGGCGCATCTCTCTTAAAACTTCAACAGGAAACCTTACGGTTTTCACAACACGTTCCATGATATTACCTCCGCTTTTGAAAATAATAATACAAAAGGATATTCCTGTCAATACAATTTTTATTTTTTGTATTACAACGCTCATCCGATCTTTCCGTTTTCCTTATTTCCTGTCATTTTGGGCTCCTTTTTTCCCAAAACCGAATAATTAGCAGATATATTATAGAAAAAAAACTTTTTTTATGATAGAATGCACTCCGGGGTTTTTGGTATCCCCAGGTTGGTACTTGAATTACTTGATGAGGGAAATACAATGAAGACATATCTAAAGTTGCCATCATTATTATTAACAACGATCCTGGCGTTCCTTTTCCTTTTTCCCCTGCCGGCGTCAGCCATGCAGGTGAAAGTGATGGAAAAACGGATCGATATCCGGGAAAAACCGGATTTGAAAGGCGAAAGCGCGGTCCTGGCACAAGTGGACAAAGGAACCCTGCTGGATGTGAAAGAAAAAGCAGGCGAATGGTACTGCGTGTTTCTGCCGCAAAAAAATACCGGGGGCGCAACCTTCGGCTGGGTTTATCAAAACCAGGTTGAAGTGGTTAAGGAAAAGAAAAAAGATCGTCTTTTCCTGATGGGCATGGGCATGCTGCGTTTTAATTGGGCCAATGTCAAAGGCGATGAGATTCGCTTCCGCTACAGCGACCTGGGCCTGCCGGCGGATTTTTCTACCCGCGAACGGGCCTCATTTATGGTGGACGGAACCTTTGGGCACCAGGAGTACACCATCAACGGCCACCTGAACTATGACCCGGAAAACCGTATCACGGAACCGGCATTGGAATTCCTGGTGACGGTGGGCAACGAAAAAACCTACCTCTCGGTGGGCGATTACCAGATGGGCGTGATGATGGATTCGGTGTTCTCCAGGTACTACCACCCCTTCCGGGGCGTGGTGCTGGGCGCCAGGTCCAACCGCCTGGGGGTGGAACTGATCGGCGGCCTCTCCAGGGGCGAAGCCGGCCTGGATGAATTTCCCGCCGACGCGGGGTCAGGTCCTTATTATTTGCAAGACTCCCCCATCCTGCGGGGCAGCGAATCGGTCTTCCTGGTGACCAAAAGCGCCGCTAACCCGGACCTGGAACTGAAACGCACCGCCCTGGTCAGGAACCGCGACTACTTCATCGACTATGACCGCGGCGCCATTATTTTTAATTACTCGCTTTATTCCTTCGATGAACTGGGAAACCCGGTGTCTGTCCTGGTAAGCTACCAATACGAATCCCTGGCCGGCAGATTTACCCGCGCGGTCTACGGCGTACGGGCCTTTGCCGTCCCCCTGCGCATCCTCAAACTCAACGTGGCCTATATCGCCGACGCCAACAAAGACCAGTCCCTGGGCGATATTTTTAAGAACTCCAGGGGCATCCTGACCCTCGGCCTGAATGTGGATTCGAAACCGCTTGCCTTTTTCGGCGAATATTCCTTCAGCACGGAACCGTCCGTTGAAAAACAAACCGCGCTTTTCGGCGGCGGCATCCTCAAAATTACGAAAAAACTTCGCCTGTTCTTCAATTCCTGGTCCCTGGACGCAGACTTCCCCACCTTTGCCAATAAACAATTGCAATACGGCTACAGCCTTTTCCAAATATTCCCCACCTACGCGGAACGGAATATTTACCTTTCGCCTTTTCAATTTACCCGCAACCTGGGCGCGGAACTGTATCCTTTTTCCCTGGCCCGTCTCTCGGTAGACGAAACGGAAACCCACGGCTTCCTGGAATGGGAAGATAAAGCCTTCCGGTTAAGCATGGGGTACGGTACTCGAAACGAACGCAGCACGGACCTGAGAACCGATACGCTTTATTTTTCGGCGTTCTATAACGGCGAAGCCACCAAAGCCTGGGGAAAATTCGGGGTGGATGCCTCCCATAATCCCGGCCGAACCGAAGTGGACTCCCGTAACGACGATCTTTTGATCGGGGTGCGCCAGCGGGTGAAAAAATTTCGCAACGGCGATATCTTTCTGCAGGCCGATTTCAAAAGCGACTGGTTTAACGATCTGCTGGACCTTTACTCCGACACGTATTACCGTACTTATTCTATTTACGGCGAGTATCTTACCGGCAGCGAAGGTTATTTTGCGGGGTACAGGAAGGAAATCCTGACGGAGAAAAGAGATAACCGCGATATACTGGATGCCGATGTCTTCGAATTTGGCGTCCGCAAGCATGTGTATAAGGGGTTTTTCCTGGATTCCCGCTACCGCAAAGAGGAAGGGACGCGGGAAAACGTGAAAATGTCCAATGAAATTATTTCCCTGGGCGCGGGCCTGGAAAGCAAGATATTCCGCGCCATGGCGCGCTATGAAATCCAGGTTAATAAGACCAACGACAACGAAGGCCGGCGCCGATTGTGGTCGCTGTTCCTTTTCGGTTCACCACTCAAACGGATGAGCATCAGCCTCCGGTATTACAAGCAGCTTGGCAAAGAACAGGTCCCGCTTTCTTTGAATGAACATGCGGAAGAGGAATTGAGCTTGCGGTTTTTATGGAGACCCTGGAGCTTTCTCAACCTGTATTCGCAGTGGCGCTACGATACCAACCTGGAACTTTACCCGCCGCTGGACCGCACCAGGAGTAACTCAGTAGCTGAAGTCCACGGCCTTAAATTGACGTTATCGAAACGATTGGAATTCCTGGCCAATTATAAATTGTTGAAAGTCTGGGGTCCCATCGATAACAGGAAATACGCCGCGGCGGCGGAGATGGGGTACTTGTTGTTCAGGCATATCCGGTTGGGCCTCGGGGTCGAGCGCATCGATTTCCGGGACAAGGTAACCACCGAAGCCAATTATAAATCCACCGTGGGTTATTTTAAACTGGTGGCATTGTATTAAAAGAAGGCCACGGATGAACACGGACGAACACGGACAAAAATGGAGTTTACAATGAATAGAATAAAATCCATCAAACAAATAGTCGCCGTAATATTTATTTTTTCGGCGGTGTTTTTTAGTTATATGTATGGCGCTGATTCCAGGTCTTACCCTGTAACCGCCGCCTATTGCGACGGCAGTACGCTGGATATATACCCGTTTAGCTTTGTCACCCGCGGCGATGGCTCTACCTTTAACTGCTATGAAGTAACGGCAATCCCCATCCCGGGTGGTTACTCCTATGGGTTTGAGGATGCCACCGATTATGATTACAACGATGTAATCATCGAATTGTGGATCACGGGAAACAACACCTCCAACCCCATGGCCCATGTCAAATATGTATCGAAGGATGCGTCTTATAAGCATTGGCTGCATGTGGTTTATAATGGGACGCAGCAGTTGGTGTTCAAGGCCGAAGAGTCGGCACCCGGCGCCGTATTCGCTATTGCTTTGCCTACCAGGGAATGCCCGGATTACGAGGTGAAAGCGGCCCCGCCCCACCGTACCATCATTGCGGGCGACGACACGTTTTATACGATAACGATTAAAGCCGATAAGGGCTTTACCGGCGATGTTTTTTTGAGCGTCGGCGGCCTCCCCGCCGGGACTTCCGCTTCCTTCGATAAGAATCCTTTACCGATTACCGGTGAAGCGAAAATGAATATTACCACTAGCGAAAGCACTCCCCCCGGGGTTTATACTTTAACTATCACCGGCGCGTCCGGGGATAAAAGCCATACCGTCGATGTGATTCTTGAAATAAAGGCAAAGCCGCCGGAACCGGATTTTACCATCGGCGCCACACCCTCCAGCCAGGAGATCACCCAGGGTGAATCCACTTCTTATACGGTGAACCTCACCGGTTTAAATGGCTTTAATTCACCTATTAATCTCAGCGTTACCGGTTTACCCACCGGCGCAGAGGGGACCTTCACGGTTAACCCGGTAACCCCCTCGCCCACAGGGGAAACAGTTTTAAACATCGTCACCACTGTTACCGCACCCGCCGGGACCTATACCTTAACCATTGCCGGCGAAGGCGGCGGGAAGACTCATTCCGCTGAAGTCACATTGAAGATTAATCCCAAACCGGCGGAACCGGATTTCAGGATCAATGCCGCACCGTCAAGCCGGACCATCATTCAGGGCGAGGCTACTTTTTATACAATAACCGTCAAAGCGTTCAACGGCTTTGCTGGCGCGGTAAATTTAAAAGTTTCGGGGCTCCCCACCGGGGCATCCGCGTCTTTCGATACGAATCCGCTGCAGGTTACCGGCGAATCGAAACTTAATATTACTACTACTATAAATACCACCATGGGAACTTATACCTTAACTGTCACCGGCGTATCCGAAGGCAAGAAACATTCCGAGTACGTCACCCTGGAAATAAAAGCGAAACCATTGGACCAGGATTTTACCATTGCCGCGTCCCCGTCAAGCCGGTCCGTGGAACAGGGGGACGCCGCCGATTATATTGTAACAGTCACTGCGGTTAACGGTTTTGCCGGTGCGGTGAATTTAAGCGTCGTTGGTTTGCCCGGCGGGGCTACCGGCAATTTTCAACCGACCTCGGTTTCGGGCAGCGGCGAAGCGAAATTAACGGTTACGACATCGAAAAATACACCGGTCGGAACTTACACGTTAACTATTACCGGCGAAGAAGGCGGCGGCGGTAAAAAGTATTCCGCCGCGGTTAGCCTGACCGTGGGCTGCCGGGATTTTTCCATCCGCATCGATGCCGCCCCGGACAACGGCTTTGCCCCTTTGACCGTTCAATTGGAAGCAGTTATCGACATGAGCGGCGAATTTTCAGCCGCTGATTTTCAATATAAATGGGACTTCGGCGACGGCGCTTCTTCCACGGAGCAAAAACCGGGGCATACGTTTAACGCCCCCGGGACCTATACCGTAACCCTGACCGTCATCGATTCCTGCGGGGTCAGCAAAACCGCCTCCAAAACCATCACGGTGGGCGGCGTGGAAGCCACCCTGCAAAAAACCGTCGATAAGACGTCGGCCAAGCCTGGAGATACACTGGAATACCGGTTGATGGTCAAAAACAATTCCACGGTTGCCCTTACCGGGATACAATTAACCGATGAACTGTCCCGTTACCTGGAATTTGTTTCCCAGGCCGGGGCAATGGAATTTTCGCGCCAGGAGCGCGTGCTCCGCTGGAAAGGGACCCTCCAGGTCGGCCAGCAGGTGGAGATTCTATTTAAAGCCCGGATCGGGATCGAGGTTTTTGCCGGGAGCCGCATTGAGAATAGCGCCTCGTTGATTGCGGTGGAGTTGCCAAAGACCGTTCATTCCAACGCCGTGGAGACCGGCGTCGCTTCCGAGCCCATTCCTACCTCCCGGGTGCGTTTTACCAAGCGTTCCGAAGTGCCCCAATCCGAAGTGGGCCGCGTTATCCGCTTTAATCTTACCATCGAGAATATGTCCAATTCCACGCTGGTATCTCCCCTGGTCGAAGATTACCTGCCACAAGGGTTTTCGTATGTAGGTTCTTCCACCCTGTTGAATAACCAAATTTTCGCGGAACCGCGGGGGAATCGCCGTTTGGAGTGGCAACTGCCGCATATCAAGCCCGGCGAGACATTGACGGTGCGCTTCCAGGTGGTGATTGGGGCCGACGCGGCCCGGGGCAAGAACATCAACCGCGCCCTTTTGCATACGGTGGATAACAGCGGGCAGGCCATTAACCTTGAAGCATCCGCTTTTATTAATGTATCCGGGGACAGTTTTATTTTTTACAGCGCGGTAGACGGTACGGTTTACCTGGACCGCGACGACGACGGCATGTATACCATGAGCGATACCCCTTTAAAGGATATCGAAGTGTGTATGTCCACGGGTCAGAAATCCATTACCGATGTCATGGGGCATTATTCGTTTGAGAGCCTGTTTCCCGGTGAATATGCGTTGAACGTCAACCGGGCCACCCTGCCGGAGAAATACAGGCTCAATGCCCCGGCGCCCAGGGTGGTGGTATTGGCGGACGGTCTTTCCGATACCGTGGACTTTGGCGTGAAGTTTTCCGGGGATGACCCGGTTAAGAGCGCCCGTCTCGAAGGCCGCGTGTTTTTCGACAAGAACCGGGACTTAATTTACGATCCCGGCGATGCTTTATTGGAAGAATTTAAAGCGGTGTTGGATAACCAGGTCACGACTGTCGGCAGTAAGGGAATATTTGTGTTTACCCATCTTGAACCTGGGGTTCACATGGTGGAAATTGTTTACGAAGGGCGCAGTGTAAAGAAACAGGTGAAGTTGGACAAAGAGTTCAATCATGTGGATATTGCACTGTTGTTTACGGGCATTAAAATTATTATAACGAGTGAGAAATGAGAATTAAACCTGTGCCTCCGGCGGCCAAGCCCCCTTTTGAAAAAGGGGTCCTGGACCTCCTAAAACTTTTGATTAACAAAAGTTTTTGTGGGGGTCCAGGGGGCGATTTTTTCAAAAAGAGCCCCCTGGCACCGGAGGTAATATTAAATTGAGGGTAAGAATATGAAAAAGACAACAAAGGTACTATTATTTATGAGCATGTTATTCATAACTTCCTTTGGTCTGATGGGGCAGGGGGTCGTCATAACCGGCGACAGCACCATTAACCAATGCGAAACCAAAACCTACACCATCGGTATCCAGGACAATTCCGGGAACCCGTTGACCAATATTATTGTCACTGCCAAATTGGGCAATCTTACCGGGTTTTCCTATGTCAACGGGACAACGTCCATCGATGTCAATGGTGGTGGGGCTTTTTGTACAGTGGACCCCACGGTTTCAGGGACTGATTTGATCTGGAACATCGATACCCAATGCGGGGGGCCGTTCACGCTGAATAACCTCGATACCCTCAATGTGACTTTCGACCTACAAACCGATTGTAATGCGGTATCCGGTTCACTCAATGTCCGGTTGGACTACCGGATCGGCGGCACGCCCATGTTCGATGAGACCGGCGCGCACAGCATCCAGGTTTTACCCGGCGGCATTACCATCAAAAAGACACCCAACGTCATTCCCCAGGAATTGTGGCAGAACGTGACCTGGACATTGACCATAGAGAACACCGGGTTTGGAACCATTAAGAACGTGGTAGTGACCGATGAAATGGGAGTAGGGTTGGCGTATGTATCTTCGACCCCGGCCGGCGTCAATGCGGGGCAGACCACCACCTGGGGTTCCGCTGAAATCCCCGGGTTTTCGTCCATGAACCCCGGCGAGAAAATCACCATCGATATAACGGCGCAGGTAATTGCCTGCGAAAACCTGGAAAACAAAGCCGATGCACGGTGGGGCTGCGACTTGATAACCCCTTGTTACGATACGGCCGCCACGCTGCCGCCTTCCACGGCCACGGCCTCGGTGCAGCGGATCGTAAAGACGCCCTTGCTCCAGTACACGCCGCCCAATGTGTCTTTTAACTATTGCGATGATTACGCCGATGTAAGTTTTACTGTTGCCAACATCGGCGACGGCAGGGCGCATGATGTGTGGATCGGCGTCGATTTCGGATCATTAACCGTATCCGATGTATCGGCCGGCGCCATATATAATAATGTGAATAAACGTTTTGAGTTGGCCACCCCCCTGGTAGGGGCGCCCGGTCCGGGCAATACGTATGATCTCAGTTTTCGTTTAAATTATAACACCTGGTGCGGCGGGAGTTTCCCCACCGGGGAATTGTTGTGGCAGACCGTGTATAATGACGACTGCGACAACCCGTTTTATCCGCCGGTGGAACTCAGCGTTATTAATCCGCCCGCCAATAGTTCCGGGCTGACGGTGGGAAAGACCGGCGCCCCGGCGACGGTGCAAATCGGGGCGCAGATTACTTATACCATTACTTCTGCCTATTCCGGTGCGCTCAATTGCGGCAGCGGCGGCACGGGCGATGTGACGGTGGTGGATACCCTGCCGGCCGGATTTACCGTACTGGATGCGGGCGGCGGCGCCTGGGTTCCCGGCGGCGGCGGTACGGGCGGGACCGTCACCTGGACATATACCCCACCGGCCACTTTAAACACAAGCATCACGGTGCAGGTTCCCAATCGCACCGACTGCGAGACCTATTGTTTTACTACCTTTACCAACAATATCGCGGCCACGGTGGTGGACTGCTGCGGTTGTACGCTTAGCGATGACGATTCCCAGACCACGGCCATCGAATGCGAAGAACTGGTGGATTCGGAAAAAACAGCCGTACCGGCTGTCGGTATCCGCTGCGGCGAGATTCAATATACCAATACTTACACCTTTGCCGACAATGCGGCCCTTGATTCCGTGGATGTTTCCCAGTTGGTGTTCCGGGAAGACGCTGAAAATGAACAGGAATATGTCGCCGCTTCGCTCCAGGTTACCCTGACGGGGGCCGGCGATATTACCGCCTGCGCCCTGGCGGGTATGACCGACGCCACCCCCGGGGCCGGGGGAACCCTGGACATCGATTTCACCAATTGCAGCGCTTATGGGTCGGTGCGCAATAAGACCTTAACCATTACATACCGCTTGAAAATTACCGAAAGCACCGTGGGGGCGTGCGGCGGTTTGACTTTTTATTCCTGGTCCAGTCTCAATTTCGATCTCACCAGCGGCTCCGAATGTTTGCCGGACGGCACCATCTACGAAACCACGCCGGTGGCGGTGGAGCCCCCGGCCATGTCCCTTTCCATTACGGGTTTGGGACAGATTATCGATAAATGCCGGACCGAGAACATAACCTTGACCCTCACCCAGACCTCCGCCACCGCCAATCCCCGGGATGTGCGGTTGACGTTGTCCGGTCTTAATTATTATGTGGTGAACCCGGCGGCCACGGTTTGCAGCGGCGATGTGGCGCCCACTTCCTGTACGCCCACCCTGGTAGGGGATGATTATGTGTGGTATTTTGCCGATGGTTTTAACGGTTCCGGGCAGCGGGCGGTTCTCCAGTTGACGATCCAGAAGCGCTGCACCGGGGGCGGAGACCTGGTGGCCAATGCTTATTTCGACGATAATTGTAACGACGACGCCAATTATGACGATTCCTGTAATGTGGGCGCCACGGACAGCCCGTTATTGTTGTTAAGCGGAGACCTGTTGATCGAAAAGAACCCGGAAGTTTATTATGCTTCCACCAATACCATAGAATGGAAGATATATGTGACCAACCGGGGCAATGGTTCGGCCTACAATGTGTGGATCGACGACGTCCTGGGGGCCGGTTTGGATTATTCATCCGCCGCGGTGGATAATATGATCGGCGTTACCATTACCGCCGACCAGGATCACAACGGCGGGGCCATAAACGGCTGCACCATTGCCATCGCGGAAATGACCGCCGGCCAGCGCCGGGAAGTTACTTTCCGGGCGACCCTCCTCAACTGTAACAGCCTCACCAATGATGTCTCTACTTCCTGGGGGTGCGTGGGGGTTAGTTGCCAGGCCGCGGTGAGCGATAGTTCGACAGTGGAGATTCCCAGGCCGCTGTTGATCAACACCAACGTGGTCACCACCCCGGCGGACGCCTGTTCCAGTCCCGGGGGTATGATTACCCTTAAGAACGCCGGGCAAACTACCTGTTACAACCTCCAGGTGGCGGAAACCCTGCCGGCCGGTTTATTATATGTATCCGGCAGCACCCGCTGGCGGTTGAACGGCGGCGGGTGGAACGGTCCCAACGCCGCTTATGATCCCAATCCCACTGTTTCTCCCCTCAACTGGACCAGGACGGAAATACCCGGGTTAGCCAACTCCAACCCCGGGGATGTCATTGAGATAGATTATGACCTGTCCGCCGCCTGTCCCTTTCTCGGCGGCAATATCACCGTGGCCACCAGTTACGAGAACCCCTGCGGCCAGGTATTTAATACCGCCGACAGCGTGTTCACCGTCGCGTTCCGGCAGCCCCGGATCACGGTTACCAAAACCCGCACCAATGAACCCATCGACTGCGGCCAGTTAATCGAATGGACCATTACCGTTCAAAACACCAGCGGTTATACCCTGCCCATTATCTGGGTGGAAGACACCATGGATGCGGCGTTTACTTATAGTTCCTCGGTGGGGGATCCCACGTATACTTCGGACAATGGTACGGTCAACGGCCAGGTGGTTACCTGGGAGGTCATGAATATTCCCCATAACGGTACTGCCACTTTAACCTTGCGGGCCACGACGGATACGTCGCCATGCAGCCCGAACCTGGATAATACCGTGCTGGCTTGGTGGGGCTGCGGCGCGGCTGACGGTTCTTCCGCCACCAAACCCGGGGTCGATCCGCCGGATAATGGTCTCTGCCTTACCACCAGTTCCACCAGTATAGTGCGCACCGAAACCCGGGAGCCGTCCGTGACTTTCATGGATATCGCCCTTAATCCCACTTCCATCGATTCCTGCGACGACTCCACCGAATTAACCGTCACTATCGAGAATACCGGCCCCACGGATGCGTCCAACGTGGACCTGGTGATTACCCTCCCCACGGGGATTACATATAATCCGGGAACTTCCGCGGTTACCTGCGGCGGCGTCCTGACCGATCCCGCTCCTGATCCCGTGGTGAGCGGGAACCAGTTGATTTATTACAATATTTCCGGCACCGCCAGTAACCTCTGCAACGTGGTACAGGCCAGCGGTGGAAACGATACCCTCACCCTGGTTTTCAGCGTCCGTTCCAATTGTTATGTGACGGCCAATGTGGGGTTCCGTTTGTATTACTATGATTGCTGCGGCGACGCGCAGTACGATACCACCACCGGCGAAACCCTTACGTCGCTGTTCCCGGCTTTGTCCATTACCAAGACCCCGCAGAACAACCAGGTGGATTGCGCTGCCAACCAGACCTGGACCGTTACCGTGACCAATAACGGCACGGGCAACGCCCAGGTGGTGCGCATCGAAGATACGTTGGGGAATTGGCTCGATTATGTGAGTTCAGCGCCCGCGGCAACCCCCATTCCCTCGGCCCCTACCCAGGTTTATGGTTGGGAGATCAATAACCTGGCTGCCGGGGCTTCGCAGAGTTTCGATATTACCGGCCAGTTGAACCCGGATGCGCCGCAGGCGGACTGCGCGGCAGCGCTTCGGCAAAATAATGTCCGCGCCATCTGGGGCTGCGGCGTCGCGGGGGACGCCGTGGACAACGATCCCAATACAACGGGCTATGATTGTACGTACGCTACCTGGGCCAATGCGACGGCGGCCAGCCTGGCCATGCCGGACCTGGCGGCGACGGCCATTACCCCGGCCATTTCTTGTACATCGGACGGCGTGTTTAACGGGACCATCTCGGTAATGGTGCGCAACCAGGGCAACGGCATCGCCTACGGCGGTTTCCAGGTCAGCATGGACGACGGCGCCGGTTGGACGGGCGTCGGTTCTTACGTCGGCAACCTGGCCGCCGGTGCGGAGACCACCATAAGCATCGATGTGACCTCCTGGGGCCCGGATTGCAGCCCCTGTACTTATAATTTTAGCGCCGCGGTGGACAGCGGGGATACGGTATGCGAATGCCGGGAAGATAATAACACGTTTGGGCCGCAAGCCTATTCACCGTCCATTCCCAACTTACAGGTGGATAACGACACCCTGGCCATTACCTGTGTGGCCGACGGGCAGTACCGAATTTCAGGGACCGTGACGCTGCGCAATGCCGGGTGCGCGGGAACATTGACCCAGGATGTACCCATGCGGTTTACCCTGTTCAGCGGGGCCGGGTGCACCGGCGCCCAGGTGGCCCAGTGGACCCAGACCTTCACCGGCGTCAACATCGCCGCCGGGGCCGCGCAGATTTTTACCATAACCAATTATGACATCGCGGGGAACGCCTGCACCAGCGCTTCCGGCTGCCAGTTTTCCATCCGCAGCGAGGCGGATTATACCAATGTCATTTGCGAATGCGACGGGACCGATAATACCCGGTGCAGCGATAAGAACTTTACCCTCCCTGATTTGCGGGTGGTCAGCGACACCCTGGCCATTAGCTGTTCAGTCGATGGGCAGATTCGCATCCAGGGTAACCTGGTGGTTGCCAACGATGGCTGCGGGGCCAACTTCGCGACCAACATCCCCATCCGCATCCGTGTATACAACAACAATGCCGTCTGCAACCCCGCCAACCCTAACGGCAATCTTGTTTTTAACCAGGCAGGCGTCAATATCCCGGCCGGCGGCACCCAGACTTTTGCCATCAACCGCACCCTGAACCGCAACCTATGCACCCTCTCCACCGGCTGCCAGGTGGCCATCGGCGTCGAACTGGATTACACCAACGCCATCTGCGAATGCAGCAACGCCAATAATAGCTACTGCGCCCCAAATAAAGTCGTTTCTATTCCCGACCTCCAGACCACCGGCGACACGCTTACTGTAACCTGCTTGCAGGACGGCCAGGTCCGGGTTTCGGGAACGGCCACTATTGCCAACACGGGATGTAATGCCGCGGTGGCCGGGAACTTGCCGGTCCGTTTTACGCTTTTTTCCAATATCAATTGCGGCGGCGTGCAGGTGGCCCAGTGGACGGAAACCTTTGCCGGCGTCAATATTGCTGCCGGCGGCAGCCAGGTCTTAACCATTACCAACCGCGACATTATTACCAATATTTGCACCAATTCCACCGGCTGCCAGGTGTCCTTGCGCATCGAGGCCGACCCGGGCGCAGTCATTTGCGAATGCAACGGCGGTAATAATTCAAGGTGCGCCAACAAAACCGTGAGTGTCCCTGACGTGCGTATTACGGCAGTCACTCCTTCCATTACCTGTACATCCGACGGCAGCCTAACCGGGACCGTACTTGTTACGGTCAATAACAACGGCTGCGGCGCGGCCAATAACATCCCGGTGCGGCTTACCTCCAATTGCGGTTATACTTTTGTCGATCAGACCGTGGCCGCCCTGGCCGCCGGGGCTTCCACCACCCTGACCTTCTCGTTTACACCAAACATTGCAGCCTGTACCTGTATCTTTACCGCCGCCGTTGACCCGGATAATGTTATTTGCGAATGCGACGGGACCAACAATTCCCTGGCCGCTGCTGCCTATACTTCCCCAGTGCCTGACCTGACTATCACCGACATCGATTTCAGCAATATCTCCTGCGCCAGTGACAATATCTCCGGTAATGTCCGGGTTACGGTCAACAACCAGGGATGCGGTACGGCCAATAATTTCCAGGTATCGTTGGCCACGGACGGTTGTCTTAGTTTTAGCAACCAGAACGTGGTTTCTTTGGCCGCCGGGGCTTCCACGACTCTTACTTTTAATATTAGCGGTTCGTGGGCCGATTGCACCGCTGCCGCGTGCCAGTTCACCGCGACGGTGGACCCCACCTCGGTGGTGTGCGAATATGACGGGACCAACAATACCCGTATTGAAACGTATAATTCTACCCTGCCGGACCTGGTGGTAAACGATATCGATTTCAGCAATATCGCTTGCGCCAATGACAACATCTCCGGCAATGTGGTTGTTACCATATATAACCGCGGCGTCGGTAATGCGGCCAATTTCCAGGTTTCCCTGGCCACGGACGGCTGCTTGACTTTCACCAACCAGACCGTGGCCAACCTGGCGGCTGGCGCCACCACCACGGTTACTTTTAATGTTAGCGGTTCCTGGGCCGATTGCACGGACTGCGACTGCTTGTTTACGGCCACGGCGGACGCCACGAATGCGGTTTGCGAATGCGACGGGACCAACAATACCCGTTCCGAAACCTACACCTCCACCCTGCCGGACCTCCGGGTCAACAGCGTGACGCCCACCTCCACCTGCACCAATGACAGCAATTTCCAGGGCACGGTCACGGTGAATGTCTCCAACACCGGCTGCGGAGCGGCGAATAATGCCGTGGTGCGCTTAACTTCTTCCTGCGGTTACGTGTTTAGCGATCAAACCGTGAACCTGGCCGTGGGCGCCAACGCCAACCTGACCTTTACTTATACGCCCACCTGTCCCAATTGCAGTTGTACCTTTACCGCCGTCATCGACCCGGCGAATGTCATTTGCGAATGCAATGGCGGCAATAATAGCCTCACTTCCGGGGCCTTTAACTTGAATGTACCGGATGTCACCGTGGATGCCGATACACTGGCGGTGGCCTGCGCCGCCGACGGGCAGGTGACCGTATCCGGCCAGGTTACGCTGGGCAACCGGGGCTGCGGCTCCAATCTTATTGCCGATGTGCCGGTGCAGATTACCCTTTACGATAATACCGGGTGCGGCGGCAACCAAATAGACCAGTGGACCCAGACCTTCAGCGGCGTGAATATCGCCGCCGGGGGCGGGAGCCAGTCGTTTACCATTACGAACCGCACGATTACCGGCAATCTCGTAACCAATTCCACCAATTGCCGGGTGTCCCTGCGCGTGGAAGCGGATTACAACGACTCCATCTGCGAATGCGACGGAACCAACAACAGTTACTGTACGGCCGATAAGAATGTGGATATCCCGGATATCCATGCCACCGCCGACACCCTGGGCGTTGCTTGCGCCGCCGATGGACAGGTAACGGTTTCGGGAACCGTCACCATGACCAACAGCGGCTGTGGTTCCAATTTGAATGCCAATATCCCGGTGCGCTTTACCCTTCTCGATAATACAGGGTGCAGCGGGAATCAATTACTCCAGTGGACCCAGACCTTCAATGGCGTGAATATCGCCGCAGGCGGTGGAACCCAGGTGTTCACCATTACCCCACAAAATCTTACTTCCAACCTGGTGACCAACTCCACCAATTGTCATGTTTCCATCCGGGTGGAAGTGGATTATACCAACAGCATTTGCGAATCCGATAACAGTAATAATACCTATTGCGCGGACAATAAAGCCGTAAATATCCCGGATATCGAAGTACCCACCGACGCCTTAACCGTGGCCTGCTCGGCTGACGGCCAGGTTACGGTTTCCGGCACGGTTACTTTAGCCAACAACGGCTGCGGTTCCAATCTTACTACTAATGTGCCGGTACGCTTTACCCTGTATGATAACACCGGGTGCGGCGGCAACCAGGTGGCCCAGTGGACCGAAACCCTTTCCGGCGTCAACATCCCTGCCGGCGGCGGTACACAAGCACTGACCATTACACCCTATAATATAACCTCCAACCTGTGCGCCAATTCCACCGGCTGCCAGGTTTCTTTGCGCATCGAAGCCGATTACACCGCTTCCATTTGCGAAAGCGATGGAACCGATAATGAGCGCTGTTCCAATAAAGCCATTGCTATCCCCGAATTAACCGTCAACAGCGTGACGCCCACCTCTACTTGCGCCAACGACAGCAATTTCCAGGGCACGGTTACGGTGAATGTTTCCAACACCGGCTGCGCCGCCGCCAATAACGCGGTGGTGCGTTTGACTTCTTCCTGCGGTTACGTGTTCGCCGATCAAACCGTGAACCTGGCCATGGGCGCAAATGACAACGTGATCTTTACCTATACCCCCACCTGCCCCAACTGCAGTTGTACCTTTACCGCCGTCATCGACCCGGATGACGCCATTTGTGAATGCAACGGCGCCAATAATAGTCTTACTTCCGCTGCCTTTGCTCTGGATATACCGGATGTCACCGTGGAAGGCGATGCCTTAACCGTCACCTGCGCCGACGACGGCCAGGTTTCCGTAACCGGGACGGTTACGCTGGGCAATCACGGCTGCGGTTCCAATCTCACCGCCAATGTGCCGGTGCAGATTACCCTTTACGATAATACCGCTTGCGGCGGCAGCGTTATCAACCAATGGACCGAAACCCTGTCCGGGGTCAACATCGCCCCGGGTGGCGGGACACAGACTATTAGTATTTCAGCCCATAATATTACTTCCAATCTCGTGACCAATTCCACCAATTGCCGCGTCTCGCTGCGCGTGGAAGCGGATTACAACGATTCCATCTGCGAATGCGACGGGACCAATAACGATTACTGCACGGCGGATAAAAATGTGGATATCCCGGATATCCGGGTCACCGGGGATGCGCTGGGCGTTGCCTGCGCCGGCGACGGCCAGGTAACGGTTTCAGGAACCGTCACCATGACCAACAGCGGCTGCGGTTCCAATCTTAATGCCAATATCCCGGTGCGCTTTACCTTATACGATAACACGGGATGCAGCGGCAACACCTTATCCCAGTGGACCGAAACCCTCAGCGGAGTGAATATCGCCGCCGGTGGGGGAACGCAGGTTTTTACCATTACCGGCCACAACGTGGCCGCCAACCTGGTAACTAACTCCACCAATTGCCGGGTCTCCCTGCGCGTGGAAGCCGATTATAACGATGTCATTTGCGAAAGCGACGGGACCAACAACACTTACTGCGCCGATAATAAAGCCGTGGATATCCCGGATATCGAAGTACCGTCCGACGCCTTAACCGTTACCTGCTCGGCTGACGGCCAGGTTACGGTTTCCGGGACAGTAACTTTAGCCAACAACGGCTGCGGTTCCAATCTTACTACTAATGTGCCGGTACGTTTTACCCTGTATGATAACACCGGCTGCGGCGGGAACCAGGTAACGCAGTGGACCGAAACCCTTTCCGGCGTCAACATCCCTGCCGGCGGCGGAACCCAAACCTTTACCATCACGGCTTATAATCATATAGCCAATATGTGCGCCAATTCCACCGGCTGCCGGGTTTCCCTGCGCATCGAAGCCGATTACACCGCTTCCATTTGCGAAAGCGATGGAACCGATAATGAACGCTGTTCCGATAAAACCATTACTATCCCCGAGTTAACCGTCAACAGCGTGACCCCCACTTCCACCTGCGCCAATGACAGCAGTTTCCAGGGCACGGTTACGGTAAACGTCGGCAACACCGGCTGCGCCGCCGCCAATAACGCGGTGGTGCGTTTGACTTCTTCCTGCGGTTACGTGTTCGCCGATCAAACGGTGAACCTGGCTGCCGGGGCCAATACCAATGTGATCTTTACGTATACGCCCACTTGCCCCAATTGCAGTTGTACCTTTACCGCGGTCATCGACCCGGATGACGCTATCTGCGAATGCAACGGCGCTAATAATAGCCTGACTTCCACCGCCTTTGCTCTGGATGTACCGGATGTCACCGTGGAAAACGATACGCTGGCAGTTGCCTGCGCCGATGATGGCCAGGTAACCATATCCGGTTCGGTTACGCTGGGCAACCACGGCTGCGGTTCCAATCTCACCGCCAATGTGCCCATGCAATTTACCCTATACGATAACACCGCTTGCGGCGGCAGCGTCATCAACCAATGGACTGAAACCCTGTCCGGCGTCAATATCGCACCCGGCGGCGGAACCCAGACCATCGGCATTGCGCTTCATAATATCACCACCAATCTTGTGACCAACTCCACCAATTGCCGGGTTTCCCTGCGGGTGGAAGCGGATTACAACGACTCCATCTGCGAATGCGACGGGACCAATAACGATTACTGCACCGCGGATAAGAATATCGATATCCCGGATATCCGGGTCAGCGGGGATGCCCTGGCTGTTTCCTGCGCCGCCGACGGCCAGGTAACGGTTTCAGGAACCGTCGCCATGACCAACAGCGGCTGCGGCTCCAACCTCGCCGCCGCTATCCCGGTGCGCTTTACCTTATTCGATAACATCGGGTGCAGCGGCAACACGCTGTCCCAGTGGACCGAAACCCTCAGCGGTGTCAATATTACCGCCGGCGGTGGAACCCAGGTTTTTACTATTTCCAACCACAACGTCATTACCAACCTGGCGACCAACTCCACCAATTGCCGGGTTTCCATCCGGGTAGAAGCCGATTATACCGATTCTATTTGCGAAAGCGACGGGACCAATAATACCTTTTGCGCCGATAATAAACCGGTGGATATCCCGGACATCGTGGTTCAGGCCGACAATACTGTTTTCACCTGCACCGGGGACGGTCAGTTCAGCATATCCGGCGGCGTTACCCTGCAAAACAACGGCTGCGGTTCCAACCTGACCGCCGATATCCCGGTCCGCTTCACCCTTCATAACGACTCCGGGTGCAGCGGCAGCCAGGCGACCCAGTGGACCGAAACCCTGACCGGCGTCAACATCCCCGCCAACGGCGGGACCCAGACCTTTACCATCGCCCCCCACGATGTGACCGCCAATTTCTGCGCCAATGCTACCGATTGCCGGGTGTCCCTTAACATCGAGGCAGACTATCCCGCCGTCATCTGCGAGAGCGACGGGACCAACAACACCCTGTGCAGCGATAGAACCATCGCCATACCCAATTTAATAATCAACACAGTGGCCAGCGAGGTTATCTGCCGGCGCGACGGCGGCCTCACCGGCACGACGGTCACGGTGAGCAACACCGGGTGCGGCGCTGTTTCCGGCGCAGTGGTACGGCTTTCATCAGACTGCGGGTTAACCTTTAACGACCAGGTGGTTGACCTGGCCGCGGGAGAAACCAAAGAGGTCTTCTTCTACTTTACTTCCGGCATTGTTACCTGTACTTGCAATTTCACCGCCGTCATTGACCCGGATAACCTCATCTGCGAATGCGACGGCACGGACAATACCGGCGTATCCACGCAATCCATGCTCATCCCCGATATCGTCGTCGACGCCGAGGCTTTGAGTGTTAACTGCGTGGGCGACGGCAATATCCGTGTGTCCGGCGGCGTCACCCTGGGCAACCGCGGCTGCGGCCCGAATTTTAACGGCAGCGTGGATATGCGTTTTACCCTATTCAATAACACCGGCTGCACCGGCAGCCAGGTGGCCCAATGGACGGAAACCCTGACCGGGGCAAGGATTCGCTCTGCCGGCGGAACCCAGACCTTTACCATAACCGCCCACGATATCGCCGCCAATTTCTGTACCAGTTCCTCCAACTGCAATGTGTCCATCCTGGTGGAAGCCGATTACGATGGCCGTATCTGCGAATGGGACGGGACCAACAATACCCTTTGCACCGATAAAACCTCGGATTGCCTCGACCTCCAGGCCGAAGCCGTCACGGTTACGACTTCCTGCCAACCGGATGGAACTATTAAAGGCATTTTCACTGTCACAGTACGCAGCAGCGGCGGGAAACCCGTTACCCAGGATTTCAGCATCCGGGTTAACGACGGTAACGGCTGGTCTGCTGAGAAACTCTACCACGCCGACCTGGGCGGGAAACTGCCTTTGGCGCCGGGAGAGTCCGCCAACGTTACCATCGACTGGACCCGCGGTTTTAACGCCAAACCCTATACCTGCGAATTTAATAATATTGCTGTTACCATCGATTCGCAGGACAACATCTGCGAATGCACCCCGGACAATAATCAAATCCTCACCACCTGCCGTCTTGTTTACCCGGATTTAACGGTTAAATCCTTCGAACCTGTCTGCTCCGCCGACGGCCGGCGCCAACTCCGGTTGACCATTGGCAACGACGGCTGCGGCGCACAAACCAGTGATTTCAATATTAATTTTACCGATACCACGGGTCAATCCCGGACAGTTTCTTATAGTTCCATCGGCGGCAAGCTGCCCCTGGATCAAAACGCTTCCGGCACTGTAACGCTGGATCAGTGGACTTTCGACTGCTCTACCGCGTCCACTGAATACACGGTCTCCATGAATATAACCGGCGCCGTGTGCGATATCGAACCCACCAACAATACCTTTCATTGGACAGAGTCTGCCAACGAACCGGACCTGCTGATGGACAGCGTCGATTGGACCTGCAACGCCAACGGCTCCATTACCTTTAACGCCGTTGTGTCCAACCGGGGTCACGGCGATGCAACCGGCGTCCAATGGGTTGTCTACGGACCCGATGGGAACGAAATATATTCAGAACAATTTAGCCTGGCCAAAGGGGAAACTAAACAGGTAACCTTTACCACCGGGATATTCCCCAAAGGCAAAGACCTCACGTTCCGCTTTGTGCTGGATGACAGGAAATCCGTTTGCGAATGCGACGGCAGTAACAATGAGCGACTGGCGACGGTCAATTGCCCACCCGCCGGCGGCGAACCCGGTTTGAAAATCAGTAAAACCTGTCCCGCCGGACTCCAACCGGGCGGCCTTTTCAAATTCGAAATTCAAATCATCAACACCGGCGAAACCGATCTTGCCAATGTGATGGTGGAAGATTTCCTGCCGGAAAAGTTCCGCTATGTTGCCGGTTCCTCTACGCTGTCCGGCCAGAAAATCGCGGACCCGCAGTTGGGAAATCCCCTGGTGTGGCAGATCGGCGACGTGGCCCGGGGTTCCGGATTCACCCTGGTATACACCGCCGTGGCCGATGCGGACATCGATCCGGGCCGCTACTGCAATAAGGCCCGGGCCTCGGCCGTGGTAAAAGGCGACGTCAAAACCGTTACCACAGACAGCGTCCAATGCTGCACCGTGGTTACACGGGAACCCGGGGCCAACTGCTGCCTCGACGCCCAGGCCGGACTCATGGCCCCCTTCCATTGGCCCGAAGGCCCGCTTTCCTTTATCGAACCTTACTTCCACACCGAATCGGCCATGTTTACCGTCTATGCCTCCCTGAATCTCTGGAAAGACGACCCACTGGAAAAAGAATCCATGCCGCTCTTTGTTAAGGAACGGCTCCAAAACTACGCCCGTTCCACTGTCGAAGAATTCTACTTCGGTTCGCGCCTGGGTCTCACACTGCCCGACGGCACGCTCTGGCTTTCCTACGGCGGCGCTTACCCGGAACAGGACGATAAAAATAAACAGGAAAAACGCTGGCTGCGCCACCTGGTGCAGGAAACCATGACATCTTCCCAGGTAGGTTTCGAACTGCTGGCCCTCAATGAAACCCTGAAAATTGAGAAACGGGAAGACATAGGGCAAAAATTACGCGGCATCATTAACATGAAGCTGGATTTCCTGGCCTCCTTTATCGACGACCTGCCCCACGGTTGGCAAATTATAGAGAAAAAGAAAGAAAAAGCCGGGGAAGGCGAAACAACCGAACCGATTACCGACGTGCGCAAAGCCATCAAGGAAAATATAAAGAAACTGGACGACAAAGCCACGCTTTTTGACAACGCCGCCCTGTACCTCTCCATGGTGGAATTGAATAAGAACGGTTTCAACGCCGCCGCCGGACTGGAAGAAAAACTGGGGAAACTGTTAAAACCCATCGACAATAAAGAGTTCGACCCGGCCAATCTCCGTGAAGAGTTTATTTTCACCCTGGCCCTGCTGCAAGCCGGTCAAACCGAACAAGCCAAAGCCAAAGTACAGGAGTTTGAAAAGATTTTAGCCACGGACACGCGTCCACAACACGGACAAACACGGACAAAAACCAAATCCCTTCAATTGAATAATCTCCATGATTACGCCCTGGCAGCGGCCGTCGATTACAAAGCCGGGGGCACGCTTTATAATAAGATCAAGGACCGGATGAAAGAGAAATACTATATGAAGGATTCCGGTATCCTGGCCGATGTGCAGCCCGATTTTACCTTCAAATTAACCTTGCAGGGCATCGCGTCACTGGTGCTCTCCTTCGACACCCGGGAACCCGCTGAGCAGGAACAAAACGCCACCATATTGTACAGGATATTCGACGAAGTCGGGCTTTTCCTCAAGAAGCGCAACCTCAATATGGGCAACCCCTTATACAGCCTGTTGAAAAATTATCCTTTCACTGAACCTCTGCTGCCCATCCTGTCGTTCACCAGGGCAAAACAAAGCATAGCGCCCGTCTTTTCCAGGGACGCCGTGGTCCATTCCACCCAGGTAAGGCCCCTGGGCGAAAACCTGATCCCGCGGACTTTCTCCAAAATCCTATCCCCCGGTTATGAGACCGGCGCTTCCCGTATTGCCGCGTTATCCTTTGCGCTGCAATATTACGGCGGCGTCCTGGCGGCGGACAACGAGCGGGTCGTTAAAGAAGAGGGTCGCAGCTTTAGGCAAACCGGCAAAGAATACGTCGATGCCCTGCTGAAAAGCGGCGCCGGCATCCTGGCTATCGACGGCAGCACCCTGCTGGCTTTCGACAATATCGCCGTGAAAGGGCCCAAACAGGGCGAGTTCTCCATGGAACCCTTAAATTCCGGGACGCGGTTCTCCACGGAAACCCTGGCCAATTATCTCCTGGCTGAGAAACTCTATGTGCAGGGTGACGGCGACGGCCGGTATGCGGAAACCGTGCGCAACCTGATGACTTACCAGGCCCGCATCGTGGAAAAATTCCAGGAGGCCGGTTACGTCCCGGAGAAATTCGATATCCATATCGACCGGGAAACAGACCGTATCACCCTTATCCCCTCCAAAGAACCGGCTTCAAAAATGACTATGGCAAAATATTTCCACCTGTTCCCCGCTGAAAAGGATCGCCGGTTCCTGGCGCCGCGGCTCGAAACCGCCGCCGGGCCGATTGCACCGGAAGACCTTATTTTCCTGGATGCCGTACCGGAATTGGTTCCATATTTTAAGAAAGAGATCAAGGAACTGGTGGACGCCAAAGATTCGAAGGTTTCTTTGGGCGCCGCCGACGTCATCGGTAGGAGAATGTTGAAGGACAAGGCCGACAAAATCCGCGAATCCGAGGAAAATCTGGCCAGGCATTGGGACAGGGATGCCGTATTCCCCAAATCCGACCGCATCGAAAACATTGAAAAAGGATTGATTTACCATCATGAGCCTCAGCAATTCATACTTTTCCTGTTGGCCGCACGGGACACCGATGATTTCCGCTTTAAGCGCACATTAAATTTCTTTACTTACCTACTGGAAAACGAGTGGGGGGTGGAGAACAATGATGACCGTAAGTTTGTCACCTTGCCGTCGCAGGAGTACCAGGTGTTCAAAGAGGACCCCCGTGAAGAAGCCGAGCCCGGGGATATATTGACCTTTAAAGTCAATGTGGCCAACGTCTGTCCGCAGGGTTTCGGGGCCGCCCGCGATATCCCGGCGTTGTATCTCAAATCCGCTTTTACCCCGCCCTTGTTGTACGCAGGGAGCCAGGTGGTTGACGGGCTTGACATTTTGGGCGATTTCCAGTGGCGTTACGGCGGACTGGTGGAAGGCGCTGTCCTGGATTACACGTACCAGGCGTTTGTGCCTTATGATTTCAACTATGATTTCATCGATGGAACCATATACGCCGATGGACGGCAGGGGTTCCAGGATTTCGGGCCGGAGACCGGGGCCGGGGACCGGTGCCAGGATACCGAGGCCATGCAGCGGTTACGCATTACCCCTTATACCGTTATCCAGGGGTTGGTCTACGAGGACAGGAATGTCAACGGCGTTAAAGATGTCGGCGAGCCGGGGATACCCAATATCTTGATCAAAGACACCCGCGGTCGAATTTTGCGCAGCGACGCCGAAGGTCGGTTCAGTGTATTGGCCGGCAATGAGCATGAAGGTGTCCAGGTGGAACTCAAATCCATCCCGCCCAATTTCCTGTTGACAGAGAATCCCACGCGGTTAGTGAACCGGCATTATGTCGGGGAAATCTATTTCGGGCTGATCCCGTGCAAAACCGTCGCCGGTTTCGTTTACATCGATGAGAACGGTAATGGCGAGTATGATAACAATGAAATCAGGCCGTCGGCGGTTACGCTTAGCGCCAAAGATAAACAGGTTGTTACAAGCAAGGATGGCCGGTTCATTTTCCGGAATTTGCCCGAGATGTGGCAGGAGTGGATCAAGATTAGCGAAACCCAGTTATTTTATAAGGAAGACGTAAAGAAAATAAAAATCAGGATAAACAAATAATCCTATTTTGTTTTGATTGTTGTAGGGGCAGACCACCGTGTCTGCCCTTTGCATTTTAAGAGGAAGGGGACGTAATTTTCCAATAGCCTTTCTTTCTAGCCCGAGTTTCCTAGTTATTTGCGGACGCACCTGGAAATGATCTCTATGAAATCATTTCCGTCCCTCCTGTCCTTACCCTAAAATGAGTTTTTCTCTACCTTGATGTTTATGTTTAGGCTTTCCAAAATTTTTTGT
>JAPKZK010000023.1 GCA_026393835.1 Candidatus Aminicenantota bacterium | reverse complement strand
AATGAAATAGCCGCCTATGTGGCCCCCCGGAATGAGATAGAGATGAAACTGGCGGAAATATGGGCCGGGATTTTAGGTAGAAATCTATCCCAGGATCGGATCGGGATCGATGATAATTTTTTCCGGTTGGGCGGGCATTCATTGAAAGCAACTTCCCTGGTATCACTGATTCACAAAACATTAAATATCAAAATACCATTGGGAGAAATATTTAAGAGACCCACTATCCGTGGGTTATTCGATTATATTAACGATGCGGTAGGTGAAAAATATTTATCGATAGAACCGGTGGAAAAGAAAGAATATTATATATTATCATCGGCGCAGAAGCGGTTATATTTTTTACAGCAGATGGATAGTGGTGGTACAGCCTATAATATTTCAGCGGCATGGATAGTGGAAGGAGTCATTGATAAATTGTTGTTTGAACAGGCCCTGGCAAAACTCATCCGGAGGCATGAAAGTATACGAACCTCATTTGTTATCATCGGTGAAGAACCGGCACAGAGGGTTCATGATGAAGCGGAATTTGAAATAGAATATAAAGATTTAGCCACGGACGGACACGGACAAACACGGACTTTAACAAAAGTTTTTGGTCCCACCTTTTTTCAAAAAGGTGGGCCGCCGGAGGCTATTATAAAATCTTTCATTCGGACGTTTGATTTGTCGAAAGCGCCGTTAATGCGTGTCGGTTTGCTAAGAATCGAAGAGAGCAAACATCTGCTGATAGTGGATATTCATCACATCATAGCGGACGGTACGTCTATGGCTGTCATAGTGAAAGATTTTATGTTCCTGTATCGAGGGGAAGGGGGCGATTTGGCGGAACTCCGGGTGCAGTATAAAGACTTTTCAGGGTGGCAGAACAGCCAAAAGCAGGGAGAATCGATAAAGCGGCAGGAGAATTTTTGGGTAAATGAATTTGATGGAGAGATGCCGGTATTGGAACTTCCTACCGATTTTACCAGGCCGTCGGTTCAGAGTTTTGAAGGCAGCAGTATTCCTTTTGAGATAGATAAAGAGACGGCGGAAATTTTGAAGATGTTAGCCTTAGAGACGGATGTCACAATGTATATGTTATTGTTGGCGCTTTACACCGTGTTTTTATCGAAGCTGACCAATCAAGAAGACATTGTCGTTGGCTCTCCGATTGCCGGGCGCAGGCATGCCGACCTTGAAACGATCGTAGGTATTTTTGTAAACACATTGGCAATGCGCAATTACCCCTCAGGGGAGAAAAAATTTAGCGATTTCCTGGAAGAAGTAAAAGGAAAAACTTTAAAAGCTTTCGAGAACCAGGAGTACCAGTACGAAGACCTGGTGGAAAGGGCGACCAAAGCAAGGGATGTCAGCCGGAATCCATTGTTTGATACAATGTTTGCGCTGCAAAATACCGGTTCTCAAGAAATAGAGATACCCGGATTGAAGTTGGGTCCCTATGAATACGAAAGCAAAACATCAAAATTTGATCTTTCATTAACCGGTGTGGAAGTAGAAGACAAATTGTTGTTTACGTTTGAATACAGTACAAAACTGTTTAAATTGGAAACCGTTGAACGTTTTAGCGCCTATTTTGTTAATATCATACATGGAGTGTTGGAGGATAGGCAGAAGAAAATATCCGATTTTGAAATCATAACGGAAGAAGAAAGGAGGCGGATATTATTTAACTTTAATAATACCGAAGCAGAGTATCCGAAAGATAAAACCGTCCCCCAATTATTTGCAGAGCAGTCGTTAAAAATCCCGGACCGTATTTCCGTTATCGGTGGTTTGACCGTAGAGACGTGGCGCGCAACGCCTCTACAGATAACCTACCGCCAATTGAATGAGCAATCCGACCGGTTGGCCGGGTGGTTAATAGAAAAAGGCGTCCTGGCGGACAATATTGTTGGAATAATGATGGAACCTTCCATCGAAATTATTATCGGTATTTTTGGCATTTTGAAATCCGGCGCAGCGTATTTGCCCATCGACCCGGGATACCCCCGGGAGCGGATCGATTATATGCTGAAGGACAGTGATGCTAAATTATTGGCTGTCGCCAATGATCAAGAAGGTGAGAAGGTGAGAAGGTGGGAAGGTGAGAAAGTGCTTTTAGAATCCATTATTTATGATTCAAATCATCTAAAAGGGTGCCCGCGCCGCGGGCCTCATCATTCATCATTCATCATTCATCATTCGAATCATCTCGCGTATATAGTCTACACTTCCGGTTCCACCGGTCGGCCCAAGGGAGTGATGATCGATCATAAATCTTTTATCGATTTTACCACCTGGGCCGTGGATGAATTTGAACACCGTGTCGGTTACCAGGTGTTGTTGTCCAATTCTTTTGCGTCGGATGGTTCTATCCAGCAAATATTTCCCCCGTTGATTTCGGGTGGAGTTTTACATGTAATCACGAAAGAATTGCGATTGGATGTGGCCCGTTACCTGGATTATTTAAAGGTCCATCAAATTAACAACATCGATGAAGTACCCGTGTTGATGAAAGAATTGGTGGCCCTCATCGACCCCGCTGACCGGGAGGAAAAACTACCGGATTTAACCTGTCTGTCCCTGGGCAGCGAATACGTTCCCATTGAGTTGATAAAAAAGTGCCGACGGCATTTAAATCATCATGGCCGGATTATCAATGCTTATGGCCCGGCCGAGGCCTCGGTAGAAACTACTACTTATCATTGTGACGGTACATCGGACAGTGAGCAATCGCTAATCGGGAAACCCCGGCGAAATATCCGGGTTTACATCCTGGATGACGCAGGTCATCTATGTCCCACCGGCATCCGGGGGGAAATCTGTATCAGCGGTCTGGGTTTAGCCAGGGGCTACCTCAACCAACCTGAATTAACCGCGGAGAGATTTAAGATTAATAGGTCCTATAGGTCCTATGAGCCCTATATTTTATACAAAACCGGCGATCTTGCCCGTTGGTTGCCTGATGGCAATATCGAATTTATAGGAAGAATAGACAACCAGGTAAAAATCCGCGGCTTCCGGGTAGAATTGGCTGAAATAGAGAATCGTTTATTAAGTGTAAACGGTGTAAAAGAAGCTGTAGTGCTGGAATGTGAAGAAGTTCCGAATGATAAATATTTATGCGCCTATTTTGTTTCAAGCAGGGAATATGAGGTACCCGAACTTCGGGATTATCTGTCGAAGGAATTACCGGATTATATGATCCCGTCATATTTTATGCGGCTTGAGAAAATACCTTTAACCACTAATGGGAAAATAGACCGGAAAGCGTTACCGAAACCGAAGTTAAAAATTGGTGAAAGTTATATTGCGCCGAGGAATGAGGTCGAAAAGAAATTGGTAGAGATATGGTCCGAGATTCTTGGCAGATTGCAAACACCGATCGGAATCGATGATAATTTCTTCCAGTTGGGCGGCCATTCGTTGAAAGCCACCATCATGATGTCAAGGATACATAAAGACTTGAATGTAAAAGTCGAATTGATGGAAATATTCCGAACCCCCACCATCCGGGATATCGCACGGTTGATCCGGGGATTGAAAAAAGAGGCGTTTCAAGCCATAGAACCGGTGGAGAAAAAAGAGTACTACCCATTATCGTCCGCCCAGAAACGGTTATATTTTCTTCAACAATTGGATTTGAACAGCACCGGTTACAATATGCCGATGGTTCTACCACTGGGGCAAGGAATTAAGAAAGATAAACTGGAATTTGCATTAAGGCAATTAATCGCCCGGCACGAAAGCTTAAGAACTTCCATCGAACGGGTAAATGCGGACGTTATCCAGAGGATTCATGAAAATGTGGAATTTGAGATCGAATATTATGATTTAGCCGCGAAGAACGCGAAGGACCGCGAAGGAAAAACAAAATTACCCGGCATCAATCATCAACCAGCATCCATTATTCATCATTTTATTCGTCCATTTGATCTTTCCCGGGTGCCGTTGCTGCGGTCCGGGTTAATCATGTTGCCGGATGGTAATTATGTCTGGCTGGTGGATATCCATCACATCGTATCGGATGGAACTTCGCATACGATTCTTACGGAAGATTTCATGCGTTTGTATGAGACCGAAGTTCCATTGGAACCGCTGCCCCTTCAATATAAAGACTTCGCCCAATGGCAAAATCAACTATTTGCCAGCGGCCGGCTAAAGGACCAGGAAGATTACTGGCTGCAATTATATACAGGAGAAATACCCCGGCTGAACCTGGCCGCCGACGCTAAAAGACCGGCAGTATTTACATTCAAGGGCGATTATTATTTGTTCGGGCTGGGAAGAGAGGAAACCGCCGAAATTAAAGCACTGGGCGCCCGGAATGGCGGGACATTGTACATGAATATAATGGCCCTCCTGAATACGCTGTTTTATAAATATACCGGCCAAAACGATATCATCATCGGGAGCGGCATTGCCGGGAGGCGGCACGCCGATATCCAGGGTGTGGTGGGCATGTTTGTCAATACCCTGGCCATGAGGAATTACCCCACTGGAGAAAAATCCTATGAGAATTTTTTGAGGGAAGTTATTGCCAACAGCGTCAAAGGTTTCGAAAACCAGGATGTCCAGTTCGAGGAACTGGTGGAAAAACTAGATCCGGAGAGAGACCCTTCAAGGAACCCACTTTTCGATATCATCATGGTGGTCCAGAATTTCAGCCAGGTAAACGAATATGGCCAATGGGAAATAGCAACTGAAAATCACCCGGGCAGCCAGTATAAAAACAAAACCTCTAAATTCGATCTGACGTTTTTTATTTCAGAATCCGAAGATGATATACATATCAACCTTGAATATTATACCGCCATATTTAAAGAAGAGACCATAGAGCGTTTGGCGGGTCATTTCAAAAATGTTCTTCACGCCGTAATAAAAAATCCTTCCATTGCTCTAAAAGATATCGCTATCCTTTCCGAAAAAGAGAAGGAGCAGTTGCTCTACGAATTTAACGATACCAACGCCGAATTTCATAGGGATAAAACGATTCACCGGCTTATCGAAGAACAGGTGGCCAGGACCCCCCATTATGCCGCATTGGTCTATAAAGATCACATACTGAGTTATCAAGAACTGGACCGACAGGCCAACCGATTGGCCCGTTATCTGTTTGAAGAAAAAAAAATCGGCATAGGAGGGGCCGTCGGTGTATGGATGTCTCAACCGGTATACCGCCAGGTGGCCTTACTTGGGATACTTAAAGCGGGTGGGGTTTTTGTACCGATGGACCCCGCCATCCCTGCGGAACGAATCAAATATATAATAGACGATGCCCGTATCGGCGTGATGATCTCCGAAAAACATCATTTAAGGGATTTGAATCGTTTGCAGTGGGAATGCGCTGATTTTCACAGCTATTTATGCATCGATAGCGTTGCCGTTCATGCCGAAGAAGAACAAGAAATAAACCAGTTGATGGACCGGGAGCTGTGGCAGCATGTGGGCGAAAGCGCCACCGATGAGATTACGGGCGGGGGTTGGCTGAGTAGTTACACCGGCCTGCCCATTTCCAGGGAAGAAATGGCCGAATACGGCGACAATATTCTCAAGAAACTGGAACCCCTACTGCACCCCGGGATGAAGGTGCTGGAAATCGGCTGCGCATCCGGTATCAGCATGTACCGCATTGCGCCTAAAGTCGGATTGTATTATGGCACCGATCTATCCGAAGTTATTATTGAGAAAAATAAAAAACAGGTCCGGGAAAAGGATTTTCATAATATCCGACTGGCCTGCCTGCCTGCCCATGAAATCGACCGGGTCCCGGTAAAAGATTTCGACCTGGTGATTGTCAATAGTGTTATCCAGTGTTTCCATGGCCATAATTACCTGCGCAAAGTCCTCCATAAGGCTGTCGCGCTACTGGGAAACAATGGTTATTTGTTTATCGGTGATGTCATGAACCAGGAAAAGAAAGACGCCCTGGTCCGGGACCTGACTGCTTTTAAAGAAGCCAACAGGCATATGGGCTATACCACCAAAACCGATTTTTCCGCCGAGTTATTTGTGTCCCCTGGATTCTGGCGGGACCTTGAAGCCGGATGGGATGAAATTGAGATGGTGACATGTTCGGATAAACTATTTTCCATTGAAAATGAACTCACCAAATTCCGCTATGATGTCCTTGTAAAAGTAAGCAAGGCTGGGAAAGTATACCGGCAAAAACTCAAATACCAGGATGATATGCGGTCTGTTTCCCGGCATAGGGATTCATGTTTAGGTCTGGAAGTCCTTTCCGGTCACCTTGCTTATATCATTTACACCTCCGGTTCCACGGGCAAGCCCAAAGGGGTCATGGTGGAGCATCGTTCGCCGGTAAATTTATGCTGCTGGCATAACACCTATTATGCCGTCACATCGTGGGATCGAGCGACAAAGTACGCCGGTTTTGGTTTTGATGCATCGGTATGGGAGTTTTTTCCTTACCTGGTAACCGGGGCGTCCATATGCATTGTACCTGAAGAAATAATGCTGGATATGGAAGCGTTGAACGGCTATTATGAAAAGAACGGCGTTACAATCAGCTTTTTACCTACCCAGGTGTGCGAGCAATTTTTAGCGTTAGACAACAGGTCGCTGCGAATATTGTTGACGGGAGGAGACAAATTACGATATTATATAAAGAAAAATTACCGGTTGTATAATAATTACGGCCCCACGGAAAACACGGTGGTGACCACCCATTATTGGGTAACGGAAGAAAACGCAAATATACCCATTGGGAAGCCGGTATTTAATAATCGGATCTATATAATGGATCGGAATCGGCATTTGCAACCCATCGGTGTACCCGGGGAGCTTTATATCGGCGGCGAAAGCCTGGCGCGGGGATATTTAAACAACCCCGAACTAACCGCGGAGAAGTTTGTCATTAGTCAATCATCTCTAGTAATTAAGGAATTTAAAAGAGACACTTCAAAAAAAATCCCCAATGACCAATGTCCAATGACCAATGTCCGTTTATACAAAACTGGAGACCTAACCCGTTGGTTGCCCGACGGCAACATCGAATTTCTGGGGCGGATCGATCTCCAGGTAAAAATTAGAGGGTATCGAATCGAATTGGAAGAAATCGAGAAACGATTATTAACACATGGAAATATAAAAGAGGCCGTCGTACTGGCTAAAGAAGATATAGACGGAGAAAAATACCTTGCGGCTTATTTTGTTTCAAATGGCGATCTTTCGGGCTCAGAATTAAGAGAACACTTATTAAAGGATTTGCCGGATTATATGATACCCTCGTATTTTGTGCGGCTAGAAAAAATACCTCTGGCTTCCAATGGCAAAGTAGACCGGAGAGCGTTGCCAAGACCGGGGTTGAAAGCCGGAGAAAGTTATAATGCGCCGGAGAATGAAATTGAAAAAAAATTGGTAGAATTGTGGTCGGAGATATTAGGTCGAGATGCACTGCATCGGTCACAATTGCAATTAATGATAGGAATTGATGATAATTTTTTCGAATTGGGAGGGCATTCGTTAAAAGCCACCATCCTGGCATCGAAAATCCATAAGGCATTTCACGTAAGTGTCCCATTGGCAGAAATTTTCAAAACTCCCACCATCCGGGGTTTAGCGAACTATTTTAAAGCAGCGGTCAAGGATAGGTATGTTTCGATAGAACCCGTCGAAAAGAAAGCATATTATGCGTTGTCTTCTGCGCAGAAAAGATTATATATATTGCATCAGATGGATGAACAGGGGGTAGGTTATAACATCCCTGCTTTCTCAATATTGGAAGGCGAGATTGATAAAGATAGACTTGAGCAAACGTTGAAGTTGTTGATCAGTCGGCATGAGAGCCTGAGAACGTCATTCCATATAATAAACGATGAACCGGCGCAAAGAATTCATGATGAAGTGGCATTTGAAATCGAACAATTTGATTTAGCCGCGAAGGATGCGAAGGACCGCGAAGATTTTCATCATTCATCATTCATAGGCACACCGAATCATTTTATCCGTGCTTTCGACCTGTCGAAAGCGCCTTTACTGCGTGTGGGGTTGTTAAAAGAGAATGATTATAGGCATATTCTGATGGTGGACATGCATCACATCATATCGGACGGTACTTCCATGGCCATCGTAGTGAAAGATTTCATGGCCTTGTATCGAGGGGAAGGGGGCGATTTGTCGGAACTCCGGGTACAATATAAAGATTTTTCAGAGTGGCAGAACAGCGAAAAGCAAAAAGAATCGATAAAGCGGCAGGATGAATTCTGGTTAACCGAGTTTGCAGGAGAGATGCCGGTATTGCAACTTCCAACCGATTATACCAGGCCATCCGTTCAGAGTTTTGAAGGCGGCAGCATCCCTTTTGAAATAGATAAAGAGGCGGCGGGAGTATTGAAGAAGTTGGGCTTAGAATCGGATGTTACAATGTATATGATATTGTTGGCCATATACGACGTTTTTTTGTCGAAATTAACCGTTCAAGAAGACATCATTGTCGGTTCTCCTATTGCCGGGCGCAGGCATGCCGATCTGGAAAAGATCATCGGTATGTTTGTCAACACATTGGCATTGAGAAATTACCCTTCGGGAGAGAAGAAATTTACCGATTTTTTGGGTGAAGTGAAGGAGAGGACATTAAACGCTTTTGAAAACCAGGAGAACCGGTATGAAGACCTGGTGGACCGGGTAGTGATGAACAGGGATGTCAGCCGGAACCCGCTTTTTGATACCATGTTTGCGCTGCAAAATACCGGTTCTCAAGAAATAGAGATACCCGGATTGAAGTTGGCCCCTTGTGCATATGAAAATAAAACATCCAAATTTGACCTGGTATTAACTGCTGTTGAAGTAGAGGATATATTACAGTTAACGTTTGAATATTGTACAAAATTGTTTAGAGCAGATACCATCGGCCGGTTCATTACTTATTTTAAGAAAATAGTAAACAGTATAATTAAAGACAAAGACAGGAAGATTTCCGATTTTGAGATCATAACGGAAGAAGAAAAGAAGCGGATATTATTTGACTTTAATAATACCGAAGTAGAGTATCCAAAAGATAAGACCATCCACCAATTATTTGAAGAGCAGGTGGAACAAGTCCCGGACCACATTTCCGTTGTCGGTGCTTCGACCGTAGAGGCGTTGCGCGCAACGTCTTTACAAATAACCTATGGCCAATTAAATAAACAATCCAATCGATTGGCCGGGTTATTAATAGAAAAGGGCGTTGTACCGGATACTATTGTGGCCATTATGACGGAACGGTCTGTTGAAATGGTTATTGGAATTTTAGGCATATTAAAGTCCGGCGGCGCCTATTTGCCCATTGAGCCCGCTTATCCGCAAGAACGTATCAATTATATGTTGAAAGACAGCGGGGGCAAAATTCTATTAACCGCAGCGGATTGCGTTTTTAATTTTCATCATTCATCATTCATCATTCATCATTCAAGCCACTCTAGTCACTCTAGCCATCTCGCTTACATCATCTATACCTACGGCACCACCGGGAAACCCAAAGGAGTACCGGTAGAACACCGCAATGCAGTGAACACGGTCAAATGGTTCGTTGCTATGCACAAGGTAGGAAGCGATACCCATCTACTTCAACTTTCCGGTTACACGTTTGATGCCAGTGTGAACCAGATTTTCGGTTCATTGATTTCCGGTGCCGGTCTCTATATCGCAACCAAAGTAGTACGAGCAGATATGGAAAAGCTCCGGGATTATATTAATTATTACAGGATTAATGTAATCAATTTCGTACCGGCTCTTTTAAAGGAACTACTGTGTGATGTCGATAAATTAAAAAGTTTACATACCGTGATTTCTGGAGCAGAAAAGCTTGAGGAAGCCACAAAAGAAGCGATTGTTGGGAAAGGTTATCGATTGGTGAATCAATATGGCCCCACTGAAACCACCATCGATGCGCTGGCCCTGGAATGTTCAGCAAAGCAAGTAACCCTGGGTAAACCGATTGCCAACGTAAAAATATATATCATGGACAAATATGAAAAGGTTTTACCGATAGGCGTTGTCGGAGAATTATATATTGCCGGAGCCGGAATAGCAAGAGGTTATTTAAACCGCCCGGAATTAACCGCGGAAAAGTTTGTCGATTTTCATCATTCATCATTCATCATTCATGATTCAAAGATATACCGTACCGGCGACCTGGCGCGTTGGCTTCCGGATGGCAACGTCGAATTCCTGGGCCGGATTGATCGGCAGGTCAAGATCCGGGGCTTTCGCATCGAACTGGGAGAGATAGAAAATCGTTTATTAAAGCATGAACAGATAAAAGATGTGGTATTATTGGCTAAAGAAGATGCCACGGGGGCGAAATACCTGGCGGCCTATTTTGTATCAGGGCGAGAAATCCCCGGTTTGGAATTAAGAGAATATTTATCAAAAGATTTGCCGGAATATATGATCCCTTCCTATTTTGTACAGATGGGAAAAATACCAATAACGCCCAGTGGTAAGGTAGACCGGGGAGCATTACCCGTGCCTGGAGAAATCGGTTTAAGAGAAGATGTCGGCTATACTCTTCCATCCAGTGACGTGGAAAAAAAATTAGTAGAAATATGGGAAAAAGTATTGGGAAGAAATAATATAGGCATAAATGAAAATTTTTTCGTGATGGGAGGAGATTCCATCAAATCGATCCAGATCATATCGCGAATGAGCAACGCAGGGTATAAAATGGAAATGAAAGACCTTTTCCAGTACCCCCTAATATCGGATTTAGCCTCCCGGGTAAAAAAAATGGAACGTATTCCTGATCAATCCGTCATTACCGGGACAATTCCTTTAACACCCATCCAGGAAAAATTTTTCACCAGGCCCCTGACCTATCGCCACCATTACAACCAGGCGGTTATGTTGTATTTCGAGGAAGGACTCCGGGAGGAAACCGCACGTGTGGTATTTTCAAAAATACAGGAACATCACGATGCCCTGCGGATGTCTTACATAATAAACGAAGGGCACATCAAGCAAACAAACCATGGATTGGCATACCCACTTTCATTGCAAGTATACGATTTACGGGCCCATGAAAATGCCGCCGCGGTTATTGAAGAAAATGCCGGCAGCATCCAGGCAAATATTGATCTGGGAAAAGGACCGATGATGAAATTGGGTCTATTCCATTGCAGCGATGGGGATTACCTTTTAATCGTTATTCACCACCTCGTTATCGACGGCATTTCCTGGCGAATACTATTTGAGGATATCGACACCCTGTATCAACAATATAAAAAATCCGCTCCCCTTGTATTACCTCCCAAAACAGATCCCTTTAAATTATGGTCGGAAAAACAAACCGAATATGCCCACAGCACATTATTTTTAAAAGAAAAGGGCTATTGGGGCGCCCTTGAGCAAACCCCGATACCGGCTATGAAGACCGATTTTCCCGGGGATAATTTTAGTAAAGATACCGGCAGCCTGTCTTTTACTTTAAATGAGGAAACGACATCCATGCTGCTGGGCAAAGTGAATGAAGCATTAGGTACGGAGATCAACGATACCCTGTTGACCGCTTTAGGTTTAAGTATCAACTCTATTTATGGGATAAACCAGGTTCCGGTTGCCCTCGAGGGGCATGGAAGGGAGAAAATAGTTAAGGATATCGATATAACCCGGACTGTGGGGTGGTTTACCACTGTATACCCGGTGATATTGGATATGTCGTACAAACACGATTTAGCACGCCAGATCAAGGAAGTCAAGGAACACCTGCACCAATTACCCCAACGGGGAATCGGTTATGGAATATTGAAATACCTGACGGATCAACGTTACAAAGAGGAAATTGAATTTCGCTTAAAACCGCAAATTTGTTTTAATTATTTGGGGCAATTCGATACCGACATTAAACAGGATTCTTTTGAGATTGCCAACCAACCGTTAGGGAATTCCCAGGACCCCAGGGAACAAAGGGAGTACCAATTAGAGATATCCGGTATGGTGTCCGGACATTGCCTGACTATGACGGTTGGGTATAACAAAACGCAATATAAAAAAGAAACTATCGAGAAAATATCCGGGCAATTTAAGCAGGAGTTGAGCCGTATCATATCTCACTGTACCGCTTTTGAAAAAAAGCAATTAACCCCAAGCGACTTTGCCTACAAAAACTTATCATTTAAAGAGTTAAATGAAATCAATAAATTGTTCGACAAAAATTAAAAAATCGGAGGAATACCATGGAAACAGAAGGCCATGTCAACCAGATCTACCCATTAAGCCCCATGCAAGAGGGGATATTATTCCACTCGTTGTATGATCGATCCTTTCTTACTTATTTTGAACAAATGTCTTTCCAGGTTTCAGGGCATTTGCATATAGAGTCGGTAAAAAAGAGTTTAGATAGGCTATTTGAGTGTCATGACATTCTCAGGACAGCGTTTGTTTATGAAAATACAAAACAACCGCTGCAGGTCGTATTGAAAAAACGGGAAGCGGATTTTACCTATAAAGATTTAAGAGGACTGAATTCAAAGGAGAAAGAAAAATTCATTGAAGAATTTAAAGAAAAGGACAAACAGCGTTCATTCAATTTGACTCAAGACGTATTACTCCGGCTGACCATTCTTCATCTTGCGGACCTGGAGTACCGGGTTACCTGGAGTTTTCATCATATATTGCTGGACGGGTGGTCCTGGAGTTTGCTGCTCAGGCAATTTTTTGAAATTTACAACGGTTACGTCGAAAATAGAGAAGTCCAATTGCCGGACATAATTCCTTATCAAAGGTACATCCAGTGGTTGGTAGAACAAGACCGGGAACGGTCGAAAGCCTTTTGGAAAGAATACCTTGAAGGATACGATAAAAAAACAACCATACCGGGTTTCCGGGAAATTGACACTGAGAAAACCGGCTATGATAACCAATCCTTAGCTATACTGTTGGGAACGGAAAGAACCCGCCGGCTTAATCATTATGCAATCAAATACCAGGTATCTTTAAGTACCTTAATCCAGGCCGTGTGGGGAATCCTCCTGGCCAAATATAATGCGGTTCGGGATGTCGTTTATGGGGTCGTGGTATCGGGTCGGCCGGCTGAAATAAAAGGAATCGAAACCATGATCGGTTTATTCATTAATACCGTCCCGCTCAGGATCACTTATCACCCGGAAACAACATTCGTCCGGCTCCTAAAAACAATCCAGGAAAAAGCCGTAGAAGCCGAGGCCCATCATTATTATCCCCTTTCGGAAATACAGGCGGAAAGTTTCCTTAAGCAAAACCTCGTGAACCACATATTCGTATTTGAGAACTACCCGGTTGGTGAAGGGTTGGCGGAGATCGTGGAAGCAAAAAAGTCGCAAGGCAAAGCCCCGGAATTAAAAATTACCAGCGTCGATGTATTCGAACAAACCAATTATGATTTAAATTTACTTGCAACCCCCGGGGATGATTTGCAGCTAAATCTCAATTACAATGGAAATGCATGCGACCCCGCTTTTATCGAAGCAATGGGCGGTCATTTAAAGCAATTGATGGACCAGGTTTTGGAAGATGAATTTACTATTGTCGATGAATTAAGACTTCTAACCGATGAAGAAAGGACACGCGTATTATATGATTTTAATAAAACCGAAATGGAATGCACCGGTAAAACCGTTCACCAGTTATTTGCAGAGCAAGTGAACCGGACACCGGACAACACCGCCCTGACGGGTCCGGGAATACAGGGCGCGTCCTGCCATGATGTGTATCAATTAACCTACAGTGAATTGAATGATCGATCCGGTCATTTGGCCCATTTACTTCAAAAAAAAGGGGTTCACACTCATTCAATTGTGGCTGTTATGCTGGAGCGTTCCATTGAGATGATAATCGGCATCCTGGGCATATTAAAAGCAGGGGCCGCATATTTACCCATTGACCCGGAATACCCTGGGGAGCGGGTTAATTACATGCTGGCCGACAGCAGCACGAAAATGCTGCTAACCACGTCCACCCTGGCGGAAGAAGGTGAGAAGGTGAGACGGTGGCAAGGTGAGAAAATTCTTTTAGAAGAAATCTTCAAATCCCCAAAAAGTTCTTCTTACCCTCTTACCTTCTTACCCTCTTACCCTCAAATCCCCTCAAATCCCGCTTACCTTATCTATACCTCCGGTTCCACAGGAAAACCCAAAGGTGCGATCCTGGAGCACGGTAACCTTGTAAATCTTTTAATATACACCTTTCGGTTTACCAATATCGATTTTAGTGTCCTATTGCAATTTAGCACGATTAGTTTTGATATTTCGTTTCAAGAGATATTTTCGGGTCTTCTTTACGGCGGCAAAATCATTTTAATAGATAAAACCACCAGGAACGATATACCGCTGTTATTCGAACAGATAAAAAAAAATAAGATAAGAACCGTTTTTCTCCCCATATCTTTCTTAAAGGTAATTTTTAGTGAAGAGGAATATATCGAAAGATTTCCCGGATGCATCCGGCACATCGTGACAGCAGGGGAGCAAGTGGTAATAAGTGATAAATTTGGAAATTATTTAAAGCAGGAACAGGTTTATTTACACAATCATTACGGCCCTTCGGAAACTCATGTGGTAACAACCTATACCCTGGAACCGGGGGGAGATATCCCCCGATTACCGCCAATAGGGAAACCGGTATTCAATTCGTTGATTTATATCCTGGACAATTGCGGGAATTTTCAACCCGTAGGGGTTCCGGGTGAATTATATATTGGCGGTGTCCAGGTAGGGCGCGGCTATTTAAATAATCCCCAGTTAACCGCAGAAAAGTTTGTCGTTAGTCATCCTAAAAATCTCCCCCATGACCGCTTATACCAAACAGGTGACCTGGCAAAATGGCTGCCGGACGGAAACATAGAATTCCTGGGGCGCATTGACTCCCAGGTAAAAATTCGGGGCTTCAGGATTGAACCGGGGGAAGTTGAGAGCGGATTATTACAGCATGTCGGTGTCAAGGAAGCCGTGGTCACGGTCTATGAAAATGAAAAAAATGACAAATACCTATGTGCTTATATTGTTCCTGTGGGGGATTTAGTGGTAACTGCCGCGGAATTGAGAGAATTCCTGTCGACAAAATTTCCTGGTTATATGGTGCCGTCTTATTTTGTGATGCTGGGAAAAATACCCTTTACCCCCAGTAGGAAGGTAGACTACAAATCCCTGCCCGCCCCTGAGATCGATGCCGTAGAGAAATATACGGGGCCAAGGAATGTGTTGGAAAGCGGAATCGTGTACATGTTGGCGGATATACTGGCAATCGATGCCGCAAAGATCAGCATCCATGCCCATTTATTCGATATCGGGGTGAATTCTATCACATTGATGATAATTTCCCACCGCATCTTCACTGAATTCAATGCACATTTCCCCATCAGTGCATTATTCACTAATCCCACCATTGAAAAAATCGCCGAGGATATGCAAAAAAAGTATCCCCCCACAAAAGCAAAACACCTATTGCTGCTGAATGAGGGAAAAACCGATAGAAACCTCTTCCTCATTAGTGGGGACGGCACCACTTACGGTTTTAAGGAACTGGCAAAATTGTTGGAGAACCGTTTTAATGTCTACGGTATTCAAGCCAAAGGTGTTATGGAGGATTGCCCATTGCCGGAAACGCTGGAAGAACTTATTGAAGGAAATATCCAGCAAATCAAAGTCCAACAGCCCAATGGCCCTTACCTGATTGGGGGCCATTGCTATGGAGCAATTCTCAGTTATTATATCACCGAAGTATTGGAACAACGCGGAGATAAAGTGGAGAAGCTCATTTTGCTAGATGAACTCGCCATGCTGTCGAAAATCTTGTTTGATCACACCTGGCTCCTTAAAGTTCATAAGTGGGGGAAAATCCCGGCCCGACGTCTAAACGGCTTTTTGAAAATGATAGCCGGCAAAAAGAATATAACAAATAAAGAGAAAAAAAATGAAGAGGAAACCTACGCGCTGCCGAAAGACCTGGAACTCCGCAGAAAAGAGATACAGGCCAATTATAGTGTCCTACTCACAAAGATGTTAAACCATAGGAAAATCGTAGATGCCCCCATATTGCATTTTAAAGCATTTAACCCCCCGGACCCAAACAATTCCAGGTGGGACCCCGCGTTACTGCGTAGGCAATCTAAACAATCCGTTGAAATGCTTAACACACCCGGTGATCATCACAGCATGTTTAAAAGTCCTAACACGGCAGTTTTGGCCAAATTAATGTTGGAAAAAATTTAGAGGAGACCAAAATGAAAAAAATTAAAAAAAAGCTATTTCCATTGCTAATCGTCATGGTATTATTTTTTGTAAATGGACTTATTGGCGAGGAGGTAAACACGGAACACGAGAAACGTCCTCACGGGGTTCCTTCGATAACATCAAAGATTAAGATTGACGGCTTGCTGGATGAAAAAGCATGGCAAGAAGCCCTGACGTTGGAACTGGATTATGAAGTGGAGCCCGGTGAAAATATCCTTCCTCCTGTAAAAACCAGGGTGTTTCTAGCCTACAATGACCGATATTTATATGTGGGATTCAAGTGTTATGATCCGAATCCCCAGGAAATCCGGGCTCGCTATACGGACCGTGATAATATCGACGATGAAGATTATGTTGGCATCGTATTGGACACCTTTAATGATTCGCGGCTGGCATATGTTTTTATGTGTAATCCCTATGGTATCCAGGCCGATCATATTGCTACCCCAATAGGCTCTACATCTGAATGGGATGGTATCTGGAATTCTGCCGCCAGGATAACCGGGGAAGGGTATGACGTCGAGATGGCCATACCTTTTAGTACTCTCAGGTTCCAGGGCAAGAAAGGGGGGCAGGAATGGGGCGTCGATGCCGTGCGCAGTTATCCCCGGCAGTTAAGCCACCTGGTGGGGCTTTTTCCCCGCGATAGGAATAACAACTGCTACCTGTGCCAGGCGGATAAAGTCTTTGGATTCCAGGGGATCAGACCAGGTCTGAACCTCGAATTGGACCCCACCCTTTCCGCGCTGTTGTCCCAGGAACGTGAGGGGGGCCCCGAAGGTAAGTTTGTCCAAAAGAATAATAACATTGAACCCGGCTTAACTGCCCGGTGGAGTTTTACTTCCAACCTGACACTTTCCGCCGCGGTTAATCCCGATTTTTCAAATGTTGAAGCCGATGCCGCCCAATTAGACATCAACCGGCAATTTGCACTTTTTTACCCGGAAAAACGTCCTTTTTTCCTGGAGGGACTCAACATTTTCCAGAGCGTCTTGTATGCTGTCCATACCCGCTCCATTGCCGACCCCACCTGGGGCATCAAGTTGACGGGAAAACAAGGCAAGCATACCCTGGGATTTTTTTCAGTCCAGGACCGTATCACCAACTTAATGTTCCCGGGCCCCGAAATAACCGAGATGACCTCCAGGAAGATGCGTAATTTGAGCACCGTATTTCGCTATCGTTGGGATTTGGGGCGTTCCTCAAATCTCGGCGTCTTCCTCACCAGCCGCGAAGGTAAAGACTACTTTAACCGGGTTATTAGTATCGATGGAGATTTGAAATTCGTTAAGCGACACCGTATTCTTTTCCAATATTTCGGTTCTCAAACCCGTTACCCGGAGGACATTGCCGTTACTTTCCAGCAGCCCAAAGGAAAATTTAGTGGAACTTTCCTGGATACAGCTTATATTTATTCAACCGAAAAAATCTATTTCTATATCTTTGGCCAAAAAACCAGCCCAAATTTTCGCACAGACATGGGCTTCATTAACCAAACCGGGTATCTATTATACACAGCAGGCGGTGAATACCGGTGGCGCCGTAACCCGGGGCACTGGTTTACAACAATCAAGCTGGGAGGAAGTTACGAATATACAACGAATCAAAACAACAAAAATTACCTGAGAAAAGCAGCTCTACCTTATATCCAATATAACGGACCGCTTCAATCCTCGTTTTATTGCGCGGTTAACCTGGGAAAACGAACCTACCTGGGCAAAGAGTTCAATGACAATTATGTGGAATTCACAGCCCAGCTCAGGCCAACGGGTTCATTTTTGTTGGAAGTTTCAGGCGGGGCCGGCGACCAGGTGGATTTTGACCAGGTACGGGCTGGGGAGTACATAAGATTCAATCCTGCGATTCAATATAACCTGGGGCGTCATATTTATTTTCAAATGGACCACTTATTTGAAAGGCTCAATGTCGATGGCGGTAGATTATATACAGCAAATCTTTCAAACCTTAAACTCGTTTACCAGTTCAGCGCCAGGGTGTTCTTACGTATGATTTTGCAATTTGCCGATATTAAATACAACCCGGAGTTGTACACGCTTCCCCAGGACCCGCGATTCAAACACCTGTTCTCCCAGGTTCTTTTTTCCTACAAAATCAATCCCCAAACCGTACTATTCCTGGGATACTCCGACGATTATTACGGTATCCACGTGATTAAACAGGACAGCCGTACTTTTTTCCTGAAGATTGGTTATGCACTGGTTTTATAGCCCACCGACAGGGATATCTTCCAATAATAGGAGTATGAAAAATATGAAACCCGCATTTTGTAAAATTAGTTCGGTTAACATCGATGGTAGAGGCTCCAACCGTTTAATGATTGTCCTCAAGACCAAAGGTTGCGAGTATGCCCAAAAAACAGGCGGAGGATGCACGGTTTGTGGATTTTTAAATCACGCGGAACCAAATATCACCGGTGAAGAAATGCTTGACCAACTTGATTTTGTCTTAAAAACCTTTGACCTGGCTGAAGTGGAAGAGATCGACATCTTAACCCTGGGGTCTTTTCTCAATGACTCGGAAGTAAATCCGGTCACACGGTTGGAAATCATAACCCGCCTTTCTGAAATTTCCCATTTAAAGCGTGTTTCCATCGAATCAAGGGCTGAATATGTAACCGTGGATAAGATCAAACAAATCAAGGAAATCCTGGGGAAAGGCAAAATAATGGAATTCGCCATCGGCCTGGAGAGTTCAAACGACTATTTGAGAAATAAGATAATCAAAAAAGGATTATCCAAACAATCTTTTGAAAAAACCGTCGCTAAAGTCAAGGAAGCGGGGGTTCATTTATTGACCTATTTACTGATCAAACCCCCGCATGTGTCGGAAAAAGAAGCCATCACCGATGCCGTAGAAAGCGCCGCATACGTGTTTCACACCGCGGGGAAAATTGGCGTATCGGCCAGGGTCGCATTTGAACCGGTATTTGTTTGCGAGAATACCCACCTGGAAACATTGTACCTCCAGTCCCAATACAGACTTTTAAACTTGTGGAGCGTGGTGGAAGTAATCAAGAAAGCCCATGATTATGGATGCCTTTTCATCGGATTGAGCGATGAAAATCTTTCCCTGGAACGAATGCCCCACAGTTGCACGAGTTGTGGGGGAAAAATTATCGATGCCATCGAACGGTTCAATAAATCCCAGGATATTTCTGAAATACTGGACCTGGATTGCCAATGTAAATCCCAGTACATTGAAAGACGAGAAAAAGGAGAAATCTAAAAATGAAAATTCAAAAATTGCATATGGAAGATTGGCTGGCAGATCATCAATCTGTCCAATACAACCTGGCTGAAAGCGGATTCAATGATTTTTCAGTCGGAGAATTGCTCACCCTTTGCGATGAAGACCCAGCCCACCTGGGAAATATCAGTTTGATGAACCCCGATACCCGCGGTTCGCTTGGCCTGAGACGTGAGATCTTGCAGTGTTACCAATCCGCGGTTATAGAGAATATACTTGTAACCGTGGGGGTCACGGAAGCGCTGTTTGCTTTTTTCAACGTGATCCTGGAACCCGGCGATGAAGTAATCGTGGAATTCCCAGAATTTCAAACTTTGTACGAATTACCAAAAGCCCTTGACTGTAACATAAAATTTATTAACCTGGTAACAGGCAACGGGTTTCTCCCCGAACCGAAAAATATCCGTGAATTAATCACCCCTAAAACAAAGCTGATTATTATCAATAATCCCCACAATCCCACCGGTTCGGTACTGGATAGGGCGGAAATCCTGGAGATAGGAAAGATTGCCCGGGAAAATGATGTTTACCTGCTTTTTGATGAGCATTACAAATTTTTACCCCTGGAAGAAGGGACCCGGCAATTGACATCAGGATTCGATATTTGTCGGGAGGTTCACCATAAAGTGGCAGCCGTTGGTTCCGTGACCAAATGTTTCGGCTTGAACGGCTTGCGTGTGGGGTGGCTGCTGGCAGACCCTCAAATCATCGAAGCTTGCCGGGAATTTAAACATTATCTGACCCATGTAACGCCCCCTATCTGCGATTACCTGGCAGAAAGAGCTCTGCAAAATAAGGAAAAAATAATTGCCCATGTCAAACACATCATCTTGAAGAACCTTGAACATTTAAACTCCTTTATGGAACGAAATCAAAACAGGTTCGAGTATACGCCGCCCCGCGGCGGATTGGTGTGTTTCCCCAAACTGAAGAACGGTCAGGATGGCGCTTCCTTTTGCCGGGATATGTTAAATAAGCACAATATTTCACTGCTGCCTGGGGAGGTTTTTGGAATGAACCCCTATTTCAGATTAAACATTGGAGTTAAATCGGACGCCTTTGCCGCGGCGCTCCAGGCGATGGAGAACCTTTGAAGGGAAAATGAGTATACCGGGAATTCAGGAGGAGTAACGTCGGACCGGGGAGCCAAATATTTTTGTTGAAATATTCGCCCATTTCAGGTAAAATAGGATTTCAATTTTTTTATCTCAAAAAGAAAATTATCTAAAATAGAAAGGAGAAATTAGCAGAATGAGCCATTTAATCTTAGTAATTAACACCGGTGGAACTTCAACAAAAGTCGGTTTATTTAAAGATTGCGAACCTATTTTCGTAGAAAATATCCAGCATTCGGACGAGGAACTGGCCCAGTTCAAGGATATCATTTCCCAGAAAGATTACCGGGAACAGGCAGTCTTCGATCTTCTAAAAGCAAAAAACGTTAACCTGGGAGACCTCCATGCAGTATCTGCCAGGGGAGGACTGCTGCGGCCCCTGGAAAGCGGGACTTACGAAGCAGTGGAAAAAATGCTGGGGGATTTGAGAGAAGCCAAAAGGGGCACCCATGCGTCTCACCTTTCAGCGCTAATCGGCTCATCCATTGCCAAAACAATAGGCATTACCTGCTTTGTGGTGGACCCGGTTTCTGTGGACGAATTCGACGCCATTGCCCGCTATACCGGTCATAAATTGTTTAAACGAGAAATGCTCACACACGCCTTAAACATGAAAGCCGTAGCTAAACGCTATTCCAAAGAGCATAACCTGGATTATTTTAATATTACGTTGATCGTGGTTCACCTGGGCACCGGGATTTCCGTTTCCATTCATAAAAACGGACGCATGGTGGACGCCATTAATCCCGCTGAAGAGGGCACTTTCTCCTTAGACCGATCCGGTTCACTTCCTGTTCTGCAAGTAGCCCGTTATATTACTGAAAATAAATTGGATTTTAAAACTTTCGAAAAAATGGTTTTCGGCGAAGGGGGAATGTTCTCTTATTTCGGGACCAAGGATTTCAAGAAGGTAGCGGAAAAGTATAAAGCGGGAGACCGGGAAACCATTGATATCGTCGACGCCATGGCTTACCAGGTGGCAAAAGATGTGGGTGGATTGGCCACGGTGAATTACGGAAAAGTCGATTGTATCCTTATTACCGGCGGCATGGCTTACCAGGAATTCTTTGTGAATATGATTATCGATAGGATTAAATTCATTGCCCCGGTTAAATTGTACCCGGGTGAAGACGAAATGAGGGCCCTGGCTGAAGGAACCTATAGGGTATTGACCGAGGAAGAATCCCCGGGTATATATTAAGATACGAGGGGGCGTGGGCAGGGTTTTTATGAAGCCATAATCCGGCGAATTAAAGACCCTTAGACCCCCACCCGGGATTGCCGAGTTGCCCCGTTACCCCCTTGAACTTATGCGATTACGCGACTACGCGACTACCACATATCGCAGCCGGCGACTACATTCACATTGACCGGTGAAGCGGAAGCCGTGATTTCTACCTCCCAATACCTGGGCTCGGTAGTGGTCTTCTCTGTTCCGTTCGTTACTTCGACATTAAACTTGCGTGGAGATTCCGTTCCCCCGGATGATGGAGTTAATGTGAAAACCAGGGCTTTGGCATCCTGCTTTTGTTCAAAAGGTCTTGTTTCCTGGGGTTGAAGAATAGTCTTGTCCCCCAGTCCTTTTACGGCGATATTGATGCCGATCTCAGGGCGGAAATCATTTTTGACTGAAATGGTGAATTGATTCATAATTAAACCTCCTATTGGCGTCTATAAAAAATTCTATTGGTTTAAGGACTGTTGTTGTTCCTCCTTGGAATTTTCAACACCATATTATATTTCGTTTTCTTCAATTAGTCAATTCCCCTGGAGCGCAAACAAATTTTTTTTCCGTTTCATCATTCGTTCATCGCTCATCATTCATCATTTATTATTTATTGGTGCGCTTTCAGCGGGGATTCTTCTCCAATCGGTAAATACCGGGTCAAACCCTTGTTGTTGCAACATTACGACGATTTCCGCAACCGGACGGGTATCCATTATTTCAAACTGGGGGTCTTCGTGGTTTTCACAATGCCGGAGGCTGTACCCGCCTACACTGGTCCTGGAGGCGGCGGAAATCCGGGTCACCCCCAACGGCAGGGCATGATTTCGTATATGCGCCCTTTCACGAGTGGAGAGATTGACGCCTACCCTGGGGAACAGGATGCGGGCCAGGCAGATTAATTTGATCAACGCGACATCCGACACTTCGAAATAGTCTCCCGCCGAATCTTTTAATGGGATCAGACGTGGGAAGGAGAGGGAATATTCCACCCCCGGGTATTTCTTTTCCAGCCATTCCAGGTGGGAAAATAACCGATAGATGTCTTGCGAAACTTCCGCCAGCCCCAGCAAGACGCCCATACTGATGGTTCGAATCCCTGATTTTGCGATTCGTTCGGGCGTCTCATACCGATAATCGTAATCGGTTTTTTTACCGGCGGTATGAAGGCGCCGGTAACGTTCTTTATTATAGGTCTCCTGGTAAATGGTAACGCCGTCTACCCCGGCCAGGAAAAGCTCCCTGTATTCGTCAACTTCCAGGGGGTAGACTTCGAGACTGATGCTGGGAAAATATGTTTTGGCGGCATTCACCGCTGATTTTATATATTCCACCGGCGACATTTTCCTGGAATCGCCGGTCAGCAGCAGGATATTGCGAATTCCTGCGGCCGCTACTTTTGCCATTTCCAGGTGCATCTCTTCCGGGGTTAATTTTTTTCGTTGGATTCCCATTTCCCGGTTGAACCCACAGTAAACACAGCGGTTATCGCAAAAATTAGAGAGGTAGAGCGGCGCATAAATGGAAACGGCCCGGCCGAGATACTGGACGGCGACGGCCCTGGCCCGCTGCGCCAGGTCTTCGATAAAACGCCGATCGTTGTTATCGAGAATGGTTTTTAATTCTTCATATGAAATCATCGGTTTTTAATCATTAACTGCCGGTTTCGAACAAGAAGCCGGTTAATGGGGAAGAGGGCGAGGCGGATTCACCGGCTTCGTTTAATTGCGCCAGGTAGGCCATTCGGCCGGCCTCTACCGCCAGGGAAAATGCCCTGGCCGCGGCCACCGGGTCGCCGGCCGCTGCCACCGCGGTATTGGCCAGCACCGCGTCCGCCCCCATTTCCATGGCTTCCGCCGCCTGGGAGGGCTTTCCAATGCCGGCATCTACGATGATCGGTACATCGAGTTCCGCTATCAGTATTTCTATAAATTTCCGGGTATCCAGTCCTCGGCCGCTGCCGATAAGGGAGCCCAGGGGCATGACCGCCGCCGCCCCCACTTTTTGCAGTTCCCGCGCAACATATAAATCCGGGTGCATATAGGGAAGCACTGTAAATCCTTCGGATACCAGGGTTTCGGTTGCCTTAAGGGTTTCATAGTTATCCGGCAGCAGGTATTTGCTGTCATCGATGACTTCTATTTTTATCCAATCGACGCCGGAGGCTTCCCTGGCCATCCGGGCAATCCGGATGGCTTCATTGGCGTTCCGTGCGCCGGAGGTATTTACCATCAGTATTGTACCTGCCGGGATATACTCGAGGATATTCTCCGGGTGTTTTTCGGCGTCGATCCGTCTCATGGCCACGGTGACGACCTGGATGTTACTTTCGGCAATGGCGTTCTTCATTTCCGATTTGCTTTTGAATTTCCCGGTGCCGAGGAAAAACCTGTTTGTTATTTCTTTACCGCCGATTACCAGCGGGGAATTTTTTTTCGTTTGCATTTAACCGCCTCCGACAAATTGGATCAACTCGATCTTATCGCCCTCTTTCAACGGTTGTTCTTTCCACTGGTTTTTGCGGATGATTTTTCCGTTCAATTCCACGACGATTCCTTCAATTTTTGCCGCTGAAGATGCGACCAATTCCTCTAAATTTTTAAACGTATCGTTATTGGTTTCTTTACCGTTTAAAATTATTTTCATATTTTTAACCCTTTATCCAATGCTTTGAAAATATGTTTCAACGACCGGGGCATTACATGCCGGTTATCCGCCCGGTATGAAAACGGGTTATATGCCAACACCATTTCAAAGGAAGGGAAATAATATACTTTCTGCTTGAATTTCTCATTATTCTTTATATCTTCGGCCATCACCCGCAGCAAACACTTGTTGGCAAATGAACCGGGAACCACGGGTTTCTCATGAAACGTGGCATACGCCGGAACGGGGCTGACGCTGAGAATGATCTTCAAGCCGGGGTTCAGGTTGAAAAGTTTTTCCAGGACATCGCTCATGGCCGCAAAAATGTCGGGCTGTTTAAACGTTTCAAAGGTAAACCGCTGTGGATTCGCCTCAAGGATATCCGAAGGCGGCCGCTGCGCCCAGACAAGACCCGTGGTCTCATCCCGCCACCCTTCATTTTGTCCCAATGTAATCACCAATACTTGCGCTTTTTGAAAAACTTCCAGCGACGCTGCGCGGTGTTTTTGAATTTCCGCTTTTGCCGTTTCCGCGTCCGGGTGCAAGGGAGAGCGGTCGCGTAAAGGATCAAACCACCCGGGCGCCTCTTGCTTGTTGGACCTGCTGCCGGTCTTTTGGACGATTACCGGGTAAGCCGGATCGATGGAATAATCAACGATTTGTTTCAAATTAGGAATGGTATAGACCCTGCCCCAATTGGCGGATGAACCGCGGTTCTTTTCGGTGCGGATGTAATTGAATCCTTTGGACAGCATATGATAAGCAAACTCTTCAGCGAAACAACTGCCTAATGATGCGACAGGGGTTTTAAGATCAACGGCCAGGTCTTTGAATTCGATTTCCACAGCGGGGACCATGCAGGGGAAAAAGTTATTCCCAAAGGGATAGACCTGGTAAGGTCCCAGTTTATGTTCGGCCACGCCGCGGTGGGGGCCGGGTCGTTTCCTGGACCAATCGTTCTTGACTTCATTGTATTTCCTGCGTACCTTTGAAAATACTGTTGACATCATGTTTACTCCTTTATTCCTTGGTGTACCTTTGTGTCTTGTACTGGCGCGCCCTGGGGGCCATTTTTTTATTTGCTAATAGTTGTATAATTTTAATACTTCTGCCGTTTTATTGTTAAGAATATCAATGGTTTCCGGTTTTAATTTCCGTTTGTGGTCGCCCGGGGTGACCTGGCGTTTGTGTTTATAGATATTCTCGCTGGAAACTTTGAAATCGGCGCCGGCTTTTATTTCAGCGATCAATCCCGGGGCCACGTCCAGGTCAAGGAACGCCAGCAGCCGGTCCAACCACGGTCCGAAATCGGTTACCATATCCTCATACTTGAGGAAAAGCACATTGGGTTTTCCCATCAGTACTTTATGGTATTCGTAATAGCGGTCCAGGAAATGGGAGTCGGAATTTAGTTTCTCGATCACATATTCATCCACCGACAGTTCCCGCAGGCGTTTCCTGCGGTTTACGCGGGTTTGCCGTTTCTCTTTCCCTTCCAGCGTGGGCATAATGTGGCTGTATATCGAATAATAAGCGGAAACGATCACATCCCTGGGGTCGCGCAGCACCAGGATTATTTTATAATCATCGTAATTGGGGACGCCGCGGTTAAGGGAGCGGAACGGGCCGTAGAAATAACCCGTGGTCCGGTAAGGCACGTTTACCATGACCCGGCCGTTTCTTTCCCATTGGCCGCCCAGGCCCAGTTGGTAAAAATAGCCGTCCAGGTCCACCGAAGCGATCCCGGCCCGGTCCGTTATTTTTTTCATAAAGCTGCCCAGGAAAGAGGAACCGGCTTTGTAAACGGTGAAAAACAGGATGCTCCGGCGGGTGCAGGCGGTATGGTGTTTCTCTTTTAGGACTTGTCGCTCAATGGCATAACGGCGGTTGATTTTCCAGCGTTTGATCGCCTGGCCCAGTAGGGGCAACCGGGAGGTCCATTCCGCCGCCGGGTGAAGGATATATTTTATTATTTTGTCTTTCATATTATATCTCCGGTTTGAACTCCAAAGAATGTATTTTAACACAAATACGCCGTGAAGCAAGGGAATTTTCCTACTCTTGACAAAATTTTTCCGTTTGTTAAAATGGAGCAAGAGGTGAACCAATGGGTAAAAAATTATTATCGATTTTTGTTTTAACCGTTTTTAGCCTTTTGACTTTTTCTTGTTATACCCAGAAGATGGTAAGAGTCGAGGAAATGACAAATCACCGCGGTCAAATCCTGGCCGTGGTCACTAACTCCGGGGATTGGATCGAGTTCGACTCGCCGAGAAAAATTGTCAAAAATGAAATAGTCTATCTCAAAAATGAGGGGGGAGTGAAAAAGGTAACATCTATCCGCCTTTCGGAAATCCGGAGAGTTTGGCTGCGGAAATCAAGCTTATTCGAGTCTTTTAGAAAAACGTATATTGGGATAGGCCTATGTTCTATTCTTGCGGTGCTTGGTATTATGTTCTGATAATATCCCGTGTTTTTCCTGGCGAATGGGAGAAAGGGAGAAAATAGGAGGAAATGATGAATAAAAAATTGATTGCACTAATAACCGTCGTGCTTTTTACCTTTTTCAATTGCATTTCGACGCATGTTGAAGAAGTAGTACCCGGGAAGTCTATTCCACGGGGAAAGGCCCCTTCGCTAAAGATACTGGGAGTGGTCACTACTTCGGATAAATGGATCGAATTTAACGGCAAACCCGGGAGAATCGTTTTGACTGCCATTGAAGGTGAAGTTACCGATGGAACCGGGAAAACGGTTAAGCGGATATCTATCCCGTTAAATGAAGTCAAGCGCGTGTGGCTGAGGAAACCCAGGGGTTTTGGGAGCGGAGTTCTGCTGCCCATTGTCGGAGTTTTTGGTTTTATCGCCGCACTCGGTATTATTGCATTGGCTGCTGCAGATCCCTTTTGCCCGTTTATTTATTCTTTTGATGGGAATGCCTATACCCTTGATGCAGAACCTTTTGCCGGGGCCATCGGGCCGGGTTTTAAACGGACCGAATGGAAAGTCCTGTCTTCTCTCGCGGAAGTAAACCGCCAGTACCGTCTCATGGCGATCAATGAAGTGGATGCGGCGGATTACATCGACCATCTCCAATTGCTGGCAGTGGATCATCCCCGGGGCGTTATTGTAGTCCCGGGCATATCCGGCGCCGTTCACACCGTTACCGATCCCGCGGCCCCCTTAAAGGCCTATGACCCGGATGGGAAAGATTTGCTTCCCTTTGTCGTTAATAATGATGAAGTATACTGGCAAGCGGATGATGAAGGACAGGAGACGGCCGGCGCGGTTGAATCGAAAACAGAACTTATATTCGAGTTCCCCAGGCCGAAGGGCGCCGCGGAAGCTAAAGTTATCTTTAAAGGGTGTAATTCTTTCTGGGGGGCGGGAGTACTGAAACGGCGCCTGGCTATGTACGGGAAGAACGCCGCGGCGGTACTGGAAGAAATTAAAAACCAGGGCCCGGCTTTTTTTGCAATCAAAGATATGCTAGCCGCTGAAGAAGCGCTTTCGCTCCAACTGAGGGTAGAAACAACCGATGGTTGGAAAACCATGGGCAGCATTGCCGGCGGTTCGCCCCTGGCGCCGGGGACCCTTGTTTACCCGGTTGATCTTTCCGGGGTTACGGGCGATATTCTTCGCATTAAATTGACTCCCCCGGCGGCTTCATGGATGATCGATTATATCGCCGTCGATTATTCCAGGGATTTACCGGTAAAGGTCGCGGCTCTGCAGGCGGTGCACTCAAAACTCCTGGCTGCGCGGGATGATTGTTATTTGAAATTGTCGCCCATGGGGGCTTCGGTTCTCTTGATTTTTAATTCGCCGCCCCGCTGTCCGGGAATGGAACGGACCATAATCCTGGAAACCGGCGGTTATTACGATATTCACCCGGACTCGATAGCTCAGCCCCGGCAGTAGCGGACTGCTTTTAAGAGTGATAGAATGATGAATTGCCCCAATTTAGCGTGGCTTCGCGTGCTTAGCGGCTAATCGTCAGTGACTGTCCTTGTTGCCGTTCCGTCCGTGGCTATAATTAAGCCATGGTTTTCTTTTGATTATTCACACCGGCGGTTATTCTTTCCCGCGCCGAATCCTGGTCTGACCGGTAAAACAGTTTTAACATATCCGCCGCTGTTGTCGAACCGAACAAAATTGCCTTTTCCAGGTCCAGTCGAACCTCTTTTTCATCATATTTTAACATATACTTGCTTTTCCCGCGGTTAAGGTAAACCCTTTCATCATTGGGGTCCAATTCCTCCGCCCTGTCGAAATCGGGTAAAGCACTATCGAACATCTGTAGATTACATTTAACGACGCCGCGGTGCAAATATGCCGGGGCGCAATCCGGCTTTAATTCGATGACTTTATCAAGGTCAGTCAGCGCCTCCCGGTATTGTTTCAATATCTTATAACGGAGCGTTCCTCTTTTTAAATAAGCTTCGCTGTGAGAAGGATTCAATTCGATGGTTTTGGAGTAATCGGCCACAGCAGCGGGATAATTTTTTAGATTATTCCGCAGCCCGCTTTTGAAATAATCATCCGCATTTCTCATAATTCTTCACCTTGCATTCCCGTTTCAATTGTACGCTAATGGATTTTTTCTGTCAACAGTGGATAATTTGTTCCAGCGGTTTCTATGGAATTTTCAGCCCTTCAAAATGAAAAATGAAAGGCTGGGAATTAAAATTGACTGCTTATACTTTTTATTTTCTCAGAGAAATATTTATTTTTTACAGTAAAACAAAAAAGTTTTACTGAGAAATTTAAAACTTTTACTGTAAAATTTGAAAATTTTACTGAGAAATTTTTGTTTATACGTCGTGAAAAAAAATTTATAAGCATTATGATTTCAATCGCAACCGTTGCAATGGAATTATGAAGGAATGAAAAATCAAACGTGCAGGCGCGGAAACACGGTGGCCTGCCCCTATGGAAGAGGAAATGGGAAAAGGCCGGGAGGCATCCCTGGATTGAAATTTTTCACAGTTTATGTTAGTATTATAGAGAGAATGAGGTGCATATAATGAAGAATTTATTTACCGCCATTGTTCACAAAGAGGATGAGTTATATGTGGCAGAGTGTCCGGAAGTCGGAACGGCCAGTCAAGGTGAATCTATTGAGGATGCTGTATTGAATTTACAAGAAGCGACTGAATTATATCTTGAAGAGTTTCCATTGACAGTGACTTATCATCCCTTCCTTACAACTTTTGAGGTAGCCGCGCATGCCTGAACTGCCAAAAATTTCAGGCAACCAGGCTATAAAGATATTTGCGCGATTAGGTTTTAGAATTGCCAGGCAAAGGGGCAGCCATGTTGTGTTAAGAAAAGGGAATCACGGATGTGTTATTCCTATTCATAAAGAACTTGCGGTAGGTACTCTCCGAAGTGCGATTAAACAGTCTGGTATTACGGTTGAAGAATTTATCGGTACATATAAAAAACAACGATAGGGGAAATGGGGGCAGGCTGGAAGTTGTTTGAAAAAACCCGGCTTTCTGGTATAATGGCATCATGAATTACCTATTGTATTATATCGAAGGCTTTATTAAAAAATTTCCCCTGGATAAACCCGCTGTCACCATCGGCAGAAACGCCGATAACGACCTGGTCATCCGGGAGGATTTCATTTCACGAAACCATGTCCGGATCACGGGCGCCGAAGATGCCATTACCGTCAAAGACCTCGGCTCCACCAACGGCATCAACGTCCACGGCGAAAAAGTCAAAGAGGCCCTGATAAAAATCGGCGAATCTTTTATCCTGGGCAAAATGGAATTCTTCCTCAAAAAAGGCAGCCTCGACGAATTCAAACTGGCCAAAGAACTCATCCCTATCTTCGATACCATCGGCTGCGAAAATGAAAAAAAATCCGATAACGCCAGGACCCGCTACATCGAAGATATCTACAGCGAAACCCTGAAAGTCGTCATGCAGGTGGGCCTGAAAAAAAACGATTTCAATGAGTTTATGCTGGACCTGGGCAATCACCTCTCCAACCTGGCCGATTTCGGCAACCTGTTTATCGTTTCAAAACAAGAGGAAACCTTTGATATACTCCTTTCCGTTAAAAATGAAACCCTCAATATGGACATGTTAAAAAAAATCGTGGAAACCAACCCCGGCATATTTACCGAAAAAATCGTTTCGCGGCCCCTCCAGGCGACCACCGGGAGCCTGTACTCCTCCCCCTTAAATATCGGTAATAAAAACACCGCCCTCATGTTTATCCTGAACACCCGCCTGGAAAAAAAAGAACTCATGCTGAACGAGTTCCTTTCCTCGTTGGTCATGGAAATCGAACTACTTTCTCAATTATTAACCGGGAAAGCCAGACCCGTCCAAAAGGGGGGTAAGCAAGAACCCGATCGCTTACCGTCCGACGATGATGATGATATCGTGGCCGAAAGCAGTCACATGAAAGAATTGATTAAGCAGGCCAAAAAAATCGCCGGCGGGGATATTTTCGTCTTGATCCAGGGCGAAAGCGGCACCGGCAAAGAATTATTTGCCAGGCTCATCCACAAATATTCAGGAAGAGACCGGGAAAAATTCATTGCCATCAATTGCGCCGCCATACCGGAAAATCTACTGGAGAGCGAATTGTTCGGCCATGAAAAAGGCGCCTTTACCGACGCCTATGCCCAGAAAAAAGGAAAACTCGAAATCGCTTCCGGCGGCACCCTGGTGCTGGACGAAATCGGCGATATGCCCGTCAACCTCCAATCCAAGATGCTGCGCGCCCTGCAAGAAAAAGAATTCTACCGCGTGGGCGGCGCTTCACCCATCACAGTGGACCTCAGGATTATCTCCATTACCAATAAAGACCTCAAACAGTTAATCACCGAAGGTAAGTTCCGGGAAGACCTCTATTACCGCCTCGTACACCGCACCATTACTATCCCGCCCCTGCGGGAAAGAAAGGAAGATATCTCCGCCCTGATCAATTTTTTCACCTTCAAATTCTGCAGCCAGGGCAAAAAAAAGATCAACGGATACTCCATCAAAGCTTTTGAGGCGCTGCAGGATTACCACTGGAAAGGCAATGTCCGCCAGTTGGAAAACGAAATCCGCAGTATCGTCAACCTGACCGATGACGGCGAAACCGTCGGCTACGATATCCTGTCGGAAGAGATCAGGGAAAATGCCGGAGAGGGAAACGCCGGCCCCACCCGGGAAATCCTGCCGGACACGAAAATACTCCATTTTAAAATGGACCCCGAATCGGAAAAGGCCTACATTCTAAAATTGTTGGAAAAAAACCAGGGGAACAAGTCCCAAACAGCCAGGGAGTTGAACATGACCTACCGGGGGCTTCACAAAAAGATGAACCGGCTGGGAATATAGAATGCGGCGCATAAAATTCGAAAAAAAATACGAAGCCTCTTGAATGCTACTCAATTTTTGTGTAAACTATAGGGTCGTGAAAAATACAAAAATTTTATTCCCTTTTCACTGAGCGTTTTTCTGATTAGTTGACCCGGTTTAAATGACAGCAAATGATGTATAATCAGGAATATACAGATATAGGAGGCAAAATATGGCAGAGCAAAAAAATGAGCCAAAAAAAGAATTAAATGAATTGGTTGTGAGATTGGGCAAAGAACAGCCGGTTGAAACCGCGCGTCCCGAAAAGACCGCCAAGGCCTTGAAGGAATGCATCGACAGGGATTATGTCCATGTGATGTTTAAGAATACCGGTACGGAAGTAGGGGTGCAATTGTACAGGCCGGACTGCCGTTTCGACACCGGTAATTTCGAAGATTCCACCGGCAAGGTACATATCGAGGGCGGTTTGATCCTCAACTACGATAAAGTAAGGGTTGTAGCCGATGTCGATCTCACTACTTGCGAGGGCGCCGGATGCATGAAACCCGTTGAAGATGACGAATACGAACATATAATGGGAAAAGCGGAATCATAAGGTTCTAAAGTTTCAAACTGTAATCATCGATGATTCCGTATTCCGTATGGAGCACACAGCGCATATGAGCGCATGACCGATGTGCAGCGGTGCAGCGTTGCAGCCATGCAACAGTGCAGTGCTCCCTATCATATTATACAGGTCTCGATTGGCAGTAAGAAGTAAATGTTTCCAATGTGGTTGACTTTATTTCCCAGGTGTGTTAAGATGAACAAAGAATAATGCTAAATCTGGATAACTCACTTTTTTTTGTTGCTTTGCTGGTCTGGTTGTTGATGATCGTCTTGAATCGAATCTTTTTTAAACCTGTGGGACAGGTTATCATGCAAAGAGAATCGAAAATCGAAAACGAATCCAACCGGATCGAGTCCATGACCCGGGAAATAGAAGAAAAAACGCAGCAGATCGAAAAAAAACTGGATGACGCCCAAAAAAAATTCGCAGCGATAAAAGAAGAACTGATAAAAAAAGGCGAAGAGGCCAGGAAACAGCATTTAATTGAGACCAGGATCGAATCGCAAAAACTCTTTGAGACCAAAATGAATGAGTTGGATGTCCAGGTTGCCGCCGCTGAAGAAAAAATAACCCGGGGAATCGGCATACTCATCGCTAAATTGAATGAGAGCTTTACTAGTTGAACAGGAAAAAAGAACATAAGAAAGCAGCAATGAATAAACATAAAAAGATTTTAACCGGTGTGGCCGCGGCGGTCGCTGTTGCAATACTTTTGGCGGCGTTAACCGCATGGACTACCCCTGCATTTGCCTTTACCGAAGGCGGCAGCGAGGAAGGACAGGCCCAAACCGGTGAACACCGGGGCTTTAACTGGGGGGGATTTTTTGGAAAATTGTTTGATTCCACCCTTCTTTTCGGCGGATTGATTTACCTATTAAGAAAACCACTTATCGATCTCCTGGCCCAAAAAAGCCTGGATATCAAAACCGATATCACCCAGAGGGAAGAGCGGTTGAAAATCACTTCCGCGCAATTGAAAGAAATCCTGGAGCGCCTGGGTAAAATAGAAGAAGAAGTTCAAGCCGTCAGGGACGGTGCCGAGAAAAGCGGGAACGAGGAGAAAAAACGCATCGAAGAACTGGGGAAAAATGAGACCCGACGTATCCTGGCCTTGACCGACAAAGAAATCGGCAAAAAAATGGAAACCGCTGTCAGGAACCTTATAGAGAGAATCGCTGACCTCACTATCGAGCATTTTAAAAGAGATATCGGGGCCCACCTGGACCCGCAAATGCATGAACAGTGGATTGAAAAATATATCGCAGCATTAAGTGGAGACGGAATTGAGAGAAAGTAGTGTCGCGAAACGGTACGCCAGGGCATTGATTAAAACCATAAAAGATGAGCAGGAATATCTCGAAATAAAAAAAGAACTGGAGACCTTCGTGGGGTTATTAAAGCAGGTCGCCGAATTCAAAACCGGTATGGAGACCTTCCTGTTCTCCAGGCCCCGGAAAAAAGAACTTCTCGAGACCATTTACCGGGAAATGAAATTCAGGGAAAAAACTTTTTATTTCCTTCTCGTCCTCGTGGAAAAGAACCGTATGCGGCTGCTGGATTTCATCCTCCAACTGCTGGAAACGCAGTGGCTTGAAGCCAACGGTATTGAGAAACTCAAAGTTTACTCAGCCGTGGCATTGAACGAAAAATTGGAAGATAAATTAAAAAAAGGCCTGGAAAAATTCTTTGCCAGGAAGATCAAAATGGAAAAGGAGATCGATCCCTCCCTGGTGGCCGGAATAAAGGTCCAGCGAGGGTCTATCTTTTATGATTTTTCAATTGCTGGCAATCTTAGAAAGTTTAAAGACGCCTTGTTAACCTCAATGGGCGCTGAAAAACCTGTTTGGGAGTATTAAATGCAGATAAACACTGATGAGATTATTGAGATAATTAAACAAAAAATTGAAGGTTTTAAAGTGGATTTCAATAAAGAGGAGACAGGGATTGTCATATCCGTGGGGGACGGCATTGCCCAGGTTTACGGCCTGGAGAATGTCATGTACAATGAGTTGATCGAGTTCCCCGGTAACATCTTCGGCATTGCCCTGAACCTCGAAGAAGACAATGTGGGCGCCATTATTTTAGGCGAAGCCTTTAAGATAAAAGAGGGCGATATCGTCAAACGGACCAAACGGGTCATTTCCGTACCCGCCGGCGAAGCGTTGGTGGGACGGGTCGTCAATCCACTGGGCGAGCCCCTGGATGATAAAGGCCCCATCGATACCAAAACCTACATGCCCATCGAGCGGATTGCCCCCGGTGTCGTCGAGCGGCAACCGGTAAAAGAACCCCTGCAAACCGGCATCAAAGCCATCGATGCCTTGATCCCCATCGGCAGGGGCCAGAGGGAGTTGATCATCGGCGACCGCCAGACCGGTAAAACCACCATCGCACTGGACACCATTATCAACCAGAAAGGAAAAGAAGTCATCTGCGTGTACGTGGCCATCGGCCAGAAACAGTCCACCGTTGCCCAGGTCATAAAGACCCTGGAGGAGACCGGCGCCATGGATTACTCCATCGTGGTGGTGGCCGGCGCCTCAGATTCCGCCTCGCTCCAGTACCTCGCCCCCTATGCCGGCTGCGCCATGGGAGAGTATTTCAGGGATAACGGCAAGCATGCCTTAATAGTATACGATGATCTGTCCAAACATGCGGTCGCTTACAGGGAAATTTCCCTGCTGTTAAGACGGCCCCCCGGCCGTGAAGCTTACCCCGGCGATGTATTCTACCTTCATTCCCGGCTGCTGGAACGGGCCGCCAAGTACGCTGACGCTGACGAATACGGCGGCGGCTCCTTGACCGCGCTGCCCATCATCGAAACCCAGGCCTCCGATGTCTCCGGCTACATCCCCACCAATGTCATCTCCATCACCGACGGCCAGATATACCTTCTGCCGGAGCTCTTCAACGCAGGTCAGAGACCCGCCATCGATGTCGGTATTTCCGTTTCCAGGGTGGGCGGCAACGCCCAGATCAAGGCCATGAAACAAGTAACCAGTTCCATTTCTAAGGTCCCAAGCAACGCCCAGATCGAGGCCATGAAACGAGCACTCGGGGTCGGAAGCAACGCCCAGAATGCGGCCATAAAACAAGCAACCGGTGCCATTTCCACGGTCGGTTATAGAGCCCCACTTCTTACCCTGAAAGAGTTAACCCGTTCATTAAGATCTATACTTGCCCAGTACATTGAACTGAGAGCCTTTACCCGATTTGGGACCGAAGACCTGGACCCTGCTATAGCCGACCAATTAAATTTAGGTAAACGCCTCTACCAGTTGTTGAAACAGAATGAGGGTGCCCCCATGCCCGTGGTGCAACAGGTAATTATCCTCTTTGCCGGTACCCGGGGATACCTGGAGGAATTACCCGAGGATGCTGTCGGCAAATACGAAGAGAAATTGCTGGAATACGTGCAGCAACCCCCCCGGCGGGAAATTTTAGAAGAAATAAGCGACAAAGAAGCCTTAAATGACGAGCTTCAACTAAAGATACATGTTATGCTGGCAGAATTTAGAGACGAGTTCAAAGGATTTTTGAATAAATAATGGCTGAAAATTTAATAGATTTAAGAAGACGGATCAAATCCTTAACGAGTATCCGGAAAACCTTCCGGGCCATGAAAACTATATCCGCCGTTAGACTCAAGCGAAGCGTGGCTGAATTGAACAAAATAAGGCCCGTCATGGATAAAATCATCTCCATTTTAAGGCGGGTCGGACCAGCCGTCGATATGGATTCCCATCCCCTCTTCAAACAAAGAGAGGGCGGTAAAACCGTTATGGTGGTGGTGTCCGCGGACAGAGGTTTATGCGGGGCTTTTAATTCCCATTTGATCGGGGCCGCAGAGAAACGTTACCAGAACCAATTAGACGAAACCGGCGCAAATATTGCCCTTGTCATTGCCGGGAATAAAGCCCACACCCATTTTTTAAAAAAAGGTTATCCCATCAAGAAAAACTACGAATCCATTATGTCCCGGCTGAAATACAAAGATGCAGAGGATTTATCAAAGTATTTGCAGGATATCTTTAAAGACCCCAAAGAAAACATAAAAAAAATCGAATTCGTGTTTACCCGGTACATATCCGCCTCGAAAAGTAGGCCGGAAGTTAAACAACTGTTTCCCCTCGGGAGTGAGTGGAAGCAAGAAGAGGCGGATAACGGCAATGAAGAAGTAATCGACTTTATATTTGAACCCTCAGAGAAGGAGATTTTCGCATACCTGCTGCCCAAAGATCTCAATGGTCTGGTGCAGCAAACACTGCTCCAGTCGGCGGCGTCCGAACATATGGCCCGGATGATCGCCATGGAACAAGCCTCTCAGAACGCCGATGAAATGGCACGAACATTAACGCTCAACATGAATAAACTGCGGCAAGCTTCCATTACCGGGGAATTGCTGGAAATTATTACCGCTACCGAAGCCCTGAGAAAATAGGAGGAAAAAGAAGCGATGAGTGAAACCAGTTCAACTGCAAACAAGTATAAAAATAAAGGAAAAGTTGTCGAGGTCATCGGACCGGTGGTGGATATCGAATTTTCCGAAGGAAAATTACCCACTATTTACAATGCCATTGAGATTAACTCCGAGGGATCCGATGTCGACGCCCCCATCCGGATTATTACCGAAGTGGAGTTCCACCTGGGAGAGAACCGGGTGCGCACCGTGTCCATGCATTCCACCGACGGCCTGGTCAGGGGCATGAACGCCTACGATACCGGCGGCCCCATTACCGTGCCCGTGGGCCGGGAAGTACTGGGACGGATAATGAATGTCATCGGCGAGCCCGTGGATAAATTGGGTGAAGTGAAAACGGGGAAAAGATACCCCATTCATCGTCCTGCCCCCCCGTTGGCGGAACAGGATACCACCCTGGAACTGTTTGAGACCGGCATCAAAGTCATCGACTTGCTGGAACCCTACCTGAAAGGGGGCAAGATCGGATTGTTCGGCGGCGCCGGCGTGGGCAAGACCGTTTTAATCATCGAGATGATCCGCAATGTGGCCACCAAGCACGGCGGCTTGACCGTTTTCGCCGGCGTAGGGGAGCGTACCAGGGAAGGGAATGACCTCTGGCTGGAAATGAAGCAGACAGGGGCTATAGATAAAACCGCTTTGATTTACGGCCAGATGACCGAACCCCCCGGAGCCCGCTTAAGGGTGGCTCTTACCGGGCTTACCGTGGCCGAATATTTCAGGGATGACCTGGGGTTGGATACATTATTGTTTATCGATAACATATTCCGTTTCACCCAGGCTGGTTCCGAAGTGTCCGCCACATTAGGGCGCATGCCTTCCGCCGTGGGTTACCAGCCCAACCTGGCCTCGGAAATGGGCGAGATGCAAGAGCGTATTACGTCTACCAAAAAAGGTTCGATTACCTCTATCCAGGCCGTGTACGTCCCGGCGGACGATTATACCGATCCCGCCCCGGCTACCACCTTTGCCCACCTGGATGCCACCACCAATCTCGACCGCCGCTTGACGGAAATGGGTATTTACCCCGCGGTGGACCCGTTGACTTCTTATTCGCGGATACTGGACCCCAAAATCATCGGCGACGAGCATTATCAGGTGGCGCGGAAAGTCAAAGAAATATTGCAGAGATACAAAGACTTAGAAGATATCATTAAAATCCTGGGTATGGAAGAGCTTTCGGAGGATGACAAAACCATTGTTTACCGTGCCCGGAAAATCGAGAAATTCCTGTCCCAACCCTTTTTCGTGGCAGCGGAATTTACCGGCATGGAAGGCAGATATGTCGAATTGAAAGATACCATTAAAGGTTTTAAAGAACTGGCCGAAGGTAAATATGATAACTTACCCGAGCAAGCCTTTTACATGTGCGGTACCATTGAAGAGGTTAAAGAGAAAGCCAGGGAGATAGAGGAAGAAGCTAGAAAGATTGAAGAAGCTAAAAAGGTTGAGGAAGCTAGAAAGAAAGAGGAAGCCAAAAAGATAATGGAGAAATAACCGATAATGCCTGATCCGATTCAAATGGAAGTGGTTACTTACGCGGATGAAGCTTTGAAAGTCAACATCAAAGAGTTATATATCCCTGCTTTTAATGGCCAGGCAGGCATCCTGCAAAATCATAAACCCTATATTTCTCTTTTAAAGAGTGGGGAAATGGCCTATACCGATGGTGACGATAAAAAATTCCATCTTTATATCCGGGGTGGGGTTATCGAGGTTATCGACAATAAAGTATCCGTTATCTGCGATTCGATGGAATGGATAGATGCAGTAAATAAAAAAGAAATTGAAGATAAATTGGCGGAGTTGGATAAAAAGATCAAAGCCCTGGGTAAAATAGAAGCGGGCCTGTCTCAAGATGAGATACTGAAAGTCCCGGATGAATTGGCAAAAGCCCTTGAAGAGCAAAAAGAATTTCAAATAAAGAGGAAGATTATCCGGGATATCGAAGCAAAAAGTAGACCTTTTTTAAGGAAGGAATAACAGGATGAAAATACCGATTTATCAAGTGGATGCGTTTACCGGTAAATTATTCGGTGGCAACCCGGCCGCCGTGTGTCCCCTGGAGAAATGGTTGGACAGCGAGACAATGCAAAACATTGCCGGCGAGAACAATCTTGCCGAGACCGCGTTTTATGTAAAAGAAGCGGAAGGGTTTCATATCCGTTGGTTTACCCCGGCCATTGAGATCGATTTATGCGGCCATGCCACCCTGGCTTCCGCCCACGTGATATTCAATCATTCCGATTTCAAAGGAGAGGTTGTCGCGTTCCAGTCCAAAAGTGGGACGTTAAAAGTAAGCCGGGGCGGAGCAGCCCAAGAATTATTGACCCTGGATTTCCCTGCCAACAAACCGGGATTCGTTGCCGGAATCCCCCCGCGATTGGTCGAAGCGTTGGGATTAAAACCCACAGTTTTGTCTAAGGCGCGGGACTTGCTGGCATTATATGAGACAGAAAAGGATATCCTTTCCATAAAACCCAACTTCGAAGTACTTTCAGAGGTATTGACAGACATCGGCTGCCTGGGTATGATCGTGACAGCGCCGGGAAAGACAGTCGATTTCGTATCCCGTTTTTTCGCGCCGTTAGCAGGAATTAATGAGGACCCCGTAACAGGTTCCGCGCATACCATATTAATACCTTACTGGGCAGAGAAACTGGGTAAAAATAAACTCCATGCGTTCCAGTTATCCCAACGCAAAGGGGAATTGTTCTGCCAATTGGCAGGGGCAGGCGACAGGGTACTCATCGGCGGAAAAGCAGTGACCTATCTCAAAGGGGAAATTTACGTTTAAGAAAAAATTTGTCTGTCCCCTAATCACCGTCATCAGTACTCCCATCAAGTAAAAATTCCGCGCCGCGGCTTCCCAGAAATAGATCGACCGATCAAGCGCCCCTTTCCCGGGTTCGACGGATGCACCCAACGCATGCTTAAAAGCGGCGCCGATTTCCGGGAATGAAAAACCCATTAACGTCAAGCCCACGGCCCCCATTAAGACGAAGAGCAAAATTCCAGGTTGCCGCCGGCGCTCCCGGTTTTTTCCTGGAAGCGGCGCAAATGGATATACAAGCGATCTTCAACTTCGCTGGGGAGATCGTCTTTCAAGGTTTGTTTTAAGAGGATATCGATGGGATGTTGGAATGAATTTTGATTTTTCATTTAGCTGCCTCCTCATGCGGGTAGGGGAGTAAGGGGCGAGGTGGGCCAGCCATTGGTTCAGGCGGGCTCTTCCCCTGGCCACATGGATTCTTACTGTCGTTTCGCTGCAGCCCATGGCCTGGGCAATCGCATCATAAGGTTGATCTTTCACAATTCGCATCAGGACCGCTATTGCCTGTTTTCGCGGCAGTCGGCCGATGGCATCCAGGATTTCCCTTTCCGTTTCTTTTTGCACCAATTTATCCAGGGCGCGATTATTTTCTTCCCGGGAGTAGAGGTGGAGTGGGGTAGATTCATCGCGTTTATGACGCCGGCGTTTTCGTAGGGTATCATAGGCGGCGTCGATACAAATCTTTAAAATCAGGGCCTGGGGGTTGGGATGTCTTTCCACCAGGCCCCGCTTCTTCCAGATAGTGGAAAGCGCATCTTGTAAAGTATCTTCCGCATCTTCAGCATGCCGTACGATACGCCACACCACCCGGGTCATCAACCCTTCATTGGGGCGAATAAACTCGTTATACGAAAAATCCATATCCTTCAATGCGACTTCCTCCGTTGCGACGTTGCTACGTTGCGATCGATTTTTTCTTCTCACGTCTCACGTCTCACGTTCTTGCTATTTCAAAACTATAACCGTATGAAGAAGAGAAAATGTTTACCGGTTTCAAATATTTTCCATATTATAGCAAATTTTTTTATTATGCTAACACGTTTTTTATTTATTTTTTCAACGTTCCGAACTTACGATTCAGGGGTCGTGGATCAAAATTCAACGTTTCGGATTCAGAATTCAACGGCCTTTTTTATTCTTGTCTGTCCCCTAACCCTTTTTGATTCACATGTGAATCATTTTTTTTCATGCACGAAGCATTTTTATTCATGCGTGATACATTTTTCGCCCCGGAAACCGAAAAACGTATCGTTGATGAAGCGAGGTGTATCGCGGGTGAACTAAAATGTTTCGCTCGCGAAACTTTTTTATCCGTCAACGAAACTTTATTGTTCACGTGTGAAGCATTTTGATTCACGCGGGAAGCTTTTTCGTTCACGCACGAAGCATTTTTATTCATGCGTGATACATTTTTCGCCCCGGAAACCGAAAAACGTATCGTTGATGAAGTGAGGTGTATCGCACGTGAACTAAAATGTTTCGCTCGCGAAACTTTTTTATCCGTTAACGAAACTTTGTTGTTCACGTGTGAAGCAGTTTCTTTCATGCGTGAATCATTTTTTTTCGTGGACGAAGCATTTTTGTTCATGCGTGATACATTTTTCGCCCCGGATAATGAAAAACGTATCGTTGATGAATCGAGGCGTATCGCGCGTGAACTAAAATGTTTCGCTCGCGAAACTTTTTTATCCGTTGACGAAACTTTGTTGTTCACGCGTGAAGCATTTTCTTTTATGCGTGAAGCGGGCGGCTTCATGTGTGCAACACTTTGTACTTTGCGCTTCACTATGGTATGAGTGTTTTCCCTTTAGACGTATTTGGCGTGATTGGCGTGTTTCGCGGACGACATTGCAAAACCATCCGGTTCCAAACTGCCGCAAGTCCGGTAAACCTATGAATTAGCAATGATCTGGATGGTAGAGACTTTGATTGAGAAAAAAATCGAAAATGTTTCCCCACCGCTTTCGCCCGATTTCAAAGAGTTATTCGAGCATATGGATAGGATACCTTTACTGCGCCATGAGATCCTGGTGCAGTTTCGCCAGTTTAAGGAAGAGCATCAAGCATTGGTTAAGAAGGCAATGAAATCCAACCCGGGGGAAATGGTATAAGCTGGAAAAAAAGGTGGTATGTTTTCTGAGCCGCGAAGAGCGCTGAGGGACGCGAAGAAAAAACACTTAACGGGCTAACTATCGAGGGAATGTCTGAACCACAGATGCCGCAGATTAAAAATAAAAAGCCTTTATTCAGTAGCATCAGCGTCACCAGTGTAATCCGCAATTCAGACGTTTTTCTTGTCGGCAAAAAAAATTTTTTTCTTGCTAAACGAACAGATTTGTGATTTAATATATTCTAAATAATTTTTTAAATTTTGGTGAGAAGATGTCAAAACGTGAGACGTTAACATGCTAGGCATAAAGTTGTATAACCCATCGCCGGACATTTCACCTATTCCCTTTAACTACGAACTCAGGTCTATCGAATATATCGAACTGGATGGGGAGTGGTTCATCGGCGGCGGCGATAAATCCGGGCTACTGAAAGTGTTTAAATATAATGGGGGAAAACCGGAACTCATTACAGAACAAAACTTCGATTACAAAATTATCAGCATGGATTTCATTCTTTATGGGGAAAATGGGGAACGATTGGGTTTGATTGTGGCGCTGGATACGGACTGCACTTCGAACCTGTTCTTTAATCCCGACATAAAGCAAAAAGAAAATTCCTGGTATGAAATCAGACATGAACACGAGAAGCCGCAAATGGTCTTTCAACCCTATGGGATGACGAATTGGAGTAAAATAATATTCAGCTTCCAGTCCGGTTATTTTATTATTGCCAGGGTGGTCCCGGATGGACAGGGAAGTTATAAATTGGAAAAACAATGGGAGCATTCCTTCCCGTCGAAAATTGTCAATGCCTGCGTCGAATTTCCCAAATACCTGGATAGGACCCGCGATCTAAATAAAGGAAAGGATAATTATATATACCTGGCATCCAAGGCAGGATGTATCTTGATTTTGACGATCGATTGTATAATAAAACTACATAATTCTAACGACAAAATATTACACAATCTAAAGACCATTCATAATTCCATCAGGTCCATCATCCCGATCAATAAACTGGACGGCGCCAAAGACAGTCTGCGGGGAATAATGGGGATCGCCGGAACTGAATTCTTTTGCCTGTACAGAGATAAGGGAAAAAGTGCTTTCCCCAAGAATTATAAAATACTCACGGAACGTTATGTAAACAGTCTGTACACGGTAGATGCAGGGATTTATCAAGTCCCTGAGGAGAAGGAAACCAATAATATCATACTGATCGGTGATTCACAGGGAACGCTTCATGCCCGCCAATTTTCCATCGATCTTAACCTGGATAATTTCGCGGAAGTCCTATTTGATGAAAGAAAAATATTCCGGGAACGAATGAAAGACCGCATTTTTGGCATGGTCCCCATTACAAACCGTACACCTGATGGTGAAAACAAAAAAGTCCTGCTTCGACTGGCTTTAGGCCTGGGAAGCCACGAAATTATTTTCGAGGATTTGAAAAACAAAAATTATATTATCGATGCTATAAAACAGCGGTTGGGATTAGATTTACAAGTAACAGAACGGGTTTCCCTGGAATCGACTGTTGAAAAATGTATATCCCTGGCGCGTGAAGCCGAATGTGATATTCAATTAAAATATAACCTGATGGCGGCTGTATTTGAACATAAACCCGGAGAGCATTCATTGGCTTTAAGATTCCTGGAGCACAAGCTGATCGATGAATTTACCCGCTTGGTCTATTGGCTGCTTTCTTCAGAGAATCGACCTGTATTCTTACATCTGTATAAAAAGCTTTGCGACTTAATACAAATCTACTACCAGGAATTTGCTCTCAAAGAAGACGACATATGGATTTACAAAAGCCTGGGAGATTTGCTTAGCGATATCGATAAATTCTGGATCGGGGGTGAATCCTATTCCGGGAAAACCGGGAATATAAATGAATTGATATTCATCAATGAAAAGAACCAAAAACTAATGGATAAGCTTATATACCAGGCATGTATTAACGATCGATCGTTTACCATCGAAAAAAACAGCAAAATTTCCAATTATGGAATAACTTCCATTTGTCGATATGAAAAGGTCCTGTTTGCGTCGGACAGCGGCGGCAACCTGCATCTACTCAAACCTGATCTTTCTGAAATTTTTAATACCATAAATATAAGGGACTACAGCGAATTCATTTACGGGCAGGATCTCCCCAAACCCACAAACCTGCAAGGTAATTACATCAGGCAGGTTTTTGTACTTCCAGGGGGGCAGTGGGCCTTTTTTCTTCTGCAGGCAGGCGGAATCTGGCGGTTTCCCCTGGAACGTATTCTTGAGGAATATGAAAATACCGGTGATTCTCGAAGAAATTTCCATAATATTGTTCCCGATCTAATTTTTAAAAGTGCGCAAAGCCAATTGATCGGGAAGGAAATCCTGGCTTCCGCGATAAAAATGGATAAAGCGGGAAACCTTTATATCAGCGATCGTTTCAGCCAGTTGTACCTATTGAAATTTACCGATGATATCCCTGCTCAAATTCTCCGTTTTTTCCCCGTGGAAAAATCCAAAGAGTATAATCCTATCCGCGATTTTGATTTCCTGGCGGATAATCGTCTTGTATTTGGCAGTATAAGGGGGAATGTTACTGTTTTTGATATGAATGAAAAAAAACAAATTCAAAACGTATCTTTTCCCACTACTCCCCGCTTTAATGTTTGTCATGCCCTTGATAGTGAAAATGTTATTTTAGGGACTGAAGAAGGTGATATTATTGCCTTTGATTTTTCAATAAATCCCCCGTTATGCCAATGGACCCACAGCCTGCCCGGGCCCGTTCGCTTCATTGTCAAAACCGAAGACAATAAACTTCTCATCGGGGGCTTATGTCCCAAAATACTCATTCTCGATCCGTCAGGAAAACTCGAAGAGTACCTTGAGCTTGATATGTATGCCATGGGGCAGGATAAAGACCAGTTATCGATCAATGCCGTTCTTCCTCTTTATACCGGGGAAAAATATGATGGAGAGCGCATACTTATGTTAGCAGGAGAACAGCAAGGCCATTTAAAAATTTATCGCTTCTACCGTTCAAAAGTTTTTGAGAAGGGCATAAAAGATTTTTTTTATTCTTCTGACACTCACCGGGCGCTGAATAATAAGATTAAAATGCGCTGCATTAATATACAGGAAAATTCTTTGCGCCGGTTATATACGGATTACGAATCAAAGGATTGGGACTTAAACGCCATCCGGATTGAAATCGAGAAACTGACCCGTTCGGTAAATTATCCGTATCATGCCGGACCTTTACTCCACCTAGTGCAATTTTTTTTCAAGGAGCTTATCAACAGGCATAATCCACCAAACCCTGATCATGATTTTATAAATACGTACAATAAATTTCAAAACACAATCAACCTGCTGATTTTGTCCTGGGGAATTAAAAACGACAGCTACTGCCAGCAGGTGATGAAAACCCTGGGTATCAATCTTTTTAAAATTATGGTGAATAAACCGCTCTTGGAAGCCATCAATAAGACCATTAAAAATGCTACACTGCCCAATTTGCGCAGTCCCCGTGAATTAATGGAAGAGGTCCGTGTTCACTGTTTTCCTGTCACATTAATCATTATGCACGAAGAATTCGTATCGGTCCTTAGCAAAATAAAGAATAATCTATACCTGGAAGCTGCGGTTGATTTTATTTGCCAGAAACTACGCAGCCGCACGTTTGATAAAGAACTTCCGGACCCGCTGCTGCATAAAAAGGTTGAAGTTTTGGCCTATATGGTAGACAAACTTAACTATTGCCCAATTAAATTATGCTATAAACTCTTTGAGGAAAATGCCGATATTCCTATTTTTTCCCACTTGAGTCATAAAGTAACAAACAAGGATTTCAAAACAGTCTTCGAGTCCACATACAGTTTTGGTGCAAAATTACACCAGTTCGATGATATTTCCGGCGTATTGTTGTCCATTAATGGCTTTAAAGATATTTTCCCGGAACGATTTGAAGAAGAACAGGATGTATTTTACCAGGAATTCTCATTTATATTCGATCGAGCTCAAAAAATACTTAAACTCTCAGACGCCATGGATATTGTCGTATCTTATCGAATCACCGGCTATAATAAGGAAGGCAAATATTTCAGCGAGCTGATCCGGCAGTTAAATGAAATTATAGAAAAAATTTCAGAGATGAAAACGATTTTCCAGGAATGCCTCACCCAAACACGCGAAACCTTGATCCCGCGTCATGAATTGGTTATGCTGAGAGAATATTTTAAGGAACTATATAATAAAGAGATTGGATCCTTCCCTCTGGGGAAGATTTATGCTTACTTCTTAAAGGCCATTATCGAGCATCTTACCAATATACTCTCTATCTTTTGCGAAGTCAGGCTCCCTATACTCAGCCTTGAAAATACCGCGACCTTCCTGGATAATTATTTAGTTGATATACGAAGGAAAGAACAACCCCTCCCTGCCCTGGACAACCCCGACACCCTGGATAATTACAACCATTTTTTCAGGAATATGTTTTATACTATCATTGTAGGAATGTATCCACAGCAAGCCTTGTTCCAATACCCTGCTATTGAAAATTTTAATTTAAAAAATCAAGGTGAAATCTATACTTACAAAAAGAAAATTTTTAAGATTAAATCGGAAAAAGATATGTCATCTTTACCCGAATGGATCGATGCTGATGCACCGAATATCGAGGATATATTTTTTTATCTTCCCGATAATAACCATGAATATGGGAAATACAGGTTTCTATTTTTAGAAAAGGACATCGATCAGCCCCGGTTTAAAGAGAAGATTTCTCGATTCCGGGGATTTGTTTCTGTGTTGAATTTGTATATTATGGCGTTTAACGGGATGACCGAGGCGGAAATGCAAAGCCTTTTCAGCCACCGCCTGTTTGCCCATCAGAGTAAAGAACCCTTGCTGGCATTAAGAAACCAGGTGATTGTATTGGAAGATAAGGATTTTTTTGATCCGGATGGTTCTGTCACCAGGGAGTATCACAAACGCATGCTGGGATTGGTGGAGCAATTGTTAAACCGGTGCGATTTTATATTGAATGTCAGGAAACTATTCCGTCATGTTGGCCCTGAATTGTCCACCTTTCAATTGGGATCTATGGTGAACGATGTGGTAAAAAATATGCGTAAAGTGATGAAAGATCTTTGCTGCGAAGGAGATGTCTTAATAGAACCGGGGCAGGGCCTGGATTTCGATATTTACTCGGATGAGTCGAAGCTTCGTGAGATATTGGAACAGCTTATCCGCAATTCCATTAAATATTGTGAAGGCTTAAGACATATAAGTGTAGGGATAAGGTATGACAAAAACAAAATATACTTCAAGGTTTCGGATAATGGGGTGGGTATCCCGGAGGAAGAAATGCCTTACATATTTGCTCCCTATTTTAGAGGGGAATACGGAGAAATTAGCAATATTGACGGCGATGGACTTGGCTTATGGGTGGCCAAAACATATGCGAGTATATTGGGCGGTGAAATCACACCCCAAAATAACTATGATTCTAAAAAGCAAAGGAATGGTGCCAGTTTCACGCTGATCATTCCCTGCGAAATTAAGGAAAAAGAAAAAAAAGAGGAGAAAAATGAATAATAACAATGAAAATGAAAAAAGGAAGATTAAAGTGGCATGGTATGAAAACAATGTGCCATTTGTAGAACCTATTTTGTACTATTTAAAAAAAGAGAAAGTCTTCGATGTCAAAATTTTTGGAAACCCGGATAGTGCCGAGAAAGAAATCACCGACTATCATCCCGATCTGGTTATTTTCGATTACCGCATGCCCAACATAACTGGGTTGCAAATGTTTAATCGACTCAAAGGCAAATTCAGTTTCGCACCTGTTTTTTTTAGTATCTGGGCCAATGATGAGGTAACTAAGGCGGAGTTATTAGATGCCAAAGTTGAAAGTCGCGCAATCTTCGATAAGCGTATTGAACCGGCTTCATTTGCCAAAGCACTATATGAGTACTATATGAGCAAGACAGATAAAAATAAATAATGGAGATATATTTATATGAATATTGAAATTTTTAAAGAAATCATAGAACAATTTGCCGAGAGATTGGCTGGACAGCGTTTCCTTGGCCATGAATATGCTCTGTACATCTTTTCAATCGTATCCCCAGGGAAATCTAATAATTACTTACTCAGACTGGAAGCTTTCGACAGTACTCTCAATTTTGATAAAGAAAAAGGATTTCCAATACCGCAGGAAAATGGCCTATTATTGAACGTTTCATTGAAAAATTATCAAAACTATGCATATGGCCCAGGTGGACAGATTTGTTTGTTCAATTCAATTCATAATGATCATCTAGCTAATAATGGGGAAACACTTATAGGACCAGATCTGTTGAGTTATTGGATGAATAAATATGTTTACTATTGTGGATACGAATTTGAAGATACGCGTCTGGTCATTTTTCTGACATTTGATTTTAGTCCGGACGATCCTTCTAACGCATTAGCTGAGAAGGAGCTATATGACATTAATATAGATGCTGTTCTCAGAAATGTAGAAGATACGCACCAAAAAAAGTACATTTTTAACCAAAGATATTTGGGTGTTTTAAAACAAACGATAAACAAAGATGATTTCAAGTTAATACATGAATTCGTAGAAAATCTTTCTTTAAATTACAGATATACCAATTATCTTCAGAAAATATATTACGACTTTCTTAGGATAAATTTATGGATGTATAGCGATCAATTAGATCCATTACAGCAGGAGAAATTGATATCTCTTATCAAAGAATTTGAGAAAAACCAGAAAAACCTCTTTATAATTCCTTACTATAGAGACCATTTTTTGCATCAATTTAATGTCTATATACTTGGCATATCGATTATAAGCACAGTTAGTAATGAATTAAAAAATAATATTGTTGAAGTTTTTAATCGTTCATATTACCCGATTAAGGGTCAAACATATCGGGATCTAAATGATATAAGCTTTATATGGTTCTTGACGGCTATGTTTCATGATATCGCTTACCCGGTAGAAAAGTGTGGGGATTGGCTGGACGCTTTTTTCCAGCAGTACACCCACCGTCAAAAATCTAAAAGAGCTATACTTGAAGCAAATATTGATATCTCTAATATGATTTCCGATGTCGCGTATAATAGTTGTATTGAAGATTTGGCGGAATATCATCGGAAATTGCATTTTGAAAGAAGTAAGATTAACTATGAATTGATGACTCTTAAACCAACTATAAATCGGGGATGCGAAATTAGGAGTCGAATATTTGATCAAAGTATGAGATTCAGGGATCACGGTATTCTTTCAGCTATTATGTTACTTCTTCGCCTAAAGAAAGAAAAGGAACTCTATAGGTTCCTATTTCCCGCTGCCGCAGCAATTTCAATCCACAATCATTTATGGACAACCCCCGATATCCTGGAAAATCGTTGTGCCAGATGCACTGATACTCAATGTGAAAAATGTACAAAATGGAAAGTATCCTATGATGAATTTTTTGAAAAATGGAAAAATGGAACCGAAAACAGGCAGCCTCGTGATAAAGTTGAAAATTTAAGGTATATTTCATATGAGCGAGATCCAGTTGGTTTTCTCTTGATCCTTTGTGATTTATTGCATGATTGGGGAAGGCATGATGTTGATAAAGCTGGCCAGGTATTTGATCTTTTCTTTAATCCTTGCCAATTGGTAAATATCAATGTCAATAAGAATGAAATTGTTTTATTTATTGAAATTGAAGAACCTTCTGATCCGGATACAGCAGAAAAAATAAAAAATTTCTTGCGTTACAAGAAACAAGAAATTGTTAAGATATTTTCGCGTTTACAATTTATCGATAGTCATGATATTGTTATTCAATTGTTCTCGAAAACAATGCATCCCATCAACTTTTCTATGAATTATTTCAGTGGACATCCCTAAAATTGTCAAAATCGGGGCTGCTGTTTTTATGGTTTTTTGTGTCTCTTTATAGCTGTACTCTTTGTTTTTGTAGCAGTCTATGATTAGCGACAATTAGATTTACCTCCTAACGACAATTAGATTTACCATTCAACGACAACTATAATTTTGCAAAAATGAGAATTTGATTTAAGCTATTCGATTCAAGTTTTAAAATATGGAGCGAATCGAATGGTAGAAGACAAAAAAGTTAGGAGGTTATTCGTGGAATTGAACAAACAGCCGACATTATCTTTAGCGGCAGAGAAAGCCAGCTTGAATATGAAGACGGCGCGGAAGTATCGGGATTTAGGCAAACTTCCCAGTCAGTTAAGTATAGCCGAGCCCCGGTCTTACCGAACCCGTCCGGATCCGTTCGTGAGTGTCTGGCCCAAAGCCAAATCTCTTTTAAAGGTGAATCCGGGTTTGCAAGCCAAGAGTCTATATGCATATTTTCAACTGCAAATAATATCATTTTCCGATATTATTTGCAACTGGGTTTTCAAATTCGTCTTCAAGGTCACGAACGAATAGGGGCATTGAGATGCGAAGGCCCCGGCGGAACAGGCAGCAGCCAGCGCAGAAGCGGAATAAATTTGAAGGTAACGCCCTCTCTATGCTCCTCACCTTCTTTATCACCGATCAGTATGATCTCATTTTTTTTAAATTCTTTTGCCGCCTTCAGGCCCGCCCGGAACTCCCTTTCTTTTATTTCCGCACCTACGCTCACCTGTATAATATTTTCTACATTAAACCCCCTCCTGATCACGAAATCCACTTCATACCCGTCCCTGTCCTTCCAATGATCGATCTCCTGATCCGGTCTCAAATTCCTGCGCAAACTGAGAAAAACAGCATTTTCATATAATCTTCCCATACCTTTCTCCCCGGATATGGAATCGATGAACCCGGTATCGCCGGGATATACTAAAATCGTCTTCTTGTAAAACGATTTCCGGAAAATTATGCCGAAATCGTCCTGCGCCAGGACAATAACCCAAAGTTTTAGGAAGGTCCAGGCCCGCGGCGAAGTGACCGGGGGGCTCCCACAGAGGGAATTATGGCGTTTATTCCTGTCTGTCCCCTAACACGCCATCGGTTCCTGTTCCTGATTATCCATCTTTCCTTCTACTTAAAGTTGTGTTTCGGCTTGACAATCCGGCGGTTTTCCAATATACTCCATACCTAAGGAGAAAAAAACTCGATGAATCACCGCCACTTTTATTCGGCTTCAAAAAACCAATCATCCCACTTACTGATATTCGCGAATTTATGCTCCAAATATTTCTCGTATGCGAACAATAACTCAATAATTCACGTTTGTCAAGCTTTAATTTCGCGATCGCATTTTTTTTGCGTGGGTATTTTGATGAACGAAATGGATAATGTCCTTAAAGAGATCGGCAAGCGCGTGGAACTGGTGCGCCGTCATTTAAAATTCAGACAAAAGGACTCTGCCCAGGCCCTGGATATCTCAGGGGATCGCGGAAATCAAGTTGGTTGTGTAGTCGGAAACGGTCAGCCGGTTAAATTAGTTGGGCTATGCCGGGAAGTAAGGTAATAATGGAGATTGATAATATGGTATTCTCTGCACCTGGAATTATACAGTTTCACACATTTATATCCTACCAATCGCACGATGTCGAAGCTGCACACAGCTTAACTCATCTTTTACAAGATTTAGGCCTGCGTGCATGGTGGGATAGGGATGTTGGAAACCAGGATCAAGCCCCTAGAATGGCCTACGACAAAAGGGGGAAGCCGATATCGGGCGATTCCCATACCGTCGAGTCAGTGTTAAGCTCGGCGATAGCCGATTCTATCCTCGTTACTGTAGTTACGTCTCCTCATACACTGAAATCTGTCTGGGTACAAAAGGAAATTTGTCTTGCACGACAAATGCGCAAGCCTCTGTATTTTTGGCACCTGATTGAACCAGGAAAAGTAAAGGAAGAGGAGGTTTCCATACGGTATGGAGGTCAGCCAAACCTAGCTTTACGCGGATTTGAATATATCCGTGCCATTGCAAGACACTACAGGAAAGAATATCTGGCTCCCTCAGCTTCGATCGAGTTCATGAGACAGCTTTCTGCTCAGGGAGAGTTAAAAACTATCGGTCATAAAATCAGTTCACTCTCAGGTGTCGGGAGTGTATGCTCTGAATTGAACCATATTATTGAACTAAGCGAGCTAGTTCTACACCATAGGAATGATGTAAACACCGATTCGCTGCAGCAATTTTGGCCCGAGTATGACAGGTTATGCAAATGTGCAGAGGAACTCGAGCAAGCCATTTACGAGCGATATGGAAGGAAAGTATATGCCCATCGCACACCGGTCAGTCATGGTTTCAGATTAAAGCGTCCGTATGCGCTATCACGGATCAATCATCTAAAAAGATTACTGGAGGATGATGCTTTTAGGGAACGCGAGTTTCGGAATATCGACGACGAAGAGAGTCTATGATATCCCGTGGAGTATCCGGTTCTTTAAATGGAGGTTACTATGTGGCCAATTAAAAATTTATGGCCCTTCAAAAAAAAGAAGATCGAGGATTTGTCTGTTGAAAAACAGTTCTTGGCGAAATTGGCTCACGTCACGAGTCTTGCCAAAGAAAAACCAGTTTTGGATGGTGCGTCTCTTGTAATTCGAATTAGTAATCAGAAACTTGTTTGCGACGTAGTCGTAGAAGTGAGATTACCTGGATGGATAAACTGGATTCAGGATCTAACGCCGAAAAAGCACGGCTCATTATGGGTGTATATACAGAATATTTCAGATGAGCCCCTGAATCTCCATGTTCCTGAATTTATTTTGGTTGGCGGTCTCCAATTACCATGGAAAGTTGGTTTGAGAATGATGGCTAATTTTTATCGTGGAGAACATGGAGAGGTCCTTTTATGGGAGGTTCTACTAACTGGGGATGAAGATTCCGAATATCTTGCTTCTGAAATTGTCAAAATACTTAATATGTGTAGAAAAATTGTGGACAATGATAGGCCAAAGAATCAGTCAAATGAGTGATTCTTTAACGATGGTTCGAATCATCTTACCATTGCAGCGCAGCCGATTACGGCGCCTTCCCCTCTTCCTGGGAAAATAAATAAAAGTATTAAGAAGGTCCAGGCGCCTTTTTGTCCGTGTCCGTCTCGCCGCGTGTGTTCGTCGCCTATCTGTGGCTAAAAATTTTATTTCCCGGCAGGAAGAAACCTTAACAAATTTACGGAACAGGCAGCAGCCAGCGCAGGAGCGGAATAAATTTGAAGGTAACGCCCTCTCTATGATCCTCACCTTCTTTATCACCGATCAGTATGATCTCATTTTTTTTAAATTCTTTTGCCGCCTTCAGCCCCGCCCGGAACTCCCTATCTTTTATTTCTGTTCCTACGCTAACCTGTATAATATTTTCCACATTAAACCCCCTCCTGATCACGAAATCCACTTCATACCCGTCCCTGTCCTTCCAATGATCGATCTCCTGATCCGGTTTCAAATTCCTGCGCAGACTGAGAAAAACGGCATTTTCATATAATCTTCCCATTCCTTTCTCCCCGGATATGGAATCTATGAACCCGGTATCGCCGGGATAAACTTTTCGCGGATATTGAAACCGGTCCTTTACGTTGAAGGAAAATATCGGGACGAAAAAAAACAGGTACGACAACTCCGCGATCCTTTCCAATTCCAAAATTTTTTCTTTTCCTGTTTTTATCCCCACCGACTTCAAAAAATTAACGCACTTCGAAGCGGAAAAAATAGACGAATCCACCAGGTACCTGGCTATCATATTGACAAACGATAAACTGGTTTTCGATTTTTCGGCAATATCGAGAGCGACGATATCCCTGTAATAAGACATCAGGATAAGTGTTTTTTCGGTATCATTTTTACAGTGCACCACTTCCGGGAAACCGCCGAAGGTAAGATATTTCTCTAATTCCCTTTTGATGATGCCTTCACCTGCCGTGGTTTTTTTTATTTGAACGTTTGTAAATGCCAGGAATTCCTTGAAACTCAAGGGGAAAAGTTCGTATTCCAGTGTTCTTCCTCGCAGTGGTTTGATCAAATTGGAAACCGTGCGAATGGAAGAAGCGGCTATTATTTTCAATTTTCCTTTTGTCTGTTCATGGATTCTAGCCAGCCATCCTTCCCAGCCTTGAATGGTAGTGATCTCATCCAGGAAGAGATAGCCTTTATCTCCAAACCACCGTACAATGGCATCCAGAGATGTGGTATCACGGGGAATTCGTTCATCTTCAAGATTGATATAGGCCGATTTTTCCGGTAAATTCTTCATCAGGAGTATCATTAAGCTGCTTTTCCCTGATCGCCTGATACCATTGATAAAAACGATTTTCTTCGCGGACATTTCCAATAAATTATATGGAATATCGCGGTTCTTTAGTTCTTTTTCCAGCGCATATTCGGTCCATTCTTCAAAGAGTTTCTCCATAATTATCCTCCGGTAGGGTTAATTATAAACTAAAATTGTCTTCTTGTAAAACGATTCCCGGGAAATTATGCCGAAATCGTCCTACGCCAGGACAATTTTAGGTTGAAATCGTCTTGCGCCAGGACAATAATCAAAAGCTTTTGGAAGTTCAGAAACCTTTTCTCGAAAAGGTTTCTGACCGCCGGAGGCAAAAAGGGGCTGTGGCGCGAAAAAAAATAAATTTAACATGTTGACATTTTTTCCTGGATATGGTATTCGAAAATCTTTAAAATATTTTAATCGTAAAAAAAGGAGATAAAAATGCCTAAAAAATTAAAACTTTCAAACATTAAGGTTCAGAGTTTTGTAACATCCTTGGAAAATGATGCCAAAAAAAAAGTAAGAGGCGGAGGGCCTGATACTGAGCCACTGACTAATTGTACTTGCGTAACGTTCTGTGGTAGCATGTGCAATACTGTTTGTAATACGTGCGCTACTTGTAATACGTGCGCTACTCACCTCGGGTGCGGATGCACTAACACGTGTGGCTCGCAAACAAGATGCGTTGCTTGTCAGACTGACTTTTGCTAGTGTCATAAAACATTTACGGAGAATGATGCATTTTAGTGTTCAGTCTTTTGGTGCAGAACAATAACCAAAAGTTTTAGGAAGGTTCAGGAAACCCTTTTTCAAAAGGGTTTCCTGGTTGCCGAAGGCAATAATGCCGTCTAGCCGCGCTGTGGCGCGGGCAAATAAATTCTGAATTCCGCCCACTGATCCGGCACGGAATCCGCCTCGATCCGCCCCCCATGCTTCTGGATAATCCACCAGGTTAGATACAATCCAAGCCCCGTTCCCCTTCGATCTTCGGTTCCTTTCTGCTTTAAGCGGCTGAAACGGCGGAACAATTTTTTGGCCTGCTCCTTATCGAAACCCACCCCTTTGTTTCGCACTGCAAAAACCAATTTCCCCCCTTCTTCCGCTAGTTTGACTTGTACTTCGATATTTTCATCGCCGTATTTAATCGCATTGTCCAGCAAATTGACCGCCACAATCCGCAAAAGGTCCAGGTCCCCTGTCAGCAATATATCCTTTTCCGGCCCTTCTACCAGTATGCGGGAACCACGCTCCTCCGCCCGGGCCGACACCGTATCCATGGCAAAGTCCAACACCTCTTCCCTGAACTTAACTCCAGGTACAGGGTTGAACCTCATTTCCCCGGATTCTAACCGCGATAAGTCCAGGTAATTGTTGACCATGTTCACCATGTACCCGGATATGCGCATCATCTTTTTAACCGTTTTATCCGCCAAAGGGTCCACCGGCCCCTGGTAACCTTTCAAATACGTACTGCCCACCGCCATCATCGACGAAAGCGGACTCTTCATCTCATGGGAAACAAATCCCAACAGGGTCAGGTAATCCCGCCGGCTCTGCTCTAACTGATGGATACGCCATATCTTTTCAATATTCTGCGAAATTATATCCGAAACCGCCAACAATACCTGCGCATGAACCTCGGTAAATACCCCCGCATTCCGGCTGGAAAAGAACAGGAAACCCACATCCCGTTTATCCACTTTCAACGGCAAAGTGAGATTAGATGCGATACCTTCCGCCAATAAAAGCTTCGTCGATACCGAGTTGGGGTTCTCTTCAAGATAAGCGGGCAGGCTACCGATGATCCTGGCGGCGCCTTTATCTAGAATTCCTTTTAATGTCGAATTGGCCAGGCCCGCGGAATAATCTTTCCCTAACCTGACCGTTGCAAGATCATAGTCGGCCTTGAAATAATGGGACGTCACCCGCTCTCCGTCATTCTCGATAAATGAAAGACCAATCCGGTCATGCGGCAATACCGGCCGGGTCGTGTTCCATACTACTTCCATTACTTCGTCCAAAGTCTGACCAATACCGATCTGCCCACGGAGACGATCTAACATACATGTTACTTCGCTGTCAAAACTGCGACCACTACTCTCCAGGGAAATATAAGTTACATTTTTTTCCATTTAAAAAAGTTGCCTCCGGCAGCCAGGAACCTTTTTGAAAAAAGGTTCCTGGACCTCCAAAAACTTTTGATTGGGTTACTTTTTACGCTTGAAGCGGTCTGCTGTCACATAAAAAGCCGGCACTACGATGAGACTAAGTACAGTAGACAATACCAACCCACCGATAACCGCAATCGCCATCGGCATACGAATTTCCGAACCGGCGCCCAATCCCAACGCCGGCGGAATCGCCGCCATTAACGTCGCTATGGCCGTCATGAGAATCGGCCGCAAACGAATCGGACCCGCTTTCTCCATGGCCTCCCGGGCCCCCATTCCCGTCTCACTGCGAAACTGGTTGGCATAATCCACCAGGATAATGGAATTCTTTTTCACAATACCCATCAACAACAACAATCCAATCATACTGAAAATGTTCAAACTCTGCCCCATTACCAGCAGCGCAAGAATCGCCCCTACTACCGACAACGGTAAAATCGTCAACACCGTCACCGGGTGAAGAAACGAGTTGAACTGCGAAGCCAAAATCATATAAGCAATAAGAATTCCCATCCACAACGCAAAAATCAAACTGCCCATGGACTCCCGGAAAGTGATACTGGCCCCCCCCAACACCGCACGATACCCTAACGGCATCTGACGAGCAAGGTTTTCCACCACCTTCAACGCCTCTTCCTGCGCATGACCCGGCGCCACATTGGCAAAAACCGTAATGGCCCGCTCCCGGTCCCGCCGCATAATCGACTGCAGCGCCGGCTCCTCTTTGTAACTCACCAGCGCCGACAACGGCACCAATTCACCCGAACGGGTCCGCACCTGCAGCCTGGCCAGGTCCTCGGGCCTCGTCCGCTGCTCTGCCAATAATTTTAAACGGACATCCAATCGCCTGCCGCCGGAACTGTATTTTCCTACCCGGATGCCGCCCACCAACGAATTCAACGTCGTGGCCACATCATCGATGGAAACCCCGATGTCCGCCGCCCGCCCCCGGTCCGGCTGCACACGCAACTCAGGCATTCCTAACTGGTAATCCGTGTCCAAATCCACCACCGTACCGCTGGCTTCCAGCTTACGCATTATCTCGCGGCTCGATTTAATCAGTTGATCCCAGTCGGGACCACGCACGGAAAATTCCACTGGGAACCCCCTCTGGGCCGTGAATCCCCTCTGGGACATATCCTGGATCACCGCCCGCACACCGGGGATGGCGTTCAATTTCTTGCGCATCACTGCGGTTAATTCAGCCTGCGATAACTTTCGCTCCCCGGGCGGAACCAGGGTAACGTACATAAAACCTGAATTTACCGAACCTCCCCCACCACCGACTGTAAGAAACCGCCGCGTCACTTCGGGAAAAGACGCCACCACCTTTTCCGCCTGCAGGAACAACTTATCCGTTTCCCTGATATCCGAACCTACCGCCGTTTGCAAACGAACCATCATCAAACTTAAATCCTGGGAAGGAACAAACTCCCCGGGTAAAAAACGGACCACTACCAGGGACCCGAGAAATAAGAGCACCGATAATACCAGGATAATCCCGGGCCGCTTAAGGCCCCGTTTGAGTATGTCGGCATATTTGCTGCTCATCCAATCGAAACTTTGATCCACCGCCTTTCCCACCCGGCCCCGTCCCTCGCGGGAAGTCTTTAGAAACTGCGCACACCGGGAAGGCGCCAGGGTGACGGCCTCTACGTATGAGAAAAGAACCGCCAGGCAAAGGGTAATCCCGAACTGCAAGAAAAACCGGCCGATAATACCGCTGATAAAAGCCACGGGTATAAAAATCGCCACTACCGCCAACGTGGCCGCCAACGCGGCAAAAGCGATTTCGTTGGTTCCTTCCAGGGCCGCTTTTAAAAGACTTTTCCCCCCTTCGGCGTGGCGGTAAATGTTTTCCATGACCATGATGGCGTCATCCACCACGATTCCTACTGCCAAAGCCAATCCCAGCAAGGTAAAGGTGTTGAAAGTAAAACCCAGGAAGTAAATAACGGCAATGGTTCCCAGCAAAGACATGGGGATGGCCAACACCACGTTAAGGGTGCTGGAAAGAGAACCGAGAAACATCCAGCACACCAGGGCGGTCAATAATACCGACAGCAGCAGTTCCAGTTGTATCTCGTTCACCGAATCCTCGATAAATTTGGTGGAGTCGGAATTGATACTGATGATCATGCCTTCGGGCAGGGTTTTCTGCAGTTCCACCAGTTCCTTTTTGACCTGTTTGGCCACGGCCACCGCATTGGCGCCCCGCTGCTTTTTTATGCCCAATCCCTGGGCCGGGACCCCATCCACCCTGGAAAAACGCCGTATATCTTCGAAACCATCTTCCACCAGGGCCACATCGCTCAAATAAATAGGACTGCCGCCCGACTCGCGGATAACGATGTGCTCCAGCGTTTTCAGGTCGACGGCTTCGCCCAGTACGCGGAGATTGACCTCCCGGCCCGTGGTTTCCAAACGTCCGGCCGGCAATTCCACGTGCTCCCGCTGCAAAGCCGAGATTACATCTTGCACTGTCACTCCCTTCTCATCCAGCCGGTTCGCATCCAACCAGATACGGACGTTACGGTCCTGGGCGCCGCCGGCCGTGATTTCTCCCACGCCGGGAATGGTTTGCAATTTTTCCTTGAGGTTGTAACGGGCATAATCGGTCAACACCCGTTGGGGAAATGGACCGGATAAGGTAATCCACAGGATTGGCTGATCTTCCGGGTTGGATTTGGCGATTGTCGGCGGGTCCATGTCGCGGGGCAAATGATGTTGGGCCTGGGACACTTTGGCCTGCACATCTTGCAGCGCCAGATCGACGTTGCGGGAAATATCCAGTTCCAGGGTAATGTTGGCCGACCCCTGCCGCGATGAAGAAGTGATGGAACGCACCCCTTCCACTTGCACCAGGGCCTCTTCCAAAATTTCTACCACATCGTTCTCTAAAACTTCCGGGGCCGCGCCCTCCCAGGTGGCGGAAACGTTGATGGTGGGGAAATCCACATCTGGAAACTGGCTGATGCCGATGCGGGAACCGGCCACTAACCCGAATAAAACCGTGGCCGCCATTAACATCCAGGCGAAAACAGGTTTCTTAATACAAACTTCCGTTATGTTCATGCATCAGCTCCTTTTTTTTCTTTAACCGGCTGAGAAACATCCACGCTGTCGGCGCGGGTCACCCGCACCGCAACGCCGTCCTGCAGGGCTTCCGCCCCACGGATAACCAGGGCTTCGCCCGCTTTCAAGCCATCCCGTATTTCCACCTGCCCGTCGGCGGTGCGCATCCCCAGGGTCAGGATTCGTTCCTTTGCCGTCCCGTTCTCCACGACATAGGAAAGAAAACCCCGTTCGCCCGGGCGTATGGCCAGTTGGGGGATTACCGGTACATCCTTCACACTGCCCACCGGGATATGAATTTCGGCAAATGCGCCGGGTCTTAACCGGTCCCTATTTTCATCGTCGATAGTCGCGGTTACAGCCGCCATGCGGGTATTCTCCTCGGCCGAAGCGGCCACATAGGAAATGGTGGAGGTGTATTCGGTTTTGTCGCTCTTAATAGTAAAGAGGGCTTTTAGACCCGGTTTCATGCGGCTGGCGTCCTGTTCCGGGACTTTGAACCGCAGGAGTAAAGGATCGCGGCGGATCATGGTGGCCAGCACAACGCCGGGTTGGACATACTGGCCGGTCTGGACCGTGCGGGTTTGCACCACGCCGGCCACTGGCGCCCGCACCAACGAATCATGAAGGTTGAGCTCCGCCTGGTTCAATTGCGCCTGGGTCAGGGCGACTTCGGCCACCGCGGTACGAACACGGGTGCTCCAGGTTTCCAGTTCCTCGCCCGGGATTAACCCGGGGTTTTTCTCAACTACCTGCCGGCGACGTTTTAAGCCGGCTTCCGCGTCGGCTTTGGCGGCTTTGGCTTTTTCCCAGGCCGCGCGCGCCGATTCTACCGCCAACCGGTAACGCTCCGGTTCGATTTCCACCAACTCCCGGCCGGCCTGGACAAGGGTGCCCTCGGAAAAGAGGATTTTATCCACCACGCCGGCCACGCGGGCAGTGACCATTACCATTTCAAAGGCTTCCACCGAACCCACCGCGTAAATGGAATAGGTCACGGACCGGTTCTTGACGGTTACGGTTTCCACCGGGAACGTGATGGCCATTCGTCCGCCGCCGGGTTTCCGGCCAAGGGATTCGCCGGGGTCTTTGCTGCAGCCGGCGAACCCTATTATTAAAAGTATCATTGTAAATAATACACTTATTGCTGTCGAAGGTTTTAAATGATTTATTTTCATTGGTTAACTCCTGGGTTTAGCGAATATTGTCGTTTGTTTGCTGATTGCCGAAGGGGTCCAGGCCGATGGCCATGCGCAGGTTTAAGAAAGCCATGGCCAGGCCGTAGCGTTCCCGGATAAAATCCACTTCGGATTCATAGAGACGTACATTGGCGTCCGCGGCTTGCAAAGCGCCGGTAAGCCCCTGGCGGTAGAGTTCTGTGGTTTCAACGGCGTTTTTCCGGGCCACATCCAGGGCCACGGTGGCCTGTTTAAGGGAGGCCTGCTGGTTGGCCAGGGTTACCAGGGCGCTGCGCACCTCGACTTCCACCTTTCTTAAAGCGGCCCGTACGTCGAGGTCCGCGATGGCGGCCAATGCTTTCCGTTCCTTGTAATCGGCGATGCGGGCGAAACCGTCGAAAATGTTCCAATTGGCGCCAAGGCCGACGGACCAGGTGGTTTTTTTGCCGGCGAAACCGCTTTCATTGGTAAAACGGTACTGGCCATTGATAGACAGGGAGGGCAGCCAGCGCATGGCCGGTTCCGAGGCCGCCGCATGTTGGGCCCGGGCGTGCCAGCGCAGCGAGTGAAGATCCTGACGCCGGTCCAGGGCTTCCGGTATCAACTGTTCGGCCCCGGGGGGCGGCGCTTCGGCATGGGACAATAATTGCTCCGGGTTCTCCAGCAGCCCTTCGATTTTCATACCCAGCAGCAATTCCAATTGCAGGCGGGCGGTTTCCACATCGCCCCCGGCGCCGGTGATGCCTTTCACTGCAGTGGCGTATTCCAATTCGGCGCGCGTGACGTCGTTGACCGACACCAACTGGGCCTCATACCTGGCGCGGGAGGCTTTGAAATTCTGGCCTGCATAGTCTAAACGCTGTTGGGCGGCTTTCAGCACCTGTTCGACGCCCAGCGCCGCCAGGAAAGCCCCGCACACCTCGAAGGACAACCCCCGTTTGCTTTCCAGGGAATTTGATTTTTCGGCCTTGTTTTCAAGTTTCAATTGCCGGTACAGGGGGAAGGAGCGGAAATCCAGGAGCACGCTGTTGACGGTGACGCTCCCGGCCAGGGCGTTCAGGCTCTGGATGATGATCTCCTGGCCGTCCAGTTCTCTTGTTACTTCGTAGGGGCGCCGGGTGTAGCTGCCGGACAGGTTGAGATTGGGGAGGAAAACCGAGCGTCCTTTCATAGACCTGGCGTCCGCGGCAATAACCCGCTGGTCGGCGACGGCGGCGCGTTCATTGCGGCTTAACGCCGATTGAACCGCCGATTCAAGGGTCAGCGCCGTTTTATTTTCTTCCCCGCTTACCGATACGGCGGCAGCCAGGGAAAAAGCGATGATTAAATAGTGTATCTTTAGTTTCATTTTTTAATCCTTATTTATAATATACGGCTTCAGCCGATTTGTTTTTCGTAGATGCGGTATTTTTTAATAGGTTCCAATTTTAATTTTATCGCCGTATTATTCATTAAAAAATTGTCCTCTAAAACCCAGTTCACTTCCACATAGGAACCCCTTGGGGCAAGCATTTCGTTAAGTCTTTGAAACAATAGTACGGAAACGCCTTTTCGTTGGTAAGGCGGCAGGATGCCCATGGCCCAGATGCGGTAACGGTTCAGTTTTTTGACGCCCCATAAGAGTTTAAAGATTCCCAGGGGGAATAGTCGGCCGTGCAAATTTTTCAATAGCTGATTGACATCCGGTAGGGCAATGACATAGCCGATGGGTTCCCCGTCCGCCTCGGCGATAAGAATCAATTCAGGGTGAACGATCATTTTTAAATCCACGGCCATTTGCTTTGCTTCATTTTTATCGATGGGATAATAGCCCCAGTTGTTTTTTAGCGATTCATTGGTGAGGTGGACGATAATCCCGGCGTCCGCCTCCAGGTTTTTCATATCGATATGTCGAACGGTTACGCCGCAGCGCCGGATCACGGCGTCGGTCATGCGAAGGAATCGATAGGGGATTTTGTAATCTTTGCCGGTATCGCATTGATAGACCATGAGGTCTTTGATTTTTTGCATCCCGAAGCCCTTCACCTGGTCGTTATAATAGGGGAAATTGTAAGAGGAAAGCACTGTGGGGGGGATATCGAATCCTTCGTAAACAAACCCGATATCCTGGGAAACGAAATTCCATTGTCCGCGCATGGTTTTCATTCCCCGTTCTTTCAGCCATTTTTCCGCGGTATCCAGAAGCATAAATGCTGCGTCCGGGTCGTCGATGCATTCATAATGGCCGAAAAGTCCGGTTTTCGTTTGCCAGTATTCGTTGGCCGTATGATTGACATAAGCGGCGATGCGGCCGATGATGCGATCGTCTTCATACAGCAAGAATAATTGGTAATCGCAGTGTTGGAGCAGGGAGTTCTTGTGGAGATTAAAAATCCCGACCTGGTCGGTTTTCAGGGGGGGGATCCAGACGGGGTTGCCGTGGTAGAGGTCATAGGGAAAGGCGATAAATTTTTTTAGCTCAGAATTGGAATTTACAGCGTTAATGTGTCTGATATTATCTCCTTATCGCTATCCGTCATTCTGCCGGCGGTAAAATAGTCGCCGGTCTATTTTTATTTTAAATGCCATATTTTAAACCCATGACCGTTAAAAGTCAATATTAGCGTCTAAATTCTACACCCCGTGCCCTGCCGGGGGCCATACTTTTACTAATACCTCAAAAAAGCGTGCAACAAAAACAAGGATTTGAGACGCTGCCTTCAAAGAAGGAAAAACCAGGGCCGTGCAAGGGGGGTTGGGGCGCCGCCCCATTTTGAAAAAGTTTGATCAAAACTTTTTATTCATTTCTCACAGCCGGAGAGGGCGGGGGCAGTCGAAAAACTGCCCCTAATCCGTTCCAATAACTGCAATAATGATTAAACGATTTTGTCCGCCCGGATATAGAAACTGCTGCCGACAGTATCGCTGGAGAAGGGGGGTTCGGTTTTGGCCCCCTGTTTCTGTTCCGTTCTCAAGGTCAGATCATAAACCCTGGCCAGACCGGTTTCTTTTTCTTCGTCCATGAGAACCGCAACAAAGACCGGTATCCCGTACATGTTAGGATTTCCCAAAATATCCCGTTCCTGGACCGACCAGTCCCCATGTATGGCGACGCCGAGGACTTTTCCCGGATGGGGCGACTTAAACCACTCCTTGCTCCGGTCAAAATATGACAACGCGGCTTCGGCAATCGGGCCCGAGCTGTTCCCCTGCCAGGTGCGCCGGTCGATGGCGGCGTTGAATTCGTCTTTATCCGCATTTAATCTCGATTCCAGCGAACGGCCCATTTCTTTCACTTTGGGGCTGTCGCTGTTGTAACGCGCGGCCATCGCCAGCCATTCTCGCATCGCTGCATGTTGCTTCAGCCGATGGAAGTCGCTGATGTTTTTCAAATTGGTTACTTGACCTTCCATTCGATCGATGAGATCGTCGGCCGTTTTCATCCGGGTTCCAGGGATTGTTTGAATTTTTTCAGTCAGCATGGACCAGCCGTCAGCCGCCCGGGTTACCCCCGAATATCCCGCTTCATCGGCGTTCTTGTTGATCTCTTCCCGCGTGGCGCCGTACTTACCCTCAAAGGCCGCTAATTTTTCTTTCAACCCGGGAAGTTCGGCGCGTTCGAATTCTTCTATTCTTGAAATTTGTTCTTTCAGTGGTTCCAGGTCATTATAATAAATGAGTCCGCATTTATCCAGGACTGGACGCAGTCGTTCATATTCGTTTTTTAAGGCGTCGCAATCGGCGTTCGCTTCCCCGGCCCTGGCAGCGTTCAGCGCCCCCTGTTCGGCGACCTTTTGCTTTGCTTGCGCCAGCCGGGATTCAGCTTCGGTGAAATCCGCGGCTATTTTTTCCAGGTCCGGGTGATTTCCCGCCCCGGTTTTCGAAGCTTCATTTACGGCTTCCTGAAGCGCCTGCCGTCCATTCGATAGGTTATTTTCGATCCGGGAAACCAGGGATGCCGCCATCGTAGGGTCCGCGTCCTGCAGTTGTTTGAAATTGTTCTCTAGCGATCGCAACTGGTTTTGCGCATCTTGCATCGGTTTCCTGGCGTTGTACGGGATGGTGGGGGCCGCGGCTTCTTTGGCGGTTCCTGTTTTTGGCGGCGCAGCCGGCGCGGCTGGCGGTGTTGTTCCCGGTCCGGGCTTTCTAGCCGCGGGGGGTGGCGTCCCCGGTCCGGGTTTTTCAGTCGCCGGCGGCGCTTCTTCCCCGATAGGGTGGCCCAAACGTTTTTCCAGGTCTTTTTTTAATTTGGTTAATTTCTGTTCCAGGGTTTTTAACTGTGGATTGGCCGAATCCGCTTCTTTGGCTTGATCGAAGAACGCCGACGCTTCTAAAAATAAAACGGCCGCTTCATCCTTTTTTCCGCCGAACATCTGGCGTTCGGATTGGCGCAACTGGTTGTCCATTTTTTTTGCTGACTCTTGAAAGTTTAATTCGCTCATGATCGGCTCTCCTTGCGTTTTATTTAAACGTTTGCGCGCCGAATCCAGCGACATTCCCGAATAATTCGATGGCCTTTTTCCAGGGGTAGCGGTTGGCAAACATCGTGGCGCTGCTGGTTAGTTTTCCCTGTTTATTCAGTCCCATGGCTTCCCGGAATTGGTTGGCAGGGGAATCGGGGTTATAATCGGCCTGTTCCTTATAGCTGGAATTAAGAAGTCCTTCCAGGTAGGCTTTATCGACGGCCAGGGTTTTGGGGATCGTGTTTTTGTTGCCGGAGCAGCTTGCCAGTTCGAGGTCGCCGAATTGCGACACGCGAAGGTTCAGTTTTGTGTTGCTGGCGTGGCTGTATTCCAGGTCGGCCGCTTTATTGGCAAAGAAGATGTTATTATCCATTTTCACCCATTCGTTTTTATTAAAACGGGTATGATCGACACCGGCCAATACGTTCCCACCGATGATATTATGGTGGATATCGTATTTTAATTTGGTCATGACGCGGATACCGTAGCCCATGTCCATCAGTTCTTTTGTGCGGGTCCAGGAAAATAGCACGGTGTTGTATGCGATTTCCACTTCCCCACACAAAGAGAGGGTTTTAGGGCCGCCTGTACTGGAACAGGTCCCGTATATTTCGACGGCGGCCATGCGGTTGGCGATGAACACATTGTTCAGGACTTTAAGCGAGCCTTTTCGCAGCCCGGCCTGGAGGCCGAAGCTGGCCGAATTGATAAACACGTTATTCCGGATCACGATATCGCCGCCTTTGGAAGCGCTGGGAATGGCCACGCAGGGTTCGGTAACGGTTGCAACCTGGCCGGTTATTTTCTGGGGGGGGGGGAGGAGCATCCCGGTTTCGACGCCGTTGGGTTTTCCATCTTTGTCGTGGTATGCGTTGCGCATCCCCATATCGAATACGAATCCATCTACGATTAATTTATCCACGTCGCCGCTGAAAATAAACATAGCTTTTCGTGATTTGGCGCCGCTTTCGTTAGAAGGTTGAAATAAGGTTGGGTATTTGTTTATATCGCGTACACTGAAATCCGGTGAAAAGCTCCCGTACAATTGCACCGATTTGTTGCAGTCGATAAAACCGATATCGAAAACGCCGCTGTATACTCCCCCGGCGACATTGATCGTGTCCCCGGGTTGGGCGAAGCCGATGGCTTTATCGATGTCTTTCAAGGGTTGGTCTTTGGCGCCCGAATTCGTGTTTTTCCCGTTTGCGGCGGACACATAGAGGGTGTTGGCCGAAAGCGGCAAAAGCGATACGACCGTCAAACATATGATCGCAGTGAAAATCATTTTGGTTTTGGGTTTCATAATTTCTCCTTCTTCGCATTATCTTTTTTATATTCCCTGGTCGGGGAGTAAATTATTGCATACTTAAAATTTTGAGTCAACCATTTTTTTAAGCAAAAGCCATGCTTTGGATTTGTTGTCAGATAAACGCCTGTTCCAATGATCATTTAAAGGAACAGGCGCTACCTGTTCGCGACACACTACAATTTAAATAGTGTCTGCTGGTGGGGGTTCCTTATCCCTCGTATTCAATGTCGATCAACAACCAGCTCCCCCGGGAGGGCATTGAGTTAAACAGCGGGAATAATTGGTCTCCATGCAAGCTAAGCAGTGGGACAAAGCAGTATCATAACCGCCCCCTTGAATTTTTCCCATTTCACCATTGCTTAAATCGGCAATTGTTTTTTTGTTTAGCGCCAGCTTTTTGTCAAACTTTTTTGTTTTCATGTTTTTTTCTCCTTTTATTATTTTTAAGCGATTGAAAATACCGTTCATTTTGCATATCACATTCATAGCATGAAAAAAATATAATAGCAAGATAATTTTCTTGCCTGTCCCTTATCCTAATTTCAAGGTATAGGTGTTGACAAAAATCGCCGTTTGTACCATAATGAATTCATGAAAAATTTTTGGTAATGGTAATGAAAGGATATTATATGCCAGGGAAGATCAGAGATTTGATACGAGATTTGAAGAAAGTAGGTTTTACGGACAGAGGCGGTTAAGGTAGTCATAGGAATTTTGTTCACCCGGGCCTCACCAAATCGATTACCATCTCGGGGAATGAAGGGGATGATGCAAAACATTATCAAGAGAAAGCTGTACGGCTTGCAATCGAGGAGGCAAAGAAATGACAGCAGGAGCGAAGTATACAAAGATTGTGGAGTGGTCCGACGAAGACCGGTGCTTCATAGGCAGTTGTCCTGGACTTTTCTTCGGGGGTTGCCATGGCAGCGACGAGCGGGAGGTTTTCGATCATCTATGCCGGATCGTAGAAGAGACGATCGATCTATACAAGCAAGACGGCAAACCGCTGCCCCACCCGCTCGGCGCCAGAGACCTGGTGAATGCACTACAACGTGTGGCATAAAAAAGTGAGGGGCAAGGGGCAGACTTTGTTACAATTCCTCGGTAGTTATTAATAAGTTCCGAGGAAATGTAACAGGGAAAAGTTTCCAATATGGTCTGGGGGAGGATAGGGGACAGTCAAAAAAATGAGAAGAAATTTGAAAAAAGTATTGACAATTTAATCTTTTAACATCGAGGAAAAAGAATATCTCCTCACCTTAATGGAACGACTGGCCGCCGGCTTTTTTATCAGGATTCATTCTTTCTGTATCATGGGGAATCACTTCCATATATTGGCCACAGGCATGGAATTGGAAGCCCAGGAGGCGACGACTGAAGAACTCCTTCGCCGTTATAAACTAATATATGGAAAAAAGGCGGAACCACCCCAAGGCAGTTATGAAAGCAGCGGCAATATTAACCCTGACGCTGACGGGGGCATCCAACGGTTGAGAGATCGCCTGGGTTCGGTCTCCCGTTTTGTACAGGAACTGAAGCAGACCTTTAGCCGCTGGTACAATAATAAGCATGACCGCAAAGGTTATCTGTGGGGAGGCCGGTTTAAAGGAGTCATCGTATACCAGGGAGAAGCGCAATTAATATGCGGTTCATAGATAGATTTGAACCCGGTAAGGGCAGGGCTTGCACGTCTACCGGAAGATTATCGGTGGAGCAGTTTGGGGCTGCGGTTACGGTCGCCGGTTCGAGCCGGGAAGCTGCTCTGTCCCCTGACGCTGGTTGATCTGTTGGAGAGATCGGAAGAGTTATATGGACCGCCGTATGTAAAAGTGACAGCAGATTTATTTGGAGTAGAGTGGTATCGTCAATTTGTTTATACAGCGGGCGGAATAGAACATGAAGGGAAAGCACACCTGCCGAAGGAATTAATAGATCAAGTAGTGAGTTGTAACGGTCATTTAGGAATACTGGGGCGATTGCGTTACCGGGTGAAGAATTTTTCAGAGGGAATTGCCATCGGAGGTTATTCAGCGATAGCGGGTATTCAGAAATCTGAAAATCGCAAGTACATTTGTCCGCGTTTATTTTTAGATGCGTACTGGGCGTATACTACCCGAGTGTTAAGAGAATAGGGAAACGCGACGCTTGCGGGAATTTTAATTTTCCTTGGGGCCTGGGCAATAACGGTAAGGGGCCAATGGGAATGGCTTTATCCTTGAAATAAGGAATATATTTACCAGTATCTTTGTATTTTTCGATTTTCTGAATTATCGCCGCCACAGGTTTTTTAAAGATAATATCTTCCAGGAAAGCATCGAGTGGCGATTCCGGCCTGCCCCCGTTTTCACCCGTTTTCACCGTTTTCAATTTATAATAGGCGCATAACGCTTCCTCTGTAAAATCGTTGCCTGGATGAAAACTGCAACACACAAGTAGTCATATATCAATCATATTCATTTTTTTGCCTGTCCCTTTCCAGACTTTCCAGAGAAAACAAAACTCCCTACCCCTCCCTTCTAACAAATTTCTAGCCAGGACAAGAAAAATTCTGAAATTAATTTGAAAAAGAAATAATTAATGATATAATTGGGGCATGATTATAGAGTGTCCCAATTGCAAGGCAAAGTACAATGTCCCGGATGACAAAGTCCAGGGGCGGAAGAAACTGAAATGTTCAAGGTGCAGTACTGTTTTCGCGGTGGGCCGGCCGGACCCGGAGGAGTCGGAGAGTGAAAAGGATACGGCCAAAATTATCAAGCACAGCGACAGCGATTCTCTTTGGTCGGATGAAAACCTTCGCCTTCCCAACGATATGAAAATCTCACTGGCCATCATTAAAGGCGCCAGGGCCGGGTACATCTTCCACCTGGAAAAACCCTACGTCCTGATCGGCAGAGGAAAGGTGGATTTGATTATCCCGGACAAGGAAATATCGCGCAAACATGTGGCCATCGAGGTCAGGAGCGATAAAATATTCCTGAGGGACCTGGGCAGTACCAACGGCACCGTTATCAGCAACAAGAAGGTTTCCATCACGGAAGTATCGGATCAAACAGAATTCAAGATCGGACAGACCACATTGATGTTGATAACTACCCCGAAAAATTATGAGAAGTAAAAGTAAAAGAAGGAGTCCAAGATAGGAAATAAATTGTGGCGATCGATAAAACTTACATTTAATCTCCTTTTAAGTGCGGCTGTTTTTAATTACTTCGTTTTAATCCTGGTGCTCCTTTTAAATCCCCATATTCCTGTCTCCGCCGGCGAATTCCTGGTAATGTACCTGGATATTTTCGTCTATTACGGCCCTTTATGGTTCATACTGCTGGGAATTATTTTCCTGGTTATCCAGTTCTTTGCCGAGAAAAAGTATCCCATCGGCGTGTTCAGTCCTCCCACCATTACTTATTTTATGTCTTTTAATATTCTGGCGGTCGCTTTCTTTTTGTTTTTAAATTACGATTACTATATCGAATTCTTCACCCCCGCCGCCAAAGCCGATTTTATAAAAATACTATTAATCCAGTTGGCGTTGGTTATTACCGGGGTCTTATTTATCTTTTTCAGGAAGGCCCATAGAAAGTGGATACAGGTTACTTTTTTGCTCCTGTTTGTTTTCAATATCTTCTATTGCTATAACACGGTTCTCTCCCATGAACAGGCATTCGCCCCCCGCGGGTTGGCGGAAAGCGGGGGAAATAACCGGGAGATTTCGTCCCGGAAAACGCCCCCCAGGAAAATCAAGATCGTCATTATGGACGGACTCTCGTTAAATCTCATATATGCATTATCCTCCGAACAGAAATTATTGAATTTTAACGAGGTGATAAAAAAAGGCGTCAGCGGTAAGATTACCGGTTACAAACCCAACCTGGCGCTGTCTTTAATCAATACCGTTTTCACCGGCCTCAAACCATCGGAATTCACATTGCATTCCAATACCAAATTCAAATTCCTCAAGGTAACACATGAATTCGATGTCCGGCCCCGCTATATATTTTTCAGGAAATCAACCTACCTGGGGGTCACCTCTTTTTACAATAAATATGACAACGATGTCCCGGATCATATCAAGCGGCAATATGAACAGTACCATCTCCAGGTGGTCCAGTTGATCCGCCCGGAGGTTATCCCGGTCTATTCGGAAAAATCGCTGCGTAAAAACAACCGGTTTATCCCGTTTTTCTCAGAGACCCTTTATCAGAAGGATGAAAAATACCAAATTTTGAAGAAAGCGTTTTTTTTCGACGATTATTTGATGAAAAGCATGAGGCAGCACTGGGTAGACCCCAATGTCTATTATTCAGTCGTGCACTTTCCCGGGGTGGGAATCGTCAGTCAATACTTTTACCAGTATTATGACCCCCATATGGGTGGGAATATCTCCGAGACGGATATCAAAAAATACGGCTGGGTGATCGAAAAATATTACGAGTATTATGCCTCCATTATCGGGAATCTCATCAGCACCACCGGTGAAAACGAGTTGCTGGTGATTTTAAGTTTTTTCGAGTATGAACCGCTGCCGGTCTGGCGCCGTATCCTGGTTAACTTATTCGATCAAAAAGATATCTACGTCTATAAATCCTTGAGTTCCCAGGGTTCCATCATCCTGTATGAAAAGAACGCCCTTAAAAAAGATTACCCCCTTAAAACCATTTCCATCTATGATATCTATCCCACCCTGCTCTATTACTCGGGATTCCAATTTTCCCAGGGCATGAAGGGCGAATTGCTGCGGGAAATCTTTACCGATGAATTCATATTGAACAACCCCATCGATGTCGATACCGGGAATAAACGATTCATCCAGTAGGCGAAGAAGCGAAGAAGCGAAGAAGCAAGGAGTTGGCGTAAAATGAAAATGAAAAAAAATAGTCATATCATGCTTTTGGCGTTGGTCGCGGCGGCCGTTTTTTTTAGCGCGTCTTGCGGAGGCAGGGTTAAAATGATACCGGAAGTGTCCAATGCGCTGTTCGATGATGCGCTGGGGGATCCTTTGAAAGATGCGGGCGCCGGCGGGACCATCATCGCAAATGATGCGAACCTGGTGGTATTCACCCCCGAAGGAAAAATACACCGGTTCAATCTTGAAAATAAAATGCGGGACTTTTTGGTGGATCTCAACACCCCCATCGAACCGGCGATTACCCGGCAAAATGATGTTGTCGCGCTTAAGGAGAAGAATTCCGCTAACTTTATTCTTTTCAATCTCCGGGAAATGAAAGTCATCGAGATGCAGGCGCCGGGGAAAATAAACGCGGATAAAATAATCAGTGTGGATGCGGAAGATAAAATCATCGGTTACGTCAGCGACGTCAGCGACGTGAGCAACGTCAGCGACGTCAGCGGCAAGCGCCTGGTATTCATGCATTACCCCAGTGGGAAAATCCTGGCCGAAACATCGGTAGGCGACGTTGTCTTTTACAACAGCGCCGATGCCATGGTGGACGACGCCCCGAAAACCCTGGTTTTATCCCCGCGGTTTCTCTATATTTTCGATAAACGGCGCAGTACCATCGCGACCGTCAAACTGGAATCCAAAGCCAGCTCCGGTTTCCTGGCCGACGGCGGCGCCATTTATTACGGCTCGGAAAACCGGCAGTTGGTAAAATTATCGTTGGCTTCCGCCAAGGTCCAATGGCGCTTCAAGCTGGCCGACCAATTGAAAATAGAACCCCGGAAAGCAGGTCCTTATATCGTCATCACCCCCGAGGACCATAATATCTATTTTTTCAATAAGCGGGGCACCCTCTATTGGTGGGAAAAACTCGATTCCACCCGGCTGCTTCCAGCGGTAGTAATGAAAGAGAATGTGGCTGTTTTCCTGTGGAACAAATCCATTAAATTCTTTAATTATAAAAATAAAACCACTATTTCCTATCCCTTTGATAAGCCAATTTTCAGCGGCGTGCTGCACATCGGCGAGTACCTTTACGTGATAGCGGAAAGCGGGGGCGAAGACCGTGAGGATCAGGGGCCGCCGTTGAAAGCCATTACCAAAATAGGCAATAATTTCGGCGTCGTCATCCGGACCGATCCCCAAAACATCATCCCCCTGGGGAGGTCCATTAAATTCAACCTGGAGAGATTCAACCTGGTTAAACCGGAACTCAAAGTAAAAATCCTGGATGCCGGGGATGAGAATGTTTTTGCTAAGACAATCGCCTACAAAGACGATCCCTCTTTCGTATGGATACCCAACCGGGCCATGGATTACAGGCTGGTGGTGGAAATAAACGCAGAAAACAAAAAAGGATTAATCATCGAACACCCCTTTGAAGTGATCGATGTGGAAAAGTTGTTGTCGCAGTATTATTTCCGGCTGCAAAAAAACAGTAATGAAGACCGGGTGATAAATTATCCGGGTAATCGGCAATACCCGCTTAATCCAACGGAACCCGCCAAAATAAAGAAAAATGAACAAACTAGGGCAGTACCTGCAAGAAAGAAAAATTGAATATTACCCCGACCATGAGATCAAACCTTACCTTACCATGGGAATCGGCGGTAAGGTTCGGTTCATCGTCGTAGTCCACCGGCTTAGCCAATTAAAGGAACTACTTTCTTTTATCGCTGCCGGCGGGCATCCCTTTGTCCTGCTGGGGGGCGGGAGCAACGTCGTGTTTGACGGCGCCTTTACCCCGCTGCCGGTCATCATTAATCGTACTTCCGAAATAGTCAAATGTGAAGGGGCGCATATCGTAAAGGTCGATTCCGGCGTTTTGAACAAAGATTTTCTTACCTGGGCCATCGAGAATAGGGTAGGGGGGATGGATTTCCTGGCCGGGATTCCCGGCGCCATCGGCGGCGCCGCCGCGGTCAATGCGGGCGCGTTCGGACAATCCATCTCCACGGCGCTGGAAAAAGCAGAGATTTTTATACCCGGCTCCGGTGAAATCAAAACCGTGGATAAGGATTATTTTCGTTTCCAATACCGGGATTCAGTTTTTAAATTCGGTTCGGAAGTTATCCTGGAGGTATATTTATCGTACACCGATGAAGACAGCGCCGAAATCAGGGAAAAAGTAAAGGAAAAACTCCGCTATCGCAATGAAAACCACCCCCAATGGAATGCCAATGTTCACACCGCCGGGTGTTTTTTTAAAAACCCAATTATCCATGATAAAAGAGGTTCCGCCGGGAAAATAATCGAAAGCGCCGGGTTTAAAGGCCGCACATACCGCCAATTGGAGGTCTCCGCACGGCATGCCAATTTTATCATCAACAAAGGCGGCAGTACGTTCGCCGATATCCTGGACCTGGAGCAGCAAATTACCCGGACCGTTCAAGAGAAAAAAGGTATTATACTGGAGCGGGAGGTGATTTACATCTCCCCGGAAGGTAAAAAGTACTGAAAGTAAAGTTTTTTTATTGAAAATATGGAGAAAAGCGTACATTATATTTAGATATACATTGAGAAAATAAATGAATAAGATGAATAAGGTGAATAAGATGAATAAGATGAATAAGAAAATAAGCGCGCTGCTGCTTGGCCTATTGTTGGTCTTACCTCTCTTGTGCCAGCAGAAGAAGGGGACGAGGGTTGAAGAACACCAGGTGAAGATAGCGATGATCAAACGCTTTTTCGATTTCATAAAATGGCCCCCCGCCGCCGGCAATTCGGATCCCGGCAAATTTGTCATCGGTATCGTGGGGGATACGCCCCTCAGCGATTACATAGAGACATTATCCAGTCAAATAATAATTCCCGAAAAAAAAATCGCCTTTAAACTTATTACCGACCTGGCCCAGGTCAAAGAGTGCTGCGTGTTGATAATAGGAAGCATCGACGCCGAACGATTAAAAGAGGTCCTGTCCGTCACCGGGGATTTACCCATATTATCCATCAGTGAAACCGAAGGATTTGCCGAAATTGGGGTGCTTATAAATCTATTTAAAATCGACAATAATGTAAAATTTGAAATAAATTACCAGTCCGTCAGGCGGTCCGGGCTGGTGTTCAGTTCAAAATTATATAAATTGGCAAAGCTCATCGATTTTCCCAGGTAACTTCATGAAAATGGTTAAGCTCAAGTACAAATTAATTGCCATAATACTCAGCGCATCCTTTGCCGCATTGCTTTCCTATGCCGCATTTGTCAGCGTCAGGAATGTCAAACAGCTTAAAGACGATTTGCAAAGCAATGTCGTCACTATTGCCCGGGTTACCGGCAATAACCTGGTGGCGGAACTATCGTTCCGGGATAAAGAGGCGGCCAATGAGACCCTGGCTAAATTAAGCAGTATTTCTTATATCAAGAACGCCGTTATTTACGACGCGGAGGGGTGGGTTTTGGCGGATTATAATGCCGCGGACGCCGACCCCCTCGAACAGGTGGACAAGCAGTACGGTTCCGGGTTTAAAGATGGGTATTTTTCCCTTTACGAGCAAATCGTATTTAATGGCAAATCATACGGCAATATTTTTTTAAAAGCCTCTACCCGGCAGCTCAACCGGAAAATAATGGATGCCATCATCGAACTTTTAGCGGCCATCGCTTTCCTGGGCGTCGTCTTATTTTTACTGAGCTGGCGTCTGCAGCGCTATATTTCGGATCCCATCATGCACCTGGCCGACTCCTTTAAAAAAGTGTCCGGCGAAAAAGATTATTCCCTCAAGCTGCAAAAAGTCTCCCCTGATGAAATCGGGGTCCTCTACGACGGTTTTAACGAGATGATGGAGCAGATTCACCGGCGCCAGCAGGAGCTGAAACAACACAAAGATCATCTTGAGACAATGGTGGAAGAACGTACCAGGGAGCTCAGGGCAAAAAATATCCAGTTGACCCGGGCCAAAGAAACGGCGGAGAATGCCAACCGGTTGAAATCTGAGTTCCTGGCCAATATGTCCCATGAAATACGGACCCCCATGAACGCCATCCTGGGGTTTACCGATATCATGATGGAGGATGAAACCGACCCCGAAAAACATTATCATCTTGACACCATCAAGAAATCCGGCGGGAACCTTCTTAAATTGATCAATGATATCCTCGATTTTTCCAAAATAGAGGCGGATCGGTTCGAAGTATCCGAGGTGGTCTTTTCGCCGCGTAAATTGATTTACCATCTTGAAATGATGTTTTCCGTAAAGGCCCAGGAAAAAAATCTTCATTTTACCATTAACGGTTTAAAAGATTTGCCCGCTTATGTCCAGGGGGACAGTCACAAATTGAACCAGGTGTTGATTAATATTCTTGGCAACGCTTTTAAATTCACCCATACCGGTGGAGTTACCATGGATTGCCTGTATGACGCCCAAACCCGAATCCTGGAAATAAAAATAAAAGATACCGGCATCGGCATTTCCCAGGAGCAGCAGCAAATCATTTTCGATCCATTTCGGCAGGCCGATGGTTCTACCACCCGTGAGTATGGCGGCACCGGGTTGGGGCTGGCCATTGCATTGAGAATGATGAAATTGCTGGGGGGCGACATTCACCTGGAGAGCCGGTTGGGGGAGGGGGCGGCGTTTATCGTTACGCTTCCGCTGCCTGAGGCAGAGTCCATCGAAGAAACCGCGGGGGTTACTTACCGGGAAGAGGATGAAAGCACCCGGGACAAAATCATTGCGGTTATCGAAGATAATCCCCAGGACAGGGAATTAATAAAGGCCGTTCTCCAAAAAAACCGTTACCGGGTTATCGAATTACCCAACACGCCCGATATTGTCGAGGGGGTAGTGGAAAATAAAGTGGACCTGGTGATCCTGGATATTGTCATGACGGGGTTGGGCGGCTTTGAAATCAACGACCTGCTGAAAAAGGACATTCGCACCGCGCATATACCCGTGATCGTATATTCCGGCAGCGACCGCATCATGAAGTCCCTGAACAGCGGCATCGTGGATTATATAAAAAAACCCATTCGCCGGGAAGAAGTCTTGAAACGCATTTACATCAATTTAAAGTTATACCACCAGATAAAGAATATCTTCGTGGTAGATGACGATAAAATGCTGCTCAATTTATACTGTAGTTTCCTGCAGCGGCATAAGTACAATTGTTTTGCCTTTAGTTCCGGGAAAGAGGCGCTTAAAAAGATAAAAAGCGGTATTCAACCGGATTTGATTATCCTGGACCTGTTAATGCCGGAAATGGATGGTTTCCAGTTTTTAAAAACCTTGCGGGGGGAATGCCGGCAGGAGGATATCCCGGTGATTATCGTTACTGTCAAAGAGTTGACCGTTCCTGAGCTTGATACATTAAAAAATATGACCCTGGCTGTCTATTCGAAGGGTATCGATGTGGAGGCGAAGTTCATCTCTTTCCTGGATAGTTATTTCAAGCGAAAACGGGCCGCCGGTGAAAATTTGGTGCGGCGGTGGATCGATAATATCGAGGAGGACGAGCAGATTAAGCCTATTTTGCTGGAGGCCATCGAATCTCTTCCCGATAAAATCTCCGAATTGGAGCAGGCGATTGTGAACCGGGATATAGAAAAAACCCGGTTTTTGTCTCATTCATTGAAGGGTATGGCGTTGAGTCTTGAAATGACGGAAGTAAGTGAACTCTGTAAAGAGATTAACGATGAATCCCGGCGGAAAAACCATGACCCGGATAAAATAAGCAGGTTTTTCGTGGAGTTAAAGGAGTTGGTAAGTTCGATTTCCATGGATTATTTCCATGAGAAACCCGGGTTGAAGGCGAGAAAAGTAAGCGGCGACAACCTGGAAATCCTGGTGGCTGAAGATGATAGTATCAATCAGAGGTTGATAAAGATATATTTTAAGCGGATGGGACGGAAGTGCGACATCGCCGAGAACGGCCTGGCAGCGTTGGAGATGTTGAAGAAGAAGAAGTATGATGTGTTGTTCCTGGACATCCAGATGCCGGTGATGGATGGGTTTGCCACCATCAAGCGGATACGGCGGGATGCGCAGCTCAAAAATCTCCATGTAATAGCACTTACGGCGCATGCGTTGAAGGGGGACCAGGAGAGGTGTATTGCGGCCGGTTGTAATGATTACATATCCAAGCCGGTCAAGATGGAAGCCTTGATAAAACGGCTTGATGCCTTTATTGCCGGGGAGAATAAACCCCGCGTGAATCTAGCCCCGGGCGTCGGGTAATTTTTCCCCCGGCATTTCTAAGTTGTTTCATTCTTCTGCGAAATTTGATACTATAGGGACTTGACTAAAAAAGGAAAAATATAAATGCTTGAAATTCATGGCTTGATAAAAACTTATAACAACCGCCCCGCCCTCCGGGGAATCGATTTGAAACTGGAGAAAGGAGAGGTTTACGGCTTACTGGGCCCCAACGGCGCGGGTAAAACCACGACGTTGAAAATCCTGGCCGGCCTGATCTCACCGGACAGTGGGGATGTTTTCGTAAACGGGCAGCGCTACCACAGGGACCACAGCGGCTTAAAACAAATCATTTCATATGTGCCGGATCAACCCTTTGTCTACCCCAAATTGACCGGCGAAGAACACCTGCATTTTTTTGCAGACCTCTACAAAATTCCCCGCGCCAAAAGAAAAGAAAAATTCGACTTCTTTTTCGACTACTTCGAATTTGAACTCTACCGGTACGAACTGGTGGAAACCTATTCCGCCGGTACGCGGCAGAAACTGTTGATTTCCCAGGCGCTGATGGTGGAGCCGGAAATCCTGCTGCTGGATGAACCGCTCACTTCTATCGACCCGTTGGTGGCGCGAAAATTCAAACAACTTTTGAAAAAACTGTCCGCCGGGGGTACGATTATCCTCTTTGCCACTCACATTCTTTCCCTGGCCCAGGAGGTGAGCCGGAGGATCGGGATTATTATCGACGGCAAAATCATTACCGAAGGCAGCCTGGAAGATTTACTCAGGGTTTCCCAGGGTCAGGACCTGGAAGAATTTTATTTCCATACGGTTATAAACTATGAAAAATCTCTTTAACGCCCGCTGGCGACAATTCAGGAACACCATCAAGGCCTATGGTAAACGGCAATATTTGCTTTTCTTTTTCCTTATGGTGGGGATATTGGGGATGCTGGGTTTCTTTTTTATGCGGGTGTTCGGTTTTCTTTATCACCAGCAGGAGTTTCCGTTTTATTTCAAACTTTTCATTTGTGAAAAGATATTGACCATGAATTTTTTGACCATGTTCCTGATGTTGATCTTGTCTGCCTTGATTTCTACGCTGAATATATTTTTTCTATCCAGGGATTTGCCGCTGCTGCTGTCTTCGCCGCTGCGGGCGCGGACGGTGTTTGCCTGGAAAGCGGTGGAAGTGGGAGCAAGCAGTTCATTAATGGTGATTTTTTTCTCAATGCCGGCGCTCATTGCTTATTCTTACTATTTTGCCCCGGGTCCCGGGGATATTGCGGGTATTATCCTGGTCTTCCTGCTTTATATCGTTTGCAGTGTACTTCTCGGTATTATTATCGGTTTGATTATCCCCGCTTTTATTTCGGTTAAAAAGTTGCAGCCCATTCTTTCGTTGGTATCCATCATTCTTATTTCCTCCATCGTTATCTTTTTAAGATTGTTGAGACCGGAGCAGTTCGGGAACCCGGAGGTCATCAACAACCTGATGAATTATATGAGTGGGTTGAAAATGGAGTTTCTCGATTATTTTCCATTTTCCTGGATTGCCAAAGCGCTGCACGGCCTGGCCCGCGGGGACCTATTGGGTTACTGGCTGCCGGTGGGTGCGTTCCTGGCTGTTACTATTTTATTGGTCGGGTTTACCTGGTTTTTGCAGGATCGCTATTATCTTAAATTATATGATAAATTGAACAAAGGTTCGGGCGCGGTTTACCGGTCCACCTGGAAAGAGTCTTTTTTTCTAAAGGGAGATTATGGGGCGCTCTGGAAGAAGGAGGTTAAGACATTTGTGCGCACCCCGGCGCAGTGGTCGCAGTTATTGATTATCGGGGCCATTATGATCGTGTTTATTTTAAATATCAAAGGAATACCCATGCCGCATCCGTCGGTCAAGAATATTATTGCATATCTGAACCTGGGGATGGCGGCGTTTGTGGTATCCGGTTTGAATTCACGTTTCGCATTCCCGACGATTCCGATGGAGAGTCCGGGTATTGTTCATTTGTTGGCTTCGCCGTTTAAGCGTACGCGGTTATTGGGTTTCAAGCTTTTATTTTTTGCGGTTCCGCAGGTAGTGATTGGGTTTTTGTTATTTTTGGCCGGGGATATATCGCTGCATTTGGATTTTTTTGCGCGGCTCAGTGGGGTTGTGTATTTGCTGCCGGTGCTGCCGTTTTTAACGGTGTTGTCTTTGTTTTTCAGTTTGAGGATCGAGGAGACGGTGCCGTTGACGCCGCAGCATTTGTTGGTTTCGAAGAATGGGATTGCGTATATGCTCTGGAGTTCGATCTATATAGTCTTGTGTATGGTTTATTTTTTGCGGCCGTTGTTTCTTTATTATTATCATCGAACCATAGAGCGGCCGGTTCCTACGTTTGAAATAGTGATATGGTTTGCCGGTTTTATATTGGTGAACATCGTACTGATGATCCTACTTTATCGTAGAAGCCTTACCCTATTAAGGAAAAAAGAATTTTCGGCGTCTTCATCCTAAACAGCAGCATGCTGCCGCACCCGCTTTGCAGGGCCTTTCGTTTTCCTTACAAACTGGGCATCGTTTCAAATCCTGATAGGGTGCACGCGCGCCGTATTGCGTGCCCGCCGGGGGCTTGCATTTTCTTTTAAAACGATGTATAGTATAAACTATGGCGCGAATCGAAGTGAGTAAAGAGCTAATTGAAAAGCATGAGTATCTAATTAAGTGCAAAAGTGCAACCGGTAAGGATGGTCATAATGGAATTTGAATGGGACCCGCACAAGGCTGTTGAAAATGACCGTAAGCATGATATCCCCTTTCAAGAGGCAGTGACAGTTTTCGGGGATCCCCTGGCGATTACCTTTGAAGACCCCGATCATTCTATGAACGAAAAACGATATCTTACATTTGGCATGTCACAGCAAAAACGGTTGTTGGTTGTCTCCCATACGGAACGTGGAGAGCGAACAAGGATTATAAATGCGCGTCTATTGACCCGCAAGGAAAGGAGCATATATGAAAAAGGTTAAATCTGATGAACTGCGCGCGGAGTACAGGCGAGAGGACCTTGGTCAGGGTATCCGTGGTAAGTATTTTGAGTCTTACCAAAAAAGCACCAATTTGGTGCTCCTCAGTCCTGATGTGGCAAAAGTTTTCCCTACAGAAGAATCTGTGAATGAGGCCCTTCGTTACTTAATAAATCTCGCACAAAGATCCGTTAACCTGACAACTCGTTCAACCGGACGTGCAAAAAAACTGCAAACCGGTTAGGGCAGTTTCATAAGCAAAAGTTTTTGGTGGTCCAGGCCCCTTTTTTCAAAAAGGGGCCTGGCCGCCGGAGGCATTTACTCTATAATCACAAAGGCGACGGCGTATTCCCTGGTATGGGAAATGGAGAGGTGGATGTTCTCAAAGTTTTTTTCTTTGAAATTTTCCAGGGTTTTTCCTTGCAGTTTGATATCCGGTTTTCCCAGGTCATCGTTTTCGATGGAGATATCGGTCCATTTCATACCGTTGCGCCAGCCGGTGCCCATGGCTTTAAAGAAAGCTTCTTTAGCGGCGAATCGGGCCGCGTAGTGGATTTCTTTGCGGTATTTGGATTCGCAGTAGGCTATTTCGGTTTCGGTGAAGAGTTTTTCAATAAAGCGGGGGTCTTCGGTTGTTTTCTTTTTTATCCTGGGGATATCGATGATGTCGATTCCGGTTCCTTTGATCATTTTGTTTAAGCGACCTCCTTGTCAGGTGGTATTATAATGCAAATAGTATGAAATTGCGAGATTTGAGTTTGGAAATCGGAATATTTTTTGTTCTTATTATAGTTATTCCTCTCCGCATCTAAGATATGTCTGCTGTTCCCCTGAAAAAATCTTTATTTCCTGCCATTCTTCACTAATAAAACGATGTGCCCACCACTGAAAACGCTCTTCCCACCATACAAAACGATCTTCCCACCATGTAAAACGGTCTGCCCACCGCTGAAAATGATCTTCCCACCATATAAAACGCCGTGCCCACCATTGAAAACGATCTTCCCACCACTGAAAACGATCTTCCCACCGCGTAAGAACAGTGAAAAAAGCCGTAAGAACGGCAAAAAATCTCGTAAGAATACCCTGGTTGACCCGTAAGGCGGCCAAATATGATAATAAATCCGAAGCACGCCTCACGAAGCACGAAATTCGAAACAAATTCAAAATTCAAATGAATAAAAATCAAAACGAAAGCCGGGCGGACACGGGGGCCCGCCCCTACGGAATATTGTTCCCTGCCCCCTGAATCCTGATTCGCAGTTTCGGTCATTTGCTTTTTGGTCATTTGGATTTGTTTCGAATTTCACGTGTCGCGATTTCGGATTTCGGATTTATTTTTCTCTCCGTGTATTCGCCTTTTCGTGTGTTCGCTGATAACGTGGGCTTGTTTTTTATATTGGGCAAAGGGGAAATGTCAATCTTTATAAAGATTGACATTTTTATATCCTCGATAATCAAGGGTTTCAAAAAAAAGATGTCAACTTTTATAAAGATTGAACAAAAATCCGGGGATTATACTATCATTTAGTTGTAGAGGCGTTGCGCGCAACGTCTCTACCCGGAAATTGAAGTAAGGAGGAATAAATGGTGTTTAGAATTGGATGCCGCATTAAAGTACGGCAGATGTAGGAAAATGGTTGTGCGTGGACAAAAGTCAGGATAGATTAGAAATTAAAAAGAGTGTTAATAAAAATATAAACCAATAAAAAGGAGAAAGTGAGTATCATGAAAAAGAAGAGTTTTTTGATTTTGTTGTTTGTTGTAGGGGTTGTTTTGATTTTGTGTGCACAGTCTTACACCCAGAAAATGTCTGCCCCCCAGAAATTGTCTGAACTCCAGAAAGTATCTGAACCCCAGGAAGTGTCTGACACACAGAAAGAGAAAGGGTCTGACCCATGTAATTGTAAAGACCCCTGGCAAGGGATAGGAACTGAGGTCACCTATGGTCCGATCAGGGACACCGACCAAAATTTGGCTGTCGACTGGGTTAAATACTGCTTGGATTTAAACCGGGACGTGATACATTGGAAAAGGGATATTATCGCTTACAAAATCAAATGGATCAATGGTAGTTGGTCCACCTGGTATTTCCCGGGAGTGAACGATTTTTACAAAAAACCAAATGAGCCATGCCGCCGAGTTTGGGCATGTTTCGCAGACCATACCTTCACCTACATTTATAACCAACTTTAGAAGCAAAAAAAACAATCAGGTGATGAAAACGGAAACCTGGTAATTATCCAATTACCGTTTGCATCATCTGACATTTAAAGAAGCCTGTTGCCTGAACGCAACAGGCTTTTTTTTAAGGGTCGGAAGGCGGAAAGTGACAGACGAAATTTTTTTGCCTGTCCCCTTTCCACATTCTTCCAGGTAGTTTTCAAGGGAACCCATCTCTCGCATTTCTTCAAATTGGATTTCCACCAATTCGATGATGTTTTTTCTTGCTTCCTCCGCTGTTGTACCCTGGGTGACGAAATCCAATTCCGGGGCACGTGCAATGTACCATTTGCCTTTTTTTACTATTTCCACATTAAATGCGATATCCATTTTGCCTCCGGCTTTAAGAATAATATAATCTTATTCATTTTTCAATCACTCCTTCGTGTGCGTAATCGGCCTGTCCCGGATTCCTTTAAATAAAATTCAAAACGAAAGCCGGGCGGACACGGGGGCCCGCCCCTACGGAATATTGTTCCCTGCCCCCTGAATCCTGATTCGCAGTTTCGGTCATTTGCTTTTTGGTCATTTGGATTTGTTTCGGATTTCACGTGTCGCGATTTCGGATTTATTTTTCCCTTTCTGTATTTTCCGTGTGTTCCGTGGGCTTGCTTTTTATACCGGGCAAAGGGGAAATGTCAATCTTTATAAAGATTGACATTTTTATATCCTCTATAATCAAGCGTTTCAAAAAAAAGATGTCAATCTTTATAAAGATTGAACAAAAAGCTGGGGATTATACTATCATGCTGAGATGAATCTATCTCATGTATTGAAAAAATAGAAATGAGAACCATGATTCAAAAATTAAAAATAAGGAGAACACTATGAAAGACTTTAAGTTTCAAAAAAAGCAAGTAAGTATTTGTGTCATTTTTATTTTTCTTTTTTCGTTCGTTGGCAGCTTCGTTTTCGGACAGGACAAGGAAATTGTTGTGAATTACAGGATTCAAGCTCCGAAGGTCGAAAAAATAAAATTGGCCAGTGACGAAAAGGGAGAGAAAATGGTTGTTTACGATCGTATTCGAGTGGAGAATGCGTATAACTATGGAGAGCCGGGTGAACCGTTTCTACCTCATAAAACTGCTCGAATTTTACTTCCCCCCGGATACGAGATTAAATCTGTTAAAGTAGAAACCGGCAAAGAAATCCAGGTTGGTGGGGAAATAGTCATCGAGCCTGCACAGGTGCCAATTCCAACAAATGAAAAAATCTTTAAATATACGGCGCCGAATCCTAAAATTTATCAATCTGAACGCCCTTTCCCGGAATCGATCTATTCCAAACCCTTTTACCAGACTTTCAGGGGATTCAACATCGTACTTATCGAGTTCATACCTCTTAAATACGTAGCCGCTAAAAAATCGCTTTTTTATTACAGCAGCCTTAAGATTATCCTTGAAATTGCGCTCAAAAAGGAAATAATAAGTAAATCTCTTTTAAGGGTAAAGGATCTGGATTTCGAGAAGGTTAAATTGATGATCGATAATCCCGAAGCGATCGACTATTACAAAAAAGTAGAACAAAAAAAAGAACCCGTGCCTTCCATGTTAGCTGCCGGTGACTGGGATATGGTCATCGTTACAAACTCAGCTTTAATCCCGACTTTCCAGTCATATGCTGATTGGCGTACAAATTGGAGAGGAATTCGCACCATTGTGTACGACATTTCCACGATTTTATCGGATTATTCAGGAACTGATTCTGCAGAAAAATTGCGTAATTTTATAATAGACGCATACATCATATGGGGTATCGATTATGTGCTGCTGGGAGGGGATGTGGATATAATTCCACACCGAAATTTATATTGCGAAGTTAATGGCGGTGAGTATATCCCGGCAGATATTTATTTTGCCGGACTTGACGGAAACTGGGATACTAATAACAACCTCAAATATGGAGAAAGGCTGGGCTCTGCCGGAGATGAAGCAGACCTGTTTCCTGAAGTCTATGTCGGTCGCGCCCCGGTGAATAGTAGCTCCGAAGCCAATAACTTTTGTAATAAAATTACAAATTATGAACAAAACAACTTGAGCACCTATCGCTGTGATTGGTTGTTTTTTGCGACGAATTTGAGTCCAATTACTTTTGGAGGGAATTACATAGATGATACCCAGGCACAGGAACTGCCGGCTTCGCTTAATCTTAATATTACAAAAGTATACGAAAATTTAGGAGGAACTGCTCCCCTGGTTATTAGCGCCCTCAATGCCGGGCAAAGGGTCGGAAACTCATGTGGTCATGGAAATACAGACAGTTTTGGTATGATTAATTCCACAGATGTAGACAGCCTGACCAATACAGAATACTCATTGATTTATACATGGGCTTGTTGGACCAATGCATTTGACCAATCGGATTGCATCGGAGAACATTTTCTCTATACTCCTCATGGCGCTTTTGCTTTTATCGGTAATTCACGATACGGTTGGTATTACGACAGCGGAGATGCCAGTGGACCTTCTCATGATTTTGAATTGGAATTTTACCATTCGTTGATATTCGAGGAAATCCCGCGATTGGGAAAGGCTCTCCAGGATTCCAAGGAAACGTTCAACGGATCAAACGACGGGAATTACCGGTGGATAACTTATGGCCTGAATCTTATGGGTGATCCTTCGACACTGCTAAGACTCAAAAACGATATCTGGATTAAAACCAGCAACATTGATGATGGAAGTATTCCGGCTCAGGGAGAATGTTGGACATCGCCGGATATTGCAGTCGATTCACCTGCCGGCGGATGGCAAACGCCCTCTCCTTTTATTACACACGAAAATCCAGAATTTAGAGATCAAAACCGCATATATGTTCGAGTGAGAAATTTTGGATGCGCAGACGCTAATAACGTAACTGTAAAAGTATATTGGGCTGATCCTTCTACTAATATTTCGTGGCCTTCAGGATGGGACTACATTGGGTCATCATCGGTAGCAGTAATTCCCCACGGCGGAGAAGTAACTGCTCCATGTATCAACTGGATTCCTACCGGTCCAGCAATCGGTCATCGCTGCCTTTTTGCTACTATCGAATGTCCGTCAGACCCGATTTCTGTTCATAACCCATGTTATGATAATAACGTAGCTCAAAAGAATGTAACGATAGTCGATTCAATGAAATTTTTCAAAGACTTTAAACCGTTCACAACAGAATTTTTTCTTAATCCGACCACAAATAGTGCAAAAAGATCTTTGACCGTTAGGGTAATAGATGCCCCGCCAAATATTAATTTAAAACTATTAATCCCTGGTAACGTTATAATCGAAAGGACCAACGATGACCGGCATATTAAATTAATTAAAGGTCGTACAGGGAATATGTGGCAGGTGGATGTCGACTCTTCGACTATAATCGAAAATGAAAATAGTTTTACGATTTTGCGGGGACTGCAATGTGATAAGAAAGAAAAAATATCTTTGAACATTGCAGTAGTTACTGATTATAGAATCAAACCGGAAACCCCATTTACTATGAGAATAACGGAAGAGTCGGATGGTAAGGTGGTAGGTGGTTTAGATTACATATTTAAAAGACAACCTATTGATATTGATCATACCCCTCAGCATAAGTTCAATCTGAGCTTACACGCCGGCTTCACCTTGCCTATCAAAAATCTCAGTCGCATCTTCAAAGGCAGTTATATGTTTGCAGCGGATATGGGTTACCATTTCAGCCCGCAGTTTTCAGCGGTCGCCCTGGTGGGCTTTAATCACTTTAGACTCAAACCTGGTTACGCACCCATCGGCAACACTTATTGGTGGAACCTATCGGCAAACCTGAAATTGGAATTATCCACCACTCGCCTGAGACCTTACGTAAATGGCGGTTTTGGGATGTACATCCCCAAAATCGGCCCGGCAAAACCCGGCTATAATGTGGGCGCCGGTTTCGATAAGACATTAAATCCACCAAACCTGGTTTTTGAGTTGGGGGCAAACTATCATCACATCCTGGCTAAGGAAGTAGACCCGCAATTTTACACGTTTCATGCCGGGTTTATTTTTAAATTATAGGGAAGAGAGGAAAGCGGAACGTGAGGGGAAACAAGGGCAGGCGAAGTTTTTTCGCCTGCCCACTTTTTACTATTACAGCCAACCTTCTTTGATTACTTCATCCCTGGCTGCCTTGACCACTTTAACCAGCGTATCCATGGAATCGGCGTCGATAAATACGTTCATGGGAAACGATTTAAGCCCATAGATCATGGCATCGGGATCACTTTCATCACGATTGTATTCGGTGGGCCTGAACCCTGTACTTAAACTGGTATAGGTGAGGTGACAACCGTCGATCACCCTGCCCTCCTTGTACCAATCCCACAATGTGTCCGCTACTTTTTCCTGGAGACGGTTGTGTTTCATCAATTCGTCCTGGCAGTCGGACCAACTCAATTCTTTCGCGTACTGGACAGAAGCATTAACGTCGCTGGGGTAGATGCGAAAGAGAGTGACAAAACCATTGTCATCCGGGTTAACGCACACCATGTCCGCTTCCTGTTGGATACGTTCTCGCAATTCTTGCTGGACTTCCAATATGCCGCCCAGTACGGCCTGGAACCCTTCATGACCGAAATATTTCAGGGTGGCCCATCCGGCCATGGCATAGGCGCCGGAACGGGATACTTCCAGGGTGTAGTTGCCGGGATTATATGAAGTACGCTCTTGCAGGTAATCGGAACCGGGGCGGGACATCAACCGCTGATACTCGCCGATATCTTTCACCATAAAGAGACTGCAATTATAGGGCGACCACCCCACTTTATGGAAATCGCAGCCCACGGCGTCGGCATACTCCATCTGTTTAATGGCTTCCATGTTGGTTTTGATGGCATCTAATACCTGGGGGCGAAATTGCATGGGGTTTTCTTCAAAGTCATAGGACTTAAAGCAAAGCCAGGCCCAACCGATGACGGCATCGCAATAGAGAAAGGGCCGACCAAAACCGGGCGGGTTGGGATATTTCTCGATCAATTCCCGCACTTTTTTTACCGGGTCCACGGCAAACGCATCGGTGGACCCCATGGTGCAAATGATGGAGATAATGGGGGTTCCCGCTTTATTAAGTTCCTCCATCACTTCTTCCAGGCACTCGATATCCATACAGTTGGCATCAGGGTCAGTTTCGATATTGATAATGTTATTCATCCCCAGGCCGGTCCAGTCGGTGGAATTCATTTTGCAATAATGGCCCTGCTGTGAGACCAGTACTTTGCCGTCGGTGCGGATGCCTGTTAAACGGGACTCTTTTCCCAGGACGCGGGTCAGGGCGTATTTCAAGCCGTAGAAATAGCAACCGGAACCGCCGAAAGTATATAATCCGCCCGCGATTCCCGGGTCCCAGCCCAGTAAACGGGCCAACATGGCCGTGGATTCCAGTTCGGCTAATTCCACATTCCAGGAATATTCACCCTCGATGATATTGGGGCTGAATACCTCGGTCAACATGGCCGCGGTCATGGAAGCGATATTGGCGGGGGGGATCACATTGGGCATCACCAGGGGATGGTTCCAGTTGGACAGCCCCTTGAAAAGCGCCACCGATTGATCGATGGTTTCTGCTAAACCCTGCATGTGGGGCGCCAGTTGGGCTTTTTGGGCCTCCTGGTATCGTGGACCCCGCGGGTCGAAAGGACCATCGCCCAGTAAGGATGGGCCGCCCTTTTGATGTTTTAAATTATCCACCTTTGTGATGGCATCCGATACGATTGCCGCCAGGGTATCCGGCGTCTCCCGGTAAGGCAGTGGAAACGCCTTACGGATATCGATGCGTTTTTTAAACCACTGCGGCGCATCAACATGGGCAATACCATCTTTGCTTAAAAAATTTTTGAATTTTAAATCTGTCATTGTTTCCTCCATTATATTTTTTCTTCCCAATGGTTACGATGTTTACGCGGCAAAAACTTTTCCCAGGATTTGGCTTACCGCATTATAGAACTCCTGGACCGTCTCGGTTCCATCCTTTGCCTGTGTTTGGAGGCTTTCGCTGGGGGAGTGCGGGTCTTTGATAGTGGGTCCGATGGAGATACAATCCATATCGATGCCCACTTCTGCGTACCTGGCGCTGATAGTACCGCATTCCAGGCCGGCATGAATGACCGTGACTTCACATCGATCGCCGTACATTTCCGGGTCGCTGTAGACCGCTTCGGCGATTTTCAGTAAAGGAGAGTTGGGATCGGGCTGCCACGATGGGTAACTCTCGAGGCCGGTGGTCACATTGTATTTAAAAATGGTCCCGATATTGGCCTGGACATTACTGAGGGCGGTTAAGGAAGCATCACGGGAACTGCGATTGGACGAGCCGATGGATACGGTATTGCCGTCGATAGTAACATCATAAAGGTTGGTGGATGTTTCCACTACGCCGGGAACATCGGGGATCATGGCGATCACGCCTTGAGGAATCTGTTGAAGCATACAGAGCAAGGTATCGGTTGATTTTTCATCCATGGCTTGATCGACGGCGCCGGCGGCGCTAGCCGCGCAGGTGAAACCACTCTCTTCGGGTAAGTTTTGGATTTTTAAAGCAGAGCATAAAGCATTGAAGTCCGCTGTGAATTGATTTGCATTTTCCTTGGGTAGGCCGATGACAGCTTCGGCATAGGCGGGAATGGCATTGGATTTCTTGACATCGCAGCGCTTGATATCATATACCAGCAGGTCATAACTACCAATGCCGGCTCCAACGATGTCCAGGGTGGTGATTCGTTTATCCAACCGCGCCAGGGCCTGGGCCAGGACTTTAATGGCATTCAGTCTCCCTTTATTGATGTCCACCCCGGAATGCCCGCCGCGTAAGCCCGAAATTGAGAGCTTCATGGTGGTGTAACCTTGCGGTGTGGGGATGCGGTCGATATTCCCCTGGTATTGGGTGGTGCAGCCCCCGGCGCTGCCGAAGATAATAACGGGCAGGTCTTCCGCATCAAGATTGAGCAATTGTCTGCCGGTAAGATTTTTCAAGTCGAAATTTTGGGCGCCGCCCATATCGGTTTCTTCCTGCACGGTAAACAAGCATTCCAGGGGATACTCTTTGAGATTGGGGTCAACTAAAAGCGCCAGGGCGGTGGCAACGCCCAGGCCGTCATCCGCTCCCAGGGTAGAGTTCCTGGGCGTGGTGCTGTTTTCCATGGCTTTTATCCACTTGCCTTGCCCCTGGCGGTTGGGATCGACGATGACATTGAGGGGGAAAGCCATGTCCACGGGATTATACACCATGTCCATGTGGGCCTGGAGTATGACCGGGGTTTTCCCGGCATAAATCCCGGAACCGGGCCGGCGCAGTACGATCACGCGGTCTCCGGGTTGGGTTGCGCTCTTATCATAGACCACCACCTGTACCCCGGGAATTTCCCGGGCCTGTGAGATTACATACTCTCTTACAGGGTCTTCATTCCCGGTTACGTCTTTTTGATTGGCTGACGGATGCGGGCGCTTAGTAATTTCAAGGAATTGTTTGCAAACTTCCCCGGGTTCAAAAGAAATTTCTGATTGATTCATGTTTCTTCTCCTTATTGAATAGTTTTTAATTACTTTTAATATACAAAAAAAAGGAAAAAAAAGCAATATATAAAAAGGCGTCTGCCCCCCAGAAAGTGTTTGAGCCCCAGAAAGGGTCTGACCCAAGTAATTGTAATGACTTCCCCCTGTTTTTTTTTTAGATTTCCTTCAAATAAGTATAAGCCTGGCGGCGGATTTATTTACCTTCCCCTATTTGTTTTCCGGCTATACCGCAAGCCTATTATTCGTGGGCGACAGGACTTTGACAGGGAACAAGAACTATGGTATAGTTAAACCGTTACACCATGCACCATATATTGCGAGGAATAAAATGGCAAGAAGCGACGATAAACAAATTATTTTTTCAATGATAAAAGTCAGCCGTACCCATCCCCCCCACCGGCAAGTATTGAAAGATATCTCCCTTTCTTTCTTTTATGGCGCCAAAATAGGCGTCATCGGCCTAAACGGCTCCGGCAAAAGCAGCCTGCTTAAAATTATTGCCGGGATCGACAAAGATTTTGCAGGCGAAGTAATACCCGCACGTGATTACTCCATCGGGTTCCTGGAACAAGAACCGCAACTGGACCCCACCAAAACAGTCAAACAGGTTATTTCCGAGGCCGTGCAACCCGTCCTGGATTTGCTGGCGGAATTCGACCGCGTCAATGAAGGTTTCGCCGATCCCGACCTGGACGGCGACGCTATGGAAAAATTGATCGAGAAACAAGCATCCATCCAGGGAAAACTTGAAGAAATGGACGCCTGGAACCTGGACAACCGCCTGGAAAACGCCATGGAAGCCCTGCGCTGCCCTCCGCCCGACGCCCTCACGGCGCCCCTCTCCGGCGGCGAGAAAAGGCGCGTCGCCCTGTGCCGCCTGCTGTTGCAAGAACCGGATATCCTGCTCCTGGACGAACCCACCAACCACCTGGATACCGAATCCGTACAATGGTTGGAACGCCACCTACAGGAATACGAAGGAACCGTCATTGCCGTTACCCATGACCGCTACTTCCTGGACAACGTGGCCCAGTGGATATTGGAACTGGACCGCGGCGAAGGCATCCCCTGGAAAGGTAATTACTCCTCCTGGCTGGAACAAAAACAACAGCGGCTGTCAAATGAAGTCAAAGCGTCGGAACGTCTGAAACGCCAGTTGGAACGGGAACTGGAATGGGTGCGCATGTCGCCCCGCGCCCGCCAGGCCAAAGGAAAAGCACGACTCAATTCCTATGAAAAACTACTTTCCGCTGAAAAAACCGTGCGCATCGAAGAAGCGCGACTCTATATCCCCCCCGGCCCGCGCCTGGGCGAACTGGTGATCGAAGCCAATCACCTCGGTAAATCTTATGGCGACAAATTACTTTTCGACGATATCTCTTTCAACCTGCCCCGCGCCGGCATCGTGGGTATCATCGGCCCCAACGGCGCCGGAAAAACAACATTGTTCAGGATCCTGACCGGCAAGGAAAACGCCGACAGCGGCCAGGTACGCATCGGTGAAACCGCCAAACTGGCATATGTAGACCAGGACCGCGACGCCCTCGACCCGGACAAACCCGTGTGGGAGGCTATTTGCGATGGCCGGGAAACGATCGCCCTGGGCGGTAGGCAAGTCAACTCAAGGGCCTATGTTTCCTGGTTTAATTTCAGCGGCGGCGACCAACAAAAGAAGGCCGGCGTATTATCCGGCGGCGAGAAAAACCGTTTGCACCTGGCCCGCATCGTAAAAAGCGAAGCCAATGTCTTGTTACTGGACGAGCCCACCAACGACCTGGACGTAAACACCCTGCGCGCCCTGGAAGATGCGTTGGAGGATTTCGCCGGCTGCGCCGTCATCATATCGCATGACCGCTGGTTTTTAGACCGCATTGCCACCCATATCCTGGCCTTTGAAGGCGAAAGCCAGGTCTATTGGTTCGAAGGAAATTACTCCGAATACGAAGCCGACCGCCGCCGCCGGCTTGGACATCAGGCCGATCGCCCCAGCCGAATCCATTACCGCAAACTCGGCTAACAAAAAATAGAGCCGATTGATATGTTTCATTATATTTGATATTATATAAAGAATCCGGAGGTGTTTTATGGCGGTTCGTTTTATTCTTACAGGGTATGTGAATCAGCTTATGAATCAAGCTGTTTATGATAAGCTGGAAGATGGCACTTTTGCCGGTCGAATCCCACCATGTAAGGGGGTAATTGCTTTTGGGAACACTTTAAAAGAATGTGAAGATGAACTGCATTCGACTCTTGAAGATTGGGTTTTACTCGGTCTTCAATTGGGTCATCATTTACCGGTTATAAAAAAAATAAATTTGAATAAGAGACCTGCTTATGAGCAAGTGGTCGCCCTGTAAACGAACCCCGTATTTTTTGCAGCAATTGCTTTAAATCATTTGTGGAAGTGAAGGGGTTCATTAGCGTCGTCCTGAGATAGACCGCGCCATTAATCACTGTCTGAACGATGTAAAACTCGCCATCCTCTTTGATGCGGCTGCGCGCCCGGGTATTCAACCGATCCAGTTCCGCCGGGTTGTGTGCGCCTGGGGCGCTGGGAGTATAACGAAAACAGACGATATTGGAGGCCGGTTCCAGCGCCAATTCAAAGTCGCCGCTCTCTTTGATCATTCCGGCAAACTCCCTGGCCAGGTCATAGGTCGCGGTAATATAATCCGAAAATAACCGCGGGCCATAGGTTCGTAACAGCGCATAAATTTTTACACTCATCATTTTCTTTGTGCATTCCAGTGTTTTCGCCGCGATATCGAACCAGTTTTCTTTCTTTTCATTGGCCAGCAAATATGAGGCTTTTTGCGAAAAGGTTTCGTGGGAAAATTCGTCATTTTTGAAAATAACCGCCGTGGTCAGCGCGGGACACAACAACATTTTATGAAAATCGATTACCACTGAATCCGCTTTTTCGATGCCTTTGACCAGGTCCCGGTATTTTTCCGTCAGGGCCGCGCCGGCGCCGTGGGCGCCATCCACATGAAACCACAGGCTATGTTCCCGGCAAAAGTCGGCCATCTCTTCCAGCGGGTCATAGGAACCCGTGGATGTCGAGCAGGCATTGCCCACCACGGCCGCCACCCGTTTACCCTGTTGAAGCGCTTCCCGGTAACACTGTTCCAGCAAGTTCGGGTCCACTTCTTTTCGTTTATTAAGGGGAATTTTGATTATTCCTTTTTCGCCCCAGCCCATGATTTTAACCGCCCTTGAGATGCTGTAATGGGCTTCCGCCGAAGTCATCACCGCAAAAGGATAGGCGTCTTTCGCCCCGTCTTCCCAGATATTATAATCCGCTTGATGTTGCCGGGCAGCCAGCAGGCCCGTCAGGTTGCCGCTAGAACCCCCGGAAGTCAGAATCCCGCCGGCTTCTTTTCCCATCCCCAGGACCGAAGCGGCCCAGCCCACGATTACTTTTTCCATGGCCGCGGAAAGGGGGCCCACTTCGTAGACCGCCATACTGTTATTCAAGAGGGCGCTCAGCAGTTCAGTCAGCGCCGCCAGCGGCGCCGGGGGCGCCACCTGGTGCCCCATGTATTTGGGATGATGCAAGTGCAGGGAATCTTCGATTACGGCGGCGAAAAATTCTTTTACGCCCTCTTCCGAGGACGCCGCGAAATCTGTTTGCCATTTTTGGAGCATATCTGCCGGTGTTTTCCAGGGCAGAGGTTTTAGGTCATCTTTATTTTTGCAGGCGTTTAAATAATCCGCCAGTTGGTCCACCAGTTCATGTCCGTTTTTACGAAAAATTTCGGGGTCAAATGCATTTTGAAGTAATTCAGTCATTGTTTTTTTTAGTGAAATTGGGAGGAATGGTGTGAGGAGTAAATCACTCCTTACTCCTCACACCGGGTAACATTTTAGTATTCAGGGCAACCGACATAGCAGGAGTAGTAAATGCTCTGATACTTAGTGCACGTATCTTCGTTGGTATGGCAATACGTGGGATCGGTCCGGTACATCCCGCCCCTGACGGCGTTCATCTGTTTAGAGTTTAGATCGGAAACCGTTGTTTTGTTTAACACTAACTTTTTTGAAAATGTTTGTTTCATGATAATCCTCCTGGATTTTTTTTTAAAGGTTAAAGTGTAACGAAAACCGATTCGATTGTCAAGGAAAATTAAAAAAATTGGACAGGAGGTTAGGCTTTTGGGGGAAAGGGACAGGCAGGAAATTACTTTACCGGATTGGGATTGAAATCTAACGGGATCGGGTTTGATAAATAAAACCCCTACCGTGATTAGGGAAAAACAAAGGGGCAGGCGACTTGCGCCGCCTGCCCCGGGGGTTACAAAAATTTAGATTTAAATGATATTGGCTGTATAGTCTTCGACTTCGCCGTAGGTAAATGTTCCGCAGGAAGCAGCATAGCCGCCGTATTTCATGGTTACCCTCATGCGGGTATTACCTGTGGAAGCGGAAGTGGGAATGGTAAATGTTCCGGTAACGGCCGCGGAACCGGTTTTACTGAAAGCGGTTTCACCGGTATCCGTGAAAACACCATTCTTGTTATAGTCGATGAAGATTCTCCAATATTCGGTATAAGAACTACCGGAGAAACCTGGATTCAAGGTTACACTCTGGCTGACGCCACGGGTATAATTGGTGACGATGGAGGTGAAATCCGAATAATAGGAAGCAGTGGAAGATTTATCCAGTGTACCGACGCGAACACGTGCGATCCATTCATCAGCAGTATTAGTACTTGCCGCGGTGCAATAGACGACTCCGCCGCCGTCTACGATTTCGAGTTTATCTACCCAACCGCAGTCGGAACCGCTGACTACCGAAGCGTCCTTGATGTAGGTCCATTTCAGGATATGGGTGCCGGCAGCTATAGAGTTGGATACCTGGGCCCAGGTGGTTGAACCGGAAATCTGGTTTTTCTGGACGCCGTCGATAAAGAATCTCAGGTAATCATAATTGGCTTCAGAGGAAACTTGCCACCAGAATTTAACGTTTTTGGCCGCAGTCACTGTAACGCTGGTTTCAATGGAGGTGGATAGGCTGTTGCCAATGGCGCCGCTTCTGGCTGAATCCCCGAGGTTATAATAAACGTCGGTGACCCGATACCAAACGGGGCTTCCGGTCTTGGTAAAGGTCATACCGGTAACGTCTAAGGCATCGGCGATGTCATCGGGAATTGAATTGGATACCGTGATATAAGCGGTCTTGGTTTCGCCGTCTGAGCCGTAAGCATTGGTGGCGGTTAAGGTCACATCATATGTTCCGACGGTACTATAGGTAATGGTCGGGTTTTTGGCTGTACTTGTGCTGGGTGTGCCGCCTGGGAAACTCCAGGACCAGGAAGTCGGGGCGTTGGTGGATAAGTCTGTAAAGGCAACGCTGTTACCCACAAGAACGGTGGTGGGGTTGCCGCTAAAATTAGCGACCGGGGGATTGTTAGACGGGCATGCGGTGATAGTAATACCGACATTGGCAAATGCAGTGGCGACAGCCGCGCAGTTATAGCCATAATCGAGGGCCGCTTGCCTGACGTCATTGGCGCCTGACGCGAACGTTTCGCTGGCGGTCCAGTAATCGGTGTTGGCTTTGACAAAAATATCAAAGGCCATCCGGGTGGTCCAACCGGAAGAGACGGCGATTAAATAAAACGCCTTGTTGTAAACACCGCTGCTGTAATGGACATCC
>JAPKZK010000181.1 GCA_026393835.1 Candidatus Aminicenantota bacterium | reverse complement strand
TAACCGTATTCTCTCTTCTATCCTGGAAAATCCTCTACAGAAACTATGGGAAATAGAAATTATTTCGCCGGAAGAAAAGAAAAAGATTCTTTTCGATTTCAATAATACCGGGGTGGAATACCCGACGGACAAGACCATCCCTGAATTATTCGAAACCCAGGTGGAAAAGTCGCCGGACCATATCGCTATTGTAGAGGTAATTCATGAATGGCCCCACCAATTAACCTATCGCCAATTGAATAATCAATCCGGTGGGCTTGCCTGTTCCCTGGTTCAACAGGGGGTTGGGGATGGGGGGAATGTCCTGGTGGGCCTGATGATGAACCGTTCGATCGATATGATCACCGGGATATTGGGTATTACAAAAGTAGGTTGCGCCTATGTGCCTTTAAACCCCAAAGCGCCGGCTACCAGGTCGAAATATATTCTTTGTGAATGCCGTGCAAAGATATTGGTCGCCACCCGGCGTCTATATGAAGATAGTGAGAATATGGGAAGGTGGGAAGGCGAAGTAATCTTTTTAGAAAACGTACCTCCTGCGATTACATCCCATTCTCCATTCCCCATACCCAATGCGATCCCCTCGAATTTTGCTTATGTTATCTTCACCTCCGGTTCCACGGGAGAACCCAAAGGCGTCCCCATTACCCATGCCAATCTATCTCCATTATTGGACTGGGGATACAGGTCTTTGGAATTTGGGGTAAAAGACCGGTTTTTGCAGAATTTATCATATTATTTCGATTGGTCCGTGTGGGAGATCGTTATCGGTATCACCACCGGCGCCAGCCTGTACATGGTCCCGGATGAACTGTTGTTGAATCCGCACGCGTGTGCAGCTTTTATGAACCGGAACAATATTACTGTTCTGCATATAACCCCCACCCACTACCGGTACTTTTTAAACGCATCGGGGACGCCCAGGATGTTGAGGTACTTATTTCTCGGGGCCGAGAAATTAAGTCGTGAGTTGGTACAGCAGGCTTTTGCGTCGGTACACCAGGATTGTCGGGTATTTAATATGTACGGCCCTACAGAGTGTACCATTATTTCGGCCGTCTTGGAGATCCAACGGACGGATGTTGAAAAATTCGAAAATCTTTCCAGTGTGCCCATCGGCGGTCCCGTGGGCAACACCGGTCTGTTTGTGCTGGACAAATATCTGAACCACTGCCCGTTGAATGTGGTGGGGGAATTATACATAGCGGGTGACGGGGTCGGTTCAGGGTATTTAAACAACCCGGAATTAACCTTGGAAAAATTCATCGATTTTCATCATTCATCATTCGATCTTCCACGCATTCATCATTCAAAGTTATATCGCACCGGCGACCTGGCGCGTAGGTTGGCGGACGGGAATATCGAATTCCTGGGCAGGCTCGATCACCAGGTAAAGATCAGGGGGTTCAGAATAGAACCCGGGGAAATAGAAAGCCGGTTAGGGGCCCATGAGAAAGTCAAAGAAGCTGTCGTTATCGACAGGGAACGGGAAAATGGGGAGAGGTATCTGTGCGCCTATTTTGTTCCCGCCGGTGGGGCGGTTGAAACATTCGATATCGAGTTATTAAGGGAATACCTTGCCAGGGTGTTCCCTGACTACATGATACCGGCTTTTTTCGCAGCACTGGAAAAAATCCCTCTTAATCCCAATGGTAAATTAGATCGGAAAGCCTTGCCCGATCCCGGGAGTACCGGTCTCCTATCGGGCAACGATTATGTTCTCCCCCGTACCGCTGTGGAAAAATTGATCGGCGAAATTTGGCGAGAGGTACTGGGAATAGAAAAAATAGGAATCGATGATAAATTTTTCAGTGTTGGGGGGAATTCGCTCAATCTTATCCGGATGAATGCCCGTTTGGATCAGGAGCTTGGCATCGAAATTCCCGGGGTGATTATCTTCCAATATCCCACCATTCGCATGTTGGCGCAATATTTGAGCCGGGAGGAGAAGGCGAGCGAAATAGACCGGAAAGCAAAGGTAGAGGAAGGAAAAAACAGGCGTTTGCAGAAAATACAAAAAAGAAGGAGTCTTAAATGACTGGAACCACAGGGCTTGAAATCGCTGTTATCGGGATGGCCTGCCGGTTTCCCGGGGCAGCCTCCATTGAAGCATTCTGGGGGAACGTGAAAAGCGGAGTCGAATCCATCATATTTTTTACCGATAGGGAACTGGAAGAGGCCGGGGTGGAGTCGGGATTGCTGGCCCATCCCAATTATGTAAAGGCCCGGGGGTTCCTGGAAGGGGCTGAATACTTTGATGCGGAATTTTTCAGTTATACCCCGGCGGAAGCCCGGTTGATGGACCCCCAAATGAGAATTTACTTTGAATGCGCCTGGGCTGGGTTTGAGGATGCCGGTTACAATCCTGGGGCCTTCCCCGGGTTGATTGGCGTTTATTCCGGCGCCTCACCCAATATAAAATGGGTTACTCATGCGTTAAGCCGGGCTAAAAGCCCTTCCCAGGAATTCGAGATTTTCAATTTGAACAGTAATTTTATGTTCGGAACGCGGATTGCTTACAATTTTAATCTAAAGGGGCCCGCTATAACTCTAGCCACCGGCTGTTCTTCTTCGTTGGTGGCCATTCACTTGGCCTGCCAGGGGTTGTTGAATGCAGAGTGCGATATGGCCCTGGCCGGGGGTGTATCTATAAACGCAGAGGGCAAAGCCGGTTACCTGTACCAGGAGGGTATGATCGGCTCGCCCGACGGTCACTGCCGGGCCTTCGATGCCCACGCCAGGGGAACCGTCGAAGGTGAAGGGGCCGGTATCGTGGTGCTGAAACGGTTGGAAGAAGCCCTGGAAGACGGCGATCATATTTACGCCGTGATTAAAGGTTCGGCTGTTAATAATGACGGCAGCCGGAAGATCGGTTATAATGCGCCCAGTGTGGAGGGGCAGTCTGAGGTGATAAAAGCGGCCCTTGAAATAGCCGGCGTGGACTCGGAAAGTATCTCTTATGTAGAGGCCCACGGCACGGCGACCCACCTGGGGGACCCCATCGAAATCGAAGGACTTAAAACCGCTTTTAATACCGATAAAAAACAATTCTGCGCCATAGGTTCGGTGAAAACCAATATCGGTCACCTGGACGCGGCGGCGGGCATCGCGGGTTTTATCAAAACCGTCCTGGCATTGAAAAACCGTTTGATACCCCCCAGCCTCCATTTCCAAACCCCAAACCCACAGATCGATTTCGAACACAGTCCATTTTATGTCAATACCCAACCCAGGGAATGGAAAAACGAAACAGGCCCGCCCAGGGCCGGGGTTAGTTCCTTCGGCATCGGCGGCACAAATGCCCATGTGGTGCTGGAGGCATGGCCGGAAATTGAGAAGAGCCGCGAAGGACGCGAAGAACGCGAAGAACGCGAAGAAAGAGATTTCCATTTGATTTTATTGTCTGCTAAAACAGGAACTGCCCTTGATAAAATGACCGAAAACCTGGCCGAGTATTTGAAAAAAAATCCCGGTCTAAACCTGGCCGATGCGGCCTATACCCTGCAGGTGGGGCGACGGGCTTTTCGTCATCGGCGCATGGTGGTTAGTTCCTCAGCAGCGGAAATTGTCCAGGCATTCACCCACCCCGGAGATCCCAATGATCTTAGGGTGAAAACTTTTTCCGCCGCCGGGGAAAACCAGGAACCACCGGTGATATTTATGTTTCCAGGCTTAGGTTCGCAATACGTGGGCATGGGATTGGAATTGTATAAGACCATACCCATATTTCGCGAGGAAATGGACCGTTGCTTTGTCATCCTGCAGCCCCTCACAGGATATGATTTCAAAGAAATTCTTTACCCATCTTTTGAGAATAATACGCCCAATAAGTCCTATGGGGCCAATATTATTGACCAGGCCGAAGTCGCCCAGCCCATAATATTTATATTCGAATATGCCCTGGTAAAATTGTTAACAGCCTGGGGTGTCGCCCCCCAGGCCATGATCGGTTATAGTTTCGGCGAATATGCCGCTGCTTGCGCAGCCGGGGTTTTCAGCTTGGAAGATGCATTACGATTGGTGGTTTCCAGGGGAAAATTAATCCAAAAAGCGCCGGTCGGCGCTATGCTGAGCGTTCCCCTGCCGAGGCAGGAGGTGGCCCCATTGTTGGCAGGGGAAACAAACCGGGAACACGAATTATCAATGGCCATCGATAATGGACCGTCCTGTATTGTCGCCGGTTCTCCCGCTGCAGTTGACGCCTTTGAAAGAAAACTCAAAGAGAAAAAACTACTATGCATGCGGGCGCCGGCATCGCGGGCGCTCCATACACCTATGATGGCGGGCATTGCAGGGGAGTTCCGGGAAGCCGCGGCTTCGCTCCGCTTAAATATTCCGCAAATCCCGTACATTTCCAATGTGACCGGGAATTGGATCCAGGGAAACCAGGCCGTCGATCCCGCCTATTGGGCGACCCATTTGCAGCAGACAGTGCAATTCGGAGACGGTATTAAACTGTTGGTAAACAAATGGCAGGATGCTATCTTCATAGAAGTCGGGCCCGGCAGCGACCTCAGCGCCCTGGTTGTTCGATACATCGATCAAAACCCCGAGCAGCGGATTCTTCACTTGGTCAGGCGTCCCCAGAGAAAAGTAGCCGATGATTATTTCCTGCTGGACAAAATCGGCAGATTATGGCTTTACGGTATCAAGCCCGATTGGCAGGCGTTCTATGCCGGTGAAAAAAAACAGCGTATCCCGTTGCCCGGCTATCCCTTTGACCGGAATTATTACCCCGCCCAGGCCGACCCCTTTGCCATGGGAATGAAAATTTTATCCCCCCAGCCCCTGCGGGAGCAAGATAAACCTGCCCCGGGTGCTGTCGCCGCCTCGGTTCACCGGCGTTCCCATTTATCGGACGCCTATGAGGCTCCCCGGGATCAAATCGAAAATACCCTGGCAGAGATATGGCAGCGTTTATTCGGGTTTGATCGAATCGGTATCCGGGATGACTTTTTCGAGTTGGGCGGCGATTCGTTAAAAGGCCTCACCGTGATAGCGGAAATTCGCAAAACCTTCAATGCGGAACTAACCTTAAGCCATCTTTTCACTACGTCCACCATCCAGGGGTTGGCAGAGACCGTAAAGAATGCCGGGGAGGCTAAGTATTACTCCCTCGAACCCGCAGAAAAGCGGGAATACTACCCCATCTCCTCTGCGCAAGAGAGGTTGTATTTCTTGCAGCAATTGCGTCCGGAAAGCGTATTTTACAACACAGTGGTTATCATGGAAATAGAAGGGAAACTGGATCATACGCAGGTAGAAATTTTTGAAAATGCCTTTAAAACTCTTATCCGGAGGCATGAAAGTTTGCGTACAGCCTTTTTTGTGGTAGACGGAGAACCGGTGCAGGTGATCCGGCGCCCAGGGGATGTGGATTTCTGCATCCAATACCGGGAACTTCCCGGCGGCGATCCCGGGATTATCAGCGATGGGTTTATCCGGCCTTTCGATTTAGCCCGTGCGCCCCTGATGCGGCTGGAGATCGTTAAAACCGGGGCAGACAAATACCTCTGGCTGTTCGATATCCACCATATTATTTGCGATGCCTCGGCATATGCGGTTCTGATTAAAGAACTGGTCCGGTTGTATAACGGGGAAGAATTGCCGCCGTTGAGGGTACAGTATAGAGATTTTTCCCAATGGCAGAACCAACTGCCCGGGTCAGGGAGAATCGCCGGGCAGTCGGGGTATTGGCTAAAAACATTTTCAGACGGCGTCCCGGCTTTGAATTTCCCCACCGATTATCCCAGGCCGAAATCGCTGGAATTCAAAGGCTCGTTCCTGGAGTTCCATTTACCCGAAGAAGAAGCGTTACGGTTTTTAGAGATAAACGCCAGTGAAGGCGTAACCCTGTTCATGAGCCTGTTAGCCGTTTTAAATATATTGTTGTCCAGGTATACGGGCAAGAGCGACATTGTTATCGGCAGCACCTCGGCGGGACGACCTCACCACGACTTGCGGGAAATGATCGGTATGTTCGTCAACATGCTGCCGCTGCGGAATTTCCCCCGTCCCCACATGTCATTCAGGGAATTTTTACAGGAAGTAAAAACCTCTACACTCCAGGTCTTTGAAAACCAGGACGTGCAGTTTGAGATGCTGGTGAAATTATTGAACCTGGAAATCACGGCTTCCCGGAACCCTCTCTTCGATATTTGTATCAACGTAGAGAATTATGAACACCCGGCGCTGGAAGCCCCGGGGCTCTTGTTTAAATTCTACCAGCACCGGTACCGCAACGCCAAGTTCGACATGCTGTTGTGGGCCAAGAGGCTGGAAAAGGGGATACAGTTCATGCTGGAATATTCCACCGAATTGTTTAAATTCTCCACAGCCGAGGCGTTTTTAAACCATTTTATCGAGATTATCCGCCAGGTGATAGAAAATAAAGATACCAGGTTAAACGATATTCATATATCCCAACGATTATTGATACCGGAGTCACATGTTCCCGAAATCGATTTCGAATTATGAATATAGATTTCATTTGCCACCTCATTTGTTCCGGATGACAGCGCGCCTAAACCAGGTTGCACGGGGCCCGTGTCAAATGACACGGCGCTTGTGCATGATTGCACGGGGCTTGTGCAAGATGACACAGCGCCTGAGTTATATTGCACGGGGCTTGTGCATGATGGCACGGGGCCTGTGCCATATGACACGGCACTTGTGCATGATGGCACGGGGCTTGTGCCATATGACACGGCACTTGTGCATGATGGCACGGGGCTTGTGCCATATGGCACGGCACTTGTGCATGATGGCACGGGGCTTGTGCCATATGACACGGGGCTTGTGCCATAAGACACGGGGCTTGTGCCATATGACGCGGCACTTGTGCATGATGACACGGAACGTGTGTAAACCGATTAATGCCAGGATAATTTGAAGGTAAGAATAATGAACAGAGATTTAAGAGAGTTAAAAGTTGCAGCGGCGCAAAACACCCGGGAGCGGGACTACTGGAAGAATCGATTTTCCGGGGAACCGGTAAAAAGCAGTTTCCCTTATGATTATATAAAAACGAGTTCCC
>JAPKZK010000029.1 GCA_026393835.1 Candidatus Aminicenantota bacterium | reverse complement strand
ATATAAATTTTAACACATGATGAAGGGAGAGTCCAGCACTTTCTGAAACTTTTTTCGGATATTTTATTTAAATTGGCGATAACTTGAAAAACAGGGAATTCAAAAATTGCTATGTAGCCTTAACTTAGTGACATTCAGGACTGTACCGGAAGATTTCTCTCCATGAACACCGTCAGGCACAGCAACTTTGTTATTGGATTTAGCGCCAGACCAATTTTTTGGCCCGAAAAAAAGGCAAGAGTTATTTTTCCCCGGGGGTGGCCTGATTTTGTCTTGAATATTGAAAAAAACATAAAACAATATTATAATACCGGCATGAAAAGGAGCATCGTATGAAATTCGCAGACCCTAAAAACGATATCGCCTTCAGGAAAATCTTCGGCGATGAAAACAAAAAAGAAATCCTCATCAGCTTTCTCAATAACCTTCTCAACTTTGCCGGGACCGCAAAAGAAATCATCGATATCACCATCACCGATCCTTACCAGGTCCCCAGGCTCAAAGAACTCAAACAAACCATCCTGGACATCAAAGCCATCGACAAACGAAAAATTCACTACATCATCGAAATGCAGGTCATCCATACCGCCGCTTTCGAGAAAAGGGTCATGTATTATGTCAGTAAAGCATATTCCCAGCAGCTCAGCAGGGCCGATGATTATCCGAAGTTAAACCAGGTTATCTTTTTAGGGTTCCTGGATTTCATACTATTCAAAGAAAGTTCCGGTTACACCTCCCGGCACCTCATCCTCGAAGAGAACACCAACGGCCATTATTTCAAGGATTTTGAATTAAACTTCGTGGAATTACCCAAATTTAATAAAGGCCTCAAGTATCTGGCGGATGTAAAAGACAAATGGATCTATTTCGTAAAAAATGCCGGGGACATGACCATGATACCCATGGAGATGGAAGTACCCGGGGAAATACGGGAAGCTTTTGAGGTGGCCAACCAATTAAGCTGGACCAGGGAAGAACTCGACGCCTATGACGACAAAGGAATATTTATCCAGGATGAACGCGGACGTGTCGAATATGCCAGGGAAGAGGGAAGAGAAGAAGGAATCGAAGCAGGCGAAAGGTCCAAAGCTTTAAAAATCGCAAAAGCAATGTTGAATAAAGGCATTCCCATCGACGTCATCGCCGAAACCACCGGCCTGACAGGGGAACAAATCCGGGAAATTTAGCCGCTGACTAACACAGTCAGGCACGCAGAAGGGTAGACTATTTTTGATATTTCCTGCGCCGGTTGGCAAAATCTTTTCTACTTAATCCCGTCAATTGTGAAGCCGTGCTCTCATCTTTTGCTCTTTTCAAGGCTTCCTGTATATGAGTAAAAAAAGGAATAATTCCTTTCTCTATGCGGTTTTTCTGTTCCGGGATGCCTTTCTTACGCTGTTTGATACCATTCCCACTGCTTTCCCATCCCTTTCCTACCGGTAGAAATGGGGGCGGGAAGCCGTAAGAAGGGCATAAAATAAGAAAAGATCGCCGCAGGGGGCGCAGAGAACACTGAGATATGAATGAAAAACGATAAATTATAAACGATAAATTATAAATTATAAATGGGTGCTGTGTCCTTCGGACTTTATTGTGCACGGCTTCGCCGAAAAGGAGTTGACGTCAGACCAATTTGTTGGCATCAAGGTGGCGGTCTACCGGTGGGAGTGATTTTTTAGGCATCGCCTGTTCCCAGGGGCTCACAATGCATAATAACCTCCATTCCTCTTGCTCCCTTTGAAATGTATTTTCTCCTGTTCTTTTAATTCTTTAATCCATCTTTCAAGCGTTTTTTTAGGAATTTTCAGTTGATTCGATATTTCAGTTAGCCTTTCGCCGGGATGAGTGGCAATATGAAAAAACAGCTTATTTATTCCCTCATTTATTCCCTCACTTAATCCCTCATTTATTCCCTCACTTCCATTCCTCTTTTTGAAAGTAATCACAAATGCCCCTGTTTTCTCTTCAAATAGAGGAGGATTTGGCGCCAGACCAATTTGGTGGCCTTACCCGGTAAAAGTAACTTGGCAGCGCACATACGCATGAAAAATTTCTCTTGCGTATCTCGTTTTTCCCCGGAAATATCAATAAAACCTGGTACGGAGTCCGACGCGGTCGGTTTTTTCTCAACGCGGTCGGATTTTCTACGCAGCGGTCGGTTTTTTCCCGACGCGGTCGGTGCAGAGTTCAACGCGGTCGGATTTTTTGCGCAGCGGTCGGTTTTTTTGCGTCGCGGTCGGTGCTGAGTCCGACGCGGTCGGTTTTAGACAAACGCGCTAGATTTTTGGCCAACGCGCCAGGATTTTCTACAACGCGCTCGGTTATAGGCAAAAACGCTGGGATTTCGAGGAAAGCGCGGGATTTTTAAGAAAAAAAAGGGGGTATGCAAGAATAAAAACAATTTTTTTTGATGGCGGTTGATTTTTCAATAAGAATTTTTTTTATAGTCCGTTTTTCCCCGGAAATATCAATAAAACCTGGTACGGAACGAAATCCACGGGATTTTAGACAAATCCACGAGATTTTTGCGGAATCCACGCGGTGCAGAATGAAATCCACGGGAATTTTGGAGGATCCACGAGATTTTGGAGAAATCCACGAGGTGCGGAGTGAAATCCACGGGATTTTAGACAAATCCACGAGATTTTTGCGGAATCCACGAGGTGCGGAGTGAAATCCACGGGAATTTTGGAGGATCCACGAGATTTTGGAGAAAACTACGTGGTGCAGAGGCAATTCCACAAGATTTTAGAGAAATCCACGGGAATTTTGGAGAGTCCACAAGATTTTGAAGAATTACACGCGGTTCTAAGTCGAAAGCACGAGATTTTAGAGGAATGCACGAGGTGCGGAGGCAAAAATATGCGGCGCAGAAACAAAATTCCCGGCGCGGGATGGAAATATGCTGTGTTTTGCCCAAAGTTCTCGGCGTGGAAGCAAAGTAGGCGGTTTTTGACAAAAATTCTTGGTGCGGAGAGAAAAATCGCCGCGACGGGCGCCTTGCCCCAGTTGCTTTTTTCTTGTTTTTCGGTTCTAGTGAAATATGCAAATTTTAAAATGGATGGAGCGCCGCGGATACCTATGCCGACCAATCAGCTAATCACCAACCAAAGAAGATTCCTCCACGAGGTTATTAATAAGAAACAGATGCGGCACCTCATAATGTCAGAGCATAAGGAAAGGCAATCTGGTGGCTTGAAGCGCATTAAAGGATTCAAGGAGGAAGGGATAACCGGGAGAAGGAAAGGCTCAGTGAGGCGATTTCCCAATTGGACCAACGCATCGACCGGATGGTCTATGGATTATATGGCCTCACCGAAGAAGAGATCGCAATGGTAGAAAAAGAAATAGAAGGAAAATAATATGGAATGGGAATATAATACAGTTCTTGTTTTGGAAAGTAATTTTTTTGGCGTGAAAGATGAGGTGAATAAGATTTTGAATGAGCAGGGTGAGAAGGGATGGGAACTTGTTTCGGCTACTATTATAGCTAGTGATCATCATAAACTTCTCTTAATTTTAAAGCGGCCCAGAGAGTAGGAGTTGATAAAAAGGAATACATAGAACTTTAACCGGAGGTTGTGATGACATATACATTTTATGATTTTGCTTATGAGGTACTAAAGCAGGCAACAATCCCACTAACTTACCAGGATATCTGGAAAATGGGACTCGAAAAAGGATTAGATAAAAAATTACGGAAAATAGGAAAAACACCCTGGATGTCTGTCGGTGCCCAATTGTACGTCGATGTTCGCGACAATGAAAAATCCAGGTTTATTAAAGTCGGTTTAAGACCTACAAGGTTCTTTCTTAAAGAAAGAGAACAGGAACTGAAACAGGGAAAGATGGAAACGGTTGAGAAAACCGAAACCAAAAAAGTTGAAACTCAATCAAGTTTTAAGGAAAAAGATCTCCACCCTGTGCTCACATATTATACTTCTGCCAGTCCATTGTTCAACCGCGGCAAATCCATCTACACCAAAACTATTGCCCATGAAAAGTCTTTGAAACCGGGATACAACCAATGGGTTTACCCGGATATGGTGGGTTTCTATCTGCCGATAGATGATTGGAGTTCCGATGTAATCGAGTTAAATCGTATTTCAGATAATAATGCTCTTCATTTATATTCCTTCGAGATAAAAAAGGTCCTTAACAAAAGTAATTATAGAGAATCATTTTTCCAGGCTGTATCTAATTCATCCTGGGCGCATGAAGGATATCTTGTTACAACAGAGATCAACGAAGATGATGAACTGCAAGCGGAATTGAAACGGTTGGCCTCTTCATTCGGGATCGGGATTATCAAATTAGACCTCTCCGATATAGATTCATCGGATGTACTTTATCCGGCGAAACTGCGTGATTCCCTGGATTGGGAGACTATAAACAAACTGTGTGAGCAGAATCCGGAATTCGAAAAATTTCTCCAGGATGTGAAGATCGATTTTGAGGGGAAACGGATTCACCCGTCGGAATACAATGCAGTGGAAAAAGACATATACGCATATATCGAGGATGTGTTAAAAATAAAACAAGTGGAAGAGGATTAATTAACGTAAAGTCCGAACCAGGATATACAGGATGAAAGGATGCACAGGATAATGGCTTAACGGCATCCGGTATCACGGTCATCCAAATCATCCCACTCATCCCGGTTCAGACAATTATCCTTTCCGACTACTCTCTTATCTTTTTGATGGAATCCCCAGGTCTTTGCAGATTTTGCTTGCCAGGAAATCATTGATTTCAGTATGTCTCGGTACGGAAGATCGTTTGTTTAAAGTCGGGTTCCACCACCATGAATGTCTACTACCTTCCCTGAGAGGCTGACATCCATACTTTGCCAGGTGTGCCAGGAGTTCTTTTCTCTTCATACGTACAGGACTTCTTCGTAGTAATGGGATTGGGCGGCTGCAATGGCCTCACTGCGATTTGATTCCAGGGCCTCTTTAAGCGTTATACGCAAGGTATCCAATAGCTGTTCCCGTGTACGTTCCTGGCAATTGACTCCTGGAATTTCTTCGATCCATCCGATCCACCAATCGCCTTCATTTTTTACCACCGCTGTATAGGTATTATGCATATCGTCTCCTTATTTCTATCATGGAAATCGCCGCAAATTATCATCTTTTTCTCATCCTTATATTAGTCGATCTGTGTTATAAAGTCAATAGGAAGATACATTTCAAATAGAGGAGAACAACCGGAAACCGGGCGACTTTCACATTTTTCAGAATAGAAACAACCGGAAACCAGGTGGAATCTCCATTTTTTCGTTTGAAAAGAACCGAAAACCAGGCGACTTTTGCGTTTTTCAGCGTAAAACAACCGGATTCCAGGTGACTTTGACATTTATCCGCGGCGAAAACTACAAAAGGGGGCTGACTATGCCATTTATTTGCAGTGAAAAAAGGAGATTCCGACTGGTTGTGCGATTTTTCCGCACAAAAACACCAACCGCACTGGGGTTTTTCGGGTTTTGGTCAGAGGAATTTGTTTCGAATTTCGAATTTCGTGCTTTCTTAGAATGACGCAGTCCTGACAGAGGGCATAGAGGATACCGAGTGATAAACGAAAAACGATTGCTGTGTCCTTCGGACTTTATTGTGAACGGCTTCGCCGAAAAGGATTTGACGTCAAACTAATTTGCCGGCCTAATTTGCTTAAGTATCCAAAATTTGATAAAATATAATAAATGCCGACGAATAAAAGGAGGTCCCCATGAGAAAATTTTCATCCTATGGGCCCATTAACCCGAAATTGCATTATTATGCCACCAGGGAAAGCCTGGTGGAAAAAGCATATATCAACCTGACCGGTGAATTCCCCGCCGAAGGCGGCCATTATTTTACGGTCTGGGCGCCCCGCCAAACTGGAAAAACCTGGATCATGCAAGAGGTCGTAAAAAAAATAAATCCCACTCAAGAATACGAGATCGGGATCCTTTCCCTGGAACGGGCTAAAGATGAACAAAATGAAAAAAAATTCCTCGAAATATTGATTAAAAAATTGAACATCGCTTTCGATAAATCTTTACCGGTTATCAAGCAAATTAATGACATCCCGGATTTGTTTACCGGCAAATATTTCCGGAAACCTGTCATCTTGATCCTGGATGAATTCGATGCACTGAAAGAGAATTTTATCAATCGCCTGGTCAGTATATTCCGCGATATGTATCTAAGCCGCGGCAATGAATCCACAAAGCCGGCTGGGGAGAAAACGTGTTTACTCCACGGCCTGGCCTTAATCGGGGTGCGCAGCGTCCTGGGCATCGAAAACCAGAAGGGCTCACCCTTTAATATCCAGCGCAGCCTCCATATTCCCAACCTGACCCAGGCCGAAGTGGAAGCCATGTTCCAATGGTATGAAAAGGAAAGCAACCAAAAAATAGAAGAAGCAGTGGTCCGGGAGCTCTATGAAGAAACCCGCGGCCAGCCGGGTTTAACCTGCTGGTTCGCCGAGCTGCTCACCGAAACTTATAACCACGACCCTAAAAAACCCATTACCATGCGCAACTATAAAGAGGCTTACGGCGCCGCCACCCATATCCTTCCCAGCAACAATATCTTAAACCTCATCAGCAAAGTAAACAAACCTCCTTACGACGAAATAGTCATGGAATTTTTTAAAACCGACGAAAAAATCGCTTTCCATTTCGACAACCCGGACATCAATTATTTATACATGAATGGGGTGATCGATCAGGAAAAGGTGGCCGACGATGAATATTACCTTAAATTTTCCTGCCCCTTTGTGCAAAAACGGATATTCAACTATTTTTCCAATCGATTTTTCAGTTACCTGGGCCAGTTGATCCATCCCCTGGACGCCATGGAAGACGCGATTAACGAAGAAACACTCCAAATCCCCAATATCGTTAAACGCTACAGGGCTTATTTAAAGAAAAACCAGGAAACCTCCTTTAAAAATGTCCCCCGCCGCAAAGACGATTTGAGAATTTACGAAGCCATTTATCATTTTAATTTATATCGTTACCTGTACGATTTGCTGAGAACCAGGGGCGTGGAAGTAATCCCGCAATTCCCGACGGGAAACGGCAAGATCGACTTGATTCTCAGATACCGTGAAAAAGTCTATGCATTGGAATTAAAGAGTTTCAAGGATATGTATGGGTATGAAAAAGGCATCGACCAGGCTGCGGCATTCGCCCGGCAATTGGGTTTAAAGGAAATCGTCTTACTGGTCTTCGTGGAATTAAGCCAGGAAGACGCCAGGCCGCTGGAAAAAGAAGTGGATCGGGGCGACATCAAGGTGGTGGTTCTGCCGGTGGGAGTGATTTTTTAGGCATCGACTGTTCCCGCGGCCAATCCCATTTATAATTTATAATTTATAATTAATCATTTATAATTGGATTTGGGATCGTGGTTTGATTTATCAACCCCCCTATTATATAATCTATCGGAAATGCCTTTGAAATTTGAATCGCTTAAAAGAAACCGCCGCTTCATCCTGCTGATGATGGCCGTGATCTTACCGGGACTGGTTATCAGCGGCCTCGGCCTCTTCTATGTCTCCCAACAGCGAAAAGCAAGAGACCTCAACCTCCGGGAAAAATACAACGCCTCCCTTGCCCTGATCCGCGACGAAATAGAACGGCTAATCGAAACCTCCGTAGATAATACCTTTAAACAAATGTCCAGCCAGGCAACCCCTACCGCAATCGAGAACCAGGATAGCGTGCAAAATCTCATAAAAGAAATTCTCCTGCAAAACCCCGTTGTGAAATACCCTTTCCTAATAAGCCACGACGGCGCCTATATTTTCCCCTTTACCAGGAAAGCCACCTTTTTAAAGGGAACCGTTTTCACCCCGGGAGATATTCTTTTCAAACAGGCGGAAAATTCGGAGCTTAAGGAAAGGAATTACCCGGAAGCCATCCGATTATACCTGCAAGCCCTGGCAAAAATAAAAGAAAAGCGGGGCTGGTTCTATACCTACCATGCCATTGCCCGCTGTTACTACAAGATGAATAAATTCCCCCAGGCCGCCGCTTATTTGAGCGATATTTTACTCCAACCCCCCGGCGCCCTGGAAAAAGATACTACCCTTTATTCCCTGGCTCTTTACCTGGCGGCCCGGGTGTATAAACAAATGGACCTCCAGGATAAAGCGGCGGAATACTACCTCCGCCTCTATGACGAAACCCTCCGCTTCGACTATGATGCGGTCACCGATAAAGAGACTTTCGCTTACTTTAAAAATGAAGCCCTGGACTATTTGCTTCGGCATATAAAAAAAAGCGAAAACCGGGGGGACCAACAGCGTTTTGACCGAGTCAGGGCAATGGAAGGCCTTGAGAACCTCTCGGAACTGGATATCGATGTGCGCTGGAAATATTTCGATGTGCTGGAAAGCGCGCCGGATAAAAACGAGAAAGGAGAAAATACAACAACTTTCTATAAATTACGGGAATTCTATCTCCCCACTGACGCCAAGACCATGTTTTATAAAGAAGTTAAGAAATTGAAATTATGGACCAGGTCCGACCCCCTCCCCTTGAAAGATCGACCGGATATCGTTTATACCAAAATTACCGGCGCCGCCCGCGATAATTCGTTCTCACCGGAACTGGTTTTCGGGTTTATGCTTTCTTTCGATTTCATCGCTTCCCAGGCGCTTCCTCCTATCGTGAAAAAAAATATAGCGAATGAACCCCTGACCGTGTCCATTGAAAACAAACCCGCCGCCCCCACAAACCCTATCGACGCGGTTACATTATCGCGAATTCCCTTTAAACGCTTTTATTCCAACCGCGACCTGGTCCTCTCCAGCCTTCGGGGAGGATATATCGAATCCACGGTTAAAAAAGAAATGTGGATCAATTACAGTTTGATCGCGGCCATTATCTCCCTGCTGCTGCTGGGGGTCTGGTTCTTTTATAAATATACCACCAGGGAAGCGGAACTGGTGCGTCTGAAATCGGATTTCGTCGATTCCGCCTCTCACACCTTGAAAACGCCCCTCACCCGCATCCGGTTGATGGCGGAAAAAATGGAACTGGGCTGGATCAAAGACGAAGCAAAGAAAAAAGAATATTTCCGGGCCATCCTCCGGGAAACCGACCGTATGTCTGAAATGGTAACCAATATGCTGGATTTTTCAAAAGTAGAAGCCGGTAAGATGCGCTTTGAAATGAAACAAAGTTCCCTGCGGGAGCATGTACAGGCCGTCATGGATTCCCTCCGTCCGCATATCGAAAACCAGGGCTTTCAATTGAAAATGAAATTGGCGGAAGATATTCCAACGCTATGTTTCGATCCCGAGGCCGTTAAATCGATCCTGGTGAACCTGGTCCATAATGCGCTTAAATACTCCAAAGAGGAGAAATATATCGGCGTCGATCTTTATCCAGAAGGCGACCGGGTGATACTGGCGGTGGCAGACAAGGGCATGGGCATACCGGAAAAGGAAAGAGAAAAGATATTCGAGAAATTCTACCGCATCCGGGATGATAATGTAAAAGCAACGGAAGGCAGCGGCCTGGGTTTGTTCCTGGCGCGCCACGCGGCAAAAGCCCATAAGGGCGATATAAAAGTAATAAGCGAACCGGGCAAGGGTAGTACTTTTAAAGTTTATTTGCCTCTTAAATAATTAACGAGCGAGATACTGATGCATAAAATACTCATTATCGAAGATGACAAAACAATCGTGGAAGGATTGGAAGACACCTTACAATTTCATGATTATGAAACGGTTACCGCCGGCAGCGGTAAAGAAGGGCTGGCGGCGTTTCACAAGGAAAAACCGGATTTGATTATACTGGACATCATGTTGCCCGGGGTGGACGGGTTCGAGGTATGCAAAAAGATCAAGCAATCGAACCGCGATATGCCCATCATTATGCTGACGGCTAGGTCCCAGGAGAACGATAAATTGCTGGGCTTCGAGCTGGGGGTGGATGATTACGTCACCAAACCCTTTAGCGTTAAGGAACTGGTGGCCAGGGTGGGGGGGCCGTGTTGAATAGAAGTAAAAAGGCTATAAAAAAGGAAGATATTGTTGTTGTGGGCAAGGCGGAGATCAATTTCAAGAATTTTACCGTCACCAGGGAAGGGGTAGAGTATCCATTATCACCCAAAGAGTATGACATATTAAAACTCCTTATATCTCACCCGGATGAGGTGATCGATCGGAACCGGGTGATCGATGTGGTATGGGGGGATGAGTATTATCCTTCGCCGCGAACCATTGATAATTTCATTTTAAAATTGTGGAGCAAGATCGAAGATGACCCTAAGAATCCGAGGTATATAATGACTGTTCATGGGGCCGGATACAAGTTCCGTCCCAAACCCGGCGACTGAAGGGTGTTTTTGCCTGGAAATTTTTCCTGGCGGCTTTAACCAGGGTCAAGGTGAAAAAAAACCAAAAGATTGACAAAAGCATTATTTCATATTAATATAAAGGCGGCAGTACTTATTAGACGTGATGCCGCGGACACATAGTATAGAAAGTATAAGTGAGGCAAAAGTATGAGTAACACAGTGACGATAAGCGCTAAAATCGATCAGGGATTAAAAAAAGAAGTCGATTCTATTTTTAATTCCCTGGGAATTTCCGCGACAGAAGCTATCTCGATGTTTTATCGCATGGTGAAGCGTCAAAAAGGAATCCCTTTCCAGGAAAAAATCCCCAATAAAGCGACAATCAAGGTTTTTAAAGATACAGATGCCGGGAAGAATTTGAATTATTGTGAGAGTTTTGACGATATGTTCAAGCAACTGGATATTTAATGCTAAAGCCGGTTTACACAAACAAATTTAAAAAAGACGTAAAAAGAATAAAAAAACGTAAGAAAAATACGGATAAATTAAGGGAATTAATGCAGGAGTTGGAAGCTGGAGGAGAATTGGACCCAAAATATCACGATCATAAGTTGGACGGCAATTGGGCGGATAGGAGAGAGTGTCATATTGAGCCGGATTGGTTGTTGATCTACAAAATAGAGGATGAGTTTATTATTTTTGAAAGAACCGGGTCTCATTCGGATTTATTTTAAATTCCTTCTCATCCCTTTTCCTTTCATTTTTTTCGCGGGAAACATGTAGAAAATTTTGACAAAAAGATGACAATCTTATGAGAAGGAAGAGACCTTTTTTCCTGAAAGTTGTACTATATATTTAATGAAAAGTTTTGATCAAACTTTTTCAAAAGTTTGGCCCCCGGCAGGGCCGCCGGAGGCAAGGAGGAAAAAAATGAAACGAGTTATAATGATTGTATTGATCTTGTTGGTACTGTTGTTAGCGTATGTAGTTTTTAACCGGTTCGACGCCGGGGCCGCGCGGTTTGAAGTGCGGGAGCAATGGGACATGCCGGCGCGAACGGTTCAATTGACGGAATTATTCAAACCGGTGTCTTTCGATAAGAGCAATGGCTATTACCGGTTGTGGAGTTTGACGGCGCCGCCTGGGGTAGACATCGAGGCCGATTCTGTGCTGGACAGGATTCGGATGCTTCACGATCCCCAATTCGATAACGAGAAATACACAAAAGAGTGGTTGGAAACCAAAGATTCCTGGCTATATGCTTCCCCGGGATGGAAAGACGACAACTATGTGCCCTATAAAGAAAAAAGAAAAGAAATATTGGGCAAAGGTTCAAAATGGCTGATTTTCCCGGAGAAAGTAAGGGATGATTGGGGGCGGTGGCTGCTGGAAGATCGAAAAACAGTACTTGAACTAAAATCCACTTATGGGTATCTCCTGGAACGTTATCAAAAGATGATCGACTGTGAGCAATTCGAGGAGTTTACCGGGGCAATAAAAGACGGCGAGCTCTATACTGACGGAGTAATACCCAATTTATTGGCCTGGCTGGATGTAGGGAAGCTGTACGTGGCGGTCAATATGATGGATGCCCTGGACGGCAATTGGAATCAAGGGACCGCCAACCTGTTGAAGCATATCCAATTTACCAAAAAAAGCATTAGAACCAGCCGGACGCTTATCGTCAACCTGATCGGAAAGGCAATAATGAGAATAACGCTCCATGGCCTGGAAAGCCTGATGAACCAGAAGAATTGTCCCAGGGAAGTTTTTCAGCAGGTACTAGACGGCTTGCCCCCCATAGAGCAGGAGGAATTCGGCAACAGTAAGCAATTGTTGGCTGAAGGTTTCTTTCTTGCGCAGCAAGCCAAGAAAAGGGGCGGTCTTTTTTACCAGGGAAATCGGACGCAGCAGTACTATTTCGATTTCCTGGCAAAATTGTACCTGGCCGATAAAACACCGCCGTATCTCTGGAAAGAATATCCATTGGGAAACGACGATGTCAAAACCGGTGGGTCCTGGTGGCTTCAGAATCCCGGCGGGAAAAAAGAGTTTCAAAAGTTCATCGATAAAAAAGAGGGGGAAAATTTGTTCGTGACTTCATTTAAAGGTTATGCAGTAAAGGCTTTTTACGATTTGACCAAAATTTCCGCCCAGTTGCATCTCAATTATACGCCGGACAAACCCGTGCAAGTAATTCTTAACGGATTGGAAACCTATCGCACCCTCCTTGACCCCTGTTCCGGGAAATCCTATATATGGAAAGATGACCGGCAAATATTATATGGCATCGGGCTTGACAGGAAGGATAACGGGGGTATGGACACCACACGTTACACCCAGATCGAAGGAGTGGATTACACCATCCCGGTGATTTTGTTTTAAACGTTTGTAGGGGCAGACACGCGCCCTCCGTGTCTGCCCCCCAATTAAAATTTCTTTTCCAGGACAAAATGAGAATTCCTGACGAAAAAAAGGGGGGTTTTACTTTGCCTGCAATTTGGTTTATAATGAGGGAAAGGTGAATCGAAATGAAAATAGAACGATTTTTTAATACCGCCGGGCCGGTTAGACCGCTGAAGAATTATTGTATCGATCCCTTGAGCCGGTTTGATCTTGACGAAATCCAGACTCTCATCCAGCAGGAGAAATACTTTATACTTCACGCCCCCCGCCAAACGGGTAAAACCTCCTTTCTGTTGGCATTAATGGATTTCCTTAACAAACAGGGAAAATACAAAGCCCTTTACACCAATATTGAAAATGCTCAGGCGGCCAGGGAAGATGTAAAAAAAGGAATCCAGGCAATTATGAATTCATTGGCCAAAGATTCTTTCAATCATTTGCAAGATCTGGTGCCGTCAAAGCGAAAAACCGGTAGTACTGTTTATCGATGAAGTGGATTCATTGGTGGGGGATACATTAATATCGCTGCTTCGGCAATTACGCAGCGGTTATCCCAATCGCCCGGCCCTATTTCCCCAGAGTATTATATTATGCGGTATTCGTGATGTCAAAGATTACCGCATGCATTCGGATATAGAAAAAGCAATCGTCACCGGCGGCAGCGCCTTTAATATCAAAGCGAAATCATTAAGGCTGGGAAATTTTACAACGCAGGAAATAGAAGAATTGTACCGCCAGCATACCAGCGAAACCGGTCAACCTTTTTCTAATGACGTATTCCCATTGGTCTGGGATTTAACCGAAGGACAACCCTGGCTCGTCAATGCCCTGGCTTATGAAGTCTGCTTTGAAATGAAAGAAGGAAAAGACCGCGGCACAGCGATTACAGCGGATATTATCCAACAGGCCAAAGAAAATCTCATTTTACGCCGGGAAACCCACCTGGATCAATTAACCGATAAATTAAAGGAAGACAGGATTAAACGAGTTTTGACGCCCCTCCTGGTAGGTTCCGGGGACATCGAAGAAATACCCGAAGATGATATCGACTATGCAGTAGACTTAGGCCTGATCAAAAGAAAACCGCAATTGGCCATCGCCAACCGCATATATCAAGAAATCATCCCCAGGCAATTGACCAACAGCGCGCAAGCAACCATGGTCCAGGAAGCATCCTGGTACATGACAACGGATGGTCGCCTGGATATGGATAAACTATTAACCGCGTTTCAAGACTTCTTCCGGAAACATTTTGAAAGCTGGGTCGATGGTTACGATTATGCCGAAGCCGGGGCGCAATTATTATTACAGGCATTTTTGCAAAGAATCGTTAACGGCGGCGGCCGCGTGGAACGGGAATACGGCCTGGGGCGCATGCGCACTGATCTATTAGTGATCTGGCCCTTAAATATCGATAAAAATTTACCCATCGATCACTATACCAGGTTTTACAAGGCCCAGCAAGCCGTGGTGGAGTTGAAATTGCTTTACGGCAGCTTACAGGCCACCATTAAACAAGGGCTGGAACAAACTTACACCTATATGGATAAATGCGGCGCAAAAGAAGGCTATTTATTGATCTTTAACCCATCTACCAAAAAACCGTGGCGAGAAAAACTATTTAAAAAAACCGGGACCTTCAAGGACGTAAAGATTAATATCTACGGTATGTGAGCGTCAAACATCCTTGTTTTGTCATTATCTTCATCCTATTCCATTCTACTCAGCAAAGAAGTATTTGCATTTGCTATTTTCGCAGAAATCCGGGTCCTCATGCTCCGGGCTTTTCAAAAAAATGGAACCCTTTCCACTCGAAGAGGAGTGATTTCATATGATGCCTTTGGCCTCACCCGTAGACTATGAAAATGTAGTCCGTGTTTGTCCGTGTTCGTCCGTGGCTACTTTATTTTTATGGCAGAGGTTGAGGATTTTCCTGGGCGTCCCCATTTTTACATCCGGGTTTGAGATTGACAAATAAGGTCCTTTGTGGTATAAAATTTTATGATTTATAAGGTAATTTTAAGCAAGACACTTGTAAGCAATGATAGTTATTCAAAAATACTAAAAAAGAAACCCAAAAAAATTGTCAACAAAAATTAAAAGGAGGAAATATGCTTAAAAAACTTACAACCAAAGGTCTTAACAAACAAACAAAGGAATTTGAAGAGAGGACAGCTAATCTTACTTGCTCTTATTCCTGCTTGATGTATTGCATTGAGGAAGGTTTACTGCGAGCCGACTCTTATTACGCATTTACATTTTATCATTAAAACCGGGTGTATTTAAGTTATAGCAACCCTAAAAACCAATGGTGCACCGGGAATATTTTTCCCAGGTGCACCATTTATTTAACCACAATTAAAAATGAGCAGACCCTATGACCGATTACATCAGCCTGGTTAACGATGAATACTTGTATATGTGCGATTACAACCAGGTGATCAATGCATGCACAAAAGACATGTTCCTGGAACACGGAGACAATCGCCGACTCTCTATCCGGGATGTAAAAATCGATGAGGAAATCTTAAGGAATCGAATCAAAAATTTACCCCAATTGACTTTTGAAGTCACGGAGAATTGCAACCTTCGCTGTAAATACTGTGTCTACAACGACAATTATATCAACCAACGACGTTTATCCTCCAAACAGCTCGCCTTTGAAACCGCCCGGAAAGGAATAGACTATGTGTACACCTTTATCAACGGGCGAAAAAAAAAAGAATTCCACCTGGGTTTTTATGGCGGTGAACCTTTATTGAATTTCAATACCGTCAAAGAAATCGTCCAATATGGAAAGGAACGATTCGTCGATTGGAAACTCAATTTCAACATGACCACCAACTTAACCCTGCTGGATGAATCCATTCTCGATTTCCTGGTAGAGAATAACTTTTCCCTGTTAGTGAGCCTGGATGGCGACCGTGACAATCATGACGCCAAACGGGTTCTACCCAATGGAAACGGCACTCATGCAGGGGTAATGAAGCGCCTGGAACAAATCCAAAAAAGACATAACGACTATTTCCGGGAGAAAATTAGCTTTTCCGCCGTGTATTCCTTTGATCTCCCGCTGCAAAACCTGCACCGTTTTTTTTCCACCCATGAACTGGTCAAAAACAAACCCGTACGCTTTAGTACCGTCAACATCTACAATACCACGTATTATGACCGGTATCCCTTTAACAAGGATGCCTATCGAAGAGATGTCAAAGAAATTTTTTCACAGGTATTGGCAAAAACCCGGGAAGGGAAAGAACCGAGTGGATATGAAAGATTTTTATATCGAGATTTCTTAAGTATAGGCGACAAGATAAAAGTCCGGGGGTATACGACCATGGGGGCTTCCTGTCTTTTTGACGGCCGCTTATACATCGATGCCAACGGCTGTTTTCACCTGTGCGAAAAAATAAACAACCGGTTTTCGTTCGGGGATGTGGACAGGGGATTCGATTGGCCGAAAATGATCACTTTGGCGAGGGAATTCCAAAATATGATTAAAACCCATTGCTCCGGTTGTAACATCCGGTTCCTGTGCACCCAGTGTTTTGTGACCTTTGCCGGGGATGGTGAATTCAAACCGGACCCAGAATTTTGCCAAAGGCAAAAAAAAGCCATCGTCGCTAACCTGGAAAAGTACATCGAATGTAAAGAAGAACGATTAATATGACTGGAAAAAGCATGACTGATAAAATACAACCGACACGGCAGCGGGTAAAAAAATTCCACCAGTTTGTCCACGTGGAAAAAGGGCCGGTCAATGCCGCTATTATCGACCTGCTGAGGGGCAACGTGTTCCAGGTTGAAAAGGATATTATCGAGAAAATGGAAAAAGGGGCCGTCGACGAGATATCTGATTTTATGGAAGCCGCGGCGGAGGCAGGTTTAATTATCGAGGTCAAACCCGATACCTGGATCCCCGAAAATAAGTTGGACCCCGCCCCTACGGATAAGGAAACAGAAGAAGATATTAATTTGGAAGTGCATGTGGAAGAGGGCGTAGACCTGGAAGCCGTTTTGCAAAAATTTGCGGGACCTTTACTGCGTAAATTGGTTTATTACGGCCCACCGCGGCCTGACATTCAATTTGATCAAGAAAATATAAAACTAGAGCACCGGGAAAAAGATTTCCGGGAATGCATGAAAATGGCTTCCGTGGATGAAGATTTTAACCGAATCACCCATTCTTCCTATCTCTTTAATCGACGTTTTAACAGTTGCTGGGGTAGGAAAATCGCTGTAACCGCCGATGGCAAAATACGGCCCTGTATTCACAGTGAAATCTGTGCGGCAGACTTTAATACCGTTTCCCCGGACCGGTTGTTGGAAATAATGAACGAATACTGGGGGCTCGCCAAAGACAAGGTGGAGACCTGTAAAGATTGCGAACTGCGGCATATCTGTTTCGACTGCCGGGAAATAGCCCAACGAGAAGGTGGCGGGGATTTACGGGCCCCCAATCGTCATTGTCGTTATGATCCCTACAATGGAACCTGGAAACATTGAGCCCTGCGTTTGCCTATTGCCCACCGGTTCCGCGGCGGAAAGCGTCGAAGGCATCTCCCATCTCCTGGAGCATTTTTTAATTTTCGAGCTTATTCACCGCCGCTCGGGAGCGATGGTGGACGGGCATACCACCGAGGATTATGTGATTTTATTTTGCCGCCATCTTACCCTGGAAAATATCATTGAGACGCTCCGGTCAATGGAATTCGACGACGCGCATTTGGAAATGCATAAGGAGAGGTTGAAGAAAGAAATCGAAGTCAAATTAGCGAACCGGGAGGAATTTTTTTTCCGTTTTGTATGGGAAGGTTCCGATTATGAAAAAAGCCCCCTGGGGCTAGCGGACCGGGTCGATACCATCTCCGGCGCTGCGCTGGATACCCTCCGGCGCCGTTTACTCAAAGAAGCCATATTCGGTTACACCCGGGGCGGCGGAGTTACAATTCTCAATTCGGACACTGTTGCCCCGGTTCAGTCGCGGCCTTTACCGCCGGTTCCCATTGCCTGGGTAAAAAATAAACCTTTCGGGGAGCGCTGGTATGATATATGTTATTTTAACCGAGACATCGAAGTTTTTTATTTATTGGAACGAATGCTCAAACTCCTGGACCCGGATAAGCATATCCAGTTGAGTGAAAAGAAGAAAATGAGCGCTTTAATCCTTGAAAAAGGAACCCGTTTTCCAGGCGAACAGGTTCGAGCAGTGAAACAAAACGCGTTGGAGCAGCTAACCGTGGAGGTATCCCAAATAAAATCCAATTTTGAAGAATCGGCGTTAAATGAATTGGAGAGTATGTATTTCTATGGTAGCCCATGGTCGGAAAGATGCCGGCGTTTGTTTCGAACCACGGACCGTCGGATAGCGGAACTAGTAAAAAAATTGACCTGTCCCCTAATCTAATTTCGTGGTAGTAGACCGCACAGAAGGGGAAAAAGTGATTGCTGAAGTGGATTTCTCTTCCGCCCTGGAAACCCTGCACCCCAAAGCCGTCTATATGCTGGAATCGGAGCAGTACGTGGTGGAAGAGTTCGATTATGAGAACCGCAAAGCCTTTGTCAGGAAATCCAACGCGGATTATTATACGGACGCCATTACTTATACTAAGATAGCGGTGCTGGATATTTTCGATCAAATGAATGGCGAAAATTACGATTTTTTCCACGGCGATGTGCATGTATTTTCCAAGGTAGTTGGGTTTAAGAAGTTAAAATTTTATACCAATGAGAACGTGGGCGCCGGCGACCTGCAATTGCCCCAGCAGGAAATGCATTCCACGGCTTTCTGGATCACCATCAAAGAGCATATGCTGGAAACAGTGAATATTTCCACCGAGGAAAAGATCGAAGCCATTTCCGGGATTGCGTATTTGATGCGGCATATTTGTGCGGTCATGTTGATGTGCGATGTGAAAGACCTGGGCGTGGCCGTGGAAGATAATATTACCAAAACCGATATCAATCCGCGGACGGCGAAATGGGGTGAACGGCAGAATCTTATCTTGAGAGAATTCGAGCCCAATATTTATATATACGACAGTTTTCCCAACGGCATCGGTTTCTCAGAGGTGCTTTTTGCGCGGGCGGTGGATATTTTTGAAAAGGTTTTGGATGCCATCAGGAGCTGCAGTTGCGAACGCGGTTGTCCGTCTTGTGTTGGTCCGCCGATTCGCGGCAGCGATAACCAGAAGGATGCGGCGCGGTTTATAATAAGCCTCCTGTTGGATCGCGTTTATCATTAGTCATTGGTCATTCCCCGTTAACAA
>JAPKZK010000146.1 GCA_026393835.1 Candidatus Aminicenantota bacterium | reverse complement strand
CTTCCCACTCCCACCTATAAAAGTAGTTCACTCAATATATCGCGCAGCAAAGCCATAATATGAGGAACCGGATGCGTTAATTGCGCACGTCCGGATCTGTGGGGGAGCCGGAGGGTAACCGAAGGCTCTACCCGGCAGGGTGAGAAGGTGAGAGGGTGAGAAAAGAAAATGGGATTCGTCATTGTCAGGGGAAAGCAGAAAAGCGGAAAAGCAGAAGAGAAAGGGAGAAGAAAAAACATCCTGTAATCTGTGCTAATCAGAGTAATCTGTGGACGGAGTTTTTTTCGTGTTAATTCGTGTAATTGCCCATACGTGGGCGGGCGTCTTTATATATAATGAGATTCCAGCCAGCCTGTCCCAGGAGGACCATTACGAAGTTGGTTTTGGCCAGGGGATCGGGATTGGCCCTCCCCAATACGGCTAAATCGTTTAAATCCTGGAGCAAATTGGAATGACGCAGTCCCTGTGAATTCAGGTATGGGGGATTGACGAAAAAATGGTTCTCATGCTATAATATGACTTCACATTTATTTTTACATCAAGTAACCCGGTTTAAAATGTCGCGGTAGGCTATAAAAAAAAGGAGGATAATATGAAATCAAAAATTTTGGTTTCCGTTTTATGTATTTCAATGGTTTTTGTTTTAATGGGTTCCCGGGGTGATATCAAAGAAAGCGTACCTGGAGAGGAGTTCCCTGTAATCGAGTTACCGCCCCCCCCGATCCCCATGGAGGTAATACCGGGAGAAGAAATGAACGAGGATGGACTGGCGAGAATTGAAGCCACTGCCGGTAACGTTCCCGGTTGGGTGAACTGCGACGGGAAATTGTGGGTCAATTACGATTTTCTCAGTCAAAGTATCTCTCAATCCAATGTGGACTGGCCCATCATGATTATTTTTTACGGCAATGCCACCGTCAATAAAGTAAAAAATATTTATGGCGGAACAACCATTGCCAGCACCATGAATGGGGCTTATAATATCGGCAGCGGGACGCAGTGGGATACCGATAAGGGTACGAAGGTAACGGTAACGTTTGGCGGGCCGGATGGGAGCGATTCGGATACGCTTCATTTGAGGATTTATGCGCCGCCCGGGACGGATTACTTCGACGGCGCCGCCGGGAGTTGGGGTCATTATGTGATCGCCTCGGCCCATTTTGATTTTAATCCCCCCTGGGACAGCGTGTGCGGCTACAGTGAAGACTGCGAACATAGGGCCCTCCAGATTGCCGCCGGTAAAGGCTACAGTGTAATCTATGATTATACTTATATTTCCAATTATGAAAGCCTTCGCAATGTAAGTAACCATTGGTGGCAAAGCGATGGCTATGTAAGCGTCGTATACGTCCCATAAAAAACATCACTGCCATTTAAAAAAAGTCCCCGGCGCGGGGGTTCGGGGATTGAACCCGGAACCCACGCGCCGGATTTTTTATGGAATTATGAGGCACAAAATATGCAGAAAAACCCGTAAGCGAATGGATTAATTCCACGATTTGTGATATATTAGAAGGCGAAAAAAAGGTAACTTATCTTGGCCATACTAAGAATATTTTTTCTATGCATCATCATGCCCCTGTCCCTGTTAAGCGGCGTCTATTCGGATATCGCCTTTGAAAAAGTCTCTTTTAAAGAAGGCTCACTGCAAAACAGCGTGTTCTGTATTACCCAGGACAGCGACGGTTTTTTATGGATAGGGACCCAGGACGGCTTAAATAGATATGACGGCCATACATTTAAACTTTTTAAAAAGGACCTGAAAAATAAAAACTCCCTGTCGGATAACAGCATCACTATTTTATTGGAAGACCGGGTGGGAATGCTCTGGGTCGGCACCTTCGGCGGCGGCCTGAACCGGCTGAACCGCGAAACCCTGGAGATAATCCACTATAAAAATGAACCCGCCAACATCAACAGCTTAAGCGATGATTACGTAAATACTATCGTCGAATCCCCACCCGGTATACTCTGGATCGGGACCAGCCGGGGATTGAACCGCCTCGATACTGCCACCGGCCAATTTACCCGTTACTTTCCCAACGCCAGGCTCCCCAACAGTATAAGCGACAGCGAAATATTGCGCATCTGTAAAGATAGTTCCGGGGGGTTGTGGATCGGCACCGGAAAGGGCGGTCTAAACTATTTCGATATACAAAATGGAGATTTCACCGTCTACCGGAACGACCCCAAAGCCCCCTACTCCCTCAGTTGTAACAAAATCAGGGTGCTGCTGGAAGACACCCAGGGCTGCCTGTGGGTAGGCACCGAAGAGGGCGGGCTGGATAAATTCGATAAAAACACACACCGCTTTACTCATTACAGCAGCAGCCCCGGAACCCCCAAAAGCCTTAGCAGTAATAACATACAGGACCTGTTGGAAGACCCCGATGGAAATATCTGGGTGGCCACCATGCTGGGGGGCCTGAATATTCTAAACAAATCCACCGGGACCTTTGACGTTTATAAAAAAGACCCGAGATATCCCTATGGCTTGAGCGACGATAACGTTTACACCATATTCAGGGACCGTTCCGGCATCACCTGGTTGGGCACCTCTATGGATGGCCTCTGGAAGATCAATCCGTGGAAACAGAAATTCCACGTGATCAGGGAAAATCCCAGCGATCCCAACAGCTTAAGCAATAACCAGGTCTGGTCGATCTGCCAGGATAGGAAGGGGGATCTCTGGGTAGGCACCAATGGCGGCGGACTAAACCGGGTCGACAGGAAAAACGATACATATAAACGTTATCAAAAAAAGGAAAACAACCCGCGCAGTTTAAGCCATAACATTGTCAAATATATATTTGAGGACCCCGGGGGGACCCTGTGGATCGGCACCCGCGGCGGTGGATTGAACCGGTACGACCCGGCCGGCGATGCCTTCATCCACTACCGCCATGACCCCGCCGACAAAACAAGCATCGCCGAAGATAATATTTCAGTAATTTTCGAAGACCGCCTCGGTAGGCTCTGGATGGGATTCGATGAAGAAGGGCTGGGCCTTATGGACCGGCGGAAAAATATTTTTAGTCAATTCAAACATGACCCGGAAATTTCCACCAGCCTCAGTTCTAACAGTATATCCGCGCTTTATGAAGATAAAAATAACGACATTTGGATCGGTACCTTTGACGGCGTAAATAAATGGAAAAAAGAAGATCAGCAAGCACTTAGACCCATTTTTACCAGGTATAAATCCGACCCCCTAAACCCCTCTTCCCTCAGCGATAAATGGATCAAATGTATTACTGAAGATAAAGCCGGCCGGCTGTGGATCGGCACCAAGGCCGGGTTAAACCTCTGGAACCCCGGTACAGGGTCCTTCACCCGCCTTACCACCCGGGAAGGGCTCACGGATGATGTCATTTATGGGATACTGGAGGATATCCAGGGAAATCTCTGGCTCAGTACCAATAACTGGCTCTTAAAATTCAATCCCCTGACGCGGGAATCTAAAACGTATGATTATGACGACGGCGTCCAGGGAAACGAGTTCAACTCCAACTCTTGTTTTAAAAATAAGGACGGGGAGATGTTTTTTGGGGGAACCAACGGCTTGAATTACTTTGATCCTGAATCCATCCGGAAAAACCTTTACCCGCCGCCGGTGGTGCTAACGGATTTCAAAAAATTCAATAAAAGTGTACAATTGGCTAAAGAGATCGCTTATGTGAAAGAGATAACGCTGCCTTACAGTGAAAATTTTATCTCCTTTGAATTTGCCGCCCTCGATTACGCCGCCCCTACTAAAAACCGGTACCGTTATAAGCTGGTAGGGGTGGATAGAGAATGGATCGATGCCGGCGCCAATAGGTTTGCCAATTATACGGAACTTAAAGGCGGAAATTATGTATTCAGGGTAATAGGAAGTAATAGCGACGGCACCTGGAATGAAGCGGGAACATCCATTCGCATCATCATTATCCCGCCCGTCTATGAAACCCGCTGGTTCCAGGCGCTGGCGGGCCTGCTCCTGGTGACCGCGGTCATCGCCGGCAGCACCTGGAAAACGCGCGCGCTGAGAAAACAAAGGGATAAACTGGAAAGACTGGTAAACGAACGAACCTCCGAATTGATGGAGGCCAAGGAAAAAGCCGAAGTGGCGGCGAAAGCCAGGGCCGAATTCCTGGCCAAAATGAGCCACGAAATCCGTACCCCCATGAACGGCATTATCGGTATGACCGACCTGGCCATTGAAGCCCCGGAAATAAGCGAAGAACAACGAAATAACCTCAAATTGGTTAAAGCCTCGGCCAATAACCTCCTGGATATTATCGACGATGTCCTGGATTTCTCAAGGATCGAATCCGGCAACCTGGAAATGGAATCCATCGATTTTCATTTCGCCAATACCATCAGTGGAGTTATCAAACTCCTGGCCATCAAGGCCCATAAAAAGAATCTCAATTTCAACTATTTGATCCAACCGGAAGTCCCGGAATACCTGAAAGGAGACCCCAGCCGTTTGCGTCAAATCCTGATGAATTTACTGGGAAATGCCATCAAATTTACACAAAGTGGAGAAGTACTGCTGGAAATTCGTATGTTGGAAGATAAAACGGGAATAGGGGCGGCGCCGGAAACCGATTCCCCCGCCGTTCCATCCATCCTGCTTCACTTTTCCGTATCCGATACAGGAATCGGGGTATCGCCGGGAAAACAGGAGACTATATTTGACGCTTTTGTACAGGGTGATAACTCCACCACCCGGAAGTATGGCGGCTCAGGGCTGGGCCTTTCCATCTCTTCCCGGCTGTTGGAATTGATGGGGGGTGAAATCTGGGTCGAAAGCCCTTCCAATGTCGAATCCCCCGACTATTCTTCGCCCCCCGACAAACACACCCGGGGCGGCGCCCTTTACCGGGCTACTTCACCCTACGGCGGACCGGGTTCCACTTTTAATTTTATCATACCTACCCAGGTCCCCGTACGGAAAAGAGAACCGCTGAAAATCCCGGGTATGGATAAATTGAAAGGTATGCCCGTGCTGTTGGTGGGCGAGAATCACACCAGTCGTAAAATATTGGAGGAACGGCTCTGCCGGTGGGGAATGATACCCCATTCAGTACAAACCGAAGAGCAGGTTTTTTCCGTTTTAGCCGCCGAGCAAATTCTCCTGGTAATTCTCGATACAAAACTCATCGGCCTGGATGGTTTTAAGCTGGCGGAGAAGATCAAAAAGCGGCAAGGGTATGGGGGAATTAATATTATCATGCTGGTAACCTCCGGCCAGATCGGCGATGCCAGGCGCAGCAGCGAATTGGGGATAGCCGCTTACTTAACCAAACCGATCGAATCCTTCGAATTAATGGATGCGATCCGCAGGGTCATCGGACTCGCCATCCTAAGTGAAAAGAAACAGGAACTGGTCACCAAACATAGTATCCGCCAGGATATGGAAAAATTCAACATCCTGGTGGCTGAAGACAATAAAATAAACCAGAAACTTATCGTGATGAGGCTGTCGAAGTTGGGGCACCGCGTAGAAGTGGTGGATAACGGGAAAGACCTGGTGGAATTGTGGAAAACCGGGAGATTCGAGCTTATTTTGATGGATATCCAGATGCCCGAAATGGATGGGATGCAGGCTACACATTTGATCCGGGAAATGGAAACGGAATTGGCGAGAGCCGGTTTCCCCGGGGATTCGTACCATATTCCCATTGTGGCGCTGACCGCCCATGCCATGAAAGGCGACCGGGAGAAATTCCTGGACGCCGGTATGGACGCCTATATCGCCAAACCCATCGATGTCTCGGATTTGATCTCCACCATCAAAAATTTGACGCCCCTGATCAAAAAAAACAAAAAAGAAGGGGGCGGCGGATTTGATAATCCCGCACGGAAGATACTAATATCGACCGAAAACTAATTGCCCTGGGGAAGAACAAGTATGGACTATCGACTACCTGATAAATTGACGTTTAAACGGCCGGAGGTAATCAAGATTACCAGGCTGGACGGCAAAGTGATCGATTTTTGGGAAAAGGAGTTCGGTGGAATCGCCCCGGTAGTCAATACCGCGGGAGAAAAATATTATGCCCGGAAGGATATCGAATTAATTTTAAAAATCAAACAATTGATGATCGTCGAAAAAATGGAAAAATCCAGCATAAAAAAAATTATCGCGGAAACAAATGGGAATTCCATTGAAAACAACCATGAGAACAGTGTAAAGAGTCATAATTTAAAGGCCGATAAATTGAAAATAATCAGGACCGGGCTGGAAGAGATATTGACATTACTTGATAAAAATGGTACATAATAGATTCGTAAAAATAAAAAACATTGGTCGGGACGTAGCGCAGTCTGGTAGCGTACACGCTTGGGGTGCGTGTGGTCGGTGGTTCGAATCCACTCGTCCCGACCATTTTTACTTTAAACGCCAAAAATGAAAACACTGTTACTAACCAATGATGATGGGTATTTAGCCGAAGGTATCCGCAATTTGAAAGAATATTTGTCTTCCCGTTATGACGTCTATATCGTGGCGCCCGACAGGGAACGCAGCGGAATCAGCCTCTCCATCTCCATCAATCACCCCATGAGAATCAACCGGGTCAACGAAAAAGTCTACGTCGTGGACGGCTCACCCAGCGACTGCGTCAACATCGCCTTACAGAAAGTAATGCCCCATTGGCCCGATTTCATCATCTCCGGCATGAACCACGGAGAGAACCTTTGCGAAGATGTACTTTTTTCCGGCACCGTCGCCGGCGCCTACATCGGGAGTTTGTACGGCGTACCCTCCATGGCCGTCTCGTTAATCGACGGTAAAGAAGATAGGGGTTATGATTTCGCCGACGGCGCCCGCATCACGGAAACCGTCATCGAAAAGTTACTGCCCCTTAAAAATACAAACGTCGTCTATAACCTCAATATCCCCACCCCCAACAATGGAAAAATCCTTGCCACTTCCCTGGGCCTCAAACGGTACAAACCTTCCCTGGTGGAGAGAATCGATCCCCGCGGACGGCCTTATTTCTGGCTCGGCACCGGGAACCCCTCTTCCGATGGAGAAAAAGGCTCCGACCTCTGGGCCATCGGCCAGGGAAACATTTCCTTAAGCGTGCTGAAATACGATTTAAATAACCCGGAAGAGATGAAAAAACTCGCCGAAATAATAGAACAATAAAGAAAATAGCCACCAAGACACCAGGGCACAAAGGTACACCAAGGGTAGGGGTTCTATGTGTAGAAACACGACGATTATCATCTGATGGAAAACGTGTAAACTTTTATAAATATTAACACCAATTTAGGAAAATACCATTATAATAGGGTGGTGAGATCAAAAGTCCGCTGAAAGAATATGGAGGATTTAATGAAAAAAATATTTTTTAAAAGCATGGTATTTATAATGTTTTGTTTCATTTCAAATATCGTCTATGGTGTTATCCCGGCGCTGGAGCGGTCGGTCTTGATTGCCTTGTACAATTCCACCACCGGGGACGGCTGGACAGAAAACAGCGGATGGAAGACGCCGCCGCTGCATACCGACGGCTTTGCCGCGCCCGGGACCGAAAGAACCTGGTATGGAATCCAAATCCAGGAAGATCATGTAACTGTAATCGACTTAGACGATAACAACCTTTATGGTCCCATTCCCCCCGAATTAGGAAATCTCGGCAATTTGCAAACCCTCTCGATTTCCGGCAACACCCAGCATTGGCCCAGGGCATATACGAATCGCCTGACCGGCAGTATCCCTTCCAGTTTAGGAAATCTCAGCAATTTGCAAACCCTTATCCTTGGGTACAACCAACTCAGCGGACCGATTCCCCCCGAATTGGGAAATTTAAGCAATTTAGTCACATTGCAAATTTCCGGGAACTTCTTCAGCGGCAGCATCCCCCCGGAATTAGGAAACCTGGGTAATTTAAAATCGTTATGGTTGTCACGTACCCCACTTACGGGTAGTATACCCTCCAATTTTGGAAATCTCAGCAGCCTGGAAGTACTTGGCATGGCTTATAACCAACTCAGCGGGGATATCCCCGCCAGCCTGGGAAACCTGGACAATTTATATTATTTAATGTTAGGCGGTAATCCACTTAGTGGGAATATTCCTTCCAGTTTAGGAAATTTGGACAATTTATGTTATTTGTGGCTGGACAATACCCGGATCAGCGGGAGTATTCCCGATAGTTTCGGAAACCTGGGTAATTTGAGGGAAGTACACCTGGACTATACTCAACTCAGCGGCAGCATTCCTGCCAGTTTCGGGAACCTGGGCAATCTGGGCTCCCTATACCTGGATCATACCCAACTGAGCGGCAGCATCCCCGCCAGTTTTGGAAACCTGGGCAAGTTGATAACTGCCCACCTGGATAATAACCAGCTCAGCGGACACATTCCCCCTGGATTGGGAAAATTAAACAATTTGCGTGATCTTGACCTGGATAATAATCGGCTCAGCGGCAGCATACCCCCGGAACTTGGAAATATGAATAATATAAATTACCTTAACCTCAGTCATAACCAACTGAGCGGCGGCATTCCATTCTATTTAGGAAACCTCGGCGAATTGCAGGGTCTTAATATTTCCAATAATCAGCTCTCCGGCAGTATCCCCCCCGAATTAGGCAATCTAAAGAAATTAAGGACGCTGGAGTTGCAAGAGAACCAACTCAGCGGAAATATCCCCACCAGCCTCGGAAACCTTGATGTTTATACACTTAAATTGGCACATAACTATTTAAGCGGCGAAATCCCAGCCGCTCTAACCAATTTGGATTCTTATATAACATTCTCTATCGGGTATAATTGTTTACATGCATCAAACGTAGCGTTAAGGGCGTGGTTAGACAGTCATGACCCGGATTGGGAAGCCCATCAAAACCAGTGCGGCGTTAACGGCGTCCCCTTCATCACTTTAAATAGAGTCCAATTGAATTTTTGCGCCGTGATATCGTTGACCGTGACCGTTACCGATAACCAGGAAGTAAGGATAACCAATGGCGGCGGCGGCGTATTGGAATGGACGACCGTCAGCGATGCGTCCTGGCTTTCTTGTGCGCCCGAATCCGGGACCGGCAGCGGTAGTATTTTTGTATCGATAGATTCTACCGGGTTGGTTGAAGGGACCTATACCGGGAATATTACCATTACCGGCGCCAATGCAGTGAATTCACCGCGAACCGTTTCCGTCGCCTTGAAAGTGAAATCCGCATCCCGGGAAACGCCGCCCATCGGCGATTTTTCCACACCCATCGATGGTTCTATTGTCAGCGGCAGCGTCCCGGTCACAGGCTGGGCCCTGGATGATGTCGCCGTACAGGATGTTAAAATCTATCAAGGGGATGAAAACTCCCTGGTTTATATCGGGGATGCGGTATTTGTAGAAGGCGCCCGACCCGATATCGAGGCGGCGTACCCGGATTATCCAGCCAATTATAAAGCCGGCTGGGGCTATATGCTGCTGACAAACTACTTTCCCCACGGTGGGAATGGGGACTATCGATTGCATGCGGTGGCCACGGATATAAATGGAAACAGGGTCGATCTCGGCGTCAAAACCATTACCGTAGATAACGCCAATGCGGTAAAACCCTTTGGGTATATCGATACCCCGGTCCAGGGAGGGGTAGTGTCCGGGAAGCATTTTGTCAATTTCGGGTGGGCGTTAACCCCGGCGCCGAATTATATACCAACCGATGGTTCCACCATCGATGTATGGATCGACGGCGTCAAACGCGGTCATCCAATTTACAATAATTACAGGGAAGACATCGCCGCCATTTTTCCCAATTATGCCAACAGCAATGGGGCGGTGGGTTATTTCTACCTGGATGCCGCCGCTTATGAAACCGGGATTCATACCATTGCCTGGATCGTGGTAGACAGTGCGGGCAACAGTGACGGCATCGGCAGCAGGTATTTTTCGATTCAAAACGCCGGGAATGATAAATCCCGTAGGGGCGAACCCCCGTGTTCGCCCGTTTTTGATCCCTGTTCGCCCGACATCGATCGGTTCGGTGCGGTAGGTGTAATCAAAGGATATCGAGACGCCGCCGCCGCTTCACAGACGGTTTATCCCGATGAAAATGGCATAATCGCCATCGAAATCAAAGAACTGGAAAGGCTGGAGATACAATTTTCCCCGGGGGTTACGAACGTTTCCCCGCCGCCTATCGGCTCCACGTTTGATACGGACAGGGGAATATTTTATTGGCAGCCCGGCCCGGGATTTATCGGTCAATACCGATTTATTTTTATAGAGAAAGAGGACACAGGCCCGGTGAAGCGGAAAGAAATTACCGTAAAGATTGTTCCGAAGTATCCCGCCAAGAAGAATTGGGAGAATAGGGTGACAGGCCGATAAAAAACGCAAATCGGTAGGGAACAGGCATTGCCTGTTCCCTATCCACTTTCTGTCTTTGATGGGCGAAGAGAAATCGACGATATATTATACGATCGTATAACCGTTTAAAATCGCTATCGGGCCAAAGGAAAAAAAGAGGGGAGAAGAGTGATCCCGGTTTCATGGTGCGCGCCTCGTGGTGACAAAGTTTTCATAGTCTCCGGGTTAGGCGTACGCCCTACTGTTTAAAAATTTTTTTCAAATAAGAGGTTGACAATTCAAATGTCTTAGTATATCATTCTTTCTCAATTTGATTCCCGGTGATTTCAGACTCAAAACCAGGAGGTTGAATGCAAAAGTATCGTCTGGAGCGAGGCTTAATGACCTTTCTCCTTGCGACTTTGCCAAAATAGTGAAATGAACTACTTTTATTTAATTCCGCTGTTTCCACTGATAGGTGTCTTGTTGAATGGCCTCCTGGGCATAAAATATTTCTCCAGGAAAGTCATCCATTCCATTGCAGTGGGCGCCATCGGGCTCAGTTTTCTTTTCTCGGCGGCGAGCTTTTTCTCGCTCCTGGGTTCCACAGAGCCGTATTGGGTCAAAACATTGTTCACCTGGGTGCCGGGAAACTGGGTGAACCTGGCCGATAATATCCACGGCGCATCTTTTCAAATCGATCTCGCCTTTCGTTTCGACGCCCTCACCGCAATAATGACCCTGGTGGTTTCCGGCGTGGGCCTGCTGATCCACATCTACTCCATCGGTTACATGCACCACGACCACAGCTACGCCCGCTTTTTTACCTACCTGAACCTGTTCACCTTTGCCATGCTCATCCTGGTGCTGGGCGCCAACCTGGCCGTGATGTTCATCGGTTGGGAAGGTGTGGGCTTGTGTTCCTACCTGCTGATCGGCTTCTGGTTCAACAAGGATTCCGCCGCCAACGCCGGTAAAAAAGCATTTATCACCAACCGCATCGGCGATTTCGGTTTTCTCCTGGGCGTCGGCTTGCTGATATTCTGGCTGGGCACCGTGGACTTCGAACAGATTAGCAACGCCGTAGGCCAGGGGCTTTTGACCAAAGAAACCGCCACACTGATCGCCCTACTGCTGTTTGTCGGCGCCACGGGGAAATCCGCCCAGATACCATTATATACATGGTTGCCCGACGCCATGGAAGGCCCCACACCCGTATCCGCCCTGATCCACGCCGCTACCATGGTTACCGCCGGCGTGTATATGGTGGCCCGGTTGAATGTACTGTTTACCTTTTCCGGTACGGCCCTGACCGTGGTGGCAATAATCGGCGGGCTGACCGCCGTCTACTCCGCCAGCATTGCCCTGGTGCAAACCGATATCAAACGGGTGCTGGCGTATTCCACCATTTCCCAGCTAGGCTACATGTTCCTCGGCCTGGGGGTGGGGGCATATGCCGCCGGCGTCTTTCACCTCATGACCCACGCATTTTTCAAGAGCCTCTTATTCCTTTCCGCCGGCAGTGTGATCCATGCCCTGGGGGGAGAACAGGATATGCGCAACATGGGCGGACTCAGACACCGCATCCCCTGGACCTACAAAGTGTTCCTGGTGGGGACCATTGCCATAGCCGGTGTGCCGGGATTTTCCGGGTTCTTTTCCAAAGATGAAATCCTGGCGTCGGCCTTTGCCTCAGGACAATACATCCCCTGGATTTTGGGCGTTATCGGCGCGGCCATGACCGCCTTTTACATGTTCCGCCTCATCTTCCTGACCTTTTTCGGCAAGGAACGCATGAGTGAAGAAGTGAGCCACCATATCCACGAATCCCCGGCCTCCATGCTGACGCCCTTGAAAATCCTGGCCGTACTCTCCATTATCGGCGGATTCGTCGGCGTGCCCGCCATCCTGGGCGGCAGCAACCGGATCGGCAAATTCCTGGGAACCGTTGTCGGACATCATGAAATGCACCTATCCCATGCGACGGAGTGGGGTTTGATGATCCTGTCGGTGGGCGTCGGATTGTTGGGCATTTACCTTGCCTATTGGATGTACGTAAAAAAAGACGGCGAACCCGCGGCAAAGATTTCAGAAAAATGCCGCTTATATTATCGCCTGTTGGTTAATAAATATTTTCTCGATGATTTTTATAATGGCGTCATCGTGAAAGGCGTGACAATACTGGGCGAATTCCTGGGTCGTTTCGACCTGGGAGTCATCGACGGCATAGTCAATGGGGCTTCATACTTAACCCGCAAAATATCCAGCCTGTCCATCTGGGTGGATACCAATATAGTGGACGGTGCAGTGAACGGGACCGCGGCCATCGGCAGCGGCCTGTCCAAAGGACTTCGCCGGGTCCAGACCGGGTACCTCTCCAATTACGCCCTGGGCATTGTAATCGGCCTATTTCTTGTCATCGCCATGATTTTGATCTTTTAGGAGTGCACATGAACATTGCAGGCATCCCGATATTAACGTTTTTGATATTTTTTCCGCTGGTGGGCATTTTTTTGATGCTGCTGCTGCCATCTACCCAACAAAAATGGATTAAGTGGGCGGCCAATATCATTACTGCCCTGGAATTTCTATTCTCCCTCCTGCTGCTGAACAATTTCAATTCAGCGGCCGAAGGCATGCAATTCATGGAGAAAGCAAGCTGGATCAAATCCTTGAATGTCCAGTACCTGCTGGGCATTGACGGCATTTCCCTGCTGCTGATCCTGCTCACCACCCTGCTGACCTTCCTGGCCACCCTCAGTTCCTGGTCGGCCGTTAAAGACAGGCTCAAGGAATACTACATATTCCTGCTGCTCCTGGAAGTCGGCATGGTGGGCGTATTCGTCTCCCTGGACTTCATCCTCTTCTACGTGTTCTGGGAATTGATGCTGGTGCCGATGTACTTCCTGATCGGCATCTGGGGCGGCGAACGCAAACTCTATGCCGCCATCAAGTTCTTCTTATATACCCTGTTCGGCTCGGTCATGATGCTGGTGGCCATCCTGGTGATATATTTCAATTACCACACCTTCGACGTAATGGCCATCATGGAAACCGGTAAATTCTTACCCATGACCGTGCAATCCTGGGTATTCCTGGCCTTCTTCCTGGGGTTTGCCATTAAGGTGCCCATGTTCCCCTTCCATACATGGTTGCCCGACGCCCACGTCGAAGCCCCCACCGCCGGTTCCGTACTACTGGCCGGGATACTGCTGAAAATGGGGGCCTACGGTTTTGTCCGTTTCTCCCTGCCGCTCTTCCCCGAAGCCTGTAAGAAATACATGCCCATGGTGATTGCCCTGGCCCTGATCTCCATTGTTTACGGCGCCCTGGTCTCGCTGATGCAAAAAGACATGAAAAAACTCATCGCCTATTCATCCGTATCCCACATGGGCTTTGTCATGCTGGGAATTTTTGTGTTTACCCCCATGGCGTTGAAAGGCGCAATAATCCAGATGATCAACCACGGCATCTCCACCGGCGCACTCTTCTTGATCGTGGGTGTCGTATATGAACGGCGTCATACCCGTTTAATTGCCGATTTCGGCGGACTCTCTTCCCGCATGCCCGTCTATGCCGCCGTGTTTTTAATCATCACCATGTCCTCCATCGGTCTGCCCGGCTTGAACGGGTTCATCGGCGAATTCATGATTTTGATGGGAACCTTCCCGGTGAATTTCTACTGGGCCATGATCGCCGCCACCGGCATCATCCTGGGCGCGGCTTATATGCTCTGGCTCTACCAGCGCGTCATGTTCGGCAAACTGGAAAATCCCGCCAACCAGGCCCTTTCCGACTTAAACCTGCGCGAGTTTGCCGTCTTCACGCCCCTGATTCTAATGGCCTTCTGGATCGGCGTCGCCCCCAAACCCTTCTTGAACGTCCTGGATAAACCCGTGGAAAAAATCATACGCATTGTCAACCCTGATTATTACAATAAACCGGCCCTGGAAATCAAGAAAATGGAACCGGCCCAGACCCATGAACCGGGAACGCCGGCAACTGCAGGCGAAGGCGAAACCAAAGAAGAAGCTGCACAAGGTACAACGGGTACACACGGGGAGAATTAACATGACAGTGAACACCATCCTGCCGGAGATAGTCCTGACCATTGCCGCGTTGGTCATCCTGCTGGTGGATGTCTGGGTAAAAAAGAAGGAAATCCTGGGCTATCTCGCCCTACTGGGAACAGCCGCCACATCGATTGTTGCCCTTCAGTCCCTGACCGATAGCGGTTATTCCTTTACAGGGATGATTGTCAGCGATGGATTCGGGCTTTTTTTCCAGCTCTTGTTCCTGGCCGCCACCTTTGTTGTCATCTTCATGTCCATGCACTATTTCCGGGAAAATACCCAGATATTGGGCGAATATTATTCCTTGATATTGTTTGCCGTCCTGGGCATGATGTTCATGGTTAAGGCCGCCGACCTGGTCATGGTGTTTATGGGCATCGAGACGCTGTCGTTAGCGGTATACGTGCTCTCCGGGTGCCTGCGGGACGACCGCCGCTCCGGCGAAGCCGCCTTAAAATACATATTACTGGGCGCCTTTGCCACGGCATTCCTGCTTTACGGCATGGCCCTGATCTTCGGGGTTACCGGCAGCACCAACCTGGCCTCCATTGCCAACGCCATCGCTTCAAAGAATATCCTGGGCGAACCCCTTCTCCTGCTGGGCATGGGACTGATGCTGATCGGTTTCGGCTTCAAAGTATCCCTGGTGCCCTTTCATATGTGGACGCCCGATGTCTATGAAGGCGCGCCGACGCCGGTCACCGCCTTTATGGCCGTCGGCGTCAAAGCCGCCGCCCTGGCCGTATTTTTAAGAGTATTCCTGATGGCGTTGCCCGGCTTAAACCCCAACTGGAGACCCCTGTTGATCGTGCTGTCCGTGTTGACCATGACCGTCGGCAACTTAATCGCCATTTCCCAGGAGAACATCAAACGCATGCTGGCCTACTCCTCCATTGCCCATGCCGGGTATTTGATGATCGGTATGGTGGCCGGCGGAGATTCCGGCGTGCCCTCCATGCTATATTACCTGGTGGTATATACCTTCATGAACCTGGGGGCCTTTGCCGTGGTTGTGGCGTTGGGCCGGAAAGGCGAAGACAACCTGGAAATCAAAGATTACTCCGGCGTCGGTTCACGATACCCCATGCTGGGATTCGTGATGACCGTATTCATGCTGTCGCTGGCAGGAATTCCGCCCCTGTCCGGGTTTATGGGTAAATTCTATCTCTTTTCCTCCGCCGTCAAAGAAGGATATGTCGGGCTGGCCGTCGTCGGCGTCGTCAACAGCCTTATTTCCGCGTATTACTACTTACGGGTGACGGTAATGATGTACATGCGCCCGCCCGAAAAAGACATCGCTTCCGCCCCCATGCGCTGGAGCCTCGTATTAGCCCTGGTGATCACCACCTTCTTGACCTTCCAGATCGGACTTTTCCCATCGTTCTACCTTGAACTGGCAAAAAACTCGATCTTCTTTTTAAAATAAGAACAGGATGGTGAAACGTATAATGTGTACAATGAAACAAATAACAAATATAACGGTTAAAATAGAAAAAAGGAGGCGGCCATGCTGAAAGGCTATGGCGAGATCCTGTTTTATCTAGTCGTGGTGGTGGGTTTTGCCCTGTTTGCGCTGGGACTCTCCCATTTCGTCGGCAGGAAGTCCTATTCAAAGGATAAGCTGATGCCCTATGAATGCGGCGTGGACCCGGTGGGCACTGCCCGTATCCGTGTTTCGGTAAAATTCTACCTCATTGCCATGCTGTTTATCGTGTTCGATATCGAAGCGGTTTTCCTGTATTCCTTTGCCACGGTTTTTAAAGAATTAGGCATGCTGGGATTGATCGAAATCGTTATCTTTATCGCGATACTGGTAGTCGGACTGGTGTACGCCTGGGGTAAAGGAGCGTTAGAATGGGAATAGAAGAAAAATTACCCGATAATGTAATAACCACCACCATAGAGAAGTTTGTCAATTGGGCCAGGAAGAATTCCCTCTGGCCCGCCGGTTTCGGGTTGGCCTGCTGCGCCATCGAAATGATCAGCACCGCGGCGGCGCGGTTCGACATATCCCGCTTCGGTATGGAAATCTTCCGGGCGTCCCCGCGCCAGGCCGATTTAATGATCGTGGCCGGGACCGTAACCAATAAAATGGCCCCCGTGGTGAAGCGTCTTTACGACCAGATGCCCAACCCCAAGTGGGTGATTGCCATGGGCGCCTGCGCCATTTCCGGCGGAATATTCAACACCTATTCCGTGCTGCAAGGGGTAGATAAAATTATCCCGGTGGATGTCTATGTCCCCGGCTGCCCGGTGCGGCCCGAAGCCCTGCTGGACGCCATTGTAAAATTACAGAAAAAAATAGAAACAGAAAATTTGAGGACAAAACAAGATGGAGGAATTGAGAAATAAATTTCCCGGGGCCGTCGAGGCCATCGATACGCAGTTTGGGGAAACCACGGTTACCTTGAAAAAGGAATCGCTCTCCCGGGTATGCGAGTACTTGAAGCAGGAAAAGGGATTCGATTACCTCAGCGACCTCACCGGCCTGGACCTGGGGCTAGAGGCAAAACCCCGTTTTGCGGTGGTTTACCACCTCTATTCCATAAAGAGCTGCCGGAGGCTGCGCTTAAAGGTGCGGACCGACGATGCCGTCGATACCGTTACCCCGGCCTGGAAAGCGGCCGATTGGTTCGAACGGGAAGTATATGACCTGTTGGGAGTTAGTTTTAACCATCATCCCAATATGACCCGCATCTATATGCCCGATGATTTTAACGGACACCCGCTTCGTAAAGATTACCCGTTGAGAGGGGAGAGGTGAGTAAAATGACCGAACTGGATAAAATGCTAACCATCGACAACGATTCCGGCGAAGGCGTCATGGTCCTGAACATGGGGCCGCAGCACCCCAGCACCCACGGTGTGCTGCGCATCATACTCAAGCTGGCCGGCGAAGTCGTTATCGACGCCGTCCCCGTGATCGGGTACCTGCACCGCGGCATCGAAAAACTCATGGAAAATAAAACATACCACCAGGCCATTACCCTTACCGACCGGTTCGATTACCTGAGCCCCCTGTCCAACAACCTGGCCTACTGCCTGGCGGTAGAAAAATTACTTTCCCTCGAGGTGCCCCCCCGCGGACAGGTCCTGCGTGTGATACTGGCCGAATTGACCCGCATCCAGAGTCACCTCATCTGGCTGGGCACCCAGGCCAACGACATCGGCGCCATAACCCCCCTCCTCTATACCTTCCGGGAACGGGAAGAACTATTGGACCTGTTCGAAATGGCCGGCGGCTCGCGCATGCATACCAGTTACATCCGCATCGGCGGCCTCATGAAAGACGTACCCCCCGAATTCATGCCCAAAGTCAAGAGCTTTTGCGATACGCTGCTCCCGCTTATGAAAGATTATGAAGGATTATTGACCAAAAACCCCATCTGGGAGATGCGCACCCGCGGCGTTGGCGTCATATCCGCAGAGGATGCCATTAACATAGGGCTCTGCGGCCCCACCCTGCGCGGTTCCGGCGTGGCCCACGACCTGCGCAAAAGCAACCCCTACTGCGGGTACGAAGAATACCAATTCGATGTCCCGGTGGAAACCGCCGGCGATGTCTATGCCCGCTACCTGGTGCGATTGGAAGAAATCCGCCAGAGCCGGGGTATCCTCCAGCAGGCCATGGCCAAATTACCCGGCGGCCCCATCAACGCCCCCATATCCCAGGTTGTGCCCCCGGATAAAGAACGGGTAGTCGGGGATATCGAGTCCCTCATCAACCAATTCCACATCATGGTGGAAGGTTTCAAAGTCCCGGCCGGCGAAGTATACTTCGCCCTCGAGTCCCCACGGGGCGAGCTGGGATATTACATCTGCAGCGACGGTTCTGAAAAACCCTACCGGATCAAAGTTAGAACGCCCTCTTTTGCCAATTTGCAGGCCCTGCCCGCGTTGGTTAAAGGACGGTTGGTGGCGGATATCGTCGCCGTCATCGGGAGTATCGATATCGTCCTGGGCGACGTCGATAAATAAGAATGCACATGGAAACAAAAGAAATGGTCTTTTGCAGTTGGGGCAAACAAACAGTGGACAACCGCCCGCTGCCCCATGAAAAATGGCAGAAAATAGAAAATGTCGATATACCCACCTCTTTCGCCGGGAAAAACATACTGGCTTTTATGGGCTGGAATGGACTTTTATTGAAAGAACCGGGCATCGACGTGGTGGATATGACCCGGGAATACCTGGAACAAACCCAGGAATTCTCCTGCGGTCGCTGCGTCCCTTGCCGGGTTGGAACCCGCATCATGGCCAACCTGGTAAAGGAAATCATTGCCGGCCGGGGAAAAGAAGACGACCTGGAGAAACTGGAAAACCTGGGCCGGGAAATCATCGCCTCATCCAAATGTGAGATCGGTAAAACAACGCCGGTCCCGGTACTGCAGGCCTTGAAGTATTTCCGGGAGGATTTCAGCAGTGTGATCGCCGGGAAACGCACCGTTAAGCAGGGTAAATACCGCGGCTATTTGACCGCGCCCTGTTTGGACGCCTGCCCCGCCCACCTGGATGTACCCACCTACGTCGAATTAATCAAGGAGCGGCGGTTCGAAGAATCCCTGGCCCTGATTCGCGAGCGCAACGCCCTTCCCGGCGTGTGCGGCCGCGTCTGCGTCCGGCCCTGCGAATTCCAATGCCGGCGCGGTCAAGTGGACGACCCCGTCCAGATCAGGTTCCTGAAACGCTTCGTCGCCGATTACGAACTAAATCATGAGCTGGAAGTTCCCGCACCGGGAATTCCAAAACAAGCAGATAACGCCTCTGCGCCCTCTGCGCCCCCCGTGGCTATCGTCGGCGCCGGACCGGCCGGGTTGGCTTGCGCCTATTACCTGGCCCTGAAAGGCATCGCCTCCACCGTTTATGAAGCGTTACCCACCGGCGGGGGCATGGCCGGTTACGGCATCCCCTCTTACCGGTTGCCCCGGGAAATCCTGGGCCGGGAAGTCGAAATCATCGAAAAAGCCGGCGGTTCCATCGTATACAATACCCGCATCGGCAAGGATAAAAGTTTCGACGACCTCTGGCAGGACGGCTGCAAAGCCATCTTTGTCGCCTCCGGTTCCCACGAAAGCAAAGAAATGATGGTAGATGGCGAAAAAGAAGGCTACCGTGGATTTATCCACGGCGTCACGTTTTTGCGGGACGTCAGCCTGAGTAAAGAAGTATATAAAGGAAAGAAAGCCGTTATCGTGGGCGGCGGCAACGTGGCCATCGACTGTGTGCGCACCATGCTGCGCCTCGGTTATACCGATGTCAACCTGCTCTATCGCCGTTCCCGCAAAGAAATGCCGGCCGACGCCGTCGAAATCGAGGACGCCGAAAAAGAAGGCGTGAAATTCAATTTCCTGACCCTACCCAAACGCATCATCGCTGAAAACGGCAAGGTAAAGGCCATCGAGTGCCTGCGCATGGAATTGGGCGAGCCCGACGCCAGCGGCAGGAGACGGCCCATCCCCGTGGCGGGTTCCGAGTTTATCCTGGACACCGACGTCATTATCCCGGCCATCGGCCAGGACCAGGATTTAAGTTTCCTGCGCCATGACAAAGGCATCGTGATAACCAAGTGGGAGACCGTGGAAGTCGACCCGGACAGCATGATGAGCCAGAAACCCGGGGTATTTTCCGGCGGCGACTGCGTCAGCGGACCCTTGACATTGATTGCCGCGCTGGCCGCCGGGTACGACGCCGCCCTCGGCATCGAACAATATTTACAGGGAAAACCCATGGAAATCCCGTTTCAACGTCGCATGGAAAAATTTATCCAGGCGTTTTCCGTTTATAATAAAGAAGAGACGGTAGGGGCAGTCAAGGGTTTGAGCAAGAGTGAAATGGCGGCGCTGCCGGTGGAAACCCGTATACATAATTTCGCAGAAGTCGAATTAGGGTTTACCCCCCAGGAAGCAGTCCGCGAAGCCAACCGCTGCCTGCGCTGCTACCGCGTTGCCTTGTTGGCTATTGCAGAGGAATAGCATCATGAGAACTGTGACCATAGATGGCAAAAAAATCCAGGTAAAAGAAGGGGGAACCATATTGGAAGCCGCCCGGGAATTGGGCGTTTACATCCCAACCCTCTGTTACCTGGAAGACATCAATCCCCTGGGTTCCTGCCGGTTGTGCCTGGTGGAAGTGGAAGGATTGGAGACGCCGGTAACCGCCTGTACCACGGCGGCAACCGACGGCATGGTCGTTACCACGCAGTCGGAACAATTGCAGGAACTGCGAAAGCGGGCGCTGCAATTAATGCTGGCCGATCATCCCCTGGACTGCCCGGTATGCGATAAAGCCGGTGAATGTCGTCTCCAGGACCTGACCTATGAAATGGGTATTACCGCCAAAGAATACACCCTGAAAAACAGCGATTTCCGCATCGATTACCATTCGCCACTGATTGAGCGTTATGAATCCCGCTGCGTACGCTGCAGCCGCTGCGTCAGCGTATGTTATGAACGGCAGGGCGTCGGTGCCTATATCCACCGGGACAAAGGTTACCGGATGCGCATCGACACCGTGGACGGCGGTCCCCTGGATTGCGATTTCTGCGGGCAATGTATTTTGGCCTGCCCCGTGGGCGCGCTGATCAACAAACGGTTCAAGTACCGCTGCCGCGCCTGGCAATTGCAAAAAGTCGAATCCGTTTGTCCCTATTGCGCCGCCGGCTGCCGCATTACCGTGGATGTGTACGAGAACAAAGTATTCCGCATCCGATCGGCTGTGGACTCCGTAACCGAAGTAGGCAAAATCTGCGGGAGGCCCGTTTTCGGGTTCGAATTCATCAACAGTCCCGATCGACTCTCCGCCCCCATGATCCGCAAGCAAGGCAAACTGGAACACGTATCCTGGGATGAAGCCCTCGATTATACCGCCCAACAATTACAGGCCGTTAAAAAAAGCGCGGATGCCATTGCCGGCATCGGTTCAGCCAGGACTTCCAATGAAGATAATTACCTATTCCAAAAATTCTTCCGTCAGGTAGTGGGAAGTTCGAATCTTGACACGTACAACGGGGTGGGTTACAGCCAGGCCATTGCCGCATTAATGGAGGCTTCCGGCCGTGTTAAACCCTCTTACCCGTTAAGCGAAATAACTAACGCCGACCTGGTAATGGTTATCGGTTGCGATTTGCCCGCCGAATTGCCCACACCCTCCCTTGAAGTGATCAAGGCGGCCCGGGAAGGCAAAACCAAATTAATTAACGCCCTGCCCATGGGAAACAAGCTCGACCGGTTTGCCCATTTGCGGCTGCGTTATAAACCCGGCACTGAAATAGAACTGTTGGCCGGGTTGATCAAATTAACCATTGCAAATAACAAAGTAAAAAATAAAGCCGGCCTGGAAGATAAGGCCTTTATCAAATCCCTTGACAGCATATCGTTGGAGAAAGTCTGCCGGGTCACCGGCGTCGATCTCCCGCAGCTCAAAGAAGCTGCCGCCATGATCGCCAACGCCGGGAATACCTATTTCATCGCCGGGTATTATATCGTATCCCGGGCCGATGTAACCCGGGCTGTTCATGCCCTGACCAACCTGGCCCTACTTCGAGAGGCGGAAGTATTGATTGCCCCGGAGAAAAACAACCAGGTGGGCGCGCTGGCCATGGGAGTATCCCCCCAGTGGACCGTGGGATTCGCCGCGGCCCAACAACCGGGAAAAACCCTTCCCCAGCTCCTGGAAGCCATTGAGAAAGGCCAGATCAAGGCGCTGTATCTCATGGGCGCCGACATACTGAGCGGGTTTCCCGGCGGCAAGCAAGTCGTTAAAGCCCTGGAGAAACTCGATTTCCTGGCGGTACAGGACGTCTTCCCCACCCGCGTGACGGAACTGGCCCATGTCGTATTGCCGGCCTGCACCTTTGCCGAGAAAGAAGGCACCTTTATCGATGCCTGGGGACGGGTGCAGCAGATCAAACGCGCCTTATCCCCGGTGGGCGATTCCCGTCCCGATTGGCAAATCATAGCCGGTATATCCGGCCGCATGGGTGTTCCCATGAACTATGGCAACGCCGCTGAAATCACTGCTGAAATCGCTTCCCAATGGCCCGGTTTCCCCGAAAATCCAAAATATCCCAACCAAAATACGCATCGATTTTATCCCCTGGCCCTGTCCGCTGAAACAGGAGCAGAGCAATTACCCTATAGTTTGTTGGTGGGTCCGGTTCTTTTCCACAGCGGCACGTTATCGACCCATGCCCAGGGGTTGCTGACCCTGGCCCCGGCGGGGATATTGGAAATCAATCCCGAAGACATGGCCGGTCTGCAATTGAAAGAATCGGACAGCGTGAAAATAACAAATGATCATATTACGTTACGGGTGAAAATCAAATCCAGCCCCCGGGTTCCCAGGGGAGTGGTATTTTTGCCCGGGCATTTTGACGGCGTACCTGCCGGGATTCCGGCAGAGACATATCCCCTGGCCAGGGTTCGAATCGAGAGGTAATGAATATGGACTGGATAGCCCTTGCCCTGTTTGTAGTTAAAGCACTGGCGGTGTTTGTCGTTTTCCTGACCGGGGTGGCCTACGTGACCTGGATGGAACGGAAAGTACTGGGTCACATGCAATTGCGTCACGGTCCCCTGAATGCCGGCTGGTTTGGATTGCTCCAGCCCATCGCCGACGGCGTCAAGGTATTGTTCAAGGAAGACATTTACGTCGACAGCGCCAATAAATTCCTTTACTTTATCGCCCCCATCATCGTGGTGGTATGTACATTCTTTACATTTGCCGTGATTCCTTTCGGCGAGCCCATAGAGCTTTTCGGCAGGACCATCGAATTGGTGGTCGCCAACATCAACATCGGTTTGCTTTTCGTATTTGCCGTAAGTTCGTTGAACGTTTACGGGATTGTATTGGCCGGGTGGTCGTCCAACAGTAAATATTCCCTGTTGGGCGCTTTGCGGTCATCGGCCCAGATGATCAGTTACGAAATAACCATGGGATTATCCATCATCGGCGTATTGATGATAACCGGGTCGTTGTCCATGATGGACATCGTACACGCGCAAAAAAATATCTGGTTTATCGTATTGCAGCCGTTGGGTTTCATCATTTTCCTGATCAGTGCGTTTGCCGAAGCCAATCGGTCGCCTTTCGATCTTCCCGAAGCGGAAAGCGAATTAGTGGCCGGGTTTCACACCGAATATTCCAGTTTGAAATTCGCATTCTTTTACTTATCCGAGTATGCGCATATGATTGTCATCAGCGGCCTGGTTACCACCCTGTTTTTAGGCGGCTGGTACGGGCCGTTCTTATCCGGGATTCTTGGACCTTTATGGTTCTTCATCAAAATGGTATTCATCCTGTTCCTGTTCATCTGGGTACGGGCTTCTTTTCCCCGTTTCCGTTACGACCAATTGATGAAGTTCGGTTGGAAGGTGCTATTGCCCCTATCCCTGGTTAACATCTTAATAACCGGGATCGTTATCTTGATATTAAGGAGCCGGTCATGATCAAAGCACTTATCCAGGGGTTATCCATTACCCTCAAGCATTTTTTTCAGAAACCCATTACGCTGAGGTATCCCCAGCAGAAGCGAACCCCGTACGCCCGTTTTCGTGGGGTGCAGCGGTTGGAGAAAGACCCCGAGGGGCGGCCCAAATGTGTCGCCTGTAATCTTTGCGCCACCGTATGTCCGGCCCAGGCCATTCGCATTGAGCCGGCCGAAGATGAAGAGCATCGCAAGTACCCGGGAGTATTTGTCATCGACCTGGGGCGCTGCATCTTTTGTGGTCTCTGTGAGCAAGCCTGTCCCAAAGAGGCCATTCGTATGACCGAGGATTATGAGTTAGCGGTCTATAAGAAAGAAGACATGTTATATGATAAAGAACACCTATTACGATAAGGAGTCCCCATGGAGCTGGTAGTTCCCATTTTTTATATTATGGCCATAGGAGCCCTGGTGAGCGGGGTGATGGTAGTCGTGCAGAAGAATCCCGTCATCAGCGCGTTGTTTCTAATTACGTTAATGCTTTGTTTGGCCTGTATTTATCTCCTGTTATCCGCCGAGTTCATTGCCGCCATCCAGGTGATAGTATATGCCGGCGCCATCATGGTATTATTCCTATTTGTCATCATGCTGCTTAATCTTGAAAAAGAGAGTGCGCCCCTGGTGAAAGGCCGTTTCCAGAAAGTCGCCGGCCTGGTATTGGTGCTATTATTAGTTGGCGTTTTGGCCATGACCGTGATTACCACGGGAAAGCAAGGCGCCGCGGCGCAGACCACAGTGGATGTGGATACCGCCGTTTCCAATACCGTTTCCATTGGGCGGTTGTTATTCAGCCGGTTCCTGTTGCCCTTTGAAATCACATCGGTTATCCTTTTGATTGCCATCATCGGCGTTATTTTGATCGGCAAGAAGAAGTTATAAGGAGGCGTTTTATGATACCCGTATCACATTGTTTAATATTAGCGGCCATACTTTTTTCATTGGGGGTATTGGGGGTTTTTGTGCGGCGTAACGCCATCGTGATTTTCATGTGTATCGAGATGATGCTCAATGCCGTGAATCTTTCCTTTATCGCATTTGCGCGGCAGAATAATATCCTGGATGGGCAGGTATTGGTTTTATTTGTAATGACCGTAGCCGCGGCAGAGGCAGCCATAGGTCTGGCCATTATCCTGGCCCTTTTCCGAAAGAGTAAAACCCTCAACGTCGATGAAATCAACCTCCTAAAATGGTAACCCCGCGGCGCGGGGGGCCGTTTTGTAGAACCGTACCAGCGGGTTTAACTCCTTAGCAGCGTCAGGCTCGGGAACCAAAGTAAGTGGGATTTAGCCACGGACGAACACGGACACACACGGAAAGAAAACGGTGATTGATGAGTGTGAGGTAGATTGGTGAAAAAAATCTGTGTTATTCTGTATAATCGGTGGACGAGTGTTTTTTTGTGACATATTATTATGAAATATCGAGCAAAAATCGAAAGAATAGTCAAATTTATTATGAAGCGGCCCGATGAGGAGTTGGCGGACCTCAGTGTGGCAAAGTTGGCGGATATTTTCCATATGGAGCGGACCACTCTGGCCAGGGAATTTAAGCTTCATATAAAGGTGACCCTGGTCTATTATTTATGCCGTGAAAAAATGATGCGGGCGGCTTTTTTATTGGCGAACCGATTCGATATTCCTGTTCTTCAAGTAGCAGAGCGGTTGGGGTTTTGCGGTTGCCGGCATTTTAGCCGGATTTTTGAGAAATTTTTCGGGACCGACCCGCGCAATTACAGGGAGTATCAGCAAATCAGGTCTGGAGTCATGGGCCGAAGGGAAATGGCTCAGCAATCGCTGGCCTTTCTGCCTGAGCGGTATACGAATCCCGAAGATCGACGAAAAGGTGTAAAAGACCGCCGAAAGAATAATATAAAATCACTCCCCAGCGTGTCTGTGGAGTCTATAAAGCCTGGTTTCAATATCCAGGGAATATTGAGACATCTGAAAGAAAATGGAACCGTTGAGCCACGGACGAACACGGACACACACGGATAGTAGTTTTATTGTCCGCAGATTACACAGATTGACACAGATTTTTTTTTACCTTCTCACCTTCTTATCTTCTTACCTTCGCTCTTTATTCAGTGTCTTCCGTGTGTGTCCGTGTTCGTCCGTGGCAAAATTTTTTTAGTGTGTTTCGCGTGTTTCGCGGGCGGTATAATAAATTTTGTGCAAAACATAAATTTTATTCCCAGAGACCTGGAAACGCTTTTATATCAATTGCAAATGGTTAAATAATAGTTTCGCTATTTAAAGTTAGGCGTTATTCAAGATCAGGGGTGAATGATTGAAAAATAACGTTATAAGATCGTTTTCGCGGCAAGACACCGTGTCGGGTTATTTTGCACAATTTTTAGGTATCGTTTTACATTTGCCGAATAGTGTGGTATTCATTCATCATTGTGCTTTACGAATCAGTTCTGTTTAGATAGACTGATCCGTTAATAAAACCTGGAATGCTGTGCTGGGAAAACAATCTTAGTTGTTTGTTGAAGGCCTTGAAGGGTCTAAGGGCGGAAGCTTATGCCCAGAATGTAGCCTGTGTTTGTCCATATTCGTCTGTGGCTACTTTATTTTCATGGCGGGCAAATTAAGAATGACACGATGAGAAAAGAAAAATTACAGGTGGAAGAAGAGACCCTTTCGGAGCGTTTGATTAAGTATCTTGCCACCAGGAAGGATGAGCAGTTTGGCGCGCTTTCCGTATCGTCGTTGGCGGACGCGTTTAATATCCATCGTTCTAAGTTATCGCGGACGTTCAAGGTCGAGAGGAAAATTACTCTGGATGATTATTTAGCCAATGAGAAGATGTACCGGAGTGCGTTTATATTGATGTCCGGGGAAGATATTTCCATAAAGGAATTGGCGCGGTTAATGGGGTTTCGCACGGATGATTATTTTGTCCGGGTATTTAAGAGGTATTTTGGGTTATCACCGCGTCAGTATAAGGAGTACAGGACGGAGCGGTCCGGTATTGAGGATCGAAGAGTCGGATTCCCGGACCGGAGGGTGAATGCTAATAGCCCTATCCCAAAGAGTGGCGACCGTCGCAAGGGACAAAAAGACCGGCGAATGGGACCCGGGGAAAGGAACAAAGGCTTGAACAATCGGGGGAAGGTGGAGCGGAGAAAAAATTCTGAGGATCGACGAAATAGTGTAAGATGCCCAGAGGAAGATATGTAATATCTTGCAGACATAGGCAAAGTGAGGCGAATCTAAGCAGGTGATAGTATGAATTGCAGTTCAAATGATGGTAATTCTATTAAGCTCAGACCCATAGCAGGTGGAACAATATTTGTATTTAACTCAGAACAGTATGGTATGTTTAAAACAGTGTCTGATCGTATTAATAAGTTGAAAGAGGACCAAGAAAAAAATTTTATCCCTATGAAGGTAGAATCCCTGGTTGCTTTCGGTCCGTTTGACAGAGTAATTCGACTCGATGTTGATGACTTTTGCCTGGTAAATACAATATCGTCATTACCAGGAATTAGTTCACAGCAAATTCAATGCGCCTATTCTGTTTGGTCTTCACATCAAGAGGATGCTAATGAAAAGTACTTTAAACCTTTTTGCATCATTACGCAGCTCAAGATCCACAACCACTTAATATTGAGAAGTGGACCTGAAATAGAGGAAGCTATAGCAGGTTTATTGTCGGAGTGTTTGAAAGAGTATGTTTCGGAAGACGTTAAGATAGAGTTGATGGCTACTCTAGGATGGGAAGAATATTTTATATTTATACGTAATTATAATGGATATCTATCATTATTCAGGCCTATTATAGAAAAAATTCGCGGTTTGACATTATATGATTTGAAATATTCTTTAGAATCAAAAAATAGAATTTTTAACTTCGGAAATTTTGAGAAAATTGAACTAAATCGAAAGCATATTTTTTTGACTACATATAGTACACCTTGTTATAGTCTTGAATTGAGTCATTCCCTTGAAGAAAATTTTGTTAGAATGTTGGAAGAAAAAGGGCCGCAGTCTCTTTTGTCTTGTGACGAGGTGATGAAGTGCAGTACTTTATTTAATAATGTTAAGCTGCCATCAGGGAAAGTATTACCGGAATATTTTGGTAATGAAAAAGTTTCTGCTTCACTTCGTTTGTCTATAAAACCAGGTCATCTAAAAGAAGTAAGAAAAATTATCAGTGAAGTTTTAGGAACTTATGATGAACGTGTCTGTAATAAATTTTTTAGCATTGGACGGTACGATGTTTACCCGTGGTTAGCAGCAACAAGGAGTTGTAAAGAGCTTGTGATTATGTTTGAATTGCTGATGTTTTCTCTGAGTGGTAATTTGAGAGGGGAAGAAAAATATTCAGAATTTATGAAGCGGAGTCAATTTTATAATTCGTTTACCATTATTTCATATATTGAGGAAGAAAAGCCTCAACTCAAAGATAGTGAAGAAAAGGGCAATGAAGTTAAATGGGAGAGCAAACACCTAATGAACGAAGGAGGGTTTGTATCTCAATTAGAAAAGCTATCACTGGGATATAAAGGCGGAGTATCGATAGATGAGGCTTTTAAAAAGGAAAGGAAGGGATCGTTCATATTATCTAAAATACTGCCTAGTTCTATTACAATAGGATTGTCCCGCATTTTTTCGTTATTCGATTCATGTATAACGGATCGATTTACCTGCGACAGTTTCATCGATATGTATCCATTTATGTACCGTGTCCGAGAGATAATTGATACTTTGGAAATAGATTTAAGTGGAACTTCCGGGGACGATCCCTTATTATCTTTTTCAACAAATAAAGGTGGTAATAAAAAAATATCTTTACCAGAATCGAAAAAAATAGCGCGGGCAAATTCATATGCACTTGTAAAAGTTTTTTACGACGCTATTCAGCGTTTTTATCAAGGGTTTTCACATCGATATTTATCAAGCTATCCGATGATGGACAAAAATGAGACCGGGGTTGATTTTTCTGGGAGGTTGCACCGGATTCTTTCTGCCGTTACGGGGATGCAGAATTTGCTATTAGACGATATGGATTGCCATTTAAAAAAAGGTTTTACAATAATCAGCCCATATCCCCATATTCGTATATATCGTGATAGTTTCAATGTCACAGAGGCGAATGTGTTTCATCTGTTTCAACCTGAAATATTTTATTCGATGTACCATGAAATAATGCATACATTTATTAGCGCTGATGAATTGAGCAATTTGAGAAATAGATTAAATGAATTGATCGAGATATTCCCTAACCAATTACCAGGAGAAACGATTGAAAGAATTAAACTGATATTCCAGGAAATTGCAGGGGATATTATTTTGCTAAAGAATGGTTTTTACAGTAATTTTAAGCTATACAGTTTTTGGTATTGGCTTCTCTTAATTCAATCGAAAAAAGATTTCGATTCTCATATTATTCTCAGGTTCTTACTATTATCAGCTTTAGAAGATATAGAGAGTAGAAAAATTATTTTCGAATTTTCAGACAAAGAGGATACTTTTGAAATCAGAAAACCGGAAGTACTGATTAATATTTTCAAACGATTGATATCGAGATTGGATTATCCCAAAGGGATTGAGTATATTATTAATGAGAATATTAAGGTATTTTTTGATTCATCGAATACTGAAAAAAATCTGATTCGAACCCTTGGATTATTCGTTTTTCTACTTCCTACCCTGGAAAGTATACATCCATTCGTTATTTCTGTTTTGAATCAATATGTTTATCCACCGGATGTGATAGATAATAATATCGATCAGCTTTACGAAAAGATGCCTCTCCGTCCTGAAATCCTGACGGTGGGTGAAAAAGAGAAAAGGCAAAAGTCTTCCATAAGAATGTTTAGAGGGATATTAACCTTTATCTATGAAAATAGAAAACATCTGATATGTGATAGCGACAGTATCCTGAATTTCTCACCCAGTGAAGTTGCTCTTAGAGCCAAACTTTTTCACTTTCGTATTGGACTAATTAATACTCTTCAATGGGAATCCTTAAATTGGAAAAAGAAAATACTTGAGGAAGAAGGAATAGATTTGCGTTATCTGATTACTGAAAATCAAAATGAAGGAATCGCTTGATGAACCCAAATACCGAATTGATTAGAGATTTTTTTGAAGATATTGGCATGTTTCTAAAAGAAACTATGGGCACAACAAGGTTACAATACTATATAGCAAAGGAATGTCTCAATCTTTTAGAAATGAAAAATAAATACAGAATAGGAGATATGACTACATCTCCATATTATGCTCCCTTGAATAGTTCCTTTTATTATCTGTGGCAAACCTCACGTTTCGAAGAAGCCGAAAAAATCTTTTTGACGGGATTTTGTAATAAATCCCCTGAAAAATTAATTTCAAATTACTTACTTAAATATGATAGTACTAAAAAAACTGATAATGATTTTAAACTTACAACAGAAATAGATTTAATGGTTACCTTCCTGGCACAGTTAGGTTTTGAAGACAAAATATTAGAATTGCAACTTGATTCGAAGATGGATAGAAATTTCTCGAACCATATAAATTCAAGTTGGGTAAAAGTTTTAAACCGATTTTTAGATAGTACGACAAGTAAAGAATGTTATTCCTTGTTTTGTGATTTAAATATTTATTCTAATAAATTATCAATTAATGAAAGGAACATATCGTCGAATAAAACAACCATAACTTTTGGTAGGTGGCTTCTTAAACGTCAATTGTTAGCAGTTTATAGTGTTATCCTGGCTGATTTGTACACTCCAGGTTTCTTTAATTCCCTTGAGATGAAAAAATGCAACGCGCTTGATGATATTAAAAATTTGATTACTAGAACATACGAGAGTTATATTCGCTTACTTTATTTATCGTTTGAGTATTATATAACGGTTGCAATGACATCCCTTAATGCTATAAAGGGAACAAATCTATATTATGATGGCAAAGAACTAAAGGAGAATATTTTCTGCCAGATAAAATACATTAAGTATCGCTACGCAGATGTGAGCGATTTTTTTTCAACTGCTATATTTATTAAACCTGATACAATCCTTGCTGATTTTTATAAAAAAACAGGAAAATTGTCAGAACTATTGAAAACTAAACCAAATGGTGCTGAGGATACTTCAATTGAGGCTATTATTAAATTGGTGACTGATGTAAAAACTGAGTTGAATCGTCTCAAGGAAGAATATAACTGTTCAAAGGAAGTAGAATCATTAAGAATAGATATTATGAAGCGCTTTGAAGCTGAATCTTTTTGGGAGTTTTGTAGAAAGCGATTTAATAAGGAAAGGTTGAAGGTTCTTGCAACCTCCCTTGGAAATAAATATTCTACCGGAACTGCTGATTTTTTTAAAACACCCACATTGAAATTAGATAAGGGGAAACGTATCCCGACTGAGCTTTGCCTATTAAGAAAATGGGGCTCTACAGCAAGTATTTTTGAGAATAATAAAAATTTTTATTCTAGTTTTGGTGGGGGACATTTTATATTTCACAACGGCTTCGGATTAGCGATTGATCCTGGTCCTGATTTCCTCAAAAATCTTGTTAGACATACCGATTTTGATATTTCTGATATTAATGGTGTGGTGTGTACTCATACTCATTATGATCATTTTGCCGACCTGCAACGTATTATACTTGGAATACGGGAGTATAACCAATATGCGGGATATAAGCGGTTTTATTATTTGTTGCCTGATGAGGATGACCAATGGATGTACCCTGAAAAGTTGCGGGAAGATTTCTGCATTAATGTATTTGGAGGGCCTTCCGGAGTTATAAACAGCAAAAAAGGCTATTACTTACCCAATACAGATTGGGGGATGAAGAATGGATTTGTTATCCAACCTATTGAGGTTACTCACGAGATATATAGGGATTCAAGATTTACCTCAAAAAATAAATATCCAGAAGAAGTTTTGGAAGAATATCGACGGCTAGACAGATATTTGGGATTTAAAAGGATATCTTCAGAAAAAAAGGAGAATGATTTTGGGAAGCGGTTTTGGAGCTATGGATTGTTGATAATGCCAATGCGAAATGGTGAGCCGATAACTAAAATTCTTTTTACGGGAGATGCGGAATACGAAAAAGATTTATTCTCCGGTTTAGAACCAGACTTGGTAATTTTAAATTCAAGCTCTGTGCGATTGAAGGATATTGCCGCAACGGATAGTTCGAGACCGCAGGTATTGCCACAATATGTTAAAGCTAACCAACTTGGTTATTCCGGTATACTCAGCACATTGATGCAATTGAAGGAATGTAAACTTGCGGTTGTTAGTGATTTTTTTGAGGGTCAAGCGGAAGCCGATTGTAGATTATTTATTACAGAGGCATTGGGGAAAGATATATTAAAAAGTAATGGAACAATCAAAAAAATTTTAGCTGGAGAAACGGGAATTCGTGTACAATGGGATGAGAAGAATGAATTACATGTTTATTGTTCTTCTGTTTGCAATAAAAATAATGGGGGTTTTGTCAAGTTAAATGAGAATATCAATCAACGAAGGCGAGGGATATTTGACAGAAGAGAAAATATACAAATGGTCTGCAAAAACTGTGAAAGCATTAAAACGGAGATTTTTAATTTTTAAAATTCGCAAAATCATGATTTTTAATATAATATAATATTTTAGAAAATTTGGGAGGCAAAAGTGGGATATCACGAGGAAAATGAGCTTCACAATGATGATTTCATTACTTTTCTGATTAGCCATGAATCTTTACAGGAAGTAGAATCCACAAACTCACAATTCAGAGTAGACGACGGGCCTTTGGGGATGTATGAAACGCTCCCTGGGCAAGAATTGATTGATGACGATAAGTTTTTTAAATTTTTCAATGCATTTGAAGGCGAGGAATTTCAAACTTATCTGTCAAACGTTCGTTTTTTCGGGAAAAAAGTGCGTGTTGATCTTTTAAATTGAGATCTAAATCATCATTTCTTTTACAATTTTTTAATGCAGATAGAGAAGTACACCCTTAGAGATGGAAGGGGTAACGTCCTCAAACTTTCAAATAGCATTTTGAAAGCATTTGCTTAAAATCTAGAGAATTTCTTAGATCATATGATTTCGGCATCTCAATTGGAATAGGGTAGCACAAAGTTGTCTTTCGGACTTTTTCCTGCCCCTAACCCATGACCTGAAAACCAGCCACAAACAAAAACGGACACTAAAGGACAATGAAGACGAAATTTAGAATGTAAGAAGGTAAGAAAAAATCTGAAAAGATCAGATAGCCGCGAAGGTTGAAAATCTGAAATCCGAAACCAGAAATATATCCGAAATCCAAAGGTTCAAAATAAAGATGTATCCACGTATATATGGTTGAATGGCAAATGCGGAGTAAATGTAAATGATGAATTTTAGGGGGCGGAAGCCTATCGAATAATAAGTAAGAGGACTTACCATGGGAGAATTCCCAAAAATTCCAGGTTATAAAATTCAAAAAAAAATCGGTGAAGGGGCGACTGCAAACATATATTACGCAATACAGAGCAACCTGGACCGCGAAGTGGCCATAAAAGTTTTTAAACCGGGGTTTGAAGATAATTCCGTTTATGTTCGGCGTTTTATAAAAGAGGCCAGGATTGTGTCAAAATTATACCACCCCAATATTGTTACGATTCATGATGTGGGGAAGTCCGGTAATTTCCATTATATTGTAATGGAGTATCTGGAGGAAAGCTTGCGGGATAAGTTGAATAGCCATGGGCGCTTGCCGGTCAAAGAGGTTCTACGAATTTTTAAACCCGTGGCACGGGCCTTAAAGTTCGCACATTCTAAGAAGGTTGTGCACAGGGATATTAAACCGGGGAATATTCTTTTTAGGAAAGACGGCACCCCCGTTATCGCCGATTTTGGGCTGGCAAAGGATATGGATGCCGGTACGACTTTGGCGGAGGCCGGGATGATTCTGGGGACTCCCGCCTATATGAGCCCGGAACAGTGCAAAGGAGAAAGGGGTGATTATTTGAGCGATATCTACAGCCTGGGGGTGGTTTTATATGCGATGCTTTCCGGGGAAGTTCCCTATATGTCTAAAGATTACAGAAAAATATTGGATGTGCATATAAATTCCCCTATCCCTCCTTTACCAAGAGAATTAAGAAAATTTCAGCCGCTTATAGAATGGATGATGGCGAAAAATAAAAAGGAGCGGTTACACGATTTAAATGAAGCCGTAAAACAACTCAAGCAATTAATCTACGGCGATGACGTGGAGATTACGGTAGAAAGTTTTCCGGTTTCCTGGGAAAGAAATATTAAAATAAAGCAAATATGGCAAGTAATAGCGCTTATTATTCTGCTATTGTCCTTGCTTGTCCTACTGTATTTCGTTAAACTCAAATTTCTAGGCACTATCGATGGAAATGCAAATTCACCGATTTCAAAAAACGTTCGACAGCAAACTGATATATCTGCTGTTGGGAAGAATTCCAGGCAGGAAACCGTTGCAAATGAAGTTTAATAATTGCATGAAATGCAGTATCTTTGTAAGGTTAGCCATCATTTTTTGTATTGCAATTTTTAATCGTTTCAACTATAATGATTTTTGAGATATAAGCATGTAAAGGAGGTTATGATGAAGAGAGTAATTTTTTTGTTGGTGCTGTTGGCGGTAGTCGCTCTATATGCTATGGATACCGTGAGAATTCAGCAAATCCTGGAAACTCCATATGTTTTTTTGAGAGATACTGTTCGGTTGGAAGGAAAAGTAATCAAATACAGCCTGGAAAAAACGAAAAACTCAAAGTGTTATATTTTCCAGGATTTCTATGGTGATACTATAAAAATTTTTACGATTGGAAATTTACCGGAAGTCGATCAACGTTACGAAATTACGGGCATGGTCTCTATCGTAGATGCCGAGGGTGATAAGAAGGAGGTTAATATTTTTGAAAATGAGAGGAAACCGATTGGCCAAATTGCTGCCCCTACTATAGAGACCCCTAATGCGTCTCCAGGAACAAAATCAGGGGGATTGATAAATCTCCTTTTTGGAATAGCTGCGTTTTTATTGGTTATTATTGCAGTTCTCTCCATTTTTTTAATTTTCAACAGGAACTCTAAATGGCAAACGTCTATGGCTCTTTCTGCTGACAGCGAAGGCTATTCCGATCCCGGTCAAGGTACTGCCCCCATAGAATCTTCCCCGGATGTTATTGAAAATACGATATTAAGGATGACTATTAATTCTGAGCATACATTGGAAATACTTCCCGGTCGCTTTGAGTTTATAAGGGGCGGCGATGTTTGCAACAATATCAGGCTTTTTATCGATATAAGCCAAAAGGAAACGGGATTTATCTTTGGCAGAAAGCCATGTGCCGATAATGACTATATTCAATTGAAATCCCTGACTGTTTCTGAAAAACAGGCCAAATTGATATGGATCAATGGGAAATACATGCTTATCAATTATTCCACCACAAATCCCACGAAAGTTAACGGTAAGCCTCTGGCAATAGATGAGCACGCTACTCTTGATTATGGTTTTGTCATCGAGATGGGCGAAATTGTTATTAACTTATATGAAAAATAAGTTTTTATCAAATTGAACGGATGATCCACAATTTAAATATCGAATGCTGGAAAAAGCCCCGGTCTACCACCCGGATATCGTTGAGGTAATGGAAAAAATGAATTTTTTCCTCAAACAGGAGAGCGGGGGAATGCGAATCGATTTCCAGGATTTAAAATTATTAAAAGCCTTGAGATAAGTAAGTGAAAGAGGTGATATTTGGACAATAAAATTGAAGAAAATGCTTTGCAATTCAATATGGAGGCCACAAAAGATGCTCAAAGAATCACTCGAATTGCCTTCTTCGTATCGACCATAGTCTCGTTTGCGATTATCCTGATAACATGGAATGCCTATTTTTCCTGGTATACCAACTTTGCTTTAAAAGAAGCAATGCCCCAAAATGATGTGGCTAAAATAATCCATACCAAAGCAATAGAACAATGGGTGGATAGTACGAATATTTCACTTCCCTTTTTAGGGATTTTGGGTGTCAAGGTATGGGTAGGCGATTGCTCGATTTTTGGTTCTATCGGCCTTTTGATTATTGCTACCTGGTTTTTCCTGAGTATTCAACGCGAATACTATGTGACTCTTTCACTATTTGAAAAAGCCCGGAAGCTGAATCAATGGAACTCATTATACAAGGAGTGGATTTATAATGGGGTTGCGTCTTACATGCTGTTTTTAAATTTTAAACGGAAAGATAGATCGCGGAAACGCATTGGAAAAGTGCGGCGAAAGTCTCGATCGGAGTCGATAATAAAAAAGGTTTTCAAGGTGTTTTTATTTCTTCCTGTTTATTCTATCCTGTTTTTGATCTTTTCAGATATTTTTCATGTGTTTATTTTTCCCTCGCTATTTCAAACTTCGCATCCCTCCTTTTTCGAACAAATTGGATGGGGAGATAGGATTCGGTTATTCAGTCAAGAGGTATTTGCCATCTTGTTTCTCACTCTAATAATAATATTTTGTATAAAAATACGGTCCTATAGCAAACGCATTGAAAAAAAATTCAGAGAATATGACAAGGCTTATAGAGAAGAACGTAAAAATCAAGTCAGAATCTCAAGTTTAACTTGAAGTCGCCATCTTACCCTTCACCAATACCCAATAACCAAAACATGCGTACCACGGAAAAACGGGAAGCGAGGAAGCGCAGAAGCGACGAAGCTGGGAAAAACAAGTATGAATGAAGATGAAGAATAAAATGGTTCTTTCTCATATCAAGTGGGTATGTCCATTTTTGAATAGTCCGGCTTTTGCCCGGTGAATCCTTATGCCACCCCTCCCGGCATATATATTAATCCTGCCTGCCTATATTTTATACCCTATTGAGCTTATATCGATCCTTTGGGGGGCAGATAACAACTCTTTTTGCTATTATTCCCCTTTTCGGGGCGCCTGCCTCACCCCTTTAAAGGTCCTGTATCAAGCCTTTTTGTTATTGTATCACTCCTTCTTACGGTTATCTCACCACTTCGAGTCCATGTATCACCTCTCAAAAAAGTTACCAAAAAAAATTTTAGGGATGGTATCGATCCTTTAAGGATCGATGCCGATCCTTTGGGAATCGAATTAACCCCTGTTAGGCTTGAGATCGATCCTTTTAGATGCTAAATAAGAAACCCCGGAGGGTTGATATCATACCTTCGAGGGGTGATATAATAGAAAAAAGGAGTGATTCGGGCGCTTACAGGATTCAATTAATATCCAAGGGGGTTGGTATAGGGGCTCGAGGCATCAATGCACCGCCCAAAAAAGGCGTTTCCCATTCAAAGTGAGAAAGAAAAAACCGGGGGCGGATTCATGAATCTCCCTTGGAATTCGGGGACGGTGGGGCTTTCTTTTTTAAGGCATAAAGGTATTTCACATCCATCAAATCCTTATCCCTTTTCGCACTTTCCTTGTTTTTAATCAACTGATCTAGACCGATAAAATAAATAGGATACTCTTTATTACCGATTAAGATTTTTTCCTCTAATCGATCTTCCCATACTTCCTTGAATTCTACCCCGTCGATTGAAGTTATCAGGTCGATTCTATTTGGGATTATTCCAAATTGAATGATAACATCTTCGCCAACTAAATCATCAACTTTCTTTATCCCGGGAATAGTACCCTGCCAGAATTCCAATAGAGCGGAGAATAATCTGTTTGCGTTTTCCCCCGACGATTCATAGAAGAAATCGATATCACCTGTCAGGCGAACAAAGCCATAGTATATGACCGCTTCCCCTCCTACGATTACATAACGCACATTGTATTTCGCCAGTAGTTTTATAAAATCTTTGACGTCAGGCGAAAAAGATGATCCTTTCATACGTTTTGGTTATAATATTCCCTAACATCGGGTTGATCTTTGCCAAAAACCCTTAGTGATAGCTGTCTTGCTGCCATCAATCTCTCTTCCGGGGTCATCGCAAAATTTTGTTGGATGTCCCATTCTTCGGCTTCTTCAAAACTCCGGGATATATGCACAATTCGTTCCATATTTCAATTATACCATAAATGAAGAGGAATCAACACACCCTTTTAAAAATTCAATTGGGTGTCCTGGGCTTTCACGTGGGGGTTCATTTCTTCCCGTTGGACGTTAATTGCTTTCCCGGGAAGGTTCAGAACGTCCCATCGGGAATAACTACGGGACAGGCCGGGAAATACCCGGTCTACTCTAGTGATGAAACCTTCATCTCCAGAGGTGAAACTTTAATCTCCAGAGATGACCACCTTATACTCTCGATATAAAACTTTAATCTACGCAGATGAAACCTTATGCTTCAGAGATGAAACTTTAATCTATGGATATGACCACCTTCATCTCCAGAGATGAAATTTTAATCTACGGAGATGACCGCCCTATGCCCCGGGGATTAAAATTTAATCTACGGAGATGACCACCTTATACTCCGGAGATGAAACTTTAATCTACAGAGATGATCACCTTATGCTCCGGATATGAAACTTTAATCTACGGAGATGACCACCTTATGCTCCGGGGATGAAACCTTCATCTAAAAAAGGTCTAATTTCTTGCCAGGCAGGAGGGATTGTTATAGCAAGAGGTTATCCGAAAAGGTATTGCGCAGGACGCAAATTGGTAGAGAACCGGCGCCGCCTGTTCTTTCAAATGCCTCAAATACCCCGTAGGAACAGGCAATGCCAGTTCCCTACAATTTTGCTTGACCCTTTCCATTTAACCGTAGGGGCAGACCTGCGTGTCTGCCCTTTACAGCGGCGATTCTCTTATGTCCACAATGCTTTCCTGACATCGATCAGGCGCTTCATCATTTGAGAGTCTTCATCTTCATATTCTTTTTCGAGCACATTTTGTTTTTTTAGAGCGACGTCAACCTCGCTCTCTTTTTCTTCGCACTTATCCTTATCACTCAAAATATTCCACTTATCACATACTTTATCCCAGCCGCTGACTTGAGCAGGATCAGGGCGATTGGGCCGCACATCTTTCCACCAGGTGTATAAATCTTTGATTTCCTGGGCATCTCTGGCCTGTTGTTCATTTCTTTCTTCTTCCGGGAGATTCGGGTCGCCTAAACCGATCTCCCATTCCAGGTGGGCAAGTCCTTCATCCCTACTCCTCCACCAATGGGTTCTTCCCCATCCGCTCCAGGGTTTCCGCTTTGTAAACACAACATTCATCCAGGCTTTTTCAACTTCCACGAAATCCGCAAGCATATCGAACATGGCATAAAGTAGACATGTATCCATATCATAGTATCCGGGCTTTAACGTTGTCTTGATGATGTGATATCGATCAACCGTGCGATAACGGAACCAGGACTTTATTTTTTCAATAGGCATGACAAAGGTTTTCCAGCACCAAAACGGAAAGGTGTCTGCCAGGAACCAACGTATCTTGTTTTTTCGGGCATTATCTTCCCAATCTTGCCATTCATCCCAGGCGGCTGCCTGCGGCATATCCTGGAAAAGCCATTGTTTAAATTTAATTCTCATGCTCATATTAATTAATTTGCACCGCGATGTTCTTAAAAGAAATCAATAACATAATCCGAGAAAGATTTCAAGGGAAGAATTGAAAAATGTCGCCGGTTCACCCGATTCATGTTTTATACATCACGGTCCGTGCCCGTCCGTATTCGTCCGCGGCTGTGACTATCTCTTCCGCGCTTCCGCTCTTTCCTTCAGTCTAACCCAACCGGGCGCCCCAGGTAAGGGCTAGAGGCGTTTTCCTTTGATTTTTTCACAAATCCTGGAATTATTCCTTGCATTTTTTCACAAACCAGTGTATTATTCCCAGAATGAAACGGAATATCATCGATAAAGCGTGTCTTCCGTTGAGCGCATTTAAGGATGAGAACTCTTTTAAATTGTATTTTTTTGATGTGGGGATTTTGGGGGCCGTCAGCCAATGGGCGCCGAAAATAATTCTTGATTATGATTATGGGACTTACAAAGGGTATTTTGCTGAGAATTTCGCGGCGCAGGAATTTACCGGTTCCGGCGCCGGGGAGCTTTTTTGTTGGCGGGAAACCACGGCTGAGGTAGAATTCCTGCGGGAAATCGAAGGTAAGTTGCTTCCCATCGAGGTAAAGAGCGGCGGGGTAACAAAGTCCAAGAGTTTGAATGTCTTTGCCGGGAAGTATTCCCCGGATTACCGGGTGATAATGAGCGCCCGCAACTTAAAGATCAACCGTGAGCGAAAGCTTCATTACTATCCGTTGTACCTGGCCTCTCGTTTTCCCTTACCGGGAGGGTGAGAAGGCGAGAAAAAGAAACTGTTTGAGGGGCCGCCCACGCCGCGGGCCGAGGGCCGAGGCCCGCGGGTTCGGACTTCCAAAAATTTATTATTAGAGAACGCCCATCTCTTTTAATAGGTAATCGACGGCGCTGAACTTTTCAAGGAACCACAAGACATAGCGAATGTCTACCCCAATGGAACGACTATATGATTCATCCCAGGCATAATCATTAATGGTGGCCTCAAAAACCCGGTCGAAATTAAGACCCACTAATTGTCCCTTCGCATTCAACACCGGGCTGCCGGAATTTCCACCCGTGGTGTCCATGTTATAAAGCATGGCCACGGGCACATCATCCAACCCCGCGTGCCTGAATCGTCCGAAATCTTTTGCAGCCAGGAGGTCTATCAACTTCCGGGGCGCGGTAAAAGGGTCCTGACCATTGTGTGCATTATGCTTCTCCACCACCCCGGTCAACGTGGTAAACGGAAGCATGCGCACCGCATCCGACGGGGAATACCCCCGAACTCTACCGAAAGTCAACCGAAACGTACTGTTGGCGTCCGGGATAAAATCCTTTCCGATAAACTCCTTTTTAACATCGATCAACTGCGCCAACAGGGGATCAAGAATCCCCTTCTCCCGCTTTTCTGCGTCCTTCATTGCCCGGAAGGAAGGATATAGCCCACGGGCAAGTGTAATAAAGGGGTCGGTCATGGCCTGCAACTCCTGTTGGGATTTTTTAAATAATCCCTTCACTACCGCCGGATCATTTAGTTTTGTCTCGCTGTAAGCTTTTTCGACAAAAGCATCAATGGCTTTCCCCGGATCGTTATTTTCGATAATACCCTGCACTGCCGGTATCCGCTGCTCCCCTTTGAGCCCGGCCGCCCGCATTAGTATCTCTTTTAATATTGCTTTGTCCGCGGGTTCGTAATAGTTTCTCAAATCCATTTCCACCCGCTTTAAAGTACGGTCGAAATTACGGTCCATATAATCTTCTTCCCGTTCCGTATCTTTTTTCTGCCGTTCACAAGCGGCCAAATAGATTTTAAAGGCCGTACTCAACATGGTGGTGGTCCTGGAACCGACCAGGTATTCCACGGTTAGATTAAAACCGGCGTTTACCCTTTTCTCATCGTAGACGCCTTTAATATCGTCCAGCAGTTTCCCGTACTTTTTCTGCCTGGTAGGGTCGGCGACGATGAATTCCTGGAGTGCTTTCTCTTTCTCCAGGCGTTTTTCCGCCAGGTTGAGATTTTTCAAGCCCTTCAATTGTCCCCTGGACCGTATCACGTTATTCCAGAGGCCCTTGAGAGAAGCGGAAAGCTTGATGGCAGTGGCGCGGTCCAGTTGGCTCATTTTTTCTTTTAATTTAATAATCCAATCGAATAGGTCTACTACAAAAGGCATGCGTACTTCTTCTTCATAGGCCAGGAAATGGGAAGTATTATGCCGGCGGGTTGTACCGGGATACCCCAGGATAAAGACGAAATCTTCGGCCTGGACGCCTTCCGGGGCGACGCACAGGTATTTTTTGGGGTGAAACGGCGCATTATTCGGGGCGTAAACGGCGGTAGAACCGTCCGGCGCTACATAGGCGCGCATAAAGGCAAAATCCCCGGTGTGACGGGGCCACATCCAATTGTCCGGCTCGCCGCCGAATTCGCCGACGGAACGGGGCGGCGCATATACTAACCGTACATCTTTGATATAACGGTAAATAAACAATACATAGGTCTTGCCCTGGAACATCTCCGCTACTTCGGCGTTGGTGCCGGGACTCTTTTTCTCGACGGCGGTGACGATGCGTTTCATTTTTTCTTCGATCGCTTTGGCCCGTTGAGTATGGGTCATATTTTTTTTCAATGCGCTTAAAACTTCGCCGGATACATCCCGGTACGATTCGATGATCCGTACGGTATAATTTTTAGCTTCCACTTCTTCCGACCGGCTGCGGGCCAGGAACCCGTCGCGGAAGTAGTCGTTTTCCGGGGTAGTTACTCCCTGGATGGCCCCGAAAGCGCAGTGGTAATTGGTCAATATCAGCCCGTCCGCTGAAACGAACGAGGCGCTGCAGCCCCCTAAATCGATAATGGCGTCGATCAAACTAACGCCCTGCGGGTTATACAATTCGGCGGCTTCCAGTTGAAACCCCATGGACCGGAGGTCCAATTTATTGATTTCGCTTAAGGGATACATTCCTTCTTCCGCTTTAAGGTTAAAAGCCGAGAATGTTAAAGATATAATAAGCATTAAACCGAAACAAATTGTACGTTTCATGGTTGATCTCCTTTTAATAATTATTGTTACATTGAAAAAAAATTTTACCTGATTTAGGCGGGATAGTCAAATAAAAAGAAGGTAAACTTTTATAAATCTTTACTATTATTTGGTACATTAACAGCCGCTGGAAGACCCCACCCTTACATACCGATGGATTTGCTTTGCCGGGGACAGAGGGAAGTTGTTATGGGGTTTATATTCCAGGATATCATGTGGGGGAAGGATTGGGGACGGACAAATTTTGCCCTCTCTTTGAAACACCTGGGGGCAATTATTTGAATGTCACATAATCGCCATAACCCGGTCGAGCCGGAACCAAAAATGCTTGGCTCGCCGGGAAACCACAAATTACAAGCCACAAATTACAAACAAACCCCAAATTCAAATATTTAAAACTCAAAACAAAAACAGGCCCGCGAAACACGCAAAATACGCCAAAAAAAGGTGATTGTAAACGGGCGGACACTCAAGCGGGGAGTAATGCTTCGAATAGTTTTAAAAAACGATCCACTGATGGAATAGCCACGCCTTTTTCATATCTGGAAATATAGCGCTGGGAACATCTCTCTCCCCTCCCTGGAAGACACTGACACGAAATCCGATGCCCCTGAGACAAATAGCGCAAGGCCTCGCTCAGTTAGCGCAAGCGAGGAGTCGACCGGCGCAAGCGTTTTGCCCCCTTAAACCCCCACCGCGTGAATTATCGCGGCGTCGCTCAATATATACTCAGCAATTTTTCTTTTTCTCCCACCAGGATTAAAATATCCCCGGGGAGTATCCGGTGATCGGGGGAAGGATTGAAAAACATCTCTTCCCTCCGCTTGATGGCGATAATAATAATATTATATTTCTGCCGCAACCCGGATTCTTTGATTTCCTTGCCGGCAAAAGGGGACCCCTCTTGCACGGTTATTTCTTCGATGGAGAGCGCCATATTGGGCCCAAAAACCATGACATCGATAAAATCCACCACGTTGGGTCTTAACACTGTATTAACGATCCGGCGAGAACTGAGTTCATAGGGCGCAATAACCCTATCGGCCCCGATTTTATACAGTTTCTTTTGATTGGCGGCGTCCATGGCGCGGGTTATAATATAAATCGATGGGTTCATTTCCCGGGCCGTCATCACGGTAAATACATTATCCGCGTCCGAAGAGAGCAGGGATATAAACGTCCTGGCTTTTTCCACGCTGATCAGTTTCAGCATGGCCTCATCCGTGGCGTTGGCATTCATTACTTCATACCCCCTTTCCTCGGCATTGGCAAAGCGCTCTTTATTGTTTTCGATAACCACAAATTTGAGTTTTGTTTTGGCCAGTTCCCGGCACACCTGCTCACCCATCACGCCGAAACCGGCAACGATTATGTGATCCTTCAATTGTAATAAACTTTTCATTTTACGTCTCCCCAGGATACGCCTGACATTCCCTTCAAAAGCGCTTTCCGCAATCCTGCCGGCCATTAAAAAGAAAGTTCCCAGGCCGCTGATAATAACCCATATGGTGAATAGTTTCCCATGGGGCGATAATTCGAATACCTCCCTGTAGCCCACGGTGGTAATGCTGATGACGGTCATATAAAGGGCGTCGGGAAAATTGGCCCGCTCGATAAGCATATACCCGGTTATATCGATGATGATTAACACGATTAATATGGCCACCAGGAGTAAAATTTTTCTTATATTGCTCATGTCCCTTTATTCTACCAGAAACAAGACAAAAATGGTATAATGCAAGGATTAATATTTATTCAGACGCTGAATTCCAGGTTAAAAAAATGATGAAGATTGGAAACTTAGAAATAAAATACAGGGCCATGCCTGCCCCCATGGCCTCTTTTACCGATATTGCCTACCGCAAACTGATGGATGAGATGGGGTATACGGGTTTCCTCGTCACGGAAATGATCTCCGTCGAGGGACTGTGGAGAAAACAAATGCGGACGATGGATATGATCAAGCTTTTCGATTTCAAGACCCCGCAATTTGTGCAGCTTTTCGGTTCCGAGCCCGGACCGTTGGTGGAGGCGGCAAAGTATATTGAAAATGAAACGGGGTACAGCGGCATTGATATCAACATGGGCTGCCCGGTTCCCAAAGTGGTGCGCAGGGGTTCCGGGGCCGCGCTGTTAAAAGACCCGGCCCGCGCGGCCGCCATCGTAAGAGATTTAAAGAAGAATATCTCGCTGCCGGTGACCGTCAAAATCCGGTTGGGCTTTAACGAGGTTAATGTTATCGAAATTGCCCGCATCCTGGACCAGGAGGGTGCGGATGCGATTTCGGTGCATTTCCGTTTGAAGTCCGACGGCTACAAGGGGCAGGCGCGGTGGGAATATGCTCCGCTTGTCCGGGAGCAGGTAAAGACTGTCTTGATCGGTAACGGCGATATTCTCACGGCGGCGTCGGCAAAAGAGAAGTTGGACATTGTCGATGCGGTTATGATTGGCAGGGGCGCGATAAGGAACCCATTGATCTTCGCGGAAATTGCCGGCGCGCCGGCCGGCGATATGGACCTGAAATGGAGTATTAACCGGTTATTGGAGTTGATCCGGGAGTATTACCCGCCCAGGTTGCAGTTGTCGCGGGCGAAAGCGTTTGCGCGGTTTTTATTTTCAGGCCGCATCGGCTGTAAGAAGATCAGGTCCAGTGTCCATGCCGCGACTACTTTTGAAGAGGCTAAAAGGCATTTGTTGGAAATGAATTTAGATGAAATAAGATAAGCCTCCGGCGGCCAGGGGGCTCTTTTGAAAAACCGCCCCCTGGACCCCCACAAAACTTCTAACTAAACAAAAGCTTTGGGAAGTCCAGAAACCTTTTCTCGAAAAGGTTTCTGTCCGCCGGAGGCTATAGACCAAGGAGGTATTTATGGACTTAAAGATTAGAAACAAAATCGCGGTTGTCGCCGCCGCCAGCAAGGGGTTGGGAAAAGCCGTCGCCGAAGCCCTGGCCGCCGAAGGCGTCAACCTGGCCATCTGCTCACGCGACAAAACCCGCATCGACGAAACCGCCCAATATCTAAAAACTACCCACCACGTCGATGTATTACCGGTTGTATGCGATGTCACGGATCCAACCGGCATCACATCATTAAAAGAAAAAGTAATCGAACATTTCGGGGCCTGCCATATCCTGTTTACCAACGCCGGCGGCCCCCCACCCGGGAAAGTTGAAGCTTTCACCGGCGAAGATTACAAAAAAGCCCTGGATTTAAATTTGATCAGCACCATTAACCTGGTAAACGCTTTCTTACCACTGATGAAACAACAACAATGGGGTCGAATATTGGCTTCCACTTCCGTGACCGTGAAACAACCCATTCCTACTCTCGCTCTTTCCAATGTATCGCGGGTGGGCGTGACAGCGTATATCAAAAGCCTTGCCCTTGAAGTGGCCATTTTAAATATTACGGCCAACGTGCTGGCGCCCGGTTATATCATGACCGAACGGGTGAAACAACTATTGGAAGCCCGCTCTAAAAAAGAAGGCATATCCTATGAGAAGGCCCTGGAAGCGGTACTCGAAGTCATCCCGGCTAAAAAGATCGGCGCCCCTGCCGATTTCGGGGCGCTTTGCGCATTCCTGGCCTCGGAACATGCCTCCTATATCACCGGCGAAATCATCCTCATGGACGGCGGCATGTACAAAGGCCTTATGTAATTCGATCTTATTTGCCTGATTTTTTGTAAAGATATTTGAAGAACTCGAAATCGGTGCTGAGGATTTTTTTCATTTTGGGCAACTGCTTTTCATACTGGTCCAGCGCCATCCAGAAATCGGCGAATTCAGCGTCCTGGCTGTAGGCTTTGTTCCGGATATTCAGGGCTTCCCTATCCGCCGCGGCTTTGAACTCTTTGGCCTGTCTTTCCGCCTCGGATTGGATCGTTTTCAGCTCTTTATCCATTTTCCCCAGCCAGATGGCTTTCTCACCCTCGCCGTCCGAGCGGAAAGCGCGGGCGATCTGGTTTCTCTCTTTGATCATTTGCGTGTACACGTTCTGGGTGATATCGTCCGAATACTTGATTTGCCGAATAATCACATCGATCAGTTCGATGCCGTACGTATCGGTGATTTTCCTGGCCGAAGCCAGCATTTCCGCCGACAGTTTTTCACGACCTTTGGCAATCGGTTCGTAGGTGATTTTGGTAAACGTATTGATTTTCGACGACATTTCACTATCTTCAGTACCGGCAACCTCGGCGGATTGAGCGGTACGGTAGACATCTTTTCGTTCGATTTGATTAATAAGGTCAGAGTTGCGTACCGATTCGCGCAGGGGGTTTACCGCAATGATATCCCTGGCGCTGGAATTGACCACGTCATCCAACCGGGAATGGGCCTGGGTAATCGAGCCCAATGATTCATAAAACAATTTCGGGTTTACGATCTTCCAGCGCGCCGTGAAGTCCACCCATATCAATTGGTTCTCCTGGGTGGGAAACCGCTGGGCTTCACCGTCCCATGATTGAATTTTTTTGGGAAATTTTTGTACTTGATCCATGAGGGGCATCTTAAACTTCAAGCCCGCAGAGGTTTCAGTTTGTATAATTTCACCGAAACGTGTAACAATTGCCATTTCCCCCTCTTCCACGACGAAATAGGGCCCCATCATGAGAAAAATAACCACCAGGACAGCGATAATAATTCCGGTTATTTTGAATTTGTTCATTGTTTGTCTCCTTTTTTCTCTTTGGTCAGCGATTTGACCGGCAGGAAATTTTCCAATTGTTTATCGATAAGATCGGTGTCTTCGGAATTGCTGAGTACGGCCCCGAACATATCATAGTAGAGACGGATCCGGGTTACATTGGGGTTTTTTTTGTATTCGCCCAGTACGGCCAGGAACCGGGCCACGTCGCCTTTGGCCTGGTTTATTTTCTCAATGGCATAGCCTTCGGCTTCCCGGAGGGTTTTTTCCGCTTCGCCGCGGGCTTTGGGGATGAGGTTGTTATAGGCTTCCTTGCCTTCGTTAATGGAGCGGATACGGTCCTGGATGGCCTTATTAACATCTTCGAAAGCGTCCTGCACCGCGCCCTTGGGGTACATGGTTTTTTGCAGTTTTACCGTTACCACGCGAATACCCATTTTATAGCGGTCAAATATGGTATTCATCATATCCTGGCCCCTTTGTTCGATCCGGGTACGTTCCGTGGTCACCACGTCGAATACCGCCAGGTCCCCCACCAGCAGGTTGATCACCGATTGGGAGATGTCGCGGATAGTCCTGCCCTGGTCTTCTACGTGGAAGAGCCAGGCGTAGGGGTCTTTGATGCGGTATTGGATGATCCAGGTGACATCGGCGATATTCAGGTCGCCGGTCAGCATTACGGATTCCGCTTCGAAGTTCCCCGTGGAGTAAGTGGTTACGATGCCCGGCTGATTGGTACGGAACCCGAATTCTTCTTTTAGAACGCGTTGGGTTGGGACGTTGTAATTTTTTTCGACGCCGAAGGGCATTTTGAAGTGTAACCCGGGTCCGGTGGTCCTGTCGTATTTTCCAAGCAGCAGGACCACGGCTTCTTCCTCCTGGTCTACGGTATAGAAACTGGAAAATACGGCGAATATAACCAATATGGCCATGATAATGCCGAAGACCACCCTGGGTTTGATCCTATTTCTAAAGTCTTGAAGATCGATAATTTCGTCCGTCATGTATATACCTCCTTTTTTATTTGATATTCAATTGTTATCGCATAAATAGAAAAAAAATGCAACCCGTCGTGACGTTAAAAATATAAAAGGATGAACACCGGACAGGCAAGAATGTTGCTCTTCCTAACTTTCCCTTATGGTTACTTCCTTACCGTTAAATACGATGGCCAATTTTTTATAATTTTTTACCCCCCGTGCGACCAGTTCCGTTTCGTATTCCAGGTCATTCATTTGTTTCAACGCAGATTCCACGGCAGATTCCACGGTTTCATTTTTCCTGACTTTCTTAAATTCGATCACATAACCCAATTTCGATACATCCCCGGGAATAATCATAATATCGTATCTACCGTACCCGCTTTCCCTGTTGCTTTTTACCTGGTACTCCGGGTCAAGCCAGAGCAATAATCCCATCACAAATGCATGATATACCTTTTCCGGGTCCGCCGCCATATCGAAAAAACTCATCGCGGTCGTAACGAACCCGGAAAAAATTTCTTCGAAGATATCGATATCCCCTTTTAAAAGGGCTTTGAGCATGAGCTCCAAATTCTTATTTTCGATTTTGTCGCTGAAATACCGCTGGATAATCCGTTTATAAATAGTCCTCACTTCCATATTGGGTATTGCCACTTTATAGTAGACACTCCCGGAGTTATCCATCCGTTTCCCGGTTTGCTTCAAATATCCCCCCATCAGGAGAAAACTCCACAAGGTATCCTCATCGGAATCGATGTCTTTCAAGACAATATTAGTTTCGATGGTTTTTTCAATAACTTCACCGCGGATGAGTTGCTCCAATTCTTCTTTGAGCTCTTTGCCCCCCCTGGACAGTAATGTTTCCACGATTTTGTTGTCCGAGGTATTGATCCAATAGGGTTGCGGTTCTTTTTCTTTGCCGGCGAGAAAGTTAATGACAGACCAGGGATTGTAAATAATCGTGTTGCCGAACTTATACCCGTTATACCACTGCTGGACCCGGTCATACAGATGTAAGACATTAAAGTCCTTAAGCATTTTTTCAATTTCTTTTTCCGTGAACCCGAATTTATCAGCAAACTCCTCGGACAGCAGTGTATACACGCCCGGGTTATTCAGGCCGGAGAAAATCGATTCCCTGGCGATCCTCATAATCCCGGTAATAACACTTTTTTCCAGGTACTGGCCGGTATCTTTCAGGCCCGCGCACAGGAAATTGCGTATAAACTCGATGATTTCGTCATAATAGTTATTTGTATAGCCCGCATGAATGGGTCCATCGTACTCGTCGATCAAAATAACCACCCCTGAGCCGTAATAACGGTTTAAGAAAATAAGCAAGTATTCCAGGCTGTTTTCATAGTCTGCTTTATTTCCTTCAAGGTTCATAATTTTCTTAAAATAAACCATCTCCTGTGGTTTCAGGGTTTTACCGTCAAGAAGATAATCATGTTTTAAATATTCATCCTGGATAAGTTGCTTTAGCTTGTAAAAACAGGATTCCCAATCGGATTCTTTGATATTTTTAAAGGTTAAAAAAATAACCGGGTATTTGCCCATTTTGTCGGTGTATTCCCGGCCTGCATTCTTTATCGCAAGGGAATCGAATAAATTTTTATAATGATTCTCCGAACCGGGTTGTTTATTTTCCGGTGAAGGGGGGGAAGTGGGAATGATTTCCGGGCAGCAGTCGTAAAAATATTTCAGCATGGAAATATTGAGGGTTTTGCCGAAACGCCTGGGCCGGGGAATAAGTAGTATTTTGTCGCCCCGGTCGATAATATCTTTGATCAAGAGAGTTTTATCTACGTAATAATAGTTGCCTGTAATTATTTCTTTAAAATCGGATTCACCGACAGCCAGTTTTTTCATATCCATAATCGTTCACCGGTGGCAGTATAACATATCGCATTATGATTTGCAAATGATGCGTTTGTTCTGAATTCGTGGGCCTGTTTTATTACGTTCGCGCTTCCTCTAAATAATCTTATGCTCTTCATGCCTTTATTTTAATGGAAATACCTTTGAATTGCAATAAAACGAAAAAAGAGGAGCCACGGACGAACACGGACGAACACGGACAAAAAAACCATCAAGCGCCTAAACATCCTATCAAGCAAAACAACGCTGCAAACTACCTTTGTAAACTCCGGTCTACCCGGCTGACTAAACCATAAAGGTTATTACCTTTAATATCGGCGACATAACTTCTGCGCGCCTCCTTTTTCTTCATCAACCGTAACAATCCATTCTTAACTTTCTCTGGACTTAAATTGGTTTGCTTAATGATGCCTTCAATGCTTCTCCATTCATGTTTCGGGTGAAGCAACGATTCGTAGATTTTATTTTCTACTTCCTTTTCGTCTATATCTTCAAGCTGCATCTGAATCCTCCCTTAACTCTTGTAAAGTCCTTTTGCCCTCATCGGTAAGATATTCCTCTTTGACAAATTGAAGAATGTATTGCTTCATTTTTTCATCGCCGACGGTTTGCAGGTCATTTACGTGTCGCTTTGTCTCTTCCAGTTCTTTCTGGAATTTTAGTTCGAACCCAAATATATTGAACGACTCCAGGGCGGGAATAAATTTCAACAACAGTGGAAACAGGAATAATCCGATAAGTACAAAGTAAAACACATTGGGTTGTATCTGGTTTATACCGTTTAAGCAAAGTCCAACAACGGAAAATCCAATGAGGCCGATGTAGAATATAGCAAGCAATATTACCGTTAACTTCTTTAATATGGTCATGAGGATATGGTATAAGAAAAAATATAAAAAGTCAATACCCCAAATCCGAAACTCAAATTGTTGCCCACGAATTGCACGAATTACCACGAATTGAAAAAAACATAAGTCCACGTATGGGCGATTACACTGATTAGCACTGATTTTTGTCAGGGAAAAATGGGCCGGACGAGAAAACAACCGGTTGAATTGCCATAACACCGGTAGAAATGTGGAATCAACCGGTAGAAATGACAAATCAACCGGTTAGAATGCCGTACCAACCGGTTAAAACATCAGTTTAACCGGTTAAATCGTGGAACCAACCGGTTAAAATGTCGTACTAACCGGTTAAAACGTCTATTTAACCGGTTAAATTGTGAAATCAACCGGTTAAAACGTCCATTTAACCGGTTAAATCGTGAAATCAACCGGTTAAAACGTCATACCAACCGGTTAAATTATCATTTTAACCGGTGAATTCTTCAGTTTAACCGGTTAAAATAACAATTTCACCGGTTGCAGGAAGAGGAACGAAGCTTTTCTACCATAATTAAAGGATCCGAACGCCGGCGCTGAGGATTTCGTGGGCAATCTATTTTCTAAATCCTTTTATTTTTTTATATCCGGAACAGATAAATTAAAACAGATTTTTTTTACCAATTTATCCGGTATCTCGGTATGCCGTGGAATTGCTTCAATATGCCCCGTTCCAGGATCACACCAAAGAGAGTGAGAACTACCTTCCCGTTTTAGATAACACCCATATCTACGGAGATGCCTTAAAAGAGTCTTTCGTTTCATCCGATACTTATAACTTCCCGGATTGATCGTTTAGGTACTCCCCGCAATATATCTTTCCTTCGATCTTCGAGGATGAAAGAAATTGCCTCTGCCAGGCTTTGTTTAGCTTCAGCGAGCGTCCTTCCCTGCCCGTTTGCCCCGGGGATTTCCGGGGAATAAGCAATATACCAACCTTCATCTTTTTCGATTATAGCTGTAAACTCATTATGCATTGTCAACCTCATTGCTGTATGATAATATTATTTTTAAAAAATTTCAACCGCTTTCGTGCTTCGTGCTTCGATTTATTTTTACATTGCATTCGCTGCCTCTTTATCTTATATTTTCCCCATGGAAAACAAAGGTTCATTTCAACCGGCGCCCGTCTCACCTGCGCAGCGAAAAAAAAAAAGGGACTTGTGTCCTACAATAAATGTGGTAAAATCTCTAACTTAACCCATCGGAAAAAATCGAACACCGGAGGAATGATGTTAACTGAAAAAGATTTGAACTATATTGCTAAAACCTGCCAGGCCCAACTCTTCCAGGCCCACAATGTGGTGGAAATGCTGATCGAGGGGAATACCGTCCCCTTTATCTCCAGGTACCGCAAAGAACGAACCGGGGACCTCGATGAATTAAAAGTCCAGCAGGTCAAAGAAAACTTTGATTATGTAAAAGAACTAAACGAACGAAAAGAAACGGTGCTGAATACCATCGAAAGCCAGGGAAAACTAACCGATGAACTGAAGAAGAAAATCGAAGATACCTATTCCAAAACGGAATTGGAAGATATTTACCTTCCCTATAAACCCAAACGCCGCACCAAGGCCACAATCGCTAAAGAAAAAGGCCTGGAACCGCTGGCCCTTTCCATATTGGACCCGGCCATTACCGAAGCGCTGGAAGCCCTGGCCGCCCCGTTTGTCTCCGAAGAGAAACAGGTAAATTCCATCGCGGAAGCCCTGGAAGGCGCGGGCCATATTATCGCTGAAATCTTCTCGGAAAACGCCGGGCTGCGAAAATTCATCCGCGAAGAAGTCGCGGAAAAAGGCCTATTGATCGTGGCCGTTACCAAAGAATTTGAAAAAGAACGGTCCAAATTCGAGCAGTATTATGATTTCAAAGAATCCGTCAAAACCATCCCGTCGCACCGCATCCTGGCGGTCCGGCGCGGGGAAACGGAAAAGGTCCTTAAAAACCACATCGATATCGATAAAGAACTGGTGCAAAATAAATTCCGGCATACGCTTTTCGATAATACCCACCCCCGCTGCCAATACCTGGACGAAGTCTTAACGGATGCATTATCCCGCCTGCTGCTGCCTTCCATCGAGCAGGATATCCAATCGGAATTGAAGAAAAGGGCCGACGAAGAAGCCATCCGCGTGTTTGCCCTTAATATCGAAAACCTCCTGCTCAGCGCCCCGGCAGGGAATTTACGCGTCATCGGCGCCGACCCGGGCTTCCGCACCGGCTGCAAATTGGTGGTGCTGGATGAAACCGGGAAACTGCTGGATACGGTCACGATATTCCCCACCAAGCCCCAGGAAGATATCGCCGGGGCGACGAAAACGGTTAAAGCATTAATTGAAAAATATAAAATACAGGCGGTGGTTATCGGCAACGGCACGGCTTCGCGGGAAACGCACCAGTTTTTCAAAAGCGTTGTACCCGAAGGCGTCATCGTTACAGTGACCAGCGAGGCCGGCGCATCGGTTTATTCGGCGTCTGCCGCCGGCAGGGAAGAGTTCCCGGACAGGGATGTTACGGTCCGTGGTTCTGTTTCCATCGGCAGGCGCTTTCAGGACCCCCTGGCGGAACTGGTAAAGATCGAACCTAAATCCATCGGGGTAGGGCAGTACCAACACGACGTCAACCAACCGCTCCTGAAAACGAAACTGGATCACGTGGTGACCTCCGTGGTGAACCGCGTGGGCGTGGAACTGAACACGGCCTCTTACCATTTATTGAAATATGTCTCCGGCATCGGCCCCACCCTGGCGAAAAATATCGTGGAGTACCGCAATGAACACGGTATGTTTAACCGCCGCGACGAGCTGAACAATGTACGCATGTTCGGCGCCAGGGCGTTCCAACAAAGCGCGGGTTTCTTCCGGCTGCGGAGCGGGGAAAACCCGCTGGACGCCACGGGCATTCACCCGGAATCTTACTTTATCGTGGAAAATATGTGCGAAAAACTGGGCGTAAACATTCCCCGCCTAGTTCGTAATAAAGAACTGCTGGAAAAAGTCAAACCCGCGGATTTTGTGACTGAAAATTTCGGCGTTCCCACCATCCGGGATATTCTCAAGGAATTGGAACATCCCGGTCGCGATCCCAGGGAAGATTTCGATCTCTTTGAATTCGAGGAAGGCGTGGAGAGTCTCGAAGACCTTCAAGAAGGGCTGGTATTAAAGGGCGTGGTAACCAATGTCACACGCTTCGGCGCTTTTGTGGATATCGGGGTTCACCAGGACGGGTTGGTTCATGTCTCCGAACTCTCCCACCATTTCATAACCAACGCCGAAGAAGTAGTGAGCGTCGGCGACAAGATCAAAGTTAAAGTATTGACCGTGGATTTGAAGTTGAAACGCATCCAGTTGAGCATAAAGGCTTTACAGGAACCGCCCAAAAAGAGCGAGCACAAAAATAAAAAAGACCATAAAAAACAAGACCACCAACAACCGGTCCCACAAAAAGCTAAAACCGAAGACTTACTGGAAAGCCTGAAACGAAAGTGGGCTCCCCCAAGCTGGGGGTCCCGTTAGTAGGACTGTACCGGGAGGTTAAGAGTTAATGCTTCATCTGGCTCAGCGCCATTAAAAATTACTGCCTCCGGCGGCCAGGAACCCTTTTGAAAAAGGGTTCCTGGACCTCCTAAAACTTTTGATTATTTAAGCCGCCCGCTAATACGCTTCGATTTTTACTAAACGTATCTCCAACGGACCATTGAAAAGCGGGATACGACGGGAAATCTTCAAACCGATATGCTTGGATAATTCCTTGTTCCCCACCAGGATGTAAGCAGTAGAACCCAAACACCGCTGCTTAAGAAAATCCCCCATATCCTTGAAAAGAACCTGCAAATTCTCCATGTCGCTCATACGAACCCCATAAGGCGGATTCGTGATAATAACATGGTTCTCCGCTTTGCGAATGTCCCGGAAATCCTTACGCTGCACAGGAATACGAAACCCGCCGGGAATTTCTTTTAAATTTCGTAATGAAGCCTCTACTGCCTGGAGTGAAATATCGCTCCCTTTTATCAAGCGCACTCCCTGGGGATACTCGCGGATACGACCGTCACATGTATTTTTTACCTTTCTCCAGAGGTCGAAATCAAAATCCGGCAAATGAAAAAAACCGAAAGTGGTCCGCTTAAAACCCGAAGGAATACGAGAATAAACCATCAGTGCTTCCGAGAGCAAAGTACCGCAACCACACATCGGGTCCAACAAAGGTTTGATTTCGTCATCCGGACCCGGCCAGCCGCTGATGCGAATGACAGCGGCCGCCAACGTTTCCTGTATCGGGGCCGCCACGGTGGCCTTGCGGTACCCCCGGCGGTGCAGCGATCCACCCGAAGTGTCCAGGCTGATTACCGCCTGATCCTTACGGATATTCAGGTTTAACCAGACGTCGGGCTCCTCCGGGTTGACATCCGGCCGCCGGCCGTATTTCTTACGAAAATAATCGGCAATGGCGTCCTTTAACCGGAGGGAAGCAAACTGGGAGTGCGTAATACGGCTGTCGGATACACTGGAAAAAATCGCAAACGTTTTCTCCACAGGAAAAATACTTGCCCAATCCACAGACTGGGCTTTTTTATATAACACCTGTTCCGCCGTGCAGGGAAACGATACCAGCGGCGCCAATACCCGGCTGATGATGCGGCCGCAATAATTGATCCGGTACAGGGTCTCTTGCGACGCATTGAAGTAAACCCCGCAAAATCCTTCTATGCAATCCTCGGCCCCCAGTTCCTCCAGCTCGCTTTGGGCCAATTGCTCGAGCCCTTTCCCGGCCTGGGCAAAATATCGATGGTTTTGTTGATATTCAAACATCGAACTATTTAAGAACCTTGCGGCGCTGCTTTTGCTTTTTGCATTTCCGCCATATCATGCATTACCGCCATGGTCTCTTTTAACAGCAGGTCCTTATCGATCTGTCCGAACCACTCCTTTTCCCTATCCTTCTCTATTTTGAACAATTCGTCGGAGGCAAAGGATCCTTTTACAATTTCCAGGGAAGGTTCGATCTTAATATGACACGACTCCGCTTCCACTTTGTCGAAATTCTCCCTATCTTTCCGCAATTTTTTCTGTTCCTCCATCATCCGTTTCAATTGAAGACTTTGAAGGGTCTGGTCTTGCATTGTTTTCAGTTTTTGAATAAACTCCTGCAGTACTTTGAACCTGGGTTCTTTCGCGGTGCGCACCTTGCTTTTTTCTTCCAGTAGTTTCAAGTTCAATGAATCGATGGGCCACCTGGTGTACTCGGCCGGGGGGATGGCGTCGCCGCTCAACGAGTAAGGTAAATAACTTTCACCGATTTCGAGGGCGGAGAATTGATCCGGCAGGATAACATCCGGGATCACCCCTTTCTGCTGGATAGAGGGGCCTTTGATACGGTAAAATTTCTGGATGGTAATGGTTAAAGCGCCCAAAGACTGATCATCCGACTGTCTCCGGGAGACATAATTATCCAGGTTGAGCATCACCTGGACGGTGCCTTTTCCAAAGGATTGGTTGCTGCCCACCACCACGGCCCTGTCGTAGTCCTGGAGGGCCGCCGCCATAATTTCCGAAGCGGAAGCGCTCAAGGAATTGATCATTATTACCAATGGCCCACTGTAAACAGTTCCAGGGTCGGGGTCTTTAAGCACCTGGATATCGGACCGGCTGTCTTTCACCTGCACGATGGGCCCTTCGGGTATAAAAAGACCGGACATGCGCACCGCATCCAGGAGCGCGCCGCCGGTGTTGTTACGCAAATCCAGGATAATCCCGTCTACTTTTTTCGCCTTGAGCTTCTCCAATTCCTTTTTGACATCATCCGTGGAGTTGCGGCCGTCGCTGTGATTAAAATCATTGTAAAACCTCGGCAAAAAAATGTAACCGTACCTCTTTCCCGTCGTTTCATTACCTATGATGGCCGACCTGGCAAAGGTCTCTTCCAGGATGATTACATCCCGAATAATGGGGATCACGTCGATCTGGCCGTCCGGCTTTTTGACGGTCAGTTTCACCAGCGTCCCTTTTTTGCCGCGGATCAATTTGACCGCGTCCTCCACCCGCATGCCCACGATATCCTCGGGCTCGTCTTCACCCTGCCCCACTTTCATGATGCTGTCCCCGGGCTGGGGGCGTTTTTGTTTCCAGGAGGGGCTGCCGGGAACGATACCGGTCACTTTGACATAGCCATCCTCTTCCCTTAACAACGCCCCAATCCCTTCAAAAGAACCGGACATCTGTATGTCGAAAGCTTCTTTATCCAGGGGCGGGAAATAGGCGGTATGGGGGTCATAGACCTGCACCAGGGAATTCAAGTATAGGGAAAGGACGTCTTTTTCATAGGTTTGCAGCAGGCGGTTGAGAATGTTCCCGGTACTCTTAGCCACGGACTTCCTGGCCTCTTCTTCCAACTGGGCGTCGGTTTTTGCTTTTGCTTTTCCTTTTTCCTTTTCCTGTTTTTCTTTCTGGTCGATAAACTGGAGCAGCGTGCGGTACTTCAGGGTTTTTCTCCATAATTCTTTTATTTCAGGTAGATCCACGCAATAATTTCGTTTTTCCGGGTCTAATTCAAAATTTTCACCGATGGTAAAATCGAAAGGTTTTTCCAGGAGTTCCAGGTAGAATTTCATTACGTCCTGGATCCGTTCCCGGATGAGACCGGCGGCGGCGGTCATCAACTCCGTGTCCCCATCGGCAAACTCCTCGCCGATTTTATCCTTGTATCGACCCAGTTCCGCCGCATCCTTTTGCAGCAGGAAACGTTTATTGGGGTCCAGCACATCGAGGAATTCTTTAAAGGCATTCCCCGAGAAATTTTTATCGACCTTTTTCCCATTGTAATGGAGATTCTCCAGCCCGGTGTAAATAAGTTGGGATAGAAATTGCGCCCTGTCGGCCCGGGTTTGGGTAAAGGTAAACAGGGCATTGGCCAGCAGTATAACGATTGCCGCCATTGTTATTGTTGAAAATATCTTTTTTTTCACTTATCCTCCTACAACATTCTAATTCTATTTCATCGCTCGTACGCGCGCACCGGGCGAATAAAATGGACGCCGGCGCCCTCGGAACCCAACACGATGCCCGTATAGAAACGCACTACCCACAGGTTGTTCCCTTCGAATGGGTCCCCGGTCCAGATACGCTTCTGGTCCCCGGAGAAGAGCGGGTCGGTATATAGACCTTTACTGTTTTTACTCCCCCTCAATAAAGAGGCCCCTTCCACCAATGTCGGCAGTCGCCAGTCGGAATATCCCGCATAGCGCTTACTATTTAAATCTTTGAGCCACCTGGGGATTTTTTTTTGTTCCACTTCTTCGTCGGAGCCGCCCGGGTGCCACATCAGGCCGGTTTTATGATCGATAATCACGGGGTTGCCGTTAACGGTTTTATTTTCAAAATCATTTTTAAAACGCCCGGCTGGATTAATATTCCCATCGTAAAAGCCATAACGTTTGATCATGGTTTCCACTTCACCGGCGTTGAGGGCCCGGTAAACAGTTCTCAGGGAATAGCTGGGTTTTGGTTTTGCTTTGGTTAAATCCTGGAGGGTGAGGCCCTCTTTTAATTGCTCAATCTTTGTCATGGCTTCATTGAAATGACGGCCGGAAGGATAATCTTCCAGGTATTTACGATAGGCGGCGACGGTATTTTGCGTCGCTGCATTTTTAAAGGTGTCCTCATCGCTCATTGCCGGCGGCGTCGGCGTGACCATACCGGGTATTTTCCCGGCAGCGTTTCCTTTGGAAGCGCCGGCTTCTTTATTTTCAATTTTTCCCGGCGTCTCCGGCCCGGTTAAAGAATTATCCCGCGACTGCGTTTTGTTATTCGGGGAAACGCCTGTTTTAACCGGGGAGGTATTGCCCCCGGCATTTATGTTTTGTTGGGGGGACGATTCGCCCCCTTTGCCTTTTTCTTCGCTTACAAGTCCCTGGTAGAAAAAATACGCAAATATTGTCAGCATGGAGACCGCCACTAAAATAACAACAAATAAAGGGGAAGGGGATTTTTTTTTCGCTGTTTCTTTATAAAGTTTCCGGCTGATAGGTTCAACAGGTATTTCCCTTGGGGCGGTTCTTTCCAGGGACTCTTTAAACCATTCCGGCACCGGCGGTTCCTCGGGCGCCATACGTTTCGTTATTTCCCTTGACGTTATAGCTGCCGGCGTTTCCGGGGCCGATGTCGTCGCTGCCGGTTCCGCCGGTTTCACGGGTATCACGGGTTCAACGGGTTTAACGGGTTCAACCGGCGCCGCTTCCGCCTTCAAATCCAACGCCGGGTCTGTTGCCGTCTCCATATCGGCAAGTACATAAGGACTATCTTCCTCGTCGGCGTCTATGCCGGGCTGCGTGGGTTGGGTGGGTTGAGCGGATTGGGGCTGAGTCGGCTGGGGTTCCCAAAGCACTTTGTTGATCAGCCGTTGTAGTGCAGAGCCGTTTTGTATCCGGTCTTCTTTATTTTTGGCCATCATTTTATCCAGCAGGGGTTGGTATTTGGCCAGGGTGGCGGGCAATTTGGGAACAGGTTCCTGTATTTGCTTGAGGGCCACTGCCATGATCGTTTCTGCCCGGTACGGTTTTTCACCTGTTAGTAATTCGTAAAGCACCACCCCGAGAGAATAGAAATCGCTGCGTCCATCGAGGGGGCCAGTTTGGCATTGTTCCGGGCTCATATAGTGGGGAGTGCCGATGCCCATGCCGGTTTTGGTCATTTCCAGGTTGGTATCGACGGCCCGGGCAATACCGAAATCCACCAGCACGGGGGTGCCGTCCTGCCTGAACATGATATTATCCGGTTTAATATCCCTGTGGATAATCCCCTGTTTATGTGCATAATCCAGGGCCGGGGCTATTTTGCTAATGATGTTTAGCGATTCCCCGGCCGGGAGTTTGCGGCTGCGGCTGCTTTTTATCAGGTCTTTCAGGCTGCCGTCGAGAAGTTCCATTACAATATAATAGTATTTCCCTACCTGGCCCACGTCGAATATGGAAATAATATTGGGGTGGTTGAGGTTGGCTGAGGTTTGTGCTTCGATCATAAAGCGGTCCGCCAGTATTTTGTTTTTTAAAAGTGCGGGGTCCAGCACTTTAATTGCTACCCGCCGCTGTAATTTTTGCTGGATGCCCAGGTAAACGGTGGCCATGCCGCCTTCACCCAGTACAGACTCGACGATGTAATCGGGAATATAAGGAAGAGCAATCATTTTCACGTTCCTCGGCTATAATTCTAACGACTCCAATTGATACGTTTCCATTGTTCAATTATGCCACTTTTTTGCTTCAAATGCAATAAGGAGTCGTAATGAAATTAACCTGAACAGCAGGGAACAGGCATTGCCTGTTCCCTGCCAACCTCTCCATTTATGCTTCGCAGTGTTATTTTTTTCTTTTGTTTTCCTTGAATTTGTCGCCCAACCAGTGGGCTTCTGGGGGATAAAAAAGGCTCCACTCGGCTTTAACCCCATCTCTCCAGGCTTTATTGCCGTATCGCTTTATGAAAGCGACCCTGGCGCCCCCGGCTGTTTTATACATTTCATCGGTCAACAACCTGCCCTGATGAATGACCACCAACCGGTATCCCTCTTTGACAGCCATAATAAAAACCGATTCGATAAAATAATATATGGAGTTGATTAAAAGGGATATCCTGATGGGGGTTTCAGTTTCCTGCCCTAACTCCACGTTTAATTTCAATTCCGGCTGCTTCATTGCCTACCTCGCATAATGAAATAATTTATTTATCCCATTATTCTAATGCAAAAAATGTAATTTGTCAACACCGGATTGTTTTTTTTATTATTTTCCCCGCGAATAAATGTAAATATTACATTAACGACCCGGGGGGGAACCCCAGGGCCATGCAAGGATGGGGCGCCGCCCCGTTTATACTTTGATATCCACTGCCTTATCCGTGACAATTCCAGGTCCCACCGGTTCGGCGGCGAATGCGGCGATCTTCTCCCGGGAAACCGACACCTTTAAGTTTACTGATTTAAAACCAGGTCCCAACGGCTCTTCTACTTCATCCAGGTGGGTTTCGATATATTCTTTTATCTTATTATTCTTAACAAAAAATGTTATATTTAATTTTTTCCCCGCCTGGGAAAAATCGGTCCTGATCTCCCCCAGGCGGTTCATATCCAGCAAAAGCGATAATTTGAATTCTCCTTCTTCTTTCTTTTTCCGTTTTCGATTGTAAAAGACTTTTAACCGGGCCTCCGCCCCCCCTTTTAATGGTAACTGGAAAGAGAAAACCAGGACGGGTTGCCGCAGGACCTCTGCGTCCATGGCGCGCCCCTGCTGGTTGTCGATATTGGTAAGCAAATCTTCAACCGCTCTTTTTATGACGGCAAAGGATTCCAAATGCGCTAACCGGGAGGGGAATTTATCGCTGTCGAAGTATTCCCGCAGCAGCAGGAGATTGGGTTTTAAATCGTTGTTAATGGTATCCACGGTTCCCGGTAACCGGTCCGGGCTCTCGCCGCCGATGCGTGCGGAGGCGTCGGCCAACCGCCCGACAGCATCGTGGATTTTCTTCTCAAAAAAAATCCCGGAATCCTCTACCAGGGATTTTAATTTGGGCGCCAGTTTTAAGGCGTTTTGGCTAATATCCAGGGGTTCGAAATGGGATTGCAGCGTGGCCATCATTTGTTTTACTTCAGACGGCAAATTATCGGCGTACGCCGCCAGGGTATCCCGGACAGCGCCGGAAAGCCGGGACAGGTTGGCAAACATTTCTTTGACTTCGGGGGGCGGTTCAAAGGGGGGCCGGCCGGATTGGATATTGGAGCGCAGTTGTTTGAGGGCCATCTTTATATTCTCGAACAGCGCCCCGATATCTTCACCCAATTGGGCTTTACCTGCGCCGGCGGATACCCCGGAGATTTTATCCAGGGCGCTTTCGATTTCGTTAAGAAGGCCCTGGATTTCCTTATCCACGGGGATACCTGAACCCCGAACCGCGGCAACCAACCGGGCCAGCGGCGTCGCTATTTTTTCGCCGGTATGCATTGCCTCATTGTAGGATGACAGGATATCCAGGATACTTTTTATTTCAGCGGCCAGGTTTTTTAAATTTTTGGTATTTAATCCTTCAAGGAGTTGCAGCGTTTGCAGGATTTGCCGGAGTTTGGCCAGGGCTTCTTTTAAGTCTTCCGGGGGAAGCGCCGGCGCCCCGACTTTAAAAAATTCTTCCCTGTCGGTGGGTGTTGTGATTTCGCTGCGTACCCGCTGTTCCGCCTGGGTGCGCGCCAGGGTTTGCCGCCGGAATTCGTTGGCGGCCCTGGCCTGGATGGCGATGGCCTCGTCCTGCCCCGATTTTACTTTGCCCTGTTTTTCGTTTCCCGCATCTTCCGCTTCGCGGCCTTCCTTCCGGTCGCCGGTTTTTAAACTTATTTGTTCCCTGGAGAGTTTCTCCGGTTCTTGCCTGGAAATAGATGCATCCTTTACGGCAGTCGTCATGGTTCTATTTTATAAGAATCTTTTTTTTATTTCAACTATTAGACCGCTAAAAAATAAAATATTATCTTAGGAAATTGCTTTCAGTGTAGGAAAACGCCATGACCGTGTCATGGGAAATAAGGGGACGGCGTCCCGCGTTCCGCTGTCTAAGCGTCCCGACGTTCCGCCGTCCTCTAATCTCAAATCGGCGTCCGGCAAAAAAGCTTAATCACCTTCTATATTATCTGTAGGTGTTATAAAACTTTGTGCGTCTTTAAAGCCTTTTTCCGTAACCTTGAATTTTCGCCTGGATTGTTTGGTATCCCCTTCTTTTCTAGTTACAATAATTTGGGGCGGTTTTTTCTTTAACAACCCATTGATTAAAGTTGTTATATTGGGAACTCCATATCCCAATTCTTTTAACTGGGAATTAATATCGAGACTGGCAAGTTCATGTAAATTCCCTTTTTCTTGCAAATATGCCGCGACCAATAAGATACGGTGACTTACTTTTTTAGCATTTGCCCTGAGGAATAGGTCATCGATGGTTTCAAACTCGGTGAAAATTTTCCCTGCTGCCTGCTTTGTTTTAACGGTTGTGGGTTTTGTAGCCGTTTCTTCCGGTTCGCTTACCCTGGCTGCCGGTTCCACTTCGGGTTCCGTGGGTACCGTGGGCGTCGTAGGTTCGGTGGATATCGCCGCCGGTGTTTCTCCCGGAGCAGGTATTCCCACCGCCGCAGGAACTTCAACGGGTTTTTCCACTATTAAGTTGAACCTGGCTTTAGCCCAGTCGATGACTCTTATCCTTTGCCCTTGATTCAAGTATTTTAATTCTTCGGATACCCGATTCATGGCAATCAATTCAGGATCTAACTGCATATGCTTCATACGTTGCATCATTGCCTCCTTAAGTTATCTTCGGTTTAAATTTATATCATCATATACCAAAGATATCAATATTTTCCTCTACTATTTTATCCTTGACCGGCTAAAGTTAAACCGCTGTCTCCGTATGCCCCCGCGGCGACCGGAAGACGTTATTGGTCGGCTTCTCTATTACCGGGCTTAAATTTTTAGTTAACGGAAAAGAAAAAGGAAAACTTATTTTAAAAAAGTTTTCGCCAGTTTTAATCCTTCTTCCGTTACTCTAAATTTTCTCCTGGAGGAGTTGCCATCCTCCCCGGGTTTTTCAATCTCTGTCAGAAGTTGGGGCTTTTTTTTCATTAGTCCATTGATTGCACTACTAATGTTGGTAACCCCATGTTTTATCCTTTTCAACCTGGAATTAATATCGAAACTGGAGATCTCTTCGAATTTGAGTTTTTCCTGTAAGTAAGCCGACATCAAGAGGATTTTCGGGCCTACCTTTTTTACGCTGGACTCGGAAAATAAATCCAAAACCGTTTCATAGTTTTTGATATCTTTCTCATCCGGGTCGCCGCCTGCTTTTTTCGGTCCGGGTTTCCTACCTCTTCTGCGGACAATAGGTATCTCGATAGGTTGGACAATATCCACGGCCTCTGTTTGTTTCTCTTCTTCCGGGGTCTGGAATTTGCTAACTTCAGTTAGCCTATACCTGGCCGTAATCCAATCGACGACCCTCTTTCTTTGTCCATTATCAAGAGTTTTAAGTGCATCCAATGTTTCATTCATTGCACTAATTTCAGGGTCTAATTGCATGTTACTTGCCTCCTTGTTTTAATTTAGTACTGTACTTTATCATAGATTAATAAGAATATCAATATTTTTATGCAAATAAATTTAAAAAATATAATAAAAAAGTTTAGGGGTGGGGGAATATTATTCCTTTTGCTCCTTTTTCAAGGTAATTTTAGTGATTTCACCGCCGGTTAGGATGCGCATCGGAATGGCCCAGGAGCCGGTTCCGCAGGAGGTGTAAAGATATGCATCCCCTTCCCGGTAAAGGCCGTAAGGATGGTTTAATGTGAGGTAAATAAAAAGGTCCAGGATGGGAAGTTGGCCGACATGATTATGACCGGAGAGTTGTAAATCGACGCCCTGGCGCGCTGCTTCCTTGAAAAAATTCGCCCGATGGGACAGGAGGATGATGGGTTTTTGGGGGTCGCTATTTTTCAGCGCCCCTGCCATTGAAGGCGGCGCGTCTTCAAATTCCTGTGCCGTGGGATCATTTATCCCGGCGATTTGTATGCCGTTGGAAAGGGCGACGAATTCGTTGCGCAGCACCCGGATATTTGCTTCCCCGGCAGTTTTAAGAAATATGTTCAACCTATTGAAATAATATTCATGGTTTCCTGTCACGGCCAGGATACCGTATTTTGTTTTTAGTTGTTTTAAGTGTTGGATATATTCTTTTTCAAATCCATTATCGATTATGTCGCCGGTAATGACTACCAGGTCGGGTTTTAAGTTATTGGTTTTTGTCACGGTTTCCTTGAACCATCGCGGTGAAACCAGGTCCCCCAGGTGGATATCGGACCATTGGACAATGGTAAAATCCGGGGCCCCGGGCGGTAATTTTTTTATGGGTATTATTATTTCTTTTACTATGGGGACCCTGAGTCCGTTATATATACCGTAACCGGAAACCAGGACCAGGAGCGCCAGTACGATGATGACGCGCCGCCGGGGATGTGAAGGGAAAATAAATGCGACGCCGCTTTCCAGTAGGAACAAAGTTACGGCCATAATGATCAAGCCGTACCATGCCCCGCCGATGGTGTAGAGGAGCCGAATTCCCAGGCCGTTTCCCCACCACAGCATCTGGGGTAAACTAATGATAATTCCCACGCACATGACAGCGAGTATGATGCGTTTGGTTTTTCCCGATAGTTCCAGGCCGGAAGACACACGGGCATAAACTACGGCATAGAACCCGAATAGCAAGGAAATGGCGGCGACTTCGAGGCCAAAAAAGGTCAGGACTGGTCCGGCGCTGAAAATAATAATCAGGCCGCCTTTTTTTTTGCCGGATAGTTGTAATGTACCGGTACTGATATTATATAGGAGTACCGCAGCGGACAAATAAATTGTAAAAACGATGGCGCCCCTGGAAATTTCATGGTAGGCGGGGATGTCTTTTCCATATGGAAAGGCCCTTGAAAGGAAGAAGAGGCGGAGGGCAAAAATGACGGGGATACTTCTTAACCACCGGCGGGTCATGGTAGGGAAGGCCATGGATAAGCCGGTTTCCAGGAAACACAGGGCGCATAGGGTAGGGAGCGCCAATATCCAGAGGAATCCGCCGTAAACCAGGGGGTAAACGATATATATGTGATGCATGGGGATGGAAAACATAAAGTGAATAAATTGTGTTGTAAAATAAAGTCCCCCGGCGAAAACCAGGAATATTTTGAAAACTACATTCCACTGATGGGATAGGTCGAAGCCGGTAGAAATTTTTTTATAGCTGTAATAGTGCATGAATATAAGGGCTGCGATGCTCACAGTCAATTTCAGCATATGTTTTCTCCTTATCTTTCGTTGAATGAGTGATTTGCTATTTTACATTTTACGTAATTGGTGGTTAATAAGTTTTCATGTGCAAGTTGATTTGGGGCAGACAGCCAGGTCGTTGATTCGGGGTAGGCTTCTCATCTTTGTGGGCTTCCAGACCGGTGTTTCCGGTTTAAAAAGCTATGCCCAGAAGGGGATATATTTCGCAAATTTCTTCGATGTGCTTTCCTGGTCGTAGTCTTTTATTAAACCGGCCTCGATGGTATCGGAGATAATCTTTGAAGCGCTGGTATAATTGTTTTCGGATATTTTGAAACGATCTCTTAATGTTTTATTGGTCATATAATCGCCTGAAACGAATTTAAGAGCGCAGTGTTGGTAGCATGCCCTGACTTTATCTTTTTTATCCATTTGTTTCAGTGTTTTTGGTCCATAGACAATGACTTTCAGGAAATTTTGGTCGCCGATAAAATCCGGGGCAGGAAGTTGGAAGGATTCGATGGAATCGATTACTTTATCGATGCCGCTGCCGCGTTCTTCGCATATATTCATCCTGCGCATCAGGGAAGCGAGTTTTTCATTTCGTGACTGTGGAAGGTGGTCGATAAAGCGAAGTATGTCGATTAGCGGCTTACCCGGGTTGCTAATTTCGATTCGATCGCTGAATATTTCGATCATAGGTCCTGTGCCTTTGATACTGAAATCCTGGTGAATCAAGGCATTGGCAACTAACTCGCGGATAGCCGATTCAGGATACATTTTTACTTCTTTTCGAAGGGCAATCCCCATTTCTTCATTGGCAGGCAAGCGATCGTTTATGTATTCGATCATCCCCACAAAACCGGAGGCGTATCCTTTTTTTATGATTTGTTCTTTAATTGTTTCCAGTCTGTTTTTCCCTTTATAAAAAATAATTCGAATCGCTTTCCTGGAAAGATTTTCAAATACGTTTAAATCTTCGGCGAAAAGAATGGCGCCAAGGTTAGTGATATGGTAGCTGCTGTTTTTGGATTTTTGAATTATCTTTTCCTCACAGAGTTTATCCAGGATTGCTTTTTTACTGGAAGGGAAGTTAAGATTAAATATCTTCAAATATGAAGGGATATCCAGGATATTTAACACATCGACATCCTTTACATCTTTCAGGGCCAATTCTGTTTCGAATACCGGTGGATTCGTTTTGCCCCATAATTTTCTTTCCTTTTCCGGGAAATCCGCGAGCTTTCTTTTATAGGAACCGATCCTGATGAAGGCGACTCCTTTAAATCGGATGGGTTGATTTTGAGCCGGATCGACAATAACAATGAAGAGGGGATATTCTTCATAAAAGAATTCGACCATTTTGAAATCGACGTTAGGCGACAACATCCTGGCCAACCAATTTTCATACTCTTCATTGCCGATTTTTTTCGTCTTTAAATTCACTGAGGTACCAACCACTCGGTGGTCTTTATCTGTAAGACCAAAAACCAGGTAAGCTTTCGGTTTATCATGCAAGCAGGCTGAGTTTGAAAGAGCTGAAATATATTCCCCGATTTCATCCGGGTCGAATTTGTTCTCTTTGAATTCGACCCACTCCGTTTCTGAGGGTAATGCCCGTAATTCATCGATTAAGTTCTTCAAACCTGTTTCTATCATTTCAATAAACCTCGATTATTCATAATCGTAGTCATTTTACCAATAATTGTCTTAAAAATCAAATTGAATTGAAAAAGTGTTTCGGGGTAGGCGCGGGGGCCTACGCCTACGAAAAAATGAAGCCACAGACTGGTGACGAACACAGAGAAAAAGAGGGGGTCCACTGATTTACACTGATTAACACAGATTAATAAAAAAAATCAGTGAAAATCTGAGTAATCTGTGGCCCCGTTCTTTTCATCAGGATTAATGTCGAGGTTTTATATTCACAACGATGTTCTTCCTTGTGAGTTGTCCATCATTATCTTTTTCGATAAATACAAGGCGGTACTCGCCGACAAAACCGGGACCGGGCTGCCAATAAAAAACTCCCCTCTCTTTAGCAAGGGCCGAGCCGATGGGTAATTCTCTTAATCGGTCGCCAACGACTAAATATCCTTCATACCAAATAGCCTGGGGTGCAACCCCTGGGCCGGGAAGATTTATTTCCACACGTTCAAGTTCTTTGATTTCAACGGTTATTATTTCATCAAAGGCGAGGGAGCGCGAATACGGATCAAAAACGGGCGAACACGGGTCAAAGACGGGCGAACACGGGGGTTCGCCCCTACGTTCATCACTAACCCCTGATCCCTGACCCCTGACCTCCAATGCTTGATCGCCGGCCTCGGTATTTATGACTGTAAAATACCGGCTCCCGATGCCATCGTTATTTCCACCGGAGTCTGATACCGTCCAGGCAATGGTGTGAACGCCGTTTGCTAATTTCGTGGTATCGATATAATAATAACCTATGGCCCCATTGGTATTGGCGTACCCGGGAAATAGGGTCGCAATGTCGGAACGGAAACCATTATATATGGGATGCCCTTTAACCACCCCATCGATAACGACATTAATCGTGGAACCGTCCACCGGGATCATGTTGGGTTGAGGAGTTAATGCCCAGCCGTAATTTACGAAATTTTTTCCCGATGCGGTTCCGCCTTGCGTCGGAGTGTCGATGGCGCCAAAGGGTTTGACGGCATGGGCATTATCGGCAGTAATGGTTTTGGAACCCAATGTGACCTCGTTTCCTTCCATATCGGTCGCCATTGCGATCTGTGTGTAAGTTCCATTTCCTCCATCCGGTAAAAAGTGAGTTAAAAGCATATACCCCCACCCGGCCTTATAATTATTGGGATAGTTAGGATATGCCGTCTCTACATCCGGGCGGGCGCCCTCCACAAATACGGCATCGCAATATAGGATTCCCCGTTATATATTTTAACGCTAGCAACCCCGATATCGTCAATAGCCCATCCGGTAACCGGGACGCTGTTGTAGGTGGAGGAACCCTCCACCGGGGTTGAAAAGTCACCGAAAGGAACTGCGGTGGTTCCCGGGTTGTAGATTTGCAGTTGGACGGAAATGGCTTGCGGAGAATTGGTGGCATTGAGATCGGTGATGGAGATGGTCCCGGAATAGCTGCCGGCGGTTAAACCAAAGGGATTGACCGATACCGCCGGAACCGAATCGCCGGTTCCTGAAGATGGGTTGATATAGAGCCGCGAGACATTTCCGGAAGCGCTCCAGTTCAATGTTCCGCCGCCGTTATTGCTAATCAGTACTGTTTGGGCGCCGGTAACAGCTCCTGAAGTTAGTGCGCCAAAATTTAAGGTTTTGCGGCTTAAACCGATTACAGGAGGTTCGGGGGGAAGAGTAGTAAAACTCATGGCGGATCCGTAAGAAGTTCCTATGCTGTTGGCAGCATAGGCCCGGACATAATACGTTACGCCCGCGGTCAACCCGGTAATGCCACTGGTAAAACTTCCCGAACCGGTTCCATCGGTGGTTTTTGAATTACTTGTCGTGGGATTGACGGCCGTATTCCAGCAGACGCCCCTGGCGGTTACGGATGCGCCGCCATCTGAGGTGACATTACCACCGCAAACAGCACTATTCAACTTGATTGAAGACACGGAATTGGTTGTTACCGTTGGAGTGTTGGGAACGGCGCATTGATCTTGATGATCTTCCCAATCCGGGTCATTGTCGTTGAGCCAGGCTATAAGCTCTGGATCGGATGCAGAAAGGCAATTATAGCCAATTTCAAAGCTCCCCATGGTTAATATGCTTACTAATTCTGTAAAACTTGAAGGGATAATGCCGCTCAGGTGGTTATTGTCCAGGTAAAGACGTTGCAAATTTCTCAGATTGCCTAATTGAGAAGGGATGCTTTCGCTCAGGTGGTTGTTGCTAAGCCCCATGGCTATTAAATTAGTGAGATTTCCTAATTGAGAAGGGATGCTGCCACTCAAGTTGTTGTAATCCAGGTAAAGGTATCTCAAATTATTAAGATTTCCTAATTTAGAAGAAATACTGCCACTCAGTTGATTTTCGGACAAGTCAAGAGTACTCACGCTGTCTCCTGAAAGAGTAATCCCACACCAATTTCCTTCAGTTCCCGGCATGGCAAACCCATCGGTATCCAAAGGGGGGGGGCTTCCAACCGCTGTTATTGGTCCAGCTATCCCCGTTGGTGCTATTGTACAATGCAATCAATGCCGCTCGCTCCGAAGCAGGAATTACTCCAAAAATAAAATTTGATAATAGCGCCGCAAAAATAATTGAAAAGCAGAAAATAACCTTCTTCATGTTTCCTCCGTGTTTAAAGGCAATGTTATTTTACTATAGAGCGATTCTGAATGTCAAGGCCAGGGAATCGAGAGAATCCAGGGAATTTCACTTTAATTGATGAATGATGAATGATGAAGGATGAAAGGGAAAAGGAAAATCCGAAATTCGAAATTCGAAACAAATCCCAAATTCAAAGGCTCAAAATTCCAAACAAAAGCAATATGCTGCCATGGGCAATGGTTTTTGTTTTGGTCATTTTAATTTTGGTCATTTGAATTTGTTTCGGATTTCGTGCTTCGTGAGGCGTGCTTCGTGCTTTATTTAAATCTGTGTAAATCTGTGTAATCGCCCATACGTGGACAGGTGTTGTTCTTATTCGTGGAAATTCGAGTAATTCGTGGGCGTGTTTTTTGTTTTTCAGTCCGTGACCGTCCGTGTCTGTCCGTGGCTGAGTTTTAATTGGTGGGCCTGTTTTTTATTTGGGCAGACACTCCGCGATAAGGTCCTTATAGCGGATTTTACAATCCTGGTAATGCCCCATGACCGAATGTCGAATCATGGGCACCAGTCTCAACATTTCGATCATCTCCTCCACTTCCTCCGTGAATAAATCTTTCGTCGCAAGACCGGCTTGTTTGCTCTCATCTTCTTTTGCCCGGATATCTTTCCAATAAATCGGCCCGTTTTCGAATAATAGCCATTCGGCCGAGACTCCCAATTCATCGTGCAATTGATCCAGGCTGTTAATATTGAGATGATGTAAACCTTTTTCATTCTTCTTATATGTGCTTTCCTGTATCCTTACAACTTCTGCCATCCGGCGCTGCGTGAATTTAAAAATCTCCCTCACCTGCCTTAACCGTTTTCCAATATTTTCATTATTAAGCATTTTTTACCTCCATTACCCCTGTCATGAAAACAGCCACAAAGGCGCCAAGGCACAAAGGTTCACCAAGGGGTGTTATTATTAAAAAGTCCCTGGCGTCCTGGTGCGCCGCCTTTTGTTGGCAAAGTTTTCCTGGTCCCAGGGCGAAACTCGCATCATGATGAACGACCATGAGCAAAAAAGGATAAATCGACGACCTAAAAGGACAGGGCGACTTCAAAAAAGGATCAACATCCAAAAAATAAGATCAAAATCCAACGAAATAAGATCAACATCCAACTTAATAAGATCAACACATAAGAAAAAGAGACAAAAATATACTGGAAAAAGATAAAAATACAATAAAATTGGGTAAACATCCATCCATGAAAGACAAACGGATGAGAAAGAAAGGTAATCATCGATCATTGACAGGCTATATGTTTGTCTCTTGGGCGTCGATGATGACCCCATTGGTGTGATTGATGACCTTATTTGCATCGATGATGACCTTATTCCAGTGAACAATGACCTTTTTTTTCGGTTGATTTATCCTTGTCGCCAATCCATTAACCCTTTTTGGTTATAGGTTAATCTTTTTCGGTGAGATGTTTGTCCTTTTTGCCGCATCGATTACCTTTTGCATTGGTTTGTTTCAATTCGCCAACCGGTTCTCGTATTTCCTGGGCTAATCGATGACCCGTTTTTGATAATAATAATAAAGGGGCCGCCCCCCTCCAATAAGATAAGAGGGGGGCGACGGTGAGATGCCGGTTCCAATCGGTTATTGATTGACGTCATCGGCGTTACCGGTGTTACCGGTTTTCGCGGTTTTCGCGGTTTTAGCGGTTTTTCCGGCTTCCCCTGTTTTGGGGGGAGCGGAAATTTTTCTAAAATGATAGGAAAGGTCCTTGAGGATATGTTCCATTTCAGGGACCCCATGTCTGGCCGCTTCTTTAACGGCGCTGTAAAACGCCCTGGCCACTTCATAAACTTCAGCCCGGGCCAACATGATGGTATCCTGCAGTTTCTCATTTAAAGGCTTTACCTGCGCATGGACTCTTTCCAAACACTTGATCAACATCACACCATTCCGGAAAGATTCGAGATTGGTGTATTGGGGCAGGATATTCGGATGTTGTTCCCCATGGATCAGGGTCTTATCGATGAAATCCTGCTTGCTGACCGACATTTTGGCATACCCTCTCCGGTCATCCGGGGATATGTCCTGGAGGAAACCGAGAAGGCTGCCGGCATCCTTGACACCCTGGATGGCCTGGGCCTCGGTTTCCGGTGCTACGACTAAATTGAATTGATCTAGTGACATTATTCACCTCTTTTTTAATTTTTTTATATTTATCATTCGCGCGGCCGCGGCAAATGACAGCCCCATTCTAAAGGCTCCCCCAGGTGATGTCAAGTAGTAATTAAAAGTTGCAGATACCCCAAAACCCACTTTTTATCCTGTTCTGATCTGCATTTCCAAAAAAATACGCGGTTAAAAAAACGATAGTTTCAAGTTGCCGAGCGTTCCGCTTGTTCCCGTTCTATTTGGCATATTACGGCCAGATCGCCCGGGGTCATGTTGCGGCGCTTCTTATACATTTCACCGAAGTGACTTTGGCTGCGGATGTCCAGTATTTTAAGCGCCGCACTTACAGTCATGTCCGGGTTTTCTTTTATCATTTTTTCAAAAGCCCGGAGCTTGAGATACCGCAGGTACCACCCCAACTTGAGAGGAATGCGTTTTTGAAATGCACGACAAAGATTAGGCGCGGAAAGCCCATATGATCTGGCAAGGATATTTACATTGTATTTAGCCAGTTCTTCGGGTGTGGCCAGGCTTATTTTCGCACTAATATCAGAAATGATCATTCCAAGTTTTCGTTTTTTCATTGTCTTGTTCTCCTTTCATGATTTTTTTTAGACCTTGAAATTGATTTATACCACATTTTTTTAAAGAAATCAATTAAAAACATATTGAAAAATAAAAAAATGTCCACGAATTACACGAATTACCACGAAGTTTTTTGTCCACAGATTACACAGATTTACACAGATTAAAAGGAAGTTATTTCTTCTCTTCTTCGTTTCTTATCTTCTGCCTTTCTCCGCACTTCCGCGCTTCCTCGCTTCCTCGCTTCCTCATGACATTTATCCCTGTTTCATGCTTTTTTCATATCCCCCAACAGCCACTCCAGGCTTTTCCTGGCATTGCTCACCACCTGCCGGTACGATAAATACGTGATCTCCTGGCCCTGGTTCCGGGCAGAAAGCGTCGCATCCACTTTCCCTCCCAATACCACGACTTCGATTTTTACCTGGGGCAGGTATTGATTTAACTCATCGGCGGAAGTCTGGGCTTGGGCTCCATCTTGTCTGTTTAAAATATGGTCGGGCCTTTTCAATTCCAGCAGCAAGAACCGCTGGCCACTGTCCCGGGCCAATACCAGGTCCGGTCGTTTCCGAGCCCGCTCACCCCGGTATTCCTGGCCCAGGTATTCTTCCACCTGCGTTTTCAGGGATTCATCCGAGGACAGCGGGTCATATTCCGTTCCCAGTATCCATAGATACCAGGGCGAAATACGGGCCATTGAAATACAACTAAGGTTCCAAAACCTTCTTTTTAGCTTCCTTAGCAATCTTTACGAGTTTTACATCCGCACAAACAAACGTATCTCCTTTTTCGCAGTAAAATTCAAAGAAGGATAACTGTATACTATCCAGGGCTCTTATCCCCCTTGATTTCCCAAACTTTGATATAAAATCTTGAGCTTGCTCGGTAATACCAGGAGAAAAATTCAGGACTTCATACCTTTCCTCCGAATCGGAATCGAATTTCTTTATAAGGATATTTAACGTTTTAAGTTCAATCTCTCCATCCCTGTACTTACGATAAATGGTCGAATAAAACTCCACCCTGGCCAGCTCAGATATCACTATTTTATCCCGGCTTTTATAAATACCCAGGACTTTATCCGTACCTTTTTCCTTATGGTATAATTTGACCAGCGCTGATGTATCGAAAAAATAATTCATAACCTTTCTTCTCGGTTGTTACTGACCGTCTCTGCCCATGATGTATTTGAAGAAGATGTATACCGGTGAATTTCTTCAATCGATAAGGAACTTTTTGATACACGGCTCAATGCTTTAACTCTTTTTATTAAATTTATTTGTTCATAAAGTAAGGCCAGTTCATTCTGAGCCAGGCTATCGATCTCAACATAAATTTTCTCTTTAACACTCATAGTGTCTACTCCTTAGTGGATTTGCCGACGAAATTGGCGCTTTTAGTTCCACGGTCTTATACTAAGCTAAAAATCGAATAATGTCAACTGGAAAAAACGGAACGTTCATTTCATCTGCACGCCGGTTAGCGTATCTGCTGGGAGATCAGAAGATTTGTCGATGGGCAAAACTTATCCAAAAACTTCCCCCATTCGTTTCCATTTTTTGACGGCATATTCCGGCAATTGTAATTTATCAAGGTTTTCAATGATTTCTTTTATGTTGAAAAGTTTTAAGGTATCCACCACCCTGCCGTATTTTAGAAACCGCGTCATCGCCCAATAATACGGGACCTTATTTTTTTGTTCCAGGAGAAATTCCAGTAAATAGCTTTCATCCATGAATTTCGGAAGGTCCCAGAATACGATACCCAGTTTCATTGTTAATAACTCCTAATCTTAACGTTACAGGTATATTATACATAAAATCGGAGAGAGATGCAATGGAAATTGTCTCTTGATTTCTCTCTTGATTTCTCTCGCCTGTCCCATTTTTTTTCTAAATCCACCGCTTAACATTATGAGCCGCGAAGGTCCCGGTGGGAGACCCTTAAAGAGCCAAGGGCCGCGAAAAAAAAATCTGTGAAATCGTGTAAACAATCGACTATAATTGTTTTTATCAAGGGCAAGGGGGAGAGGATATTAGATTTTTGATCTCCGCCTCTGAAATTTCCCTGACAATCCATTTCCTGATAAATTCAACATAAAAATCATATTCTCCCCGCTTATCATTCCGAATAATCTTAAAATGTACCATCTTTTCAAGAATTTGACGGAGATTTTCGAAATCATGCGCCGCATTTAATGATAGCGCTTTCTCCCGTATTGTATCCACTGTTATAGGACGTTTTTCTTCTTTGAGCAATGCCATCAGGTAAAGGATGACCTGGTCATTGGCGGAGAGACTGTCCCATACCCAAATAACACCGGAGGCGAATCTCTTAACGGTAGGAATAAACTCTTCCCGGACAATTTCCCTGGAAATACTCTTTTGTTTATTCTTTTCAGCAGCATCAAAAGAGGAAGCGGCCAGGCACTGGGTAAAATAGGGATGGCCGGAAGTCAGCATATATATCTCATTAATCGCCTCCTCCTCGAAGGGTATAATGCCATCGGAAGATTTTTGCAAGAGTTTTTTGGTCTCCTCCAGGGTAAAGTTGGCAATTTCCTCTTGAGGTCCGAATTTCGTGATCTCTCCGAACCGCTGCCGGTCCAGGTCCTTGTAATTACGCCCTACGGCAAAAATACTCTTGAGGGGGTATTTTTTAATTTGTATCTCTTCCAGCAGGCTTACTATAAAAGGGATGAAGGTTTTATAAGCAAAGGCGCCGACAATTGAGTCACCTTCGATAGCTTCGATCTCTCCCAGGACATCGAATTCATCGAACAACAGCAATAATTGTCCTTTTTCGCTCCTTAACTCCTTGAAAACCGAAGGAATAAATCTCTCTTTAAAATTGAATGATGCATGCGAGTCGATAAAATCATTTTCTTGAACTTCTAGTTTTAACTCAAGGGCAACGGTGATTTGTGTTGCAATTTCGAATAGGAGTTGGGGTAATTGCGCCCGGGCTTTATCCTGCAAATTAAAATAAACCGGGTAGGTATGATTAACTTTATTGGCAACATCCTGTATTTTTCGTAACAGGGAAGTTTTCCCAATTCGACGCTGGCCGAAAACGGTAAAGTTATATTCATTCTCTTTTCTAAGAAATAACAGGATATTGTCGATGATCTCTTGCCTGCCGAAAAATTCTTCGCCTTTTACCGGCGAACCATGATTGAAAGGATTCCGGCTTCGCTTGAGAGAAATCTGTTGCTGTCTGGCCGTTTTCATCGGCTTGTTTTATCCTCCCATTTTCTTTTTTAAATATTGTTCGATACCTTTGAAAAGCAAGGTCAACGCTTTATCACCCAAAGTTTTACCGATCTTTCCAAACAGGCCTTTGAGTTTCTCCAGCGTGGGTTTGGGCATATAGGCGCCGCCCCAGCCTTTGACGGTTTCAGCGAAAATTTCGCCGTATTCCTGCTTTATTTTCTTAAACTGATCTTTGGAAACGGCGCCTCCGGCTTTATGTTCGTAGATGATGGAAAATAAAACCTGGACAAAATAAGGATAACCCTGGGTCATTTTAAAACAGAATTCGATCTCCTCGTCGGTGAGTTGGACGGGGCTGTCCTTTAGATAATGTTGGGCCAATTCCGCCACCTGGGCCCGGCTAAACCAGTCCAATTTTATACTCTGGGTTATTAAACCGGACCCTATTCTCCTGATGATATCCTCTTTTAACAGGTCGTGGGGCGTATGGTTGGCCGCGAATATGCAGCTAAATCTCTTGACCCCGTCTTTGGACGCTGAAGCGCTGCCTTCGGTGAGCGTATTCAACTCGGCTAAAAGCGATGACGCGGATTCGCGGTCCCCGGCAGCCAGGGTTTCGATAAAAGCATCGAATTCATCCAGCAAGAAAACGATATAATACTTCTTTTTAAAATGAAGATAATCCAGTGAATTCAAGAAATTTTTCTTCGCGTCCTCCTCCCGGCTCTCCAATTTAAAATCAAAGAAACTCTTAAGGCTTTGTTGAAGGTTGCTAAAGAACTCATCCCGGGACTTGTTATCCTGCACATTCAGGTAGACGAATGCCACGCTAAAATAATCGTCCTTCCCGCCGTATAAACGGACTTTCTCAGTATTGTCTTCATATGTCGATTGGATATATCTTAACAAAGAAGTTTTGCCTACCTGTCGTTCACCGGTAATCCAGACATTACCCAGCGTTTTACCGGTAACCGTTTCTTTCCAAAGTCTATTGATTATTACGTCGCGATTGTAAAAATCCGCTCCGCGGACAGGGGAATTGTAAATAAACGGGTTCGCCGAAATTTTCATTTTTTCCCTCAAACTTTCACTATTCATTTCGTGATATCCTCCATTGCTGCAATTGACGGTGTTAAATATACTCCTATTCACGCCATTCGTCAAGTAGGGCGTTGTTGGAAATTTCTCTCGCCTGTCCCATTTTTTTTCTCCATAAAGAGAATGATGCAGACCTGCGTGTCTGCCCTGATTAATGGCCGAATAAATCCAGGACGGGCGGACACTATTCGCGGACAAAATTCTAAAATCAAAACATTTGACTTTTCCTCCATAAATTGATATTAATAAAGTCTTAACAATGAGGATTACCATGAAAAACAAATCGATCATGCAAGTCATTTTATTAAGCGTCCTGGTGTGCCTGGTATGCCTGGCGTCGCCATCGCCGGCAAAGGCGCAGAAAGAAAAAGATGATCTCGCCCTTACGCTGCAAAACGTATCCGGGAACGTCTACTGCCTCGAAGGCGCAGGCGGAAATGTGGGTATCTTGAAAACCGCTGAAGGCCTCCTGGTTATCGACAGTAAGATCGGCCAGGTCACAGATGCTGTTTTGAAAGAGCTCACGGCTCTCTCCGCCCCCTCCACCCTCTCCGCTGCCCCGCTGAAAATCAAATACCTTATTAATACCCATTACCACGGCGACCACACCGCAAATGATGAAGCCCTCGCCAAATACGCCGATACCATCATCATGCACCCCAATTGTAAAGCTTCTTTAATCAAAAGCCTAAAAGAAAAAGCGGCCGAGAAAACATTTATCTCCAAAATCCAAACCTGGAAGGAAGGTATGGTCATTAACCTGGGCGGCGAAACCGTACGACTGTTGTACCTCAACCCGGCCCATACTTCCGGCGACCTGGCGGTGGTATTTGAAAAAGCCAGGGTCCTACAGACCGGCGACCTTTTTTTTAACGGCATGCCCGCCTACATCGACGTCAAAGACGGCTCCGACACCGGGAACTGGGTCGAAACCATCGAAACCCTCTGCCGGGAATACCCTGATTATAAAATCATCCCTGGCCACGGCGAAGCCGCCACGGTCAAAGATTACCTGGCCTTTGCCGATTATTTGAAACACCTGCGAAAAGAAACAGCGGCCGCCATTAAAGCCGGTAAAACCAGGGAACAGGCCATGGAATCGATTAATACCGACCAATTTAAACAAATTAAAGCAAACGAGCTGGGCAATTTCATGACCATCAAAACCAATATCGGCTGGATCTATGATGAAATGGCGAAAAAGAAATAAGGCTGAGGGCCGATGATCGATCTGAAGGACCTCCATTACCGGTTGAACGGCAAGGATATTCTTAAAAATATCGATTTATCCGTAAAAGAAGGAGATTTCTGGCTGATATTCGGACCCAACGGTGCCGGTAAAACCACGCTGCTAAAAATCCTCTGCGGACTTATCCATAACTATGAGGGCCGGGCCCTGCTCAATGGGAAACCGATTCAAACCCTTTCCATCCGGGACCTGGCAGCCATCATATCCTATCAACCCCAATTCGAAGAATTCACCCTGCCCATCAGCATCAAAGATATCCTGCTGGCCGGGAGATACCCATATAAATCTTTCTTCAAAAACTATTCCGGCGAAGATTACCGCATCTTCCGCCAGGTGGTGCAAGAATTGAACCTGGAACCCTTCCTGGACCGGGACATGAACACCCTCAGCGGCGGGGAAAAGAAAAAAGTTATCCTGGCCTCCGCCTTTATCCAGGATGTTTCCATTATCCTATTCGATGAGCCTTTCACTTTCCTGGACCCCGAAGCCATTTCCACCCTCAAAAAAATGATGGTCCGGCTCAACCAAATGGGCAAAACCCTGCTGGTGGTCTCCCACGATTTCGAACTCCTCTTCCCGATTGTCAATAAAATCTTTGCCCTGAAAAAAGGACAAATCATCTATTCCGGCGACAAGGTGTTTGACCGGCAAATTCTAAAGGATACCTACAATGTCAATTTTGAACGCATTATCCACGAAGGCAAAGAGATTATTTTTTTAGATGAATAAAATGATGAATGATGAACGATGAATGATGAATGATGAATGATGAATGATGAACGATGAAAAATGAATAAAAAATATGTAATTATTACCGTGATTGGATTTGGGTTGCTGCTGTTGCTGCCGTTTATAGGGGTAGTGAAGATCGATTTCCAGACCCTTTTGCAGGAAAACCCGGGCAGTTTCATTTTCTGGCAGCTCCGGGTGCCGAGGACCATCCTGGCGTTTATGGTGGGTTCCACGCTGGCCCTGGCCGGTTTGATTTTCCAGAATATATTCCGCAACAGCCTGGCCACGCCTTATACCCTGGGCGTATCTTCCGGCGCCGCGGCGGCCGTAGTCATTGCCATCAAACTAAAACTTTCCATCGTTTTCCTGGGGTTGAGCGGCATCTATGCCTTCGGCTTTGGCGGCGCACTTATAACCATCTTTATTATCCTGGGCATTGCCAGGGTGGTGAAAAGCTTTTCCATTTATACCCTCCTGATGTCCGGGGTGGCCCTGAATTTCTTCTTTTCCTCGCTGATCCTCCTGGTCCAGTACCTGCTGGAGTTTACCGAGACAGTGTCGGTGCTGCGCTGGCTCATGGGCGGATTAACCATTTCAGGATACAGCGAGGTCATTTTTTTGTTTCCCCTTTATCTATTTTTCGTGGTTGTTACCTTTATGATCAAGAACGAGTTGGTGTTAATTTCCGGCGGCGACCAGTTCGCCCATTCCAAAGGGTTGAACGTCAAGACCTTCCGGATTTTTATATTTATCATGGTTTCGTTCCTGGTGGGGGTGGTGGTTTCCATCGCCGGGCCCATCGGTTTCGTTGGTTTAATCGTGCCCCATATATCGCGGTTGATTTTCAGGAATGATTTTAAGGCCGTGACTTTCTCTACCCTTTTCATGGGTGGGCTTTTACTGGTGTTTACCGATTTCCTGGCCCGCGTCCTGATCCCGCCGGTGGAAATCCCCGTGGGCATTATTACCGCATTTATGGGCGCGCCGTTTTTCCTTTTCATCCTGGTATCGAAATTGAAAAACGAATAATAAGCAAATAAAAAGACATAGACTATATAAAAAATGGAGGAAAAAACATGAAAAAAATTCTATCTATCGTCGTATGTAGTGCAGTGGTTTTATTTATGGTTAATTGCGGCAGCGGCGCCGCCATCAATTATAACGATCAAATCGTAGACCATCAAGGTAAGATCATTGAAAAAATGCTTGATCTTTCCGGCACTTTTGAAAAAGGCAATCCGGGCTTAATGGACGCGAAATTAAAAGCGCTGCAATTACAAATCGATGAATCCCTGGCCGGCTTAAACCGGATGAAAGATTTTAAAGGTAATACCCGGCTGCGGGACGGCGCCATTGCATTGGTTGAATTCTACCAATCCATTGCCGGTACGGAATACCCTGAGATAATTAACATTTTAAGCCTGGGCGCCGCGAACATTACACAAAGCGAACAGGAACGTTTACTTGAAATCCAGAAAGATATCACTGCACGGGAAGCCGAATTCGATAATGAATTGCAAGCGGCCCAGAAGGAATTCGCCCTGGTTTATGGCATCGATATAAAAGCGAATAAATACCAGGAAGAAATCGATAAGCTGGGAAAGTAATAAGCATCTCAAGAGGGCCCACGAATTACACGAATTTTCACGAATAAAAACAACACCTGTCCACGTATGGGCGATTACACAGATTTACACAGATTACAGGGTGTTTTTTTTTACTTTCTTACCTTCTTACCTTCCCAACTTCTCAACTTCCATCTTTTTCCGCATTGCGACACGTAAAGGTTCAAAATTCAAAACAAAACCAAGCCCGCGGAACACACGGATAGGCGAACACACGGACACAGGACAAAAACAAAAGGGTTGGTGATTGGTAACCGGTAAGTGGTAAGCCCATCGATTTATTTGGAAAACATCTTCCTTTTTTCAAAAACATCTTCCTTATTTGGAAAACAGCTTCCTTTTTTCAAAAACACCTTCCTTATTTAGAAAACAGCTTCCTTTTTTGGAAAACATCTTCCTTATTTAGAAAACAGCTTCCTTTTTTGGAAAACGGCTTCCTTATTTTGGAAACACTTTCCTTTTTTGGAAAACATCTTCCTTTTTTAGAAAACGGCTTCCTTTTTTCAAAAACATCTTCCTTATTTTGAAAACAGCTTCCTTTTTTAGAAAACATCGATTTTTTCTGACGCGCAAGGATTTTTCAATAATAACCCCCCTGGTGAACCTTTGTGCCTTCGTGCCTTGGTGGCTATTTTTATGGCATCCGGAATCTAAGAAGGCACGGCCAATAATCGGGCTTTCGAAAAAATCAAAAATTGAAATCATCTCCCAGTTATGGTATAAACAAGTTATGGAATATGAAATGCATATTGGAAGAAGAAGTATGAGAATTTATGGAGGGACGCTTTGAAGTTTGAGCAATTAATTTCTCTATTTCAAGAGACCCATAAGGAGCTTCAGGCAAAAGCCACCCATTCGGTGGATATTGCCCTGGTTATCCGTAACTGGCTCTTTGGCTGGTATATTGTAGAGTATGAACAGCATGGTGAAGACCGTGCGCAATATGGTAGTTATTTAATCGATGAGCTTTCCAAAAAACTCACCGTAAAAGGTACTTCACCTACAAACCTACGGAAGTTCAGAGAATTTTACCAGACCTATCCTGATATTCAACAGACAGTGTCTGTTAAATCGCTATATCCGGAAAAGGGAGATATTTTCTCTTTTGCATCAATCCGACAGATAGTATCCACTGAATTGTTTCAACGTTTCTTACTTGGCTGGTCGCACCATGTTATTTTAATGACCCTTGACAATTTAAAAGAGCGTCATTTTTATGAGATTGAGTCTATTCAAAATAGTTGGAGTGTGCGGGAACTTAAACGGCAAATAGCCTCCTCATTATACGAAAGACTGGCATTAAGCCGTGATTCTGAAAAAGTAAAAGAGCTTTCAGAAAAAGGGCTTTTGGTTGAATCTGCTTCGGATATTGTAAAATCGCCATATGTTTTGGAGTTCTTAGACCTTAAAGAGCACAATGCTTACTCTGAAAATGATCTTGAAACAGCGATTATCAACAAACTTGAGCATTTTCTTTTGGAGCTCGGGAAAGGGTTTCTCTTTGAAGCCCGGCAGAAACGTTTTACCTTTGACGATGACCATTTTTATGTCGATTTGGTTTTTTACAACCGCCTTCTTCGTTGTTATGTACTCATCGATTTAAAACGCGACAAGTTGACGCATCAAGACCTTGGTCAGATGCAGATGTATGTCAATTACTTTGATCGGTATGTAAAAACAGGAGATGAATCGCCAACCATTGGCATTGTTTTGTGTCATCGGAAAAATGATGCCCTTGTTGAATTGACATTGCCCGATAATGCTAATATTTTTGCATCAAAATATCTGCTTTATTTGCCATCAAAGGATGAGTTAAAAAAGCAGGTTGAAGAGGCGTTGAGCAATGTAGGAAAAGAAAAATAATCCAGTGCCGGCAGCGAAAGTTCTTCAAGCAATTGGAAGATAAATGGTTTGGGGGATAGGGGACAGGCGGAAAGCGCCCAAATAGCCGGCGATCATGAGGGGAGCCAAACTCGAAGACAATGAAAACTTTTGCCACAAAGGCACTATGGGGGAAAAAGAGAGAAGCGAAGTTGCGCCAGGATAAACCCTGGAAGAGGGGAAACACTGACATATAGATATATATGTTTAAGAGTAGAAACTCTTCGAAGAAACCCTGTGGGTATAGGTTAAATCCCACCCGGCAAAGGTTGACCACCAGTCGGAAACGAGTTTTGCATAGTCGTCAGTAATGGCGGCATGAAGCGTAAACAGTGAGCACAAAAGCCGTGCGATTGAGCCACGAAATCTATCATATCGGTGGAGCCTTCGTTGTCTTAGCTGCGTGGGTAGAAGTGAAGTGCC
>JAPKZK010000107.1 GCA_026393835.1 Candidatus Aminicenantota bacterium | reverse complement strand
AAAAACCGCCACAAACGACGGAAAGCATGTGCATATCGATCAGCAAATGCTGGATATGCTCCAGGAAGTCATCGTTTATGTCAGCCGACATAAAAAACACCATTTAGAATGCCTATCGGGAGAATTATACTCCATGCTTACGGAACATGGCTGCGATGAAGAATTGAGAAAATATTTAAACCGGGAATCATTCGAACAGGCCATAATCGAAGCGACCGCCGGGATGGAACCCCAATATGAGCACTTTATCAGGCAACTGTATGGATCGAATCATGAAAATAAACGAAAGACCGGGGATTTAAAAAAAAGGCCGATTGCGGCACTCTCCGCACAGCAGCGGAATATACTTAGCTATGTCCTCGAGGCATGCATATTGAAACCCAAAATCACCGGCGCCAAAGTCATGGCTGTCCCGGAAAAAGTACTGCATATCGATGGAGAACCGGAGGCTTAACTTAAAATGACGCAGAAAGAAAGGGCCGCAGCGATTATGGCCGATCCCGGGATATCGCAGGCGCAGAAAGTGACGAGTTATATTATCTGCTCGTCAACCGATCAACTGGGCGCTTTAACCGCGAAAAAATTGGCTAAACTATTTGAAACCCCCGTCGATACCCTGGACGCCATTTTTATGAAAGAACAAGAAAGGTCCATCGATCAATATATTCTCTTCTATAAAATGCATACCGCTTATTGCCTGATGACTAAATCGAAAGGTAAACGGCCTAAACTCTCGGTATTATCGAAAAGACTGGGATTTAAAAAATATGCCGCCTTTGCTTATCGATTCAAAAAATATATCCAAATCACTCCCCGACAAATTATCCGGATAAGCAGGGAGTGGAAAAATTGATGTACCTATAAAATAACAATCAACATAAAAGGAGATTAACCATGAAAGAAATTACGATTAGCAAAGAATTCGTTGTCAAAGCCAATGTGCTGTTGGAAAAAATCGAGAAAGATTCTTTTGTCTGCCAAAGACTTCAAACTTCTTTCAATAAAGACAAAACCTATATTGCGGGGAGCTTAACGATTTGTAATTCGGCCCGGATCGCGGAAGAAGAATATGAAAAAGAGACAAAAGAAGCGTCGGAGGCCAAAGCGGAGTTTGAAAAAAAGTATGATACCGCGCGCTTCAATTACAAAAAGCACACGTCTTTTTTGAAACTGCTCTTGAAATACGATGTCAAGAAACAAATGGAGCTGGGTTTAACGGGCCGGGAAGAGCCCAAAAGCAAGGAAGAGTGGTTCGCCCGGGCCATGGGAGTGTACGACATGATAAATGGGGATTCCGGGGCAGCAGCGTTGATGAAAACCTTCAATTTCACAATGTCGGATTTGCGGCAGGGTCGTTATTCGATCGTTGAAGCGCGCGACGCTAACATTGCATTGGCCAAAGAGAGCGCGGAGGCGAAGTCGGCGATAGTTAATAAAGATGTTGCCTTTAATGCTTTGTACGACCGGGTCCAGATTATCCAATTATGCTGTTACTATATATTAATGGAGTCCCCGGGAAAATATGAGGAACTGGGGCTGCCCATTATCGATAATGAGATCGGGGCCTTGATCACGATGGTAAAGGATTCAAGTATTACCAAAGACATGGTAAAGGATTCCAGTATAACAAAAGCAGCGGAAACAAACCCCATGGTGAAAGATTCAAGTATTACCAAGAGAAAAAACAAATCAGCAACTAAAAAGGAGAAATAACCCATGAATCAGAAAAAAGAAACAAATTGGATAACGGGTCTTATTCCCGGCCCTGGAGTAACGCGGGATGGGGCCGTTGGCAAAGACGGCGTCATCGTAATTACAGATGATAAAGGAAAAATATATCGCAGTGCGGATGACGGCAAAAAATGGCAGGTCATCGATAGTAAGCTTGGCGATTGGTTCCATTTTTTCGGCGTGGACACGGACGGCAGCGGGCGGTTTGTGATTGTCGGCCGGGGCCGCGTCATTTTGTCCTCTACCGACAATGGCTTAACCTGGGCGCTTGTTCAAGGTAAAAGCAGCGATAAATCGATTTATAAGGTGGCATTCGGGAATAATAACCTGGTGATTGCCGCGGATGAGGAAATTGGGTATCATGTGAGCAGAGACGGCGGTTTGACCTGGACACATAACCAGGATAAAAAGGTAAAGGCCTTGCGGGCCCTCGAGTTCCTGGACGGCGCCTTCTATGCCGGTTCGCCTTCAGCGGTATGGCGCAGCGTCGACGGCGTTGCCTGGAACCACTTGAATAGCCAATCCAGCGGCGCACGCGCGTTTGCCTATAACGAGCAAACCGATACCCTTTTTGCCGTGGGTCATACCATTAGCCGAAGCACGGATAAAGGAAAAAACTGGGAACGGGTATTTGACTTGAAACCGTTATATGGCGCCGATGCAAATATCATGGGCATCGCCTGTTTTGAGGATTATGTCGTTTGTACCGGTGGGGATATGCTCATCCTGGTTTCCAAAGATAATGGGGCCACCTGGGGGCAGATGGGTTCATATCCATCGAAAGGTGGGTTCCTGGGGTTGGTACAAACAAATGAAAGAATTATCGGCGTAGGAACGTTTGAAAGTGACGGCGAACCGGTATGTTTTATTGAGAAAGAAACCATCAAAGAATTGAACGTAACGCCGTCTGAGCCGATTCCAGCGCCCACGCCGAAGCCGACGCCGACACCTACGCCAACTCCGACGCCAACGCCTGCACCAACGCCTACGCCAACGCCCGCCCCTGTTCCCACACCGACACCTACACCGACACCCACGCCAACACCGACGCCCACGCCCACCCCGGCGCCGGTTCCAACTCCGGTTCCAACAGGGACATTGAACAAGCAGTTGGCTGAGGAGTATGATATTATCGCCGCTGGTTATGTGCGGATTGCCAATTTATTAAGGAGCCCCGCGGCGGCACGCGGCGCGTGCAACCTATCTGTAGAACCGTAACGGAAGATTCGATTCTAAACACCATCAGGCTCGGGACCACCGGGCATTGGTTAAACAAAAGTTTTTGGAGGGTCCAGCCCCGCGGCGCGGGGGGCCTATTAATGATTTAAAAAGCCCCCTGGCTGCTGCTAAGGAGTAAACATGAAGAAATCAGTTGTTTGTATTATAATATTTTCACTGGTCACCGTTTTAGGAGGAAAAGAGCCTGTTTCCAGGGAGCTGCGGTCTCTACTTAAAAGCAGGACTACCGATCAAATTATGATGGCCTTAGATCCCGTGATGAAAATGGAAGAGAAAGAATACTATAAAATATGGTGTATTAAAGAAGGCGCCAATTTTAATCATTTCCTCCTCCATGTTTATCCGACCTATGGAGAAGACATGGGTCCCAAAGAGAGATTTCACGCCTGTTATTTCACCAAGATCGCATTTGTTCCCTTTTTCATTACACCCTGGAGTTATTTACAGCCAATGTATGACGTAACAGGGAAAGGCCCGACGCCGCATGCCGCATTGGTGGATATGGTGGTGCAGCTTGTTGAGAAGAAGATCATCGATCCGAAGTGGTTAAGAAAAAAATTGTCTCGTATTTGAAGGCTGTTCCCTACTGTCGGATGAGAGGTAAGGCAATGCTTCCATTCCTGGCTATCCGATAAGCCTATTTCACAGAGTTTTACATTATGCGCTTTCTTCCCCAGGATATCATTTCTCACCATTATCCCTTGCATCCTTTCATCCTGCATATCCCGGTTCTGACAACTAGATAAAAAAAATTCCCCTATCCGAAAAATAACATTTCAATTCTCGGCTAAAACCCTTGACAGTCAGCCCCATAAATGGTAAATATATAACCATGACTACAGAAATAGAAAAAAGATACGAAGAAAACAAACTGATCAAGCAAGAGACCCGGATCACGGTTCTTATCAGCCTTGCCATCCTGGTCTCGGTGGGCATCTATACCGCCCTGGCTTACTTTGTCAAAATCGGCCCCCTTCTCAACGATCAAGAAAGCCTCAAAAAGGCGTACGACATGATTAACCTGGTTGTCATCATGCTGATGATCGTTATACTGGCAGTCAGGCGATCCATTTATTACTCGCCCCGGTTTATAAAGGAGGATTTCACCCTTCCCCAGGTACTGGCGAAGTGGCGCACCATCGATATCATGCTGCTGGCCATCGCGGAAACCATTCCCATCTGCGGCATGGTAATAACATGGTTGGGCATCCCGTTCAACAGGACCTTCCACTTCTTTGTCGCCGGCGCCCTGCTGGTCATCATATTGATGCCCGTCCCCATAAAAGTAAGAAGCAAACTTGGCATCCTGAGGAAAACCCATACAGACCTGTAAGATATCGCACCGGTAAAGGTAAAAGAAAGGTTAAAATAAGAAGTTGACGCCAAACGATTGATTTAGTCGTCGATATATTATAAAATTTGGCGTCGGAGTTTAAAATGAAAAAAAAAATTTTATTGGTCGAATATGCCGCAGCTTCCATAGATACTATCAAAGAATTATTCTCCCATCCCCTGTTTGAAATCACCGTGGTGGAAGAGGGCGACGCCGCCAAAAAGATGCTGACTCAAAACCGCTACGATTTGATGATTACCGCCGCCATGCTGCCGAAATTCCACGGTTTCAACCTCTCCTACCACACCGCCGCCAACTTCCCCAACCTTAAAATCATTATCATCAGCGAAATATACAAAGGCATGGAGTACAAACAGCAGGCCATTAACCAGTACAAAGCCGATGACTTTTTCGAAAAACCCCTGGAGAAAGAAAAATTCAAAAAACGGGCCCTGGAACTCCTGGGCGTCAACGAAAATGACCTGGCGCAAGAAAACCTGTTCACCCCATCCCGGCCCCCCATCCCGGATACCAGGAAAATCCCCACCATCAGGAAATTAAAAGAAGATGAAAAACAATTAAGCTCGGAAGACCTTTTCGGCGACCTCCTGGAAGACGTCCAGGAAAACAAACCCTTCGAAATCAAACTGGAAGAGGAAATGCAAAAAGACACCGGCCCCCATGTGATAAAAACCGAAAAAAAAGCGCCGGAAGACGCCGATATCCTGGTAACCCGCCAGATGCCGCTGCCGTCGCCGTCGCCGTCGCCTGCTCTTACGCAGATGCTTAAAAAAGATGCGGCAGCGACTCAAGTGCTTCCCGATTTGGACTCCCTGGCAAGAGAGGCCAATGTCACCAGGCCCATCAAAGCCGCGAAACCTGGAGAAGGCGCTTCCACACGCAAAATAGATATCGACCTCGACGAACTATTTAAAACAAAAAAAGAAGATATAAAAGAAAACCGGGAAACACTCAAATTCAAAAAAATAGAAGACGATATCTCTAAGAAATTCGAAGACACCCTTTCCGGCTTAGGAATCAAAGGAAAAGGCGCACAACTGAAAGATACCGCGACCCGGCCCATTAAAATCGAAGAAACTCTCGCCCAAAAAGCGCGAGAACTGGAAACCCAGGAAAAAGACGAGAAAAAAAATGAACTGGGCGGCTATGATATCATCGGTTTAATCGCCAGGGGCGGGATGGCCGAAATTTATAAAGCCAAAAGAAAAGGCGTCAAAGGATTTGAAAAAATTATCGCCTTAAAAAAAATCCTGGCCGGCTACGGCAAAGATGATAAATACATCGAAATGTTCGTGGATGAAGCCAAAATCGCCGCCGAACTCACCCACCCCAATATCGTCCAGATCTATGACCTGGGCGAAAAAGACGATTATTACTTTATCGCCATGGAATACGTTTCCGGCAAGGATTTACGGCTGATACTCCGTAAATTATCCGACTCCGGCCGGCTCCTGCCGGAAGAACTTTCCCTGTACCTCGTATTGGAAGTATTAAAAGCATTGAATTACGCCCATTCAGCCAAAGACAGCTCCGGTAAAAACCTCGATATCGTGCACCGCGACATCTCACCACCCAATATCCTGGTGGCTTTCAACGGCGATGTGAAATTGACCGACTTCGGCGTCTCAAAAGCCTCTATAAAAATGCATCAAACCGTTGCCGGCGCCTTGAAAGGCAAATTGCTGTACATGTCCCCCGAACAAGCCCGCGCCGAAAAAGATACCGACCACCGCTCGGATTTGTACTCCGTGGGAATCATTTTTTTTGAATTAATCACCGGCGAAAAACTATTTATGGACTCCTCAGACATCGCGGTCCTGCACAAAGTCCAAAACGGCGAGATCATCAAACCCGGACTGCTGAAAAAAGATATCGACCCCCAACTGGAATTCATCATTTTAAGAATGCTCAACAAAGATAAAACCAAACGATATCAAAAAGCCTCCGATATCATTAACGATTTGCATGCTTACCTGGTAAGAAACTACGACCGCACCGCCGCTGCCGCCCACCTTTCCCATGCCATTTACGACTTATTTAAAGACGAAATCGAAAAAGAAGGGATAAAAATCGATCTAAAACCCATCCCCTATAACGTAAACAGGTTACAACGAATCGAAATGGAGCCTCCGCCGACGCCGACGACGACGCTGCTAACACAAGTTATTACACCGCCGGTGGAAAAGGAACCGCAAAAATTGGAGAAACAAGACACGCTGGTGGAACCGGAAGAAGATTTCCATCCATTGGTGGAGATCGAATTTGAAGATGAGCAAGGACAGGCGCTAGAGCAAGAACAGGACGCCGCCACAACGGTTTTGGAACGCGTGGAATCCCCCGCATGGGAAGACGGGGCAGAACCGGAAGACAAAGATAAAGCCCCCGAATCGCCGGCCATCCGCGCTGAAATGGAATTCAGCGCACTGTCCGAACTCCAGGTTATTAAAGATGAAGAAAACCGGAAGCGAAAAAAGTATCTCTATATTGCCCTGGCCGTTATCATTATCCTGGGGGCCCTCATCGCATACTACCTGATAACCGGCAAGGGTACGCCTATAGAAACAACCGAACCGGCCCCGCAAACAGGAACCGTGGAAACCGGTACAACTGCCGCCGAACCCCCCGCCGCCGACGCCGCCGACGACGCCGCCGTTGAAGCTCCGAAGACCACTGGAGAAACCCGGGCAAAAGAGACGGGGGCGCCGCAGTCAACGCCTCCAACTTCGCCAACGCCGCCAACCCAACAACCGGAAGTGAAAAAAGAACCCCCTGCGAATGAAAATATCCCGGAACAGAAAATAAAACCGCAAGAAGAAGCGAAACAAGAACCCATACAAGAACCGCCCGTAGTCCAGGAAGCCCTGGCCGATGAACAAGTAAAGAAAACGGAAGAAGCGCAGAAACAACCGGAAGCGGAACAAAACAAGGTCTCCGAGGGCGACATCATCGCCCTCAGCGAAGTAGATACCCCACCGGTGGGAATCTCCACCCCCGCAGTAGAAATTACCCCGCTGGACACAAGAACCCTCAGGGCCGACGAAATGGTAATGGCCGGTTACCTGGTGGATCACAACGGCAATGTCGTCGAAGTCAGGCTTATAAAAAAATCCAGTGCGAAAAAAATTAATACCGCCATCGAAAAAACCATTGCCGTTTGGAAATTCAAACCGGCCATCAAAAACAACGTCCGGGTCAAAGTATGGAAAACCATTTCATTAACCATAAAAAAATAAAGGAATAAGGAGTAAATAATGGACCATTTAAATGATGACGCCAATGCCTTTTACGAAAGAACAATGAAAGAAGCCAGGAAGCAAATCGAAATTATCGACGCCAGGATCGAAGAAGAACTGGCCCGGGTCAAAGATACCATCAACACCCTCCAGCAGCAGAAAAAAGCGGTCAGGCAGATTTACGACGGCGCCGCCCTGGTTCTGGGCGCCAAGAATGAGTTTGAAGAGGACGAAGCCAAAGGAGAAGTTTAAAAAATATTTTCCTTTACATAAAATATCCAACACCGATGTATCGCGGTAGCGGCGTACCGCGGCGTTGCGGCGTATAAAACAAGGAAGAAGGAGCACCATGCCGGAGCAAGAGATGGATTATAAAAAGACGCTGGAATACCTGGGAAAGATCGACGAATATAAAAGCATGAACCTATCCCTGGCAAAAACCGAAGCAATCCTCCGCCATTTACCTTTCCCGTTAAATTCCCTCGCTTTTATCCAGGTGGCCGGCACCAACGGCAAAGGTTCCACCGCCCACTTCCTGGCCTCCGTGCTCCGGGCTTCCGGTCGCAAAGTGGGGCTTTTTACTTCCCCCCATCTCCATGATGTCAGGGAACGCATCAAAGTGGATAACCGGGAGATTCCCGAAACCGCTTTCACCGCCTGCATAGGGGCGGTAAAGAAACTGTCCCGGCAACTCCTGCAAAAAGAAATTATTACCGATATGCCCACCTATTTCGAGTACATTTTTCTCGCTGCCCTTTATCATTTTTCCCGGGAGCAAGTCGCCGCCGCCGTGCTGGAAGTCGGTTTAGGCGGCCGGCTGGACGCCACTTCCGCCGTCGCCCCTACCCTATCGGTAATAACCGGCATATCCCACGACCACACGGCCATATTGGGCCAACGGATAAAGGATATCGCCGCGGAAAAAGCCGGCGTCATAAAAAAAGGCGTCCCCGTGGTCTGCGGATGCAATGTCCATTCCGTATCCCATACGGTCATTAAGAAAAAAGCCGCCGAATTAGACGCCCCCTTTTACCAGGTCATCGATTCCCGGAACCGGTTGACTGTCGAAGACCTGGCCAACGGTTACCGCTGCCGTTATGTAACCGACAAAGAGGGCCTTGAATTCGACGTGCACATGAACGGCCGGCATCAGGCCCGCAATGCCGCCGCCGCCGTCAAAGCCGTCCGGGTCCTTAATGAAATGGGGTTCGCCATATCGCCGGAAGCGGTTCGCGAAGGCATAAAAAACACCCATGTCCCGGGCAGGATCGAAATCATTGAGAAACAGACCGGGAATCCAACCCCCACGAAAATGACCGTGATCCTGGACGGCAGTCACAACGTGGAAAGCATCAAAATGTTAAGCGCTTTCCTGGAGCAAAAGAAAAAACGCCGGCTCACGTTGATATTCGGCGTCCTGCAAGATAAAAACTACCGACAAATGACCCGCCTGCTCCTTCCTTTCGTGGAAAATGTAATTATCAGCGAACCGATTTCCCGGCGGGCGCTGCCGGCGGAGAAACTGGCCCGCCTTTTCAATAAACAGGGGCTGAAAAATGTCCTGGTCCAACCTGACCTTAAAAAGGCCCTGGATATCGCACAAAAATGGCGAGAAGAAATACTGGTTACCGGGTCTTTTTACCTGGTAGGGGAAATGAGATATATTATTATGCATGGAGGCTAAGTCAAACAATGGATTTTATAAAATTCAAAGAAACAGAACAAAAATACAGGGATTTAAAAGAGAAAATGGGCAGCGGTGAAATAAGTCCCGAAGAGATGAAAAAAGAATTGAAAAATATGATGGTCCTGGATGAAAACGGGAGCTACTGGATGCTCGGCGGGAAAACAGGGAAATGGTATGTCTACAATGGGACCGATTGGAAAGAAAGCAACCCTTTTCAAGAACCCCCCCAACCCACATCCGTATATACGGAAACGGGAGGAGAAACAACCGTGGATGCTGAAAGCGAAAGCGCAAACGCATTTATAGGCTCAGGTATAGGAACAGGGATAGGCGTAGAAGCAGGCAACAATATCCAAATCGATAGGTTCGGGGACGAGAGCATGGCGGGAGACGGCGAAGGAGACAGAGGGGGAGAAGAAGAAGAAGAGGGAAAAGGAGAAGAAGAAGAAAATATCGACAAAGATAAAGATGAGTACGAGACCGGGGACGAGGAACCCTTTGTGCTGGATGTAACCGGGGAAATATCGACCCGGGAGGCGCCAACCCCGGCCATGGTTGATGGAAGCGCCGGCATGGACGCGCTCGCCCATGAGAAAGACCAACCCGACCGCTATACCATATGTAAAATATGTAAGTCCAAGATTTCCCTTTATTCTATTTACTGTCCTGTTTGCGGCGCCAACCAGAAAGATGCGGCCGCGCCTTCCCTGAAAGCCGACAGGACCGTGGTTAAAGAAAACGAACTATTGCTTGCCTCGGTAAAAATAGCATCCGTGGTTTTTTTCCTGGGGGGCCTGGGTTTGATTATAGGCGTCTTATGGGGGGCCGCTTTCGGGGTGTTTAAAACCCACTTACCCGAGTTCCAACCGCTGCTGCCGGATATGCTGGCGGATACAAGGGGCGGGATTGCCGGGGGATTGATCTTTGCCGCCGTCGGGGGCATTGCCGGTTTCACCATCTCTGCTTTCACAGCGGCTGTTTTGAGTATTATTTACAATATCATCGCCTTCATCTTCGGCGGCATTCGATTTAAGATAAAACAATAACCCCAATAATAATAAATCCGAAGCACGCCTCATGAAGCACGAAATCGCGGTGTTTCAAACAAAAAAAAGCCCACGAATTACACGAATTTTCACGAATGTTTTTTGTCTTTTTTCATCATTCATCATTCATCATTCATCATTTTATCTTTTTACCGTTTTGGTCATTGTTTTTTTTGGACATTTGGATTTGTTTCGAATTTCCGATTTCGTGCTTTCATAAGAATAACCTTTATTTATTGTTATTCTTTAGTACTTCTACGGTTTGTTCGGCGATTTCCAGTTCTTCGTTAGTGGGGACAACCATTACCTTTACCCTGGAATTGGGGGTTGAAATAACTCCGAATGTGCCGAAGGCTTTTTCATTGGCTTCCTTATCGAACAGGATGCCCAGGGAGTCCATATTTTCCAGCACTTTCCTGCGTACATTGCGGTCCCTTTCGCCGATTCCGCCGGTAAAGATGACCAGGTCCACGCCGTTCATGGCGGCTATATAAGAGCCGATATATTTCTTTATCCGGTAGGAGAACACCTCCAACGCCAGGATCGCGCGGTGGTGACCCTCGGCTACCTTCTGCTCGATATCCCTCATGTCCGGGGATACGCCGGAAAGACCTTTAACTCCACTCTGCTTGTTTAAAAGATCTTCCAATTGCGCGGTCGAGAGGTTCGCATTTTTCTGCAAGAAAGTAGGAATGGCGGGGTCGATATCGCCGCAACGGGTGCCCATGACCAACCCTTCCAGCGGGGTGAATCCCATCGAGGTATCGACGGACTTCCCGTATTCGATGGCGGCCATGGATGAACCGTTACCCAGGTGGCAGGTAATGATTTTCAAATCTTTCATGGTTTTGCCCATTTCCCTGGCCCCTTGCTTGGCCACGAAAAAATGAGAGGTGCCGTGGAACCCGTAGCGCCGGATTTTGTATTTTTCGTAAAATTCGAAAGGAAGGGCATAGATATATGCCTTTTCAGGCATGGTTTGATGGAAGGCCGTATCGAAAGCGCCGGCCATGGGGATACCGGACAATATGCGTTGCGCCGCTTCGATGCCGATAATATTGGGAGGATTATGCAGCGGCGCCAGGGGAATACACTCTTTCAACGCATCGATCACTTCCTCGGTTATTATTACCGTGCCGCTGAATTTTTCACCCGCATGAACCACGCGGTGACCGATGGCATAAATCTCGCTTTTATCCTTGATAACGCCGTCTACCGGGTCGGTCAGGTAATCCACGATGAGCTTGACGCCTTCCTCATGATTACTAATAGTTTTCTCGATTACTTTTTTCTCGTCGCCTTTGTAATAGTTCAATACAGAACCTTTAATGCCGATACGTTCCAGCAAGCCCCTGGCAAGAACCAGGTTCTTTTCCATATTGATCAACTGGAACTTGATGGATGAACTTCCACTGTTAATTACCAATACTTTCATTTTTTACCTCATATTTATTTTCGTTATTGAAAAAATTATATTTTTGCAGCCAGTTAATATTAGGCATTATTATACACCTTTTTCAGCAAAATACAAGGCTTCACCACTTTTTAAATTCCAGTTTGTCTTCGTTTTTTTCTTCGAACCGGGCCAGCATAAAGACCAGGTCGGACAGGCGGTTCATATATTGTTTAACCGTACCCGATATATTTTCCTTTTGGGCCAGGGATAAAATTCTCCGTTCCGCCCGCCGGGCCACTGTACAGCAGACATCCAGTTTCGCCGACTGTGGGGCGCCGCCCGGGATCACAAACCCGGTCAGTTCCACTTCCTTTTCAAACTCATGGACATAAAGGGTGACACGTTCCACATCGGCCTCCGTGACCGGGTACGGAAAAACGCCCAGGGAAGCCAGGACGCCCACCACCCGGAAAAGGTCTTCCTGGATTTCCTTGATAATCATTTTCACCCGTTCCGATTTCACCAGGTGTTTTGCTTCCGCCAGGTGGGCGTTCAGTTCATCCACCGTACCGTAAGCTTCCACCCGGGGACTGTTTTTTTTAACCCGTTCGCCGGTCCATAGACCTGTGGTTCCACTATCACCCGTTTTCGTACTAATCGACATATTTGTTCCTTTTAAAGTCTCTTATTCTTTTACCGGTTTAAATTCGCCGTATTGAGAACTGAAAATTTTGCATTTCCCTTTGGTTTTCCAGCGGACGTTAAAATTGTAATAGAAGTCCAGGTATTCCGAATCGCCGCCGCTTTGGGTCGTAATCAGGTAGCGGTTGCCCACCACGCCGATCAGTCTCGCTTTCCCACCCGGGTAAGGTCTGCCGGCTTCCGCCGAAGGGTCCGCCGGGATCCAACCGTAATTGGGCAGGTACACTTCCGGCCAGCGGTGCCAGACATTATCGATCCCTTTATCTTTGCTGCGCACGACTACGGACCCCACATACCTGGCCGGTAGTCCGGCGGCGCGGCACATGGCGATAAATACGAAGGAATACTCGCTGCAAGACCCTGTCCCCCGTTTCAATACCGTGGGAGCGGGATTCCAGCCGCCCAGCGGTTTCAAGTTGTAGTCGATTTTATCGATGATATAATTAAAAATCTTACGCATCATCCAGTAGGGGCGCTTTTCATCGCCCAGCGCCGCTTTTACCGCCGCCTGCATCACGGGATTCTTAAGATCGTATTTAAACCCGTCCGCCAGGTAAATACCCAGGCTTTTGGGAATATCGTTCAGCGATCCCACCCGCTCCGGGAAAATGTAATATTCCGTTACGAAAAGCCGGGCTTTTAGTTTTAAACTGGGTTTTATAAAGGAATTCGCCGGGACCTCCGGGAACTGAAACCGGGCGAACTTCTGCCCCCATTTATCGGCGACAAATAAAGCCGGCGGAGAGCTGTAAGAAATTTCTCCCAGGATTTCCTGGTTATTCAAATTCCCCGGCACCGCGATAAATGAATCCACATCCAGGACCGTACCCGGGCCGAAGTTTTTGAATTCGCTGACAATTTCCCATTCATAGATATTCGGGTCCATTTTGCGCATGAACTCTTCAGCCCGCAGGTCCAGGCGATAAAGTTCTTCCCTTTGGTAATCCACGTTCCACAGCGTTTGACGTACGCTGTCCCAGCAGATGCCGTAAGGGTACGGGCCGTTGGCGCGGAGGAACACCGATACATCGCCGGTTGCCGGGTCCAGGCGGTAGAGCATATCGTCGGCGTTATCCGTGGCCCAGAGGTATTGGCCGTCGAAGGTCAGTCCGTTCACCTGTTCGGAAGGGGCCGGGATATTTTCATGCATCATGCCGTCGGTGCGGTTGATTTTCAGCAGTTTTTTGTTTCCCTTATCGCACATCCACAGGAATTCGCCGTCGAAAGCCAGGCCGCCCGGGTCCGGCGCATTGGATTCCAATATCTTTTCCGCGACGCCGGTTTCAACATTAATGCCGTAAATCCAGCCCTCTTTCCCGTCGCTGCACCAGAGCAGTTTCCCGTCCCAGGCCAATCCCCTGGGCTCGTAGCCCGGGGCCTCCAGGGTCTTTTTAATTTCACCTGTTCCCGGGTCCAGGGCATAGATTTTGTAAGTCCCGCTGTCTGCCAGCCAGAGAAGTTTGCCGTCGAAACACAAACCCGTGGGATGATGCCCGGGGGTTTTGAAAGTTTCGGCCGCATCCCCTACCACGCCCGGCAGCGCCAGGGCCATACCGAAAAATAGACCAACGCTTAATAACGCAAGAATAATTTTTTTTTGTTCACACATATAACCTCCATTCGTTCACAGATTCATTTTACCAGCAATCGATGAAAATGTAAATTATTTTTTTCCCTTGACAGTGAGTGCATAATATATTATAAATGACCATTACCGATTAAGGAGTACTCATGAAGTGGCTTTTAAAATTGACCGACTTTATTTTGCATCTTGATAAGTACATTAATATCCTGATCCAGGATTTCGGGATGTGGACTTACTTGATTCTTTTCTTGATTATCTTTTGCGAAACAGGCCTGGTAGTGGCGCCCTTTTTACCCGGGGATTCGCTTCTCTTTGCCGCCGGCGCTTTTGCGGCCCGGGGTTCCCTCGATGTAATCTGGCTGTTTATCATACTTTCGGCGGCCGCCGTGCTTGGGGATACCGTCAATTATTGGATCGGGCATTTCATAGGTCCGAAAGTATTCCAGGAAGAAAAAGTGCGCTTCCTTAAAAAAGAATACCTGGACCGCACCCACCAATTCTATGAAAAGTACGGCGGGGAAACCATCATCATTGCCCGTTTCATCCCTATCATCCGGACCTTTGCGCCCTTCGTGGCCGGCGTCGGCAAAATGACTTACTGGAAATTCATCAGCTACAACATTATCGGCGGCATCGGTTGGGTGGCGATCTTTATATTCGGCGGGTACTTTTTCGGGAATATCCCCTTTGTCAAGCAGCATTTTACTATTATCATCGCGGCCATCATCATCATCTCTATCCTACCGGGGGTGATCGAATTTCTGCGCATAAGACGGGAAAATAAGAAAAAAGCGGCCCAGGAAGAAATCTCTTAATATCTGCTATCTTATATCTTTTGCGGCGGCGGGAACATTTTTCACGGGGATGCGCAGTACCTGGCCGATGGAGAGGCGGTTTTCCCGTTCGATGTCATTGGCCGCCAGGATCATTTCCATGGAGACCCCGAAATCCAGGGCAATCCCGTAGAGCGTATCGCCTTTCTCAACCGAATAGTATTGATACCCTTGCGATTCCGCGCTATTCAGGGAACGGGGTAAGCCCGCGATTTTTTCGGCGGCGGCTTCGGGTGAAATACTGGGTGGGATACGCAGCCGGAATCCGCGGGGGATCGACATCTGGTTATGGAAAACAGTGGGGCGCAGGGCCGGGTTCAACTCCGCCAGTTCTTCCTGGGGGACCCCCAGGTGTTTGGCCAGTACCGCTGGTTTGAAATAGTTATCCAGCGTTACTTCATTGTATTGGATAGGCGGCTGATAGCTCAGGTTTGAGAAGTATTGTTCCGGGGTGGCGGCGATTTCGCTGGCGGCCAGGAAACAACTGTAGAAATTTTTAGAGACGAAGCGGAATTTGCGGTTCTTATATTTTTCGATAATCACGCCCAGGTCCCTGGTTCCAAAAAGTTCCACGGCATGTTTCATGCTTTCCGTTCCGTGGTTATAGGCGGTAATGGCCAGGGGCCAAGATTGCAGTTCCTGGAAATTCAGCATAAGCAGTTTGGCCGCGGCCACGGTGGATTTAAAAGGGTCCCGTCTTTCATCCACGTTGTAGCCGACGTTCATGAACAGGCGTCCGGTGCGGCGCATAAACTGCCACATACCGGCGGCGCCTACTTTGGAATAGGCATTGACGTTGAAGGAGGATTCCACGTGGGGCAGGTAAGCGACCCGGGGGGGAACGCCGTATTCCGTGAAGACCTGGCGAATGTAATCCAGGTAAGCGGCGGCGCGTTCGACCCCTTCTTTGAACCGTTCTTTCTGGCCCAATTGGAACCGCAGCCTGGAGGAAGCGTCTTTTAGATCGTTAATATCGCCGTGTTGTTCAATAAGGGCGTATATCTCTTTTTCTTTATCGCTCCATTGGGATTGAGGTTTTCCGTTGATAATTTTGAGGCCTTGTTTAATGGTGTCCATATATTTCCCGACAACCTGGCGTCTTTGTTTACCCCTGAGGTTGCCGACGGTTACTTTTTGGTAGATTACCAGCGGGTATTCGCTGTCGTGGATCAGGCCTTCTTCAAGGGATATTTCCGCATAGATCTTTTTCCAGAAAGCCACGTTGTCTTTTATACAATCCGGCGTCTCGAAAGGATTGGGTTCGGCTTCTTGCCCGGCCAGGGAGAGCGCTGAAAAGGTTAAAATCAAAATCGTAATGGTTGTCAAAAGTTTTTTCATTTTAGTTCGGTTCGTCATAAGGGCACACCCACATGGTGGTTCTTTGCGGTTATTTTCATACCAGGGGCCTATTATCTCACAACTTTTCTTTAATGTCAAAACCGCCGTGAAAATAAAATCCTTGGCCACAGGGGGTACAGGTATTATACGGGCCATGACTTTTTTATCGGCCAGTGTCGTCGCCTCCACGGGGTCGATTTCGAGAAGGGTCGCATCGCCTTCCAGGGGCTGGAAAAAGGAAGAGCGGAAGGTGAGGAAGGTGAGAGTGAATGGAATGATGAATGATGAATGATGAAAAATGAAAAATGAAAAAAAACTGTCTGAACTGCTGATTACGCTGATAGCGCTGATGACGCAGAGTAAACACTTTTAATTTTAATCTGTGGAATCTTGTGGGGCCTTGTACTTCGCGGTTAATTTCACATGATAGGCGACATATAGATCATAACTTGCCGCACACCTTCCTTTTTTGGAAAACACCTTCCTTATTTGGAAAACATCGATTTTTTCTGCTGCCGGTTGATTTTTTATTTACAGGAACTACCATGAAAATAGCCACAAAGACACGAAGGCACAAAGGTTCACCAAGTGGTGAGTGGGAAAAAGGAAGAGCGGGAAAAGATGGAAGATGAGAAGATGAGAAGGTGAGAAGGTGAAAAAAAAAAAACAATCAGTGAAATCTGTGTAATCGCCCATACGTGGACACCTCTTTATAAAGAATGATGAATGATGATGAAAAATCTGTCTAACCATCTTAACTTCTCAACCTCTCAACTTCTCAACTTCTGCTTTTCAGTGGTCTGTTTGGTCATTGGTCAGCGGTCATCGGTCATTAATTTTGCCCCCTCCGGGGAAATTATAAAACGCCTATGGCGGCAAATTGTTTTTGGTTGGGATTTTGAACCTTTGTATTTTGAATTTGTTTCGAATTTCGGATTTCGTGCTTCGGATTTATTCTTTCCTTCTCCGTGTTTGTCCGTGGCAAAATTTTTTTAGTGTGTTTCGCGTGTTTCGTGGCAACCTCCTTCACGTTCTTCGCGGCTAATTTCACATGGCAGGCGGTTCAGGATGATTTCTGTACAACGCCCCTAAATATATCGGAAGGCCCCGAATGATTTCCGGGCGACCGCGAAAAGATTTTGAATGACATCACGCGATGGTTGGTTGAGCGCGAAAGAATTCAGGAAGATGCTCTCACCGGGAAGTAACAGTAACAAGTAAAAAAGATGTGCAAAAACAAAGTCTTTTATATCGCTGGTTTTGGTTTCCCAAAATACCGAAACTCAACAAAATCAACCTCGATATTGCAGAAGGCCTGTTAATTGACTTCTTTATGCCGAATTAGATAATTATTGCATATCAAATTCAGATTTTTTAGATGATTATCCAGAAAACCTCTTATTTCAACATCCTTTGATAATAATTCAATAGTTTTTTCTGTGCTTTTCTTTTTATCACTCCCCTCAAAAATTGTTTTGACCCTCTCGAGTGAATTGGCTATTTTTTCTAGTGCGGTGTCAATATTTATCTTTTGGGAATCTGTAAAGAAGGTAACAGCCTCTTTCAATAGTTCACTTAAAACAGAATCATTTTTTAGATAGGTCAGATCTTCATGTATTAATAGATTATTCAATATAATCGATTTTTTGAAAGTCACCCTTCCTTTTAAGAGTTTCAAGGGCAAATTGAAATTATCAAATAATTCGTTTATGCGAATTGTGTAATTATATCTTGCCTTGCTACTATCATGGTTCTCAGGCATTGATACATGCTTGAAAAAAAACTCAACTAACTTTTTGATAATTTTATTTTCAGGTGGTTTTTTTAATGGGTATTCACCTTTACCCATTTCTTGTATCATACTTCGGGCAACTTTATTGCGATCTATTTCCCAATAGTCTTCATCGCATGTCCTAGTCCAGCGACCATTAAAATTATTCAAGTAACCTTTATCTAATTCAATTTCGCTTATGTATGCTTTAAACGCATCCCAAAAGACTTTTAGATCAATGCTCTCAATATCATAAATTGATTTTGAATTAAAACCAGAGTTTGTATTAATTTCATTTTCAAATTTGTCTCCATCCAATTCCATATTACATAAAAATCTAACATCGTTGATTTCTATTGAATTTGGTTTGCATATTTAGCCAACTTTCCGGGCTTGTGCCGGTGGCGTGTGCAATTCTAATAGCCATTTCTGTGGTAAGTGAACACTTTCCCTTTACCATGGCTGAAAGAGTTTTTCGATTGACCCCTAAATCCTGGGCAGCTTCTGTTATCGTTAGCCCCAGGGGCTTTAATACATCTTCTAATAAAACCTCTCCGGGGTGCGTCGGCTTTCTAGTGGTTGTCATTTTCATACTGCGTCTTCCCGTTTTCTCTACTTCGTGGTAGATCAAATATCGATTCCCTTTCAACCTCTCGAATCTTTCTTCGGCGTCAACAAGTAAATCCACCGGGATACCGAAGCCTTCCCTGGCCAGCAAGTAATATAGGAAGATGTCATAGTCGCTTTTTTCATCCGCTTTATTCGTTGCCCTGGAGCCGAATAGAAATATCTTTTGCGGCAGAACCTTATCGATGATAACATTAACAACCTTTGACAACTCTTTGTCCTCTATGCGGTACATGATTTTGAATGAATATGCAGCACATGGTTAACCAATATCATGCAACCTGGTGCCTTGCGATTAGTTCGCGGATTGTGGGAACTAACTCTGTTGGAACTTCCATGACTGTTTGCCCCAAGTCTTCAAATGCTGCCTCATCTTCAGCGACGGCTTCTTCCTCAGACTGCGATTCATAATGGGCTAGCACTCTTTTCACACGTTCAGAGTTCCAGCCTGGTGGGAATTTGCTATGTTTCATTTTTTCTTTCTCCTCCTGCGGCGACGATATGCAATTAATGGTTTGCCTTGTAAATCATAAGCTGTAATCACAAAAACACTATCAGGAACCAAATCAGGAACATATATTACTTTAAGATATCATCCACCGGATGTTTGCCCAATTGCAACCCTTGATCCTTCACGTCCAGGGCGGTCTTCACCGGGATTTGCTAGAACTTCTTCCACTTCTGTTTCATTGACTTCATGCTCATATATGTGAGGTAATTCTGTTGTTGGATCAGTGTAATAACGAATAATCAATGTGGTTCCCAATATGCGTTTCACATACATAGTCTAAGCTTCCGCCCTTGGGGTGATAGGCACTCTAAAACCACCCTCTCCACTTTTTTTACGAAAATGTCAGGATTCCTCTTCATCAAGAAGTTCCACGTTTTAAGAATACTGAATACCACATTGAAACCAGGAAATCAAGAGGAAAAAAAATTTTGAAGAATAGGGGTCAGGATTCAGGGGGCAGGGGTTAGGGAAAATGGAAGAGCGGAAGCAAGGAAGCGCGGAAGCGGGGAAAAAACAAAAAAACCACGGACGAACACGGGAAAGCAGGAACGAAGTCATCGGATAACCCTGTCATATTTGGCGTTTTGCATTTGACATTACCAGCGTTAAATCACTTTAATGCAAAAGCCTTCTTACCTCTTCTTCCGTAAGACCCGTTAATTTCACGATTTGTTCAATGGTAAAATCTTCATTCAGCATTCTCCGGGCTGCCTCAAGCTTTCCTTCGTTCATCCCAATTTCTTTTCCTACGTTCATCCACTTTTCTTTTCCTACGTTCATCCACTTTTCTTTTCCTTCGTCTCTTAATCGTTGAGCTAAGGTTGGCATAATATCACCTCCATTTATTTTGCTTTCTTCCAATATTTTCTTTAATTTTCCCGGGTCTATATCCTTTGTCTCAGATAAATATGCAAGGAAAAAAAGCATATTCTCTCTTTCCCGGATGAATCCACTATCATGCCAGAATTTGAATATCTCCCGTATCGATTCGAAATCCTCATTAAACGCACTCTTCATCAAGGTTACAGCGGTTAACAGGAATACATTATCTCTCAACCCGCCATTCTTCTCCTCTCTGAAATTCCAATTCTTTGTGTCGAATAGCACATAGGAGAAATCCAGTAAAAACGCTTTTATCTCATCGCTGACAGCAAACTGGTCGACAAACGATTGCGGTATATCCCACTGGTCTTTCCCATGATAAAATACCAGGGGAATTATCACGCGAAGGGGCTTGCCCTCCGCCAGGTCTTTCTGCCACATTAAGTACATGTACAATAGTAATTGGATAAATATTTCTTCATCCTTGTAGGACTTATGCTCGATCAGGATATAGATGTCTGTTTCCAGTTCCTTTCCTTTTTCGTTTATCATAAGGGTTTTGACAATGATATCCGAAAAACCTTCTTTGAATTTTTTCGATACGTAATCGGTGAAGTCGATCGATATCTTTGAGAAATCGATCGCTTTTATAAGGGTTTCGGGCAGTACCTTTCGCAGGAACGCTCTTGTATTATCAACGTTTTCAAAAACATTTTTAAACAGCTTA
>JAPKZK010000111.1 GCA_026393835.1 Candidatus Aminicenantota bacterium | reverse complement strand
GGGCTTACCAATAAAAGCAATTGAGAAACTTACAGGCATCCCGGCAGAACAAATAAACCTTATGAAAGAAAAAATGGCGCAAAGTTAATGGGGGCGAACCCCACTTACCGTATCGCTTGAGCCCCGGCAGCGATTAGATGCTCATTTACCGGGTGAAGGAAGGTGCGGATTGGTTTTCCCCAGGTCAGGACTTGTTGAAACAGGGTCATGGTTTTACTGCCGGCTGCGGCATGAAATATGTATATCTCTTTTGCCAGGGCTGCGATAAATAGGTTCCGTATTGGGCGCGTTCGCCGGTGATGTGTTTTTGCCGGGGAACAAAGGGGGAAAGAAGCAGCAGTCTGCCATTGTCGATCAGGGGCTTCCAGTTGGCGGGGATGCGCATTTTCTCGATGCTTTTGGCGGGGCAAATGACTATGGGTTGGCTGCCGCGCAGGAGGATTTCGAGGCAATCTTTTTCAATGGGGGAATGGAAGCCGCCGATGAAGATCACGCCGGAATCGCGAAGGTCCCGTATGAGGTCGTAGGTCTTGAGGATTAATTCGGCGGGGCAGCGGACGGAGCAGAAAAGGGTGGACATGGGTTTATTAAGGATGGTTATATCGCCAATGACATGAAGGGTTTGGGGGGATTCTTTGCCGGTAAGTGAGGGAAAGAGGCACAGACAAGAGAATTATTCCCTGTCTTTATTCTTCAAATGCCGAGTACCTAAGCATTAATTATCAGATGCATCGAGTTCATACTCAACTCAATTTTTTATTTTCCGATCAATAGAATCTATGAATGTCTTTATAGCGAGTTTCCTTTGATCCTCAAACTCAGTATACTCCGCAGAAGAAAATATCTTTCTTATTCTTGGTTCTACTTCTTTTATGTTCACAAATTCGTCAACAAGCTTAAGATCAATGTGCCAATGTATCGTGCTTACATAATCCGACAGAGAGTGCCTGGTGGATTTACTCAAAAAACTGGTAATGAAGTCAATCAAACCATCATCATTTTTTATCATATCGTTTATAAATTTCTTTACTTTATCCTCTGCACCCCACTGCCTCCAGCAGTAAAGAATAGAAAGCAATTTTTTGTGCTTATTTAACCGTCCATCTTCAGCCCAGCTTTCAATTTTTTTGCAAGCAATCTTTTGCAATTTTTCGAGTTGCATCTCATTTACAGTCAACTTTTCTTCGGGTTCAGGTGGTTCTTTACTTCCATATTTCCCATGCTGTTGATCTTGGATGCTTACCTCATGGACAATTGTATATAAGCTTCTATTGGCTTTCTCCATAGCGCTTTTAAAAATGCTGAATCTCTTCTTATGATTGTCAAAACGATGACTAAGTTGGTAGAACAGGCGAAGAAGCTTCATTGGTGTATCTGTTCCAAAAAAACTTAACTCTCCTTCGGGGAATAAATCGCCAATATTCATCAGAACCGTAATAATAGGTTCAATATTTTCATTAGGAATATCACTTCGAGTATAATCCTCTAAGCGCTCAAGAAACCGAATTATTCTACCATCTTCATTTAGTTTTAAGAGTGCCTCGGTAAATAAACTTTGGTTTTCTCCCATCGACAATATTGTTTCAATTTCTTTTGTGGAAATTTCTCCTTTTGGGATAGAGAGTCTAAAGAATATATCAAAAATATCCGGACTGCATATTCGGCAATCAGTTCTCCATTTACCCAGCCAGTCAAAGTTATAGTTTACATTGCCATAAATGGATTCGAGCTTGGGGAATAGTCTTTTTAAAAAATCCTTTAAAATTGTTTGAGAAGGTTCACTTGCTTTGCCAATGATCTCATCGCAGCGTTTTTTTGCCTGGTCTTTGGTTGCATTACCACTTCCTACTTCTCGCTCAAATATTCCTGCGAAAATATCTTTATTATCTCTTATCCCATAGTAGACCTCTGGAATGAAAACCTGGATTCCGACAATGGCAAGAAAATCTACTGGGTTTACTTCTCCCTTTACTATCTCAAAACTGAATCTTAATGAATTAATGTAACGCGTGACATCCCTGATATTTTTAAAAAAATATTTAAGCCCGTTTTGATATATATTACTCCAATAGTTCTGACTCCATTTATTTTGAGGGATGTCCATTATTAATTCATCAAGTTGACCAAACAATAATTGCTCTACTTCCTGTTTAGAAATAAGTGGAATTTCAAAAGGAATTTGAATAACTTTTTCTAAATATTCTTCACCGGGTCCTTCCTGCACCTTTTCTAATGCAGTTATAACGACATTCCTATCAAATGCTAACAAGTATATTGTATTTGGAAAATCTCCTAAGGTTTTAATCAACTGAAAAACTTGTCTAATCTCTGTGTTATTGAGGCGATCAATATCATCGATGACAACAATGATTTTATGAGGTTGGTTTTCCAACAATTTATTTAATTCTTCTCTTATTGCAGCAATATCTTTTGACCTGGCCTCTCCCCAATTTTCTGCTGCGCTTCCGATAGATTTTAATACTTCAGAAAATGAAATGGCATATGGTCCAATTATGGGAACTAAGGTAAATGGTTTAAAAAAATCAGCATATATTTTTACCTTTTCCCCCGCTTTCTTGGCATCGCTGGCATAATCCGTTCGGTTAAGCGCTGCTGACAATTGTATAAAAAATTGAGCAACAAGTTGGTTTTGATCAGAATAATTCCAGGGATTGAACCTCATGACAATAGGCTTTTTTTCATCATTTTGCTTTGCTGATTCATTTTCAATATATTCCAAAACCATGTTAATTATAGAGGTTTTTCCAGACCCCCATGTGCCATGGAGCCCAATGGCGATGCTTTCTTTTTCTTTGTAGCTAAGAATGGCATTGCCAAGTGATTGAGAAAATGATTGTCTGCCCAGGATATCCTCTTTGGAAGATTTTATCGGTTGATCTGCTTTAAACATTTTTTCTCCTGTTTTTTAATCGACCTTCATTGTCTTCCTTTTTGCCGAACCACAAAGCGAAATCAGCGATGAAATGCGAGATTGCTTCACTGGTCTCGATCGGGCTTCTCAACGGGAAGGGCGTCAGGCAGTTGTGAGCACACATATTAAGGTAGGCCACCCGTCCATGGCCAAGGTCTTGTGTGGTCAGCACAGGGTTGCCATCGGAGTCATCGACAAGGACTGACGCCTCGTCTTTGGGGGTGAGAAACTCGAACGTACTGCGGCCTGTGAAAGACACAGGACGTCTGGACATGTCTCCCTCCGCTACATTGAAGGAAACTAACTGGTTTTCGATGAATGTGTCGTGGTAACTTGGTAACCCAAGCATGTCGATGATCTTAGGGGGATCGGGCAGGAGGAGGCGGAAGACGTTCACCGAGTGCTTCCGCACAGAGACGGGAAGCAGATCGTCAAGGGAAGGGTTTACACCGGAGTTCACGCTCCAGCCGCAGAACGGTGTGAACACGACGCTCAAACCATCCCGAATACTCGACCTAATGCCGTCAACCACTTCCCTCTCAATGGGCATCCAGTATAGCTCAGCCAGGAACACAAATACCATGTCAAAGTGCTCTGCAAGCTCGAAGGGCGATGAGGAAAGTGCGTTAGCCCCAAACTGATGGAGTCGTGACTCTCTGACGTCGAAGCCATATCTTCTGAGTAAATCGAATATATGGTACGCGAATACAGATCCATCAGTCAAAACAAGCACGCGAATGTTTCCCGCACCAGTGAGCGCTTGAGAGGGCAAATCCAGATTGAACTTGTCTATCAAAAACGGGTGCTTGTCAAGGAACCCCTCAATGTCAGTAATATCCCAGTGGAAGATGAAGCGATGGTGGGACTTCACCATATCCCCCATCCTTTTGAGCGCCCCTGCGGTCAACTTTGCATTCGTGATAATTATCAGCCCCTGGTGTTCATCTTGCGTCTCAAAGTTGTATAGAATATTCTTCACCACGTCGAGGGTCAGCGGACGACCAGCACTCGTATGCTTACATTGAACCAGCCATGAGATCGTGTGTTCCCGGCCATGGGCAATCGGGTAACTCCTGTCAGCCGTTAGGTCACATCCACCGTCGGCGCCCTTCGCATTGAGAGTAACGTTCTTGAAGCCGTCGAGCCAGAGTAACTCCTTGCAGAACTCTTCAAAGCGTTCCGGCGACATATTTCTGAGTTCATCTCTCATGTGAGACATGTCCTCCTGAAGGCCAAACAATTATAAGAAGATTTCTTGTATGGCCCTTTTTCATCTGGAAGTCGATTAAGAAGCCTTTCGTTGCGCCATCTGGGAAAAGTCTTTTTGTGTTTGATCGCCTACCCCTAGCAAAAGGCCGGCCAGGGAGATATCCTCATCAAGTTCGTCCCAGTGCAAACCGGTTCCGCCTCCACTAATGATGTATCTCTCCCGGTCCCCGGGTGAAGCATGAAGAAGGCGAGGAAAGTAGGCCAGGGGGACACCCAAACGACGCCCATCCGATAAATCCACCCACATCATATCGTTATCAAACCGGAGAGTTCTTGCTTGCGGCTTATTCACCAAAATATTCATTCCAATACCTCTTTATATGTTCTTTGTTTTTTTCCGCTGCATCCATGAGTTCTCGTAACTCTGAGGAAGTCAGATCGTACGATTCAGCCAATGAGACGTCAGGCTCTAACCAAAACTTAGCAATTGCTTCACCCTTACGCGCGTGGATATGCAGCGGTTCGCGCGGATACCCTTCATTCGAATAAAAAAAGAACCTGAAACCCTTGTGTCTAAACACTGCCGGCATACCAGTCACCTACTTTATACTAACCCGGTTGCCCGGGGCAATCACTTTAGGTCGCTCTGATTGAAATTGAAATATAACACAAATAGGTAAAATAATCAAATATAGTCGGCATGTTTTGCTACCTCCGCTGCAAACTATCGTCCAGTATCCACTGACAAGGTTCTTATCTCTTAGCTTTTGATTATAAACCAGAATGCAGCGAAAGTAAACTTTTTTTTGCCGCCGAAATCAGTAATCTTTGAAGGCGCCGAGCCAGATGAAGCAATAAGTCTCAACTTTCCGTGATGGTTCTAAAGATAGGGTGCACGCGCCGCGTGCGGGAAGATTTCTTGTATGGTCCTTTTTTCCCTTGTTTTTTCACCTGTGCTCTCTTGAAATCATGTCGTTTTCATATATAATTATAGGCATGAAAACATTGGCGGAAAAGATAGTCGGTTTATCATATTACCTCATATTACCGGGACACTCCCCCGGAAGTGGAAAACGTCCAGGTAAATCTATTAAGAAAAGCAGGACCAGGTAAAAGATTTTCCATAACGCTTTCTTTATCTCAAGAGATGATCGCTTTATCTAAACAGGCTTTGAAAAAAGCGAATCCCGGTTTAAGCGATAATGAACTGGCAATTCTTTTCATAAAGAATTGTTACGGCGCCGACACAGCGGGAAAAGTAAAAAAACGTATGATAGAAAAGGGAATGTATGCAGTTCAATGAATTGTTTCCGGCACTGGCCCCTTTTGACCGGGAGACTTTTAAAAGAGGAAGATTTCTTGTATGTCCTTTTTTCCCCCAAGATGAAAATAAAGCACGAAGCACGAATATCGAAATTCGAAACAATATCAAAATTCAAAGTCTCAAAATTCAAAACAAAAACAAGCCCGCGAAACACGCGAAACACGCGAAAGATTTTTTTGTTTGTACACGCGATTTCGTGCTTCGAATTTCGGATTTATTTTTTTAGTCCGTGTCTGTCCGTGTCGCTGTTCTGTCCGTGGCTATGCTTTTCCAATATATATCTCTTCATGGCCGGAAAAGATCAGAACCAATTTGATCAACTTGGTTTTGTCAATATTCTTAAGGAATTTTTCGTCGATACTGTAACGCTTCAATTGCTCTTCCGCCGCCTCTTTTAATTGCAGGACCTCGGCATCTTCGGGTTTGACGCCGGCTTTTATATATTTGATCTCCAACAAATAGGAATACTTTATCCCTTCATACCTGGCGATAAAAGGCTCCATGACGATATCCGCATAGCCTTTATTCAGTTCCTTTTCGGCGTGAATGATGTAAAGGTTAGTCAGCCCCAGGTAGACATTCAAAAACGCCTGGATGGATTTCTCCCCGGTAATCAAGTCCCGCAAACTCATACTTTCCCGCATCTTGCCGGTGATATATTTCAATAAGGGCAGCCATTCGCCTTTCAACGCCATTCCCTTCATTAACTCATTATAGGTATACACGTCCAGGGCAAAGACTTCGGTATCTTCATAGGCTTCCTTGATATAATCATAAAATAAACGGCGGGCGGTTTCATTGGGAATTTGCAGCACCAGGTCCGTGGCCCTGGGTTCTTTTATGGTCAATAATCCGAAATAAAATAATAAGGATATGAAGTTTTCCCTGGAGGGTAATTTTTCTAACGGGAACCCTTCTTCGATCTCGGCTGCGATCTCGCCTTTTTCAATAATCTCCTTTAACCGGTCGAAATTGCCATTGGTGGTTTTCGTTTTTCCTTTTCCTTTGGCCTGATCGATCAAGATAAGATATCTTAATTTTCCATAGTCGATTCTTACGTTCCTGTCGATTAAGTTTTTGGGAAGCTCCTTTTGCGGCATATAATTATCGAGGAAGTACAGCACCATATCGGGATTGAACAACTTTTCATCGTCGTCTTCGGAGAAGAGATAATTGCCGTACCACTCGGTCATGATTTCCAGCAGGTATTCGGTAGGATGGTAGATCATCCCTTTTGTCCGGTAATATTCAATCATTTCGATAACATCATCTTTGGTAAATCCCAGCGCCCGGCTAAAAGCCGGTTGCAGGGAAGCGTTTTTGCCGATATTATAGCCGCTGGTCACATCGTCCATGGTGACGGGAGATACGCCGGTGATAAAAGACCGGGTAATGGGTGAATCCATACTGCTGGTGCCGCTCTTTATTACATTAAAAATGGAGCGGAAAAAGCCTGCCCCGTGTGTAAGCTCATGGTAGGCGTCTTTACCCATGGTGGATAGAATGGTGTTGGAGAAGTTATCATACTCATCGATAATCATAAGAAATTTTTGGTCGGCGTTTTTACATAGTTTGAGCAGGCTGGTTAAAGTATCCGAAGCCGAACGGCTTTCTTCGATGAATTTGGCGTGATAGTCCATTTTTTTGTAGGTTGAAAGATAATCGTGGTATTTTTGAATGAAAGCAACGGCGTTAATATTAACCAGGTTTAAAAAAGACGCTTCCAATTTATCCGGGCCAGGGTCCACGGCGGAGAAATTAAGGGCCAATACTAGGTATTGGCCCCTTTCAGCGGTGGGATGATCATAGATCCATGTACCTTTAAATAATTCTTCGAACCGGTCTTTATAATATACGTCGTAATAGGCTTCCATGATGGCAATCGATAGGGACTTGCCGAACCGCCGGGGGCGGATAAGGAACAGGTAGCGGCCGGTATCTTCCAGGAGCTTTAATAACGGGGTTTTGTCTACGTAATAGTAGTTCTCACGCCGGATAAGTCCATAATCGGACATCCCGTAAGGGATTTTTTTTATCGTATTGATCGTATCTTCAGCGGCCATTTTTACTCCTTTTACATGGTTTCATGGAGATTATTATACCGGAATATTACTTTTATTTCAAACGCAGGGCCAAGGACGCCTGATATTTTGTAGACGAAAAGGGGACATACAAGAAATCATTTTACTACCCTTTATTTTAAAAAAATAAGGGTTACCGGGGAAAAATCAATTGACAAGAAATTGGAGATGCGATATAATGCGCTTTCAGTAAACGGTAAATAAAGGTTTGAAAACTTTTTTTTTCAGGTAAAGTTTGATCTTTCTTGAATACGTTAAGGTTTCTACCTCTATTTGCGTTAAATTTAAAACAGGAGGTAGCAACAATGCCAAAAGGTAAAGTTAAATGGTTCAACTCACAGAAAGGTTACGGCTTCATTGAAATGGAAAACGGAAAAGACATTTTTGTTCATCACAATGCCATTCAAGGTCAAGGCTTCAAGTCTTTAAACGAAGGCGAAAGCGTTGAATTCGAAATCGGCCAGAGCCCCAAAGGCGAACACGCTGAAAATGTAGTCAGGATATAAGTCCAATTAAGAACTAAAAAGCCACAAGGATTTGACTTTCTCATCCCAGGGGACCCTTTTATAAAAGGGTCCCCTGGACCCTCCCAAAATTTTTCATTAGCAATCAGTCCGCATCGATCAACCCGGCTTCCTTCAAAAGAGATAACGTCTCCTGCGCATCCTCCGGGTTCAACCTGGAAATGGCAAACCCCGCGTGAATCAATACCCAGTCCCCTATTTTGATATCTTCCATCAACATCAAACCCACATTCCGCTTCACACCGCTGTACTCCACTACACCCATGTCGCCATTTATTTCAGTTACATTCATCGGCACCGCTATACACATTTAAATCTCCTTATCATAACCGCCGGCCATTACCTGGCCTGCCGCCAAAAATGCCTGACCCAACGACACGCCGCCGTCATTGGGCGGCGCCTCGGAATGAATCAACACGGAAAAACCTTCCGCTGCCAGCAAATCCCGGGTCAACTTCAACAACAACGTATTCTGGAACACCCCGCCGGTTAAGCCAACCGTGCGTATACCGGATTCATTCCCGGCCGACGCCGCCATCGCCGCAAACCCTTTTGCCAATGTGCGGTGAAACATATACGCTTTTTCCTCGGGGTCCCGTTTATCCCCTATTATATCATGAAGCGCCGGAAGAAAATTCAACCGGCGCATATTTTCTCCTGTTTCGATAGAAAAACCGTAACACTCATCCGGGACCCGGCTTTTCTCAGCCAGGGCCTGGAGCCTCATGGGCAACTCACCCTCATAACTATTGAAATGTCCGAGCCCCAGGAGCGAAGCCGCCGCATCGAATAACCGTCCGCAACTGGACGTTAAAATCCCCCCGGCTTTCTTCTCGATCGCTTCCAGCAGGAACTCCCCCTTTTGCTTGAAAGGCGCCGTGAATCGTTTCACCACCTCCGAGGAAGGACCGTAAAGAGAGTAAAGCACGGACAAAGCAAACCGCCAGGGCTCTTTGGCCGCCATATCGCCCGAAGGCAGGAAAAGATACTTCAAATGACCGAAACGCGTAAGCCCCCGGTAATCCCCCACGAAAAATTCACCGCCCCAGATATTCCCGTCATCCCCATACCCCGTACCGTCCATGGAAATCCCGATGATGCGGCCCAACTCCCCCGTCTCAGCCAACAACGCGCCCACATGGGCCTTGTGATGTTGAATTTCCATTACTTTCGCATGTTTAAATTCCCCGGCCAATTGGCGGTTCGGATACCCCGGGTGCTTATCCATTACCACCAGCGAGGGCTCCAGGGAAAAAAGGTCGATAAAATGAGCGATGGCCTTCCGCTCCGCCTCCACCGCCGCCGGGGAATCCGTATCGCCGATGTACTGACCCATCATGGCTTTATCATTATAAAGAAACGTAAAGGTTGTCTTTAACATCGGGCCCAGGGCCAGGATGGTCCCGGGAAAATGAAACGGCATTCTCATGGGTAAGGGAACATACCCCTTGCTGCGCCGTACCATATATATATGGTCTTCGAAAACTGTGACCACCGAGTCGTCCTCGAACATATGAATCTCCCGGTCATGGCTGAGAATAAAATCCGAAAGCCCTGCCAGGGATATCATATCGTCCTTATAAATAATCGGCTCGCCCGTGATATTCGCGCTGGTCATCACCAACGGTTCCCTGATTTTTTCCAGCAGCAAAAGATGTAAGGGCGTATAAGGCAGCATAAACCCCAATTCCGCCAACCCCGGCGCCACGGCCGGGGCAATGGCCGTGGTTTCCTTTCGTTTCAAAAGTACCACTGGCGCCGCCGGCGACAGCAGCAGGGCTTTTTCCTTTTCCGAGACATGGGCATTGGCCATAATCATCTCCAGCGTACCCATCAGCGCAAACGGTTTCATTTCCCGCCCTTTCAACCGGCGCAGCCGGACCACCGTTTCTTCCAGGGAGGCCAGGCAGGCCAGGTGATACCCCCCCAGTCCCTTGACAGCCGCGATAGAACCTTCTTTGATTTTTTGGGCGGCCATTTCCAGCGGGGAGGCCGCGTCCATTTCCTGTTCCACATTTTTACTATCATACACCGAGAGCGTCGGACCGCACCGGTAACAGGAAATCGGCTGCGCATGGTAGCGGCGGTCGTAAGGGTCCCGGTACTCCTTCTCGCAAGGGCCGCACATGGCAAAATCTTTCATCGAGGTTTTGGGTCGGTCATAGGGCAACCCTTGAATAATAGAGAAGCGCGGACCGCAATCCGTGCAGTTGATGAAAGGATAACGAAACCTCCTGTTTTCCGGCTGGAAAAGTTCCGCGATACAATTATCACATATGGCGATATCCGGGGAAATCAGTAACTGGCGCCGGTCGCTTTCCCCGTTTTCTTCGCTGGACAATATCTCGAAAGTTTCCGGGAATTCCAGGGGAATTTCGCCGGACTCGCAACTTTCGATCAGCGCCAGCGGCGGTGGATGAAGCCGGATGTGGGAAATAAAATCCGTGATGTCTTTCCCGTTTCCTTCCACTTCGAGAATGACGCCCTGCGAGGTATTTTTCACAAAGCCCGATAGCTTGTAAGTTTGGGCGGACCGATAGAGGAAGGGTCTGAACCCCACGCCCTGTACGATACCTTTAATTACTACCCGGGAACGCTTTATATCGGTTGAAGCTGCTTTCGAATCATTCATTTCCGTTTATACATTATCGCTGCCGGTAATTCATACCGGTTTATTTTAAGCAGTATTATAACAGATGCGGGGCTAAAAGTTAATAGCCGGAGTCCCGGCCGGGAGAAGCCAAATCATGAGTGGTACTACCAAAGGCAATATTATTTTAAAAAAATAAATTTAAAAAAAATTTTTTTCCACGCAAAGGAGGTTGACCAAAGAAGAAGTAATTGTTATAATAAAAACTAATTAATAAATTAACATGAAAGCAGGAAACAAAGAACCCAACTTTAACGATTACAAAACAAAAGTTGCCTATAAACAGAAGGAGAATTATAAATGGAGATTTTAAAAATTTCAAAAAATGACTTTTACTCTTTTCTGGACCGAAAAATTGCGGCCAAAGAATCGAAGACCATCGGCGTCGTGAAAAAAGGTTCCCACTATGTCTTTGCCCAACTGGATGCAGCTTCCGATTTTTGTCTTGATTACGATGTGACGATTCTCCCTCCCAAAAAATATTTTCAGCCCCCCAAAGAAGTTCTTCTGAAATATGTCCCCAAGAAACCGGAATCTTACCTCGCTGTCAATGAATGCGAACCCATCACCATCGTGGGCATCCATTACTATGACCTTGCTGCTATCTACCTGATGGACAAAGCCTTTTCCGAGGGCCAAAGAGATGAAAATTATTTGAAAAAGAGAGAGAATTCACTTTTGATCGGTATGTACCCCACCAAACCCCAGAAAAATCGCTTTGCGCGGTCGGTGACAAAGGACCAGGGACGCAAAGTGGCAGACATCATGCTGACGGAAATCGACGGACACCTGGTGGTAGAGATACTGACCCCAAAAGGTAAAGACTACCTCAAAGACGCCGGGACCGTTAAAAACGATTATTCCATGAAAGAAATCGAAGACGCCAGGAACAATGTCAAAGATGACCAGAAACTCCCACTGGCCGTCGAAGTGATTCCCCAATACCTGGGTAATAATTTCGACCACCCGGTATGGGAACATTTCGGGGAGAAATGTTTCTCCTGCGGTTCTTGCGTACTGGTGTGCCCCACTTGTTACTGTTTCGATGCCAGGGAAGAAGTTGAACTATCATTGGCGGAGGGTAAGCGCGTCAGGGTCTGGGACGGTTGTATGCTGGAAGATTTTGCGGTTGTCGCCGACGGGCACAACTTCAGGAAAAACAAGGGTGCACGTTTCAGGCACAGGATCTTCAGGAAAGGCAAAAATCTTCCTGAAAAGTACGGGTACTTCGGGTGCGTCGGCTGTGGACGCTGTGCAAATTCATGCACCGCCGATATCGCGGGCCCGGTAAAAGTATTCAATTATATGGAAGAGAATAAATAACCAGGAGGCAAACATGTGTGAAAACTGCGGATGCACAGAAACTAATCAAAAAGATGATGTTCAAAAAAACTCGATATATTTGCCGGAGGTTGCCAAATTAACCCAGAAAAAAAAGATGACCCCATTTGACAGCTTTTTTGAATTTCAATTGAAAGACCGTTCCCTCGGTCACCTGCCCGGGCAATTTGCCGAAATATCCATTCCCGGCATCGGCGAAGCCCCCATCTCGATTTCTTCCGCACCTTCCAAAGATAATACCTTTGAAATGGTGATCCGGAACGTGGGCGGCGTAACCAATGCCATTCATGCGCTGGAACCCGGCGAGAGCGTGGGCATCAGGGGACCTTTCGGGACCTCGTTCCCCATGAATAACCTGAAAGGAAAAAACCTGCTCTTTGTGGCCGGCGGTATCGGCCTTGTCCCGGCCCGTTCAGCCATTCTTTACGCCATGGAACACCGGAAAGATTATAAAGAATTCTTTATCCTTTTCGGCTGCAAAGACCCCGGCCAACGACTCTTTACCGATGAGATCGAAAATTGGAAAAAAAGAGATGACGTTAATTTCCATGAAACCGTGGACCGGAAAGAGAATTTTCCCTGGGACGGAAATGTAGGCGTTATTACCACCCTGCTCCCGAAAGTGGAAAAATTAGACCCCAAAGAAACATACGCCATTATCGTCGGCCCCCCGGTCATGTACAAATTCGTGATCATGGGACTGCGCGACCTGGAGTTCCCGGATGACCACATAATCGTGTCGTTGGAACGAAGGATGAAATGCGGCGTGGGAAAATGCGGTCACTGCCAGATGGACAATAAATATGTCTGCCAGGATGGACCGGTTTTTTATTATGATGATATCAAACATTTAAAGGAGGCAATCTAATGAGCTCAAAACCGAAAGTTGCTTTTTTTGATTTCGCCTGCTGTGAAGGTTGTCAGCTCCAGATAGCAAATCTCGAGGAAAATGTAGTCGGGCTTGCCGCGCTGGTGGATGTCGTCGAATTCAGGGAAGTCCTCACGGGCGCCGCCCCGGAATACGATATCGCCTTTATCGAAGGCTCCATTACCAGGAAATCCGACGAAGAAAGGCTGAAAGATATCAGGAACAGGTCGAAACTACTGGTGTCCTACGGGCAGTGCGCCGTTACGGGTGGAATAAATAGATTGAAAAACAATTGGAACAACCTGGATGATGTGAAAAAAGAAGTGTACGGCCAGCATTATAATATGCCCCACCTGGATACCTACCCCACCCGGGCCATCGATGAAGTCGTCAAAGTAGACCTTTATATCCCCGGCTGTCCCATCAATCGCGATGAGTTCCTGACCATCGTAAAAGAATTGCTGCTGGGCAAAGTTCCCAGGTTACCCAATTACCCCGTCTGCGTCCAGTGCAAACTCAATGAAAATGAGTGCCTGTTCGATTCCGGTATCACCTGCTTAGGTCCCCTGGCCAGGGCCGGCTGCGGCGCTATTTGCCCCTCCAACGGCGCGGCTTGCGAGGCCTGCCGCGGCACCGTGGACAACCCCAACAAAAACGCCATGCACGAAATTCTTCAAAAATATAATTACACAGTCGAAGAAATTAAAAGAAAAATCAATATTTTTGGAGTCAATCCGGAGGTAAAAAAGTGAGTAATAAGAATATAAATATCCATGTACACCACGTAACGAGAATCGAAGGTCACGGCGATATCGTGGTGAATGCCAGCGAAGGAAAAATCGAAAAAGTTCAATGGCAGGTCCCGGAAGCCCCCAGGTTCTTCGAAGCCATGGTGAAAGGTAGACATTTTTCCGAAGTCGCCACCATTACCTCGAGAATTTGCGGCATTTGTTCCATCGGCCATACCCTGGCCTCCTTGAAAGCCACGGAAGCCGCCATGGGCATTGAAATTTCCCAAACCACCCGGGTGTTACGGGAATTGCTGATGCACGCCGAATCCCTCCAGAGCCATATCCTGCATGTTTGTTACCTGGTGGTCCCGGACCTATTGAGGGTAAACAGCGTACTTCCCCTGATCGAAACCCACACCGACGTGGTGTTGTTGGTCACCAAATTGCACCGGCTGGCCAATGAATTGAGCGACGCCATCGGCGGCAGGACCACCCATCCCATCCGGGCCAGGGTCGGAAGATTCTCCATGCTCCCCGATAAAAAACAATTGGCGGAATTTAAAGCCCGCTTAATCGAATCCGTGGATGACCTCAAAAAACTGGCGGATGTCGTAAAATCCCTGGCCGGTAATATCCCCAATTTCACCAGGGAGACCGAATATCTATCCCTGACGTATGATAAAGAGTATGCCATTTACGACGGACAGTGTATCACCAACGATATCAAGAAACCCATCCCGGTGAGCGAATACAAGGGCGTCGTCAATGAATTCATCGTACCCCAATCCACCGCCAAATATGGAAAATTCAACCGCGCGTCCTTTATGGTGGGCGCCCTTGCCAGGTACAACAACAACTACAAACAATTAAGCCCGTTGGCCACATCCGTGGCGAACATGTTGGGTCTGAACGGCGTCAATTACAACCCTTTCATGAACAACATCGCCCAGGTGGCCGAGAGCGTATTCGCCGTCGAACGGGCCATCGCCCATATCGACTGGCTGTTGAACCACGACCTGTTACTGGAAAACTCGGAAATCAAACCCAAAGCAGGCAAAGGCGCCGGCGCCGTTGAAGTACCCAGGGGCGTGTTGTTCCACGAGTATGAATATGACGGCAAAGGCATCTGTCAGAAAGCCAACTGCGTCATCCCCACGAACCTGAACCACAACAATATCCAATTGGATTTCGAGAAAATGGTCCCGGAATTTATGCACCTCGGTGAAAAAGAACTCCAGTTCCACCTGGAAATGCTGGTAAGGGCTTATGACCCGTGTGTATCCTGTTCGACCCACTATCTCGATGTGAAACTTAAAAAATAGGGACTGCTGGCCGTCGGATGTCGCCAGGAAAAAGAAAATAGTGTATAATAGGGTACATGAAAAGAAATAAAACAGCAGTTATCGGCCTGGGTAACCGGCTTCTTTCAGACGAAGGGGCGGGGCTTTATGCCGTCGATCTCCTCAGGAGAAAATTAGAGCAAGAGCCCCTCGATCCCCTCCAATTCGACCTGGTGGAAGCCGGGACCCCGGGGATGAACCTTCTCCATCAATTAGATGAAAGAAAAAAGATCATCTTCATCGACGCCGGTAACTGCGGGATCGATGCCGGCGATTACCGGCGGTTCCTGCCGGAAGATGCCGTTAGCCTGAAGCAAACGAAAAATTATTCCCTGCATGAATTCGATTTGATCCGGTTCCTTGAAATAGCAAAACAGATGGGTAAAACAGGAAATATGGAAATTGCCATCTACTGCATCCAGGCCGCGGACATGTCCCTATCGGAAACCTTAAGTCCCGTGGTTCAACGTAACCTGCCAAATTTGGTGCAGGACGTATATAACGAGATTAGGCGCGGTAATTAAGATGCATGAATTCGCCCTGGCTACCGACATTATCGAAACCGTCAGTACCAGCGTAGCCCCCGATCTCAGCAAACTTTTAGGCATCGATATCGAAGTCGGGTTATTTTCAGGCGTCGTGGCGGATTCCCTGGATTTCGGGCTGAAAACTATCCTGGCGGATAAAAACCTCCCGGATGTTAAGATCAATATTACCGAAGTCCCCACCATTGCCCGTTGCGAATGCGGAAATGATTACTCATTGAAAGAGATCTTCGAAAATTGTTCCCTTTGTCATTCTTTCAATCGGAAAATCATTTCAGGAATGGATGTCGTTATCGAATCCGTAGAGTTATCGGAGGAATAAACAGCCATGCATGAAGTTCATATCTCGGAAGAGCGGAAAATGTTGGCCAGCATGGCCCATGATATTAAAGCCCCATTATCCACCATAATTGATCTCCTGGACGTTATCAGCAAAGGTTACGTAGAGGATATGGATAAAATCAAGGAATTGGTAGCCAGGGCCGGTCAAAAAGCCGAGACTCTTGTCCTCATGCTGGATGATATCATGGATTACACCCTGCTGGAAGACAAAGCGATGATGAAACGGGAAATAGTGAATATCTTCGAGGTGGTTAATGAGTCTGTCGGCATGATGAAAGCCTATGCCCGTGAGAGGGGTGTATTCCTAAGCTTTCGCAAAGATTTAAACGGCGAAAGGAATATCAACGGTAACTATACCTTCCTGCTGCGCGTATTCAACAACTTAATTATGAATGCCATCAAATATAATAAAGCGGACGGTGAAATTACCATCGATTATTCCGAAAATATAAAAGACAATGCTATTACCATCGCGGTGGCCGACACAGGAATCGGAATACCCCAGGATGAGCAGGAAAAAGTATTCAAGATTTTCGAAAGAGGCAGAAACGCCAGGCGAAATATCAACGGCAGCCTGGGGTTGGGCCTTTCCCTGGTAAAACAAATCATCGAAGACCACGATGGTGAAATAAAGTTAACCAGCACCGTCGGTGTTGGGACGATAATTTATATAACATTACCACTTATAATAGTGAAGGAGGAACAAAAATGAGTTATAAAATTTTGGTAGTTGATGATGATATCGACGTATTGGAATCGCGGCGGATCGTGTTGGAACATAATAATTATGAAGTGGAGACGGCAACCAACATCCAGGTTGCAGGGGAGATATTGGATAAGATGAAAATCGACCTGATCCTGTTGGATGTCATGATGGAAAAAGATACGGATGGATTTAATTTTGCCCAGGAAGTCAAGGCAAACGATAAGTTCAAACACATCCCCATTATATTGGCTACCGCCGTTAACCAGAGAACCAAATTCAAATTCGATGTAGAGACGGACGGCGACTATTTACCGGTGGAAAAATTCATGGAGAAGCCTATTGATCCGGATGATTTGATCGTGGCCATCCGCGGTTTGTTAAAGTAACCACCAATACTGAATTGAGCGTCGGGAATGGTAAAAAAGAAAGTTGAGATTTCCGCCCGGGAGCACAATGATCTTATTGCAGCAGAAAACCGCAAGTTATTTTATGACCGTGGAATTTATGCAGTAAACATCATCGGTTCTCCCGGCTGTGGAAAGACGTCGATCCTGGAATACACGGTCAACCATTTTAATGAAAAGTTTGCCGTTATCGTGGGAGATGTAAAAACAGCGTTGGATTCCGACCGGATTATCCATGCCGGCCATAACAACGCCTATGCCATCGAAACCGGGGGAGGATGTCACCTGACGGCCCGGATGATCAAAGAAAAGGTCGCGCAAATGGATACGGCAGCCATCGATTACCTTTTTATCGAGAATGTGGGCAACCTGGTGTGTCCTTCCGCGTTCGACCTGGGGGAGCATTTAAAAATAGCGGTTTTGAGTATCCCGGAGGGAGATGAAAAGGTCCGCAAATACCCCGCGCTTTTTTTAAGGGCGGCCGTGGTTCTTATCAACAAGGTCGATCTTTTGGGCTTAATGGATTATGATATCGAGAGGGTGAAAGAGGATTGCCGGGCGCATAATTCCAGAGTAAAAATATTTGAGACTTCCGTTAAAACCGGCCTGGGATTGGACGACTTTTTCGCATATTTAAGGGAGCAGAGAAGACATTTTTGAATTTAGAAGCGGTGAAATTCGGGGGGGGTTTCTAAATCGTTCCCGGTTAATTTTTTATCCTGAACTTTCTTACCAGGCGTTTGAATTGTTTCAACGACTGTTTGGTCAATGGCGGCCGGCCGTAGCGCAGATCGATGTATAGATCGGTTATCTCGCGAATCTCCTTTGCTTTATGCGGAAACGCATCCACGGCCCGGAGTTGGAAAACCTGGGGCCCTTCCCAGGCGCCCGGCCGAATTCCCTTTTTAGCGGTTTTAGCGTAAAACTGCCGGTACAGTTTAATCAAAGGATCAGCGGCGGTAGTCTGCCGTTTCAACAACAAAGAGACCAGGAAAAAAAGCGCCGGGATAATAACGATTAATACCACGATGTAACTCCACCGGCCCACATCGGCAAGACCGACGCCCCTTAAAAAAGCTCTCTGGCGGAAACGGTCATAACTCATGATCCAGACTTCCCATTTAATATTGATATTGTCCCAATGGTCGTTGAAGAAACGGCTAATTTTTGCAAAAAAACCTTTCCTCATGGCGAGCCGGATCGCTTCGGAACGGTCTTCCTCCCCGAGTCGCCCCATGGCGGAAAGGGTGCGGCTCATTTCCGCGCCGAATTCGATCCTTTCCGGGGACGCGGCGGCCGTGGGGTCTACCCGCTGCCACCCTTTGCCCTCCAGCCACACTTCCGACCAGGCATGGGCATCCGATTGACGCACCACCAGGTACCCCCCAACGGTGTTGACCTCGCCCCCCTGGAAACCGACTACCATGCGGGCGGGAATATCCGCCGCCCTCATCAACAAGGTAAAGGCCGCCGCATAATGTTCGCAGAACCCCTTCCGCTTGTTAAATAGAAAATCCTCCAGCGGCGTCTGCGGGTCCAACGTACCCGGCGAAAGGGTGTATTCGAAACCGGAGCTACTAAAATAATTCAAGGCGGCTTGAACCACTTCGGCGTCGGATGTCGCGGCGCTGCGCCATGACCGGGCCAACTCCCGCATCGGCGAGTTCCAATCCCCGGGCAACTGCAGCGCCCACCACCGGGGTACTTCGTTACGCGGTTCCGGGTATTTCGGCTGCGGCGTAGAGGCCACCTCGTACGTTACGACTTCGGAAATGGGCCAATAGCCCTGGATAACCCGCCCCGGTAAACGCCGGCTGCCCCTGGGATTAATCACCGGTAAATCCAGGGCAAAGAGCCAACGTTCATAATGCGGCTCCAGCGTAATCTCTTGCCGGATGAGAATATCGTCCACGACAGTCCGGCGTCGATCGGGTAGGAAAGACAAAATTCCCTGGGACCACCCTTTCCCATTGGTAAACCACAGTACCAATCCCCGGAAATATAAATCCCTTGGGGCAGGCATGTTATCGTCCGGGAACACCACCCGGAATGCGGTTTGATTGGAGGTTGCCAGTTCCGCAACCTGGCCCGGGAAAACGGAATCGTTGAAACCTACCTGGCCATGCTTGCTTGAATCGTGCGGTAGGTTCCAGAGTGGAACGGAGCTGCGGGGGAAAAATGCAAACAATACCACCATAAAGGGGATGGCATAGAGAAAAAAACGGAACCCTGATTTTACCAGGAACGATACTTTTACCGGTTCTTTTTCGCCGTGGTTCAACCGCAGCACCGCGGCCGTGATCAATATCACCGCCGCGATCATGAACGCCAGGGCCTGGATGGTCTGGTCATATAAAAAATTACCGAATACCAGGAAATAAGCTAAGAAAATCACAAACATGAAATCTCTCTGGGATTTTAATTCGAACAGTTTCATGGTAGAGAGCAGGATCACGGCGGTAATGCCTGGGTCTCGCCCCAGGTAGGAGCGGTAACTGGCGATAACCCCGCCGAAAGCTGCCAGGGTTAAAGCGATTCGCACCGCCTGCGGGGGCAGCGGCTGTTTGCGTACAAACAACCGGTAACGCCATGCCACCATCAACGGCGCCGCCGCCACCGCCCAGATAGGCGTATGGGGAATATGCCAACTGATGGCCAGCAAGAGGGCGAAAATCAACCAACCCAGTGCGCCCCTGGAAAGAATAAGCGGTGGAACTACCGGTGTATTTTTGCTTATCTTTAGCTTTACCGGTTTCATTGAGTCGCCGTCCCACGTTGGAATTGAAAAAGGGCCAGGGCTTCCAGGCTTTTTAGCGTATGGGTAGACCCCGCCCCCGGTTTAATAGCGTCGCCAGGCAGTTTCAGTCCGAATTCGGTTCCCTGTTCGTCCGCCTCCAGGACCCATTTACACAATTGGGATAGGCGTCCTTCAACGCCCATTCCTTCCAGGTGTACCCAACTGAAATAGAGACAGGCGGACCCGCCCCCGGTAAACTCTTTGATGCTGAGCGGCCGTCCGCGGGCCGCGGCTTTCCAGTCGATATGGTGCATGGACTCCCCGGCCCGGTAAGGCCGGACCCCGGTGAAATCGTCGCCTCCCTTCATATGATGTATCTCGCCGCCGTATTGTTCCTCCTCCAGGACTTCCGGTTCCGGCCAGGGCCGGGTTCCCTCCGGCCGGGGGTAGACCAGGTAGGCCTTTTCTACCTCGATCTTGCCTTTCACCACGAATAACCCCAATGGGTAAACCGTCACCAGTTCGATGGTGGGCAGTATAAAACGCCCGCGTTTGGCGGTAATAAAGGATAGTTCCACCGTGGTATTGGAACAAGCTTCCGTGGAAAAAGGGCCGGAAAGCTCTTCGGGGTTGGTAAGCCCCGGGTAGGCCAGCCAGATGCCGTACCGCCGGCCTTTGGATTGATTGTGCAATTCGAAGTCGATCCACAGCCGCTCACCGGCAAACACCGGGCGCGGCATGACATTGGCAATGGTTAGCCCCTTCAGGTTGTTCCGGGCATATACCATGCCCACCAACATCAGGCTGAAGAGGAGGAAGGTGAGAATATAGGCCATGTTGTTGCTGTAATTGATAGAGGCGATCAACATGGCCCACAGAACCAGTATCAACAAATACCCGGAACGGGTCGGCCGGGTACGGATTTTGTATATTTTCATTGGTTTAAGGGAATCGTTCGAAGCAATTGTTCCACCGCCTGGTAGCCGCTGCTTTTGACATTACTGCTTTCCGGTTCCAGCCGGTGTTCCAGGACGCACCCCGCCACGGCCTGCACATCCTCGGGCAGCACCATTTCCCTGCCTTCGGATAGGGTCCAGGCCTGCGCGGCCTTCACCAGGGAAATCCCCGCCCTGGGCGACAATCCCAGGTACTGATGCGGGTTGCCGCGGCTCCCGGCAATGATATCCTGGATATAGTCCAGGATCGCATCCGACACATGCATTTTGGGAACCTGTTCCTGCAGCCCTTTCAGGGTTTCCGTTGTAATCACGGGCGTAAGCCGTTTCACCATATCGTGCCGGTTTTCTCCCGTCAGCAGTAACCGTTCCGATTTATAATCGGGGTAGCCCAGTTTAATTCGCATCAGGAAGCGGTCCAGTTGGGATTCCGGCAGTGGAAAAGTGCCCACATGGAAGCGTTGGTTCTGGGTAGCGATGACAAAGAAGGGGTCGGGCAAAGGGTGGGAGACGCCGTCCACCGATACCTGGCGTTCTTCCATGGCTTCCAGCAGCGCGCTCTGGGTGCGGGGCGTGGCGCGGTTCAGTTCATCCACCAGCACCATCTGATCGAACAACGGCCCGGCATGGAAGCGGAACTCCTGCGCCCCGGCGTCGAAAATCGACGTCCCCACGATGTCGGCCGGCAGCAGGTCGCTGGTGCATTGGACGCGACTGTAACTCAACCCCAGGACATTGGCCAACGCCTGGGCCAGGGTGGTTTTTCCCACGCCCGGGATATCTTCTATTAATAAGTGTCCTTTGGCTAACAAGCAGGTAAACACCAGGCGGATCTCAAGTTCTTTTCCCAGGATGATCCGGTTCATTTCCGCGACGATTTTATCGATTGTCTTTTTCATTTCCAATTCCTTTTTTCATTTTTCGAATTAACATAGTAGCCAAAAAAAGGAAATTTGTCAAATCGCTTGACTTTTCTTTTGAAATTTCTTACTATCTATACTAATACCCTAAAATAAGGAGTGTATAATGAATAAAATCGAACATGCAAAAACAAAAGAAATTCTTGAATGCTTTGAACAACTCAGTAAAATTCCACGCTGTTCAAAGAATGAGAAAGAAATTGCCGAATGGTTGCTGAATTGGGCGAAAGAGCACAATTTTGAAGCCAGGATGGACAAAGTGAGAAATATCGTAATAAAAACTCCCGGTTCGCCGGGGTATGAAAAATCCCCGGTGGTGGTAATACAGGGACATATGGATATGGTTTGCGAGAAGACGCCGGATTCTCCCCATGATTTTTGCAAAGACCCCATCAAATTCGTATATGAGGGGGAATGGTTAACGGCGGACAGGACCACCCTGGGGGCTGATAACGGCATTGCTATCGCCATGGCCATGGTTATGGCAACGGATAAAGGGATAGCCCATCCACCGTTGGAGCTGCTTTTTACGGTGGATGAAGAGACCGGTTTAACCGGCGCCAATAACCTGGCCCCTGGTTTTATCGAAGGGAAAATCCTTATCAACGTGGATTCGGAAGATGAAGGGGTGTTCACGGTGGGCTGCGCCGGCGGCATCAACACCAACCTGTCGTTGCCGCTCGAATACGAAGCCATTCCCGCCGGTTATAAGCAGTATAAAATAACCGCCGGCGGTATGAAGGGCGGACACTCGGGCATCGATATCGGCAAAGGCAAAGCCAATGCCCTGCGCATCCTGGGCAGGGGCCTTTACCAGTTGAAAAAACAAGATATCGACTTGAGATTAGCGGATGTCAAAGGCGGCAGCGCCCATAACGCCATCCCCAGGGACGCCTACGCCGTGGTATTCCTACCGGCAAACAACGCTGAAAAAGCAAAAAGTACCATCGCCGAATGGAGCAATATTTTTAACAGCGAATTCAAAAGTACGGACCCGGAACTAGTCGTAGCCATCTCGGAAAATAGCGAGGGAAATTTCAACAGGGCGGTCGCCGCCGCTAAAACCCAGAAAGTAATCGAATTGATGCTGGTTATCCCCCACGGCGTGGAATCCATGTCCCCCGATATCGCCAACCTGGTGGAAACCTCCAATAATTTTGCCAATCTTAAGGTAGATAATGGGGCGGTTAAAGTCCTGACCAGCCAGAGAAGTTCGGTGGTAACAAAACTGCATGCCCTGACTCACCGGGTTGAAAGCGCGGCGCGGTTAGCCGGCGGCGAAGCCAAAAGCGGCGACGGATACCCGCCCTGGCAGCCCAATATGGACTCCCTACTACTGGCCCGCAGCGTGAAACTCTATGAAAAAATGTATAATAAAAAACCCGTGGTGGAAGTGATCCACGCCGGCCTGGAATGCGGCATCATCGGCGATAGAAACCCGGGAATGGATATGATCTCCATCGGACCGACCCTCAAGTACCCCCACAGCCCGGATGAAAAAATCCATGTGGGCTCCATCGGTAAAGTATGGGATTTTATTATTGAACTATTGAAAGAATTGAAATAACAACATTTGCCATCGGCCACCCGGGACTTTTTTATACTTCCTTTTGAGGCGTCGGTTTAAGATAAGGAAAACCCGGGGGGGCCGTGCAATAGGGGGGACGACGTCCCCCCAGGATTTTTGTTTATTTACTATTTTTTGACGTTACTTTTCTCGCGGTGATAGTTCAGTGCAAGTTGTCTCACCGTGGGATTGATATTTTTATCCCGGCTAAGCAATTGCAAATCCCTTAAATGAAGCTGCTTCACAAAACTTATCGCGTCTTTTATCGGCGTCTTGGGATTTTGAACCAGTTCAAGGACAACATTGTAATTTTTGGTCCAATCCCTTCTCTGGGATATCCGGCCGATAATTTCACCGGCCACGCTCCTGTTCCTGGCCAGGAGGATCACTTCATCGACGCCGATTTTCGGGCTCTCCAGCACCGCCATGGATACCATTTTATTGGAGTCTTTGATCAATATCATGCGTTGGGTTTTGGAGCCCGATAACGCCAGCTTAATACGTTCGGCAATATTCATTTTATTGATTTCCTGGAGAGTATTCAGGGCTTTTTGTCCCACTATTTCAATGGCCATGAGTTCATCGGTTTCTTCCGCTTTTTCCGCGGGTTTTTCTTTTGCCGCTGCCTGCTGTTTCGCCTGTTCCGCCTGTTCCTGGATAATGATTTCCTTTACTTCCTCCAGGACTTCTTCCGCCGGGATTTCTTCGGCTTCCAGCGCCAGGTAGTATTCCCGGAATTCTTTGATCTTCCCTTTGATAAAGTTGGTGGCCTGGGAATTTTTTTCAATTTCCTCCAGGATCTCGGGATAGGCAATGAGTTTGATCTGGTTGTCCAGCAGGGCTTCCAACATGTGGACATCGCCTTGCGCCGCTATTTTTAAAAGAAATTCAAAAGGCAGCGCCTGGTTGCGAATGGCCCTGGCAATGATGAACTGGTTTTTCCTGCTCAACGCCTCCAATATAATAAAATATGCCACCCGGTGATTGGCCTCCAACTTCTCTACATAAGCGGTTTTTACAGTTTCAGGTATTTCTTTTAAGCGGTCCGACGCCCTGTCTCTGATAGTCTCATTTTTTAAGGCAAATACCAGGGACTCAAGGTATTCTTCCTCCGTAAGAGGCAGCAGCCTGTCAAGGAGCATATCGATTAAATCCTGGCCCGCCGTGCCGTCGACTACCTTCTTGACCAAAGGGTTCCTGGATATGATGTTTATCATTGTTTATCGGTTTTTAAAAAGTTTCGCAATCGTAACCGGTGTTATCGTTATTTTTTCCGGCTGTGTTAATTCCCGGAAATAGCTTACTTCCTTCCCATTGAGGAGAAACCGGACCGCCGCGGGGTTATCCAGTTGAATCGTTAAGTCATACCCCGCGAATGCCAATTTTTCCCCCTTTTGAAAGGTTTGCTCGATTATTTTTTCCTTGCCCCTTAAAACCAGGACCCAGCAGCGCCCGGAAAATTCGATGGCCGCATTGAGGGGCGAATAGTCGCGGCTGGAATCATCCTGGAAATCATGGGCAATAAAATCGATGCCGTTTTGCGGTATCGCTACCTCGGCGGATGTTTTGTTCCAACCGCTCCAACTGTTGAGGATGGCTTCTTTTTTGCTGTAGAGTAAATAAAAAAGCAGGGCGGCTAAAACAACCAGGGTGAGGAGTATAAGAAAAACATTCTTCCTTTTAAATCGTGAATATTTTAACTCGGTGTAATCGGCGCCGGAAGTTTCGGCCCTTTTGTTGCAGGCGGCAGTTATTTCTTCTCTATAGGTTTCCAAAAACTTGCCGGCATCTGCATCGATGGCATCCAAATAAGATTTTATATAGTTCTTGAAGTAGAAGGCGCTGGGAATTTCTACGAATTGCTCATTTTCAAGGGCGGTTAGCGTAGTCAAGGAGATATTGGTTTTGGTGGCAATGTACTCCAGGGGGATCTTCTTTTTTTCACGCTCATGTTTTAAAGCTTCGCCTAACCTGTCCATCGTTATTGTTCCGGTTCCCTGGAAATCACGCCCCTATCGATTAACATCGCAACCTGTTGGTTGACGGTGTCCGAGAATCTCAGGAAATGGGGGATCGTCAGGTGCATATAGGTATGCATTTCAACGTCGTTTGTCCCTTTGATATCTCTTATCCCAAATCCGATGCAGGCCTCTTCGGCATTGATGTAAAAAGAAACCAAATTTGAGAAGAGGTGTTCGGCCTGGTCATCGATAATGTCCAGGGGTCCGTGTTCTTGTTCATGCGGGTGTTTGTGTCGGTCCATATTTTCTCCTTTTTTTTATTTCATACTTTGTTTCTCAAGTTTTTTTAAATAGTTGTACATCAGTTTTTCATCAGGGGTAATGATCATCCGGCTGTTTTCCTGGGTTCGGTGCGATTTTTTGATGACCCCCGTATCCACGTTGAAGCCCAGTTTTTTAAAGGCTTTATTTATTCGGGCGTTGCCGGACATCAGGGTCTCGTAGCTAATAACGATACTTTTGGGTATATTTTCATGGGCGGCCACCAGGGCGTTGTTGTTTTCAAACCAGGTTAATTTGAATTGGGAGATTCCCCGGCGCAGCATACTGGATTTGACATCCGCGGGGTTCCTGAATATGAAGACAACTCGCAAATTTTTAGCGATATGCTTATAAAAAAAGGCGGCAGGTATATGAACGATTTTCAAGCCGGTCAGCCCTTTGGTATCATTTAACAGCTTTACGATCTTGTTCATCTCCAGGATGTTTTCATCGGTCATGGCGTGTTCGATTAATTTTTTTTCCAGTTCTTTTGCGTTAGACAGTTCATAATAGCCGTCTTTGTTATAGTTGTCCGACCCGAGGTCCGAAGGGAAATGAACGCCGGCGGTTTCTAATAACTGGCAGGTGAGGGACGTTCCGCTCCTGGGGTGGCCCGCCACGATGATGCCGTTCTGTAGTACCAATGGCGCGATTCCTTTAGTCATTTCTATATCCATGCTAAAATTAAACCTCCAATGCCAATATTATACGATATATATGTCTTTACGTAAAGAGGAAAAAAATAAAGCCGCCTGGTTTCTTCAAATATCATGAAATCATCTCTTATTTTAATTTTCAGGGTTAGCGCCCATTGAATCGTTGCCACGTTGAAAATGCAATATGTTTCCTTTTACTCCTTTTTGTGGTAAACTTTCCTCTAAATATTTAATTAATAAACGCCGGCCGGACAGCGCATGATTAAACGTATTAAAGGTATATGGGAATTTAAATACCTGATCTATAACCTGGTGCTAAGGGACTTGAAAGTGAAATACAAAGGGACTACCCTGGGTTTCCTTTGGTCCCTGCTCAACCCGCTGCTCATGCTGGCGGTCTATACGGTGGTCTTTAAATACCTGATGGACCCGAAAGTGGAAAATTTTACGATTTTCCTCTTCAGCGCCCTCCTGCCCTGGACCTTCCTGAGCTCCGCCGTCGCCATGGGCGCCGGCTCCATTACCGATAACGGCAACCTGGTTAAAAAAGTCTACTTCCCCAGGGAAGTCCTGCCCCTCTCTGTCGTACTGGTCAACCTCTTCCACTTTTTCCTCACTTTCCTGGTGCTGATCCCGGCCCTGCTTTTCTTTCACATCCGGCCGGGCTTCGCTTTTCTTTTCCTGGCGGTGATTATTTTTTTTCAAACTCTCTTCGTCCTGGGTATCGCTTTGATTTTTTCCGCTTTGAACGTTTATTACCGGGATATTAAACATTTGCTGGAGGTGCTTTTACAACTTTGGTTCTGGGTGACGCCGATTATCTGGCCGATTACGCTGTTCCCGATAAAATACCGGGCCCTGGCCTACCTGAACCCTTTTACGGTATTTGTGACGGCATACCGCGATGTGATTTTGAAAAATCGCATCCCGGGAATCCTGACCATTGCGGGCGTAATGGTCCTGGGCGTCCTTGTTTTCCTGCTGGGCGCATTGGTGTTCCAAAAAAAACAGCGGCGCTTTGCCGAAGAGATCTGAACCATGAATATGTCCACGAATGCGATCGAAATTAAAAACATTTCCAAGAAATTCAAAACCTATCGTAATAAAGAATCGCACCTGAAATATGTTTTCCTGAACCTGCTCAAAGGCAAACGCTCCAGGCTTCATTCGGAATTCTGGGCGTTGAAGAATATCGACCTGGATATTGAAAAGGGCCAGACAGTGGGTTTTATCGGCTGCAATGGTTCGGGGAAAAGCACCCTGTTGAAATTGATCTCCCGGATTCTTTACCCGGACGGGGGCGCGATCGACGCCCACGGCAAAATCTCGACGCTGATCGAACTGGGTTCGGGTTTCCACCCGGACCTGACGGGCAGGGAAAACGTCTATATCAACGCCTCGATCCTGGGTTTCTCCAGGGCGGAGGTGACGAAGAAATTTAAGGATATCGTGGATTTTTCGGGGCTGGAGGATTTTATCGATAACCCGGTTAAAACGTACTCCTCCGGCATGTACGTGCGCCTGGGGTTTTCCGTGGCGATTAATGTCGCACCGGATATCTTGCTGGTAGACGAAGTGCTGGCGGTGGGGGACGAGAATTTCCAGAAGAAATGTATTAAAAAGATCATGGAGTTTAAAGAGCAAGGGAAAACGATTATTTTTGTCTCTCATGATCTTAAGACGGTGGAGGAGTTGTGCGACCGGGTGGTATTACTGCACAACGGCAAACTGGTAAAGCAGGGCAAACCGGTGGATGTGATTTCCGAATACCACCGGTTGTTGATCGGCGCCGGTCAACTGCAAGTAAGAAAGGAAGAGCCCCGGCAAGGTGAAGGCGAGCCGAGGGACCGGTCCAATTGGAAAAACCGCTGGGGCAGCAAGGAAGTGGAAATCACGGGGGTGCAATTCCTGGATTTGCAGGGCAATGGGTTGGAATTTGTGAAAACGGGCCAACCGCTGCGCGTCCGGATCGCTTACGACGCCCACAAGGAGATTGAAAACCCGGTCTTCGGCATCGCGCTTTACAGCGATACGGGCGTTCATATCACGGGGCCCAATACGCGGAAACATAATTTCCACATCGCCGCCATCAAGGGTCAGGGGTACGTGGAATATGAAATGGAATCGGTTCCGCTGCTGCCGGGCAGTTATCTTTTTTCGGCGGCGATTTACGATTACCAGGGGCTGCAAGCTTACGACCACTGGGAACAACACTGGAAACTGCATGTGCTGGAAACGCCGGAAATGCCCGAACGGTTGGGTTTGATTACGATTCCGGCCCGGTGGAGCCTGGGGAAGTGAAGGGGGCGCTGTGAACGAGAACCGGCAATTGTTGGATTATCCGTTTGATCTTTACCAGAGAACCCGGGATATTGCGGAAATTGTGGGGATCATTGCCGGGGAAACGGGCCGGCAGAGGTTACGCATCCTGGATGTTGGTGGGTTCCGCGTGGAGGCGGCGGGGCGAAAGGACTTACTGCTGCGGGAATTCCTGCCGGGTCGCGAAATTTATGCGCTGGACCTGGCGGTATGCGACATCCCCGATATCCGGGGGTATATCCAGGGGAACGCCCTCCAACTGCCTTTTAAAGATGGGGTTTTCGATGTGGTGGTTTCTTCGGATGTTTATGAGCACATCCCGGGCCCGGGGCGCGGGGAATTTATCCGGGAGCTGCTGCGGGTATTGGCGGCGGATGGGTTCGCGGCGCTGGGCGCGCCGTTTTTCCGCGAGAAAACTGTTTTAGCGGAAGAAATTCTTTTCGAATTTATTCATAAAACCTTATACGTGGGCCAGGCCCAGTTGAAAGAGCATATCGAAAACGGGTTGCCAACGGTAGAGGGGCTGGAACAAATGTTCCGGGAGAACCGGCTGGAGTTTACCTGTTTCGACAGCGGCAGACTGGACGGCTGGCTGATGAGGATGATGGTGGAACATTACCTCATGACAATTCCTGATACGCAGCGGCTGCGCATGATGTTGAACCGCTATTATAATATGGAATCGTATGAAAGCGATCACGCCGGCGAGGGATACCGGAAAGTGTTTGCGATTGCCAAAGAAAAAGCAGCGGCGTCTGTACTGGAAAAGGTCAAGGGGCATTTTGCCGCCTACGCGGAAAAGGGGAAAGAACAGGGGGCTTTAACCGGCAACCTGGAAGCGGCGAGGCTGCTGCTGGACCTGGAGGAGTTGCGTACGCGCAGGCTTTTCCAGGAAAAAGACCGTATTATCCAGCAGCAGGCGGCGCAAATCGGGGCTTTCAACCATATGCGCGCGACCCGTGTTTATCGTTTCATCCAATTTTTCAATAAACTTTTTTTCAGGCCGTTGGTGCGGATTTTTGGAGAAAGGGATAAAGAAGGTAAGAAGGTAAGAGGGTAAGAAGGTGAGAAAAAGATTGATGCAATTGGTGAAGGGGGTTTATTTTCGCTGGGCGGATTTTTGGTACTGGAGGGGGGTAAAAAGAAATGCGTTGACTGGGGCTGATATTACCGTGATGGAGAGGGAGGTTGAATCTTTTGGGTTTAAGCCTTTGATAAGTGTGGTGACGCCGGTTTACAATATTGAGCGGGAGTGGTTGGAGCGGGCCATCGAATCCTTGTTGGCGCAGGTGTACGGGAATTGGGAGTTGTGTATCGTGGATGATGCGTCGCCGAAGCCGCATATAAAAGAGGTTTTGCGGAAGTATGCGGGTTTTGATAAACGGGTAAAGGTGAAATTTTTGGAGGGGAACCTGGGGATGTCGGGGGCTTCGAATGAGGCGTTATCGTTGGCTTCGGGGGAGTATGCGGCGTTTATGGATCATGATGATGAGTTGAGTAGGGATAGTTTGTTCGAGGTGGTGAAGTTGTTGAACCGGGAAAAGGGGGCGGGTGTTATTTTTTCGGATGAGGATAAGTTGACGTTGACGGGAAAACGAATTCGGCCGGTGTATAAGCCGGGGTGGGACCCGGGGTTGTTTTTGACATACAATTATCTTTGTCATTTGGTGGTATGTCGGCGTGAGTTATTGATGAAAGTGGGGGGTTTTCGTAAGGGGTTTGAGGGCGCCCAGGATTATGATTTATTGCTGAGGGTAATGGAGGTAACGGATAGGGTATTTCATATCCCGAAAGTATTGTATCATTGGCGGATGGTGCCTGGGTCGGCGGCGTTTGTTGTGGATGCGAAGAAGGAAGCGTTTGAGAAGTCGAAGCAGGCGTTACGGGATGCGATGGAGCGGCGGGGTATTGCGGCGGAGGTTATCGATGGTAAGAGAATGGGTACGTTTAAAGTAGTTCGCGCCTAAAACTTTCAAAAGATGAAAGAAAAAGAAGGTGAGGAGGCGATAAAGTATGGTTTCGCCTGCGGGTTTTCCCACCGGGTTATGCCGGTTCTTACGTTCGACGATTATTTCCTCGCCCAATTTATTATTGGGGGTCAGGAAAAAGAGAAGAAAGGTATTCTTTGATCCTATCCGAATCTTCATTCTCCTGGTCACCTTTATAATACATCTCGATAAATTCAATGATATCCTCTTTCTCAAAGTATGCATAAATAAGCCTTAATCCTGATTTTCCCCCTTTCCCTTTCAAACTCTTACAGGCAAATTTCGTTGCTTTATATACCCGCGGGTACTCCTTTTTCAATCCTGTAATTTGTTTAATGCCGCCATTGTCCTGCTTTATTTTATGAAACAATTTCAACTGGATATCGATAAATACTTCTAAATCATCTTCCAATGAACGAAACCGTTTCAAAAGTTTTTTTAAATCCTTATCGAATAAATCGGTATTTTTAATTTGTTTAAATATCGTCATCGATTCCCGTTTTTACTGAATAAGAAGGCGTTCTATAAAATACCGATTCATATTCGATTACGGATTGCTTGTCCGCAGTGAGCCAGGGGACGTCATTATGCGAATATTCGCTGATCTGCGATGCATTCATATGCGAAAGCCGGTTTAATACATCATTAATCATCTCGATTTCATTGGCCTTTAAATACTTCAAGTTCGAATCCCGCAAAGGTAAATATTTTGTCTGTGGATATTTGAAATACCGATCATCCACTTTGATTAGATCTTTGTCCGCTATCATCTCTTCTACGATTTTTTTGAATTCCAGCGGCGTAGGGCCATAATGATTTTTTATATAGGATGCTCCTATTAACTGCTCCTCATACTTCTCATAGAAATCGAAATCGATAAAATACAAAAGCTTATATAGTACGGTTTCTCCGATATTGGGCTTTGAACCGACTTTATTCAATATGTAAAGCAATACTTCTTTGAATTTTACAAGATTTTTTTGGGGAACATTAATCCGGATCTCATTAGAGGCATTTAAACCTGCATCAACCTGGGATATATTAATGGAGGGTTCTTTTTTTAAATCCAGGAGTTCATCGATGGAGCAATTAAACGCTTTTGAGATTTCCACCAGTTCGCAGCTTTTAAGTTCCCGCTTGCCGTTTTCAATTTGCGACAGCGATGACCTGGATATCGACAGGATTTCTGCTAGTTTTTCCTGGCTTATCTGTAATTGATCTCGTATCTTTTTAATTTTCATTCCCAGCTTCTGATTGAAATCGTTCATTTTTTCTCCTGACGCATATTATAATATTTGTTTGATATTCTGTCAACCGGGTGTTGGAAAACAAAACATCTGTTTTCTATGTCCTGAACACATCAACCCTGTCCTCAGCGGTTAAACTTATTTCCCGGCGCGACTGATTTTTCCGGCCTCGTTGGAAGCGATCTCCAGCGACGAAAAATGGAATATTCCACGTCGCATGGCGCATGGGGTTTTTCCCAAAAAAGCGAAAATTTACTTCTTTCTTATTATGCAATATGTTATAATAACAAAATGCATAATTATATAAATTACCGGGAAACGAGGGCAACATGAAGTTTTATGACCGGCAAGACGAATTGGAAAAACTGGCGTCGTTTGAAAACCTGGCGAACCAAAACCTCTTTTTCATCAGGATGACCGGTCGAAGACGCATCGGTAAAACACTTCTTGTGAGGGAGTACTTAAAAAGAACAAACGCCCAACCCCTCTACTTCTTTGTCACTAAAAAAAAAGAAAAATTGCTGCTGGAGGAATACTCCGCCATCATCTCGGAACAATTGAACGAGTACCGGGGAGTCAGTTTTAAAGACTTCGATGATTTCTTTAAATTCCTCTTTGCCCTCTTAAAAAGAAAACAAATAATCGCGGTTTTTGATGAATTCCAGAATTTCAAATATGTGAACGATGCGATCTTCAGTATCCTGCAAAAGCACATCGACCTTAACAAGCAGCAGTCAAAGGGACTGCTCCTGGTCATCGGCTCCATCAACAGTATGATGCGACGGATTTTCGAAAATGCCGACCAACCTCTTTACGGTAGACTCAACGGCAGCTTCTTATTAAGACACTTTTCCCTTGAAACTGTAAAAGAAATATTGTCTGACCACGGCTTAACGTCCAATGATGATTTGCTCTTCTTCTATTCCCTATTCGAGGGGATTCCTTTCTATTACAATTACATCAGCGAACGGGGAGGGTTTGGAAAATCCAGGCAAGATTTCATCAGGGAAGATATACTGGATGAAAATTCCATCCTCCTTAATGAAGGGAGAGAGATTTTGTTGGAAGAGTTCGGCAAAGATTATTCCACCTATTTCAGTATATTGGAAGCCATTGCCGGCGGCGCCACCACCATGTCCCGGATTGCGGATGCTTCGGGGATTCCTGTTCACAGCCTGGCCCGGTATATTTCGGAATTAATGGAGGACCACGAACTGATCGAACGGAGAGCGCCTTTCGATTCGAAAGAAAGCCACAAAATGGGTCGCTATTATATCGGTGATAATTTCCTGGATTCCTGGTTCAGGTATATTTTTAAAAATAAGAGCCGGATCGAAATGTTGTGCAGTGAGCGCATAACGACTGAAATGATGGAAGATATGCCGGTGTTTATGGGTAAAAAATTTGAAAAATTTATGATCGCTTATTTGAGTGCAATGAACCGGAACGGACGGTTGCGCTTCGACCGCATCGGTCAATACTGGGATAGGGGGGAGACTGAGATAGATATTATATTCACCAATGACAGGGACAGGGAAATTTATTTCGGAGAATGCAAGCTTTCACCGAAGCGGTTTAATATAGAGGCGATAAAAACGAAAATAAGAAAATTCCTTGAAGCCGGGAGAAAATATTCGAACTGGAAGAAAGTCTTAAATTTATACACCCCCGGGGCAGAGAATTTTTTGTACAAATCGATTTCATTAAGCGAATAACCGGGATTGAAGTGAAATTCGGCCTGTCCCAGAATCAACCATAAAGTATGGTTTCGCCCGCGGGTTTCTTCTTCTTTTCGGGGGTCCCGGACAAAGACTATTTTTAATCTACCCGAGGAGGAGCGGGTTTTCCCTCAACAAGTTCCGAATATTTATCTTTTAATAAATCCACCAGGTTCTTTCCTTTTCCAATGGATTCCAGGTCCTTTAGTGTTATTACCAGTATGATCAGGTTATTTTCCGATTGAAACCAGATAACCCTCTGACCTTCCGCATCCTTTAATCCATGGCCGGTAATTCCTTCTCTTGAAACCAGGATACCGGTTTTGCATTTTCTACTCACCATATCGCCTGCCAGGTCATTTATCTCCGGTTTTCCCACCGGGTTCTGCCAGTTCTTACATTCGACGATTATTTCCTCGCCCAATTTTTTAAGCTGGGGGTCATCGCCGGGTTTGAACCACAGGTGAATATCCAGGGCCGAGGTCCTGGAACGGACTTGCTTTCTCACCTCAAAATAGGTTTTATAAGCTCTAAATAAATCGGCAACCAATTTTTCCAGGGCATTTCCTTTTTCCCCGGGGGTGGTAGAGATATTTTTAACCGTTTGTAATCTCGCGCTAAAATTCTCCTTATCGAAATCAACCGGTTCCGTCGGTCCTGCCGCCAGCCCGGTCGCCTCGATATCCCATTCCCGGACAAAATCCTCGAAATAGCCATTGAAAAAAATATAATTTTCCTTTTCATCATGGAATATCAATCCCTTGCTTTTAAAGTCATCGATCATTTCTTTTTCAAAAAGCTTCAATCGGTCCGGCAGGATTTTAAGGGAAATGTTTTTTAATAAGCGCCGTTCCGCTGCTTCCAGGTGAGACCAGATATCTAAAAAATAAGCATTATAACTTATTTTTTCAAAGATCGCCTTAAGTTGCTCATAATCGGGGCGGTTGTCTTTCGATTTGACAGCCAGGTCCACGGCATGATAGAAGGCTATGCGGATCAAAAAAGGATGCCTGCCGGCAAGCCGGACAATAATTTCCGGTGCGATGGCGTCGCCGGCCAGCGCGTCTCGTGATAATTTCCGGCAAAATCCTTCAGCCTCTTCCCGGTCAAATACTTCCAGCTTAAAAAGGTTCCCGGAAAACAAACCGTTAAAAGGAGAGGCCACGTTATTTTCTCGGATCAACTGTTTGATCGATTTCCTGGAGGCTATAATGTACTGGACTTTATACTTATCGGCCAACGAACGAAGAAAACTGAAAAAATTATGGTCAAAGGCGCTGTTTTCCGAGGCGGCGTCGATTTCATCGAAGAAGAAGATGAAATGTTTTCCTCTATAGTGCGATTCGGAGATGAATTTATTGAAAATATTTTTATCCATTTTCTGCGAATCCACCGGTAGGCTAACGTTCCGGTTAAGGACATCGTATAACTCTTGTAAAAAAATATCCACCGTTGTATTCTGTTTCCCGGCAAAGGTTTCATAAAGTATAATCACCTGGCTGGGGTTAGGAAAGGGAACCTGCTTGATGCCTTCGTTGAAAAGATACTTTAACAACGATGTTTTACCCATCTTCCTTTCACCGTATATGGAGACCGATTGCCATGATTTTAACCTGTGACTGATCTCCTCGATCAACTCTTGCCTGCCGTAAAAGTCGCTGATGTTGTCAATGCCTCCACAAATATAATCGATTTTTATCATGTATTACTCCTTACTCTTTACCCTCTATCGTTCAATTCATAAGATTCAAGGGGATGATGAATCAGTACCCAGCGTTTAAATAGTTCCATGAAGAAACCGGTGTGTGGTTTTCCCAGGTATTCCCGCCGGGTAAGGAAATCTTTCTCCTGTAATTGGGTGATGATTTTATAAATATCCACTTTCGGGTCGATCCACCCTTTACATATGTCCCTGACCCGGTCCAGTGAGATAAAGTTTTCATACTCCCGGGTATTTGTGGCCAACAATGAGAGCATCAGGCATTCGGGTTTGCTTAAATATGTCCAGAATTGATCGAAATGGGAGCTTCCCCGGTCGAATAATTTGTCTACCACGACCTGGAGGTCCTTGACGGTTACCCGGCGCAATTGCCTCGCTTCCAGGTAGTATACCATTTCGAAACAGATGGCCTGGATAAAATAAGGATTGCAGTTGGTAAGAGAAATTATTTTATCGACGGCATAGGGTTCATATTCTACCCGGCCTTGCAGGGGGTGGGTGATCAACGCCCTGGCGTCTTTTTCTTCCAGGGCGCCTATTTTTTCATAGGTGGCGATATTAAACAGGGCTGATTTGGAATCCGCAGCCTCGCTTTTTATTTTATATGTCCCGGCCAGGATGAACCAGACTTGTTGATAATGCTGCATGATACTGCGCAGGTTGTCCAGTACAGTGGGTTCTACCTTTTTCTCTTTTATCATATAAAATAATCCGTCAAATTCATCGATCAAATAAATGATGGGTTTTTCTTTTACCTCGTTTATTGCCTTTTTTAAAAAGAGTTCGAATTTATATTGGGGGTTGGTTTTAAATTCCTCGGTTACGGGTTCCGGCAGGTGGGTGGGAATGGTGTTATCCAACCGGACCATGGTTTCATAAAGGTCCGATGCCATCCGGTAGAAAAGAAATGAGGTATCGTCTCCCATCATGGATTGGATGTCCAGGATTACCGGGACGGCGGTATATTTATAGACCCGGTTTTTAAGTTGGAAGAGGGTGGAGGTTTTGCCGGTTCGCCGCTGGCCATAGAGGATGATAATATTGTTGGGACCCAGCCTCTGTTCGATACGTTCCAATACGTCATTACGACCGAAATACATACCGGGTTCCTGGATGGGCCTACCGGTATAATAGGGGTTATCTAAAGCATAGCTCTGTTTTGCCGTACCTGGTATACCGGCCTTACCTGTAGTACTATCCGCGGCGGGGATGGGCTGAGGTGCCGTGACTTCGAGGCTGGCTTCGGTGGTTTGCCGGGTTTCTTGTTCTTCTTCCGGGGCTGCCGGGTTTGTGTAACCGGCAATTATGTAAAGAGGAAAAGTCCCGGTTTTATGGGCCGTGACCGCGGTTTCCAGGTCAAGGGTTTCCCCGCCCGCCAGGAAAGGTATCGTAAATTGCCGCCGGGCTATTTCCAGGTGTTTTACTTCATCTTGCAGCGGTTCTTTTTCAGCGGATAATTCGATATAAATGTCCTTTACCGGCGCCAACCCACGGCTGCTTACCTTTACCGCGACAATGCTTTCCTTTCCTATTTCGAGCGTTGGGGTAAGTAATTCCACTGAAATCTCCGCCCTGGCTTCCAGGGATTCTTTTTCTTTATTGAGTTTCATTTTCATTAAGCAGAGAAACAGGATCACGGTGTACTGGAGAAAGCTGAGCTTCTCTTCGTACCGGTTCAGCAGGTATTCGAGGGATTCGAAGGTATTTCGTCCGGTCAACCGTAAGTCCGCCAACAGCATATTGTCTTCAAGGGCTTCCAACAGCCAATCGATTTTAGCGGTTAGCTCTTCCAGTTTTTGGTGACGGGTAATGGTGTTGGAATCCTCTGCTTCTTCCCTTTCGGTAGTGGAGGAAAGTATTTCCCGCAGGCGGTTCCAATTAAAAGTGGACGCATCTTTTTCCTTTGCCAGCAGGGGGTATAAGGTGTTGTCGAAGAACCACTTAATTTTTATTAAATCATCCAGGTGAAAGCTAAACCGGGTTAACAGGTAAACGGCCTTTTTATGTCCGGGGGAAAGGTCCAGCAGGTTTTGGCAACAGGTTATCCCTTTGGCGAGGACAGACTCGACCGATTCGTAATAGTTCCCGGATGGTAGGATATCAAATAAATGTTGAGCCCGGTCATACCACCATTGATTCTCCCAATCCTTTGCCTTGTCCCCGTCGGTAATAAAGCGTTGGGCGTCTTCTTTACGCAAAATACGCTTTACACACCGGAAACCCACATCCGCCCATCTTTGATAATTGAAGGAATAATGGCCGTCGGTGATGTCGTCTTTCTTATCATAAGAATGTCTCTGCCATGAAAAGCCTTTTAAAATAAGGTATTCTGTCGTCCCGAAAAATATGGTTGAAAAAGATTGAGTATATTCGAAGACATTGCCCAGGAGATCGCAAAGGCCAAAGGGGTTGCGATTGTCTTTGTCTTGAGTTACAGGGGAAGTCTTTATTTTCAAGGATGCATCGCTGAATAGTTCGTTTTCTTCTTGTTTTATTAATGCTGTTTTATTTCTCACAGAAATGAAGTGGGATAATGAACGCTCCTCTTCTAAAATTCCCGGCTCCTGTTGCTCTGAAATTCCTGCGGCGATTTCCCACTCCTCATTTAAAGGCAAATCTTTACCTGCCCATTGGGCATAGGCCAGGGCTTGGTCATAGGTAATACCCACTACCGGGTGATCTTCCATACCCGGGGGAATTTTGCCATCAAGCCAATGGGGGGGCGTTTCCATATTCATGGCATCGGTGAATTTTTTATAATCGCTGTTGGTGACAGGATATTTATCCATATAAAAGGGATAGAGGTAAAGGGTGTATTTATAATGCGACGATTCGAAAAAACCGGAAGGGATCAAAGCCATTTCCCGGTGGTCGAGGGGAGAAACGATTTTTTTTTGTTCCGGGTCCACCTGCAAAAAATCGACGCCGAAATCAATGGTCTCATCGGCATGCCCGCTGTCTTTTAACTGTTTTAAAAGAGCGTTAAACCGGTCCTCGCCAATTTCCCGCCGGATATCGGTTTCAATCTCGTGAAGCTCCCTGGAATTTTCGATGCCCATGTGCAGGTATGTATTCTTCGCCCTGGTAACCAATCGAACGGCTTGTTCGTCATAGGCGGAACGGGCTTCCAAAAGGGCATAATAGGCTTCCTGTTGGCATCGTAACAGGGGTTCATTTCTATATTTCTTAAAAATGTCTCCGGCGGCCTGGAGATATTCCCTGGCTTTCCGGGTGTTTCCCAGCCTTACACTGCATATGCCCATATTAAGAAAGCACTTCCCGGTTTCGTCTTCCCGCCGGATATCTCGGTAGAATTGCAATGCTTTTTCAAAAATAGAGATAGCCTTTTCATGATGGCCCCCTACTTTTTCCAGCAGACCTTCATAATAAAATAATTTTGCCGAAGAGGTAACCTTACCGAATTCCGTGCCGGTCTCTTTGTATTTATCTAAATAATCCTGGGCTTTCCCGGTATCCCCGGTTCCAAGATAGTAAAAGAAATATTTTTCATACAAATCGGCTTCCAGTTCCTTATGCGGATTTTCAGCCAGCTCGCTCTCATATCGTTTTAACCATTCCAGCGCTTCGGTCCATTGGCCCATGTCCAGGTAGATATCACTCACATCACCGACGGCCCTGGTTTTATTTGTTTTTAGAGTGCTGAGTTTTTCAGCAATCACCAGACTTGCCCGGTAGAACTGCAATGCCCTCCGGGGAAGACCAGTTCGCCAGCATATATTGCCCAGATTTTGATAACTAGCGCCGATTGTCGTTTTCTGTCCATAAAACAGCGAATCTTTCATGTTCTTTAGATTGGCATAATAGGCTTTCTCTATTTCATGGGAATCAAGAAAAGAAGCTGCCAATGTATAATTAATCCAGGGGATGTAACTCTCCAGTTGTTTGAACCCGCGGCAGTAATTAGACAGCGAGTGAGATACTTCCTTTTGCTCTGATAATCTCCCCTGCCTGCCATACAAATCTTGCATTCTTTCAGTAAAAGAATATAGTTCGGACACATCCTCAATGCGGCTTGCTATATCTATGCCTTTTTTCAGCCATTCTTCCCGGCCGCTCCATTGGCCGGTCTCATAAAGAAACCAATCGATTTTTTTAATCAGAAAGAGGCCGTCTTTTTCCCTGGAGTGGGCCAGGCACCAGTCCACGAAAGGTAAGGCGTTCTTCCATTCATAATGCAGGGCCTGGGGATTGTTTTTAACCAGGTCCAGGTAATAACCGGCCATGGCTTCATACGCCGCATCGCCTTTGAATTCCGGGAGTTTTTCCAGGGCATATTGCCGCAGCAAGGGATGGAGATAGAACCGTTGGTTTGCTCTAACCTGCACCATGGAAAGCTGTTCCAATATTTCCACCCCGCTGTCGATGGCTTCTTTATTCTCCTCTTTGAAAATCTCCACCAATGCCTCCCGGCTAAAATCCTCGCCGCCGAAAATACCCATGACGACAAACAACGACTGCTCCAACCCATCGGCAGGGAGTAGGCCGAAGGAAAAATCAAAGGAGAGCCGGACATTACGATCTTTTTCCTCGGTCTTGTATACATTATTGGGGTCCTGCAGCAGACTCAATTGTTTCTCCGCCAGGAGTTTTTGAAAAGCGATAATGTCGATCTTTTTGTACCGCAAGACACTGGCGGCAATGGTAATGGCCAGCGGCAAATTACCCAGCAACCCGGTACATACCGAATGTAATACCACCAACTCTTGAGGAGACAACGCAGCCGCGATGTGCTTGATCTCCTCTTCCCGGTCCTTCTTTTTCCAGGTTTTGATAAAGAGCTGCATGGATTGTTCACCATCCAGCCGGTGGAGGTCTATGACTCCAGCCAGCCCGGCCAGGTGGCGCCGGCTGGTGATGAGGATGGAATGGTTCCGCAGCAGGTCCAGCAGGGGCGGGATATTCTCCAGGTATTCGGCATTGTCAAGGACAAACAGGATATCCAGGTCCTGGATCACGGCCTGGAAATACCTGGCCTGGGTTTCCAGCGGTTTTATCTCTTTTAACCAGGCTGCCCCGAAGACATCGGCCATCTCTTCCAGGGAAACGGGTAATGTTTTGGCCTCCAGGCGGTGCCAGCATATCCCGTCTTTAAAGTAACCATCCCGGTGGAATTGGTGCGCCACCTGTTTGGCCAGGCTGGTTTTACCGATTCCCCCCATTCCGAACAACCCGGTAACCGCCACGGTTTGTTTATCCAGCAAGGCTTTTTGCAGCACCTCCAACTCCTTTTCCCGCCCGGTAAAATGGGGGTCTGCCCCGGGTACGTTAAAGGGCTTCAGCGGCTGGAAATCCAGGGGCATGGGCGTAGGGGACGGCGGCGCCCCGGTTTTTTTTTGGCCGCGGGCTTTAATGAAATCATCGACAAATCCGGTTTCCCCGTCTCCCGGAACCTTTGCTTCTTCTCCCTGGCCGGGGGCCGTTGCCCGGTCCGGGTTTTCATAAGCATCGGACAACGCATGTAAAAAAGAGGTTAATTCCGTCTTATCCTTGAGGATGACCGGTTCGATGCCAAAGCGGGTGGAGAGTTCGGTCTGTTTGACTTTGCCGGGGTCTGCCATGACGATAAAGTGGCGGTTGGCGTTTTCTTTATAAGTTATCCGGAAATGATCGAAAACCGCCTGCAAGTTGGGGTCGCCGGCGCTGTAGCCGATAAACAGGAAAGTATAATCCTGCAGCAGGGTTTTCAACCGCTCCACCATGATGGGTCGGGTATCGGCAAAGTTCTGGTAGTCGATACTGGAAACCACCATATGGTCCGGGTGGTTGATATCGCCGTGCAAATAGATCAATTGCTTTTTGGCGGAATGGGGATCGAAATAAGCCATGTTCTCATCCGAGTATATCCGCGTGAGCCTGGAGGGGCCGTAAAGGTCTTCCAGCAGGTTGTCGTAATTGGTGGTTATAATGATTTTGAAAGGAAGGCGTTTGATTAAATCATGATTGGGGTTCAGTTCCAGGGTGACGGCGCCGATTTGTTTCACGATATGTTCGATAATCTCTTTGCGGTTATGAATTCGTTCCTGGATCAGGGTGGTGGCCACGGCAGGGAAATTTTCTTCATCGGGGCAGTCCAGTTTTTTGCAGAAAGGCTCGAACAATTTTTTCCAGCCGGGGAGACCCGATCCCTGTGATAACCCCGCGCCCACGAAAAGAATGACTTTTTGCTGCCTTAATCTCTCCACCAGGAGAGGAACCGCTTGCCGGATATTCAAAACCCACCTCCGGGTAAAGTAGGGCCGGGTACTTTATTTAATGCTTTTTCCATACAGGAATTATAGACGAAAATGAGTTTAAAGTCTATAGACCAGGGCAGGCGCGGAAATGACTGCGGCAGTTGTGGCAAAAAGAGGTGGTGAAATTCGGCCTGTCCCATAATCAACCACCTAATAATAAATCCGAAATTCGAAACCCGAAAAAAAGGGCCACGGACGAACACGGACGGACACGGACAGACACGGACCAAAAAAAAAGGCAATGATCTAAGAATATTGATACAACTAACTATCCTGGAAATAAACCAAATTGGGGGCTGCAAGGAGAATACTTTGGAAAGTGGCGAACAAACTTTCCAGGGCGGCGAGTACTTACCTGTATCTTCTAATTCGAATCTTTTTCGGCTCAATAATGACCAGGTTGTTTATTAAATCCTCTCCGGGAAGCTCAAGGAGAGCCCTATGAATTTGAATATTTAAATCAGTGGTAGAAATTTCACTGGGAAAATTTGCAACTACAATTCCACAATGAGTTCCCAGGGGGAACCTCAATGTACTTCCAATTCCTCTATCCGCGGTTAAAATTATTGCCCCATCTTTTTGTGCATATTCAAAAATTTCTTCATCGGTTTTTCCTCTCAACCCACAATCTCTTACATCAAGAGCGATAAATCCCATCTCTCTTAACATTCGAGCAGTTGAACGGGGCATATCTTCATCAACTAAAAATTTAATCACTGGCGACTCTCTCGGTATACCATAGAAAATCTCTCAAGCAACTACTTTTATCTCTTCATCGGCAATATATAAAGATGCATATTCAAGAGCAGCAAGTATATCTTTTTGCGTGATATCGTACTCCGTCCGAACTTCTTCATAAGTCATGCCGCCGGCCAATTTGCCGAGAATTAAATCTACAGGAACTCGTGTTCCTTTTATTATTGGCTTTCCACCCCTTATTTTCGCGTCGATACATATATTATTTTCAAAAATCATTAAAAACCTCCGCAAAGTTTCAATTGAAACTTCCCTAAAATAATATTATTAAACCGCTGAAAAGTCAACCCTTTTAGAGACGCCCGCAATTATGTTTCCTTTTACTCCTTTTTGTGGTAAACTTTCCTTTAAAGTGGACCCATGATCAAAAGTTTTTGGGGTACCAGGGAAAAAATGATGAATGATGAATGATGAACGATGAATGATGAAGAAAAACGAAAAGAAAATAAATTTAATCCCATCAAAATATATTTATCATCATTCATCATTCATAATTCATCATTCTAGTTACCCTTGCCCGCCGGAGGCAATAAACAATGCAACTCAAACTCTTAATATCAAAGGTAGCTAAACTGCCGGGTTGGTGGAAGCGGCGCAGGCAAATGGGGCGGCCGCGGGTTATTCGCAACGAAGTAATGAAAACGATTTACCGGGATTTTTTTAATGCCCATGAAGAAAAGAAAACGCCGATGCTGCACCGGGGGGACCTTTACGCCCCGGGTCCACCGGTTACTATGCCTTCGGGCGAGATACTGGAAATAATCGAAACATATGCGGGGAAGAGTATATTGGACATCGGCTGTGGACATGGGGTTTATGGCCGGGAACTGCTTAAAAAGGGGTTCGAATATACGGGCATCGAGGGGGATGAGGGGTATGCGGCGGAAGCGGCTAAGTATGTGAATGCGTTTCATATGCGGGCGGAGAAGTTGGAGTTCCCGGACAAGAGTTTCGATACGGTTATCATGTTGGAAGTATTGGAGCATTTGGACGACCCTTATGGGGCGTTGGCGGAAATTGTCCGGGTGGCGCGGAAAAACTTGATCGTATCGGTTCCGAATCTCGGACCCATGAAGGATTGCGTGGAACATAATCTTGTGATGCATCATTTCTTGGATGGGACGCACGTCAACTTTTTCACGGGGGGGATGTTGGAGCGGTTTTTAAGGGATTATTTCCCGTATGTAAAGGTTACGGAGTTCGGGCAGTTTTTTAATTTGTCGGGCAGCAAGTTGTATTATCACCTGGCGGCCATTGCCTCCTTTGAACGATAGGTAAGTGACAATAATGAAGATTTTACATGTGGTGCATGCTTATGAGCCGGCGGTTGGGGGCACGGAGTTCCTGGTGCAGCAGGTATCGGAGTATTTGGCCAACGACGCTAAAGAAGATGTGACGGTGTTTACGACCTTTGCCTACAACACGGGGTTGTTCACCGACCCGCATGCGCCGAGCCTGCCGGCGGAGAAACGGGAAGAAACGTTGAACGGGGTTAAAATCAGGCGTTTCCCGGTGCGGAACCGTTGGGGGCGATTTTTGTATTTTCTTCAATTTGTTTTTTACCGGCTGCGGTTGTGGGGGAACGGCAGGTTGCGCATGCTTTTTTACGGCCCGATTTCGCCGTTAATGAAAAAGGCGATAAAAGACAGCGACGCGGATATTATCGCGGCGGCCCCGTTTCCGTTGAACCATACCAATTATGTTTTTAAGAACCGGGGTAAGAAACCGGTGGTGTTGATCGGGTGTATTCATACGGCGGACCGGCATGGTTACGACAATCGCAGGATTATTAAAAACATCGAACGGGCGGCGGGTTATGTGGCCCTGACGCAGCATGAGAAAGATTACCTGGTGCATTGCCGGGGCATCGATGAGAAAAAGATACGGGTCATCGGCGTCGGGGTGGATACGGGGATAAAGCCGGCGCCCACGGGTAGGAAGGGCATCCGGCAGGAACTGGGTATTGCGAACGCCGCGCCCATGATTGCATTCGTCGGTCAGCATGGGCTGCATAAGGGAATCGAGACGCTTCTCCTGGCCATGCCCCCGGTGTGGCAATGTTTCCCCGGGGCGCGGCTGATTATTGCCGGGGGGACTTCACCTTTCAGCGGTCTTTTGAAGGAGTTGGCGGGGTTCATAGACCCCGGTCCCGGCGGCGCCCGGGTGTTTTTCCTGGAGAATATCGACGAGGTCATGAAGAACGATATATTGGCGGGCTGCGACATCTTTGCCACGCCCTCCGGTTTCGAGTCTTTCGGCATTACTATCCTGGAGGCATGGAAGCATAGGAAACCGGTGGTGGCCTGCCGCATCCATGCCACCATGAGCCTGGTGGAGGAGTATGAAACGGGGCTGCTGGTGGATTATAAGAACCCGCTGGAATTGGCGGAGGCGCTGAAAGAATTGATCGCGGACCCGGATTTGCGAAAAAAACTGGGCCATAAGGGGTTTGAAAAATTGATGAATAAGTATTCCCGCCAGGTGGTGGGGAAGCAGTACCATGATTTTTACCGGGAGGTTTTGGGCCGTGACGGGTAACGATTTTTTTTCCTGGTCTGACGATTGGCGGTTGGAAACCATCGAGAGACCGCATAATGGGGTAGAGGTCACGGAGTATTTCCTGGATAACGCCGGCGGCGGTAAGATTTTCCTGGATAAGCCCGTATATGATGTTTTGGAATTCCTGGCCATGGCCGATGGGTGTACTTTCGCGGAACTCGACCGCTTGAAGATGGTTTCCTCGGGTTTATTGGAAATTCTTTTAAAGGTATTTGTCCGGGTGGGGGTTTTATCTAATAAAAATGATGAACAGACAGGGAAAGCGGAAATTGATGATGGGAAATTAGAAAAGTCTCCTTTAATATCGATCGTTATTGTCAATTATAACGGCGACCGGCATTTGCCGGACCTGCTGGGTTCATTGAAACGGCAAACGTATACGAATCATGAGATCGTTATGGTGGACAATCGTTCGACGGATAATTCCCGGCAATGGGTGAAGGCGCATTATCCCGAAGTCCGGCTGCTGGAGTTGAAAAGTAATACGGGGTTTGCGGCCGGGGTGAATAGGGGCATCCACGAAGCCCGGGGGCAGTGGCTATTGGTTTTGAACAACGATACCGTATTGGATGAGAACGCCCTTTTTCACCTGGCGAAGAAGGCGGCGGCGCTCTCCTTCTCCGGGGACGCCCATGACGCCGGGGCTAAGAAATGGGCGGCCGTTGTACCCAAAATGAAGTTTTTCAATAACCGGGCGTTTATCAACGCCATGGGTAATTCGCTTTATCCTATTTCATGGGGCTCGGATAATTTTATCGGCTGCGTCGATTTGGGCCAGTTGGATGAATTTAAAGAGCCGATGTCCGCTTGCTTCGGCGCGGTGCTGCTGAACCGGGAAGCGCTGGACACAATCGGTCTGCTGGACCCGCGTTACAAATTCTATTATGAAGACATGGACTGGAGTTTCCGGGCGCAATTGTACGGGCGCTCCATCGAAACCGCCCCCCGGGCGATCGTATATCATAAATTCGGCGCTTCCATGGGCCTTAAAAGCATGGCCTTTAAAATTCGCTTTATCGTGGGCAACCGCCTGTACTTTTCTTTGAAAAACCTGGAACGTAAAACGATCCGGCGGTTCCTATTTAACTACTTCCTGGAAGATATCAAGAGTACATCGATCTATCTGAAGAGAAGGAATTTCTCCCTGGTGGGGGCTTACCTCCGCGGTTACTGCCGGTTTTTTCTTTCCTTGCCGGGGCTTTGCGTTAAAAGACGGCGGCTGCAGCGGCAGCGAAAAATTTCCGGCGTCCATGACGCGGAAATCCTTGCCCGCGCCGTACCTTTTAATACCACGCTGATGGCGCAGGGTGCGCCGCTGTTGGACGTCTATTCGCTGCGCGTGAATTATGCCTTCCTGGGTCCGGGTAATACGGGTAATAGTCCCGTGAATCCCGGGAGTCCCGGGAACGACATCATATCCTGGCGTTTGCGTCCACCCCCACGAGACAAACATACCCCGGAAAAGATTTATATGGAATATGGTTTCTATCTATCTGAACCGGGGTATTATGATATTCATTTGCTGGGATTGATTAAGAGAAAGTCGGACCGCACGCTATACCTGGACGGTCAGCTTATAAAACCGGCGCTGAAAGTTGACAAAAAAAATAAAATGTTTATAATGAATTTCTGCGCCGGGGAAAAGATATATATCCCCCGGGGCCCGCACATCCTTGAATTGGGTTGGCGCAGCCAGGTGTATGCAGTTGTGATCAGAAAAAGACAGGAAACGAAATAGAATGATGAATGATGAATGATGAAAAAATATTTCTTATTGGGATTGGAATTAATTCTCTTAAAGTCCTTCATCATCACTCATCACTCATCATTCATCATTAATATCTTTTCTTTAAATAGGAGATTAAAATGAGAAGCAAAAACACATCATTATCAAAAACCATCATTACCCTATGTTTCGCGTTATTGTTCGTTACTTTCAATATAAGAGCGGAAGAGCCCCTTCCACCGGGACTTTTTTCCGCTGCCGGGATATATGAACAGGCGACTGTTTTAGACAACACGCCGTTGCTTCGTTCACGGGCCGTAAGAGTTGATCTGGACCAATTATGCCAATTGGAAACCGCGGCCGATGCCCCGGGTGTGCCCACGGAATCATATCCCCTCTCTTTGAACCTTTTTGACGATGTTTATTTCAAAACCCGGATTTACCAGGTAGAGAAAACCTTTTCCGGCGGGACTTCTTACGTCGGATTCCTGGAAGGAATCCCCGGGGGAGAAGTCGTCATGGTAAAGAACGATGGAATACTTTCAGCCAATATCAACACCGGCCGACATTTATACCGGGTGCGTTACATTGCCGGCGATTTGCACAGCGTACAGGAGTTGGATCACAGCCGTTTCCCGTCGGAACTCCCACCGGTCCCGGTAGACCTGAAACCGGCGGATAAACAAACAGATACCCCATCAGATACGGGCATTTACATCGATGCCCTGGTGGTATATACCGCCGACGCCCGCATCGCGGCAGGCGGAACCGCCGCCATGGGAACTTTAATCGACCTGGGGATAACCGAAAGCAATGCCGGGTACAGCAACAGCGGCGTGACCCAGCGGCTGCGCCTGGTCCATACGGCGGAGGTCGCCTACGATGAGACCGGTTTCGATTGGAGCACCTGCCTAACCAGGCTCCAGGGCAAATCCGACGGTTATATGGATAATGTGCATACCTTACGGGATACCTATAGAGCCGACGAAGTTGCATTAATCGTTAACCAGGGCGCCTATTGCGGTATTGGATATTTGATGCAAACGCTGAGTAGTTCCTTTGAGGCCAATGCATTTTGCCTGGTATCCATCGATTGCGCTACCGGGTATTACTCCTTAGCCCACGAGTGGGGACACAACATGGGCTGCGCCCATGACCGCGCCAACGCCGCCAATGCCGGGGTATATGATTATTCCTACGGCTACCAGGACCCCGATGAAGCCTTTAGAACCATCATGGCATACGATTGTCCCGGCGGCTGTCCCCGCGTCAACTACTGGTCCAACCCCGATAAAACCTACGGCGGCAAACCCATGGGCGTCGTCTATACAGACCCCCTGGCCGCCGATAACCGCAAGTCGTTGAACAACACCCTCGGCACGGTTCGTAATTTCAGACAGGAGATCAGCACTTCTTCCATAACCGTTGTTTCCCCCAACGGCGGCGAAACCTGGGCCGCCGGTTCCACGCAAACGATTTTCTGGACTTCCACCGGTTCCATAAGCAATGTAAAAATAGAATATTCCACCAACAGCGGCAGCACCTGGACCACGGTTATCTCTTCCACCGCCAATGACGGCTCTCATTCATGGAAAATTCCCACGGTTTCGTCTACGAAGTGCAAGGTGAGGATAAAAGAAGCCTCCGGGGGTACGCCGACAGATAACAGCAACGCCGTGTTTTCCATTGTCACGTCCACTACCCCCACTATAACCGTTACTTCCCCCAATGGCGGCGAAACACTGGTAGTCGGAGCATCGCATACTATCACCTGGAGCACCACCGGGACCGTGGGCAATGTGAAAATACAATATTCCACCAACAACGGCAGCAGTTGGACAAACATTGTGACCTCAACCGCCAATGACGGTTCGCATAAATGGACTGTCCCTTCGAAACCGTCTACCCAGTGCCTTATAAAAATCCTCGAAGCATCGGATAGTTCACCCGCAGATACATCGAATACTGTTTTCACAATATCCACCACATCGGGTTCCAAAATATCCTTAAACCGGACTAAATTCTATTACGGCGCCATCGTCGGTGGGACTAATACCGGGGGACAAACCTTGCGTATTGATAACAGCAGCGGCGGTACATTGAGTTGGAGCATCTCCGATAACGCTTCATGGCTCAGCGGCGCCCCCACTTCCGGCAGTGGGGCCGGGGTGGTTACGTTATCCGTTAACACCGCCGGCCTGGTGGCGGGAACTTATACCGGGACCGTTACCGTTACTGCTACCGGCGCTTCCAATTCGCCCCAGACGGTTTCCGTAACCTTGACGGTTAAAAGTTCAGCCTCCGATCAATCGCCCTTCGGGGAGTTCGCCACCCCGGTAAATGGCTCCTATGTCAGCAGCAGCGTTCCCGTCACCGGTTGGGCGCTGGATGATATCGATGTCGCCAACGTAAAGATTTACAACGGTTCCACTTATATAGGGGACGCCGTATTCGTGGAAGGGGCGCGGGCGGATGTCGCGGCGGCTTATTCCACTAACCCGAAAAATTACCAGGCCGGGTGGGGTTATATGTTATTGACCCACTTTTTGCCCAACCACGGCAATGGAACCTATACCCTGTACGCCAAAGTCACGGATTCCGCCGGTCATGTGGTGACCCTGGGTTCAAAAACCGTTTATTGCAATAATGCCGATGCAGTAAAACCCTTTGGGGCCATCGATACCCCTACGCAGGGCGGCAGCGCATCCGGTAGTAGTTACGCCAATTTCGGATGGGTATTAACGCCCCAGCCCAACAAGATACCCACGAACGGCTCCACTATTGAAGTTTATATAGACAGCCAAAAAAAGGGAACGGTCACTTACAACCAATACCGGTCGGATATCGCATCCTTATTCCCCGGTTATGGCAACAGTAACGGCGCCGCCGGTTCGTTTAATTTTAATACCACCGGGTACAGCAACGGCATTCATACCATATTCTGGATCGTTACCGATAATGGGGGGAACGCCGACGGCATCGGCAGCCGGTTCTTCATCGTGCAGAACACCGGGGCCGATATGGACCGTAGGGGCTCCGCTGAATTTTCTGCGTGTTCGCCCGTTTTTGATTCGTTTTCGCCCATCGATGACACGTTATCGCTCCTCCCTGATCTAAACGGTCCGGTGACGGTTATAAAAGGATATCGAAAAGACGCTGCGCCGCAAACGGTTTATCCCGGGGATAACGGTATTACGAATATCGTTATCCATGAATTGGAGCGGGTGGTTATCGATTTCGGGGTAGTTGTCCAGCCGTTGAAATCTCTGCCCATCGGTTCGACGTTGGACAGGGAAAAGGGAGTTTTCTATTGGAATCCCGGACCCGGTTTTATTGGAAACTATGAATTGGTATTTATCGACAGTGAAGAGAATCGAGCAAAGCGAGTAAACATAAATATCTTGCCTAAATAAAACTACTTGACTAAACGTAGGGGCTTGAATAGACGTAGGGGCTTGATTTATCAAGCCCTTTACGGGCTATATCCAGTGCCTCGGCCATGTCTTTTTGTTTTAGTTGCAGACTGGCCCTGATTTCTTTGATTCTTTTGCCTTGAAGTCATTGACAAGTTCTTCGATTTTAATTTTACTTTGTTCTTTCGTATACGGCATGTGAAAATTATATCTCATTTCGATTAACGAGTAAACAAAGTAAAACTTTTTTCAGGATAACGCAGGCGCCCTAATAATAATTATTGAAGAAAGGGTTTTCCTTGACTTTTTTTTTGATATGGTATCAAGAAAAGCATGAACTTCAATCATTATTTTGGAAAATGCAATGATGTGAAAAGAGGTGCAAAGCTTCACCTTATCGGTTTATTCATTAGCTCATGGGAGATGGGTGGATGTATAAAAGCAACCTAAAAGTCGCGATTAGAAAAATTCTTAAACACAAGGGTTATTCCCTTATCAATATTGTTGGACTGGCCATAGGTACAGCATGTTGTTTATTGCTCTTTTTGTGGGTTCAAGATGAGTTAAGTTACGACCGGTATCACGAGAAAGCAAAACAGATTTTCCGGGTCGCTTTCCAATATGAAGCGAACCTGAAAGTAAGGCAATATGCAGGAACCCCGGCTCCATTAGGGCCGGCGCTGGTGCGTGAGTTTCCGTGGATTCAAAAAATAGTCCGGTTCGGATACCAAAATCTCTTAGTCAAATGCAACAATAAACTTTTTTATGAGAAAATATTTTTTACCGATCCCGAAGTCTTCGATGTGTTTACCTTCCCCCTGGCAATAGGGGATACGAATACGGTTCTTAAAGACCCACACTCGATTCTTATTTCTGAAGAAATCAAAAGCAAATATTTCGACCGGGAAAACCCGATGGGGAAAACGATTAGTTTAAGAGATTGGGGAGATTTCATCATCACCGGCGTTTTTAAAGATATTCCCCGCAACTCACACTTTAGATTCGATTTCCTGGGCTGCTTTGCAAATTTCGCAAAGATTAATTTCGATCAATGGGGAATGTACAATTATACTACTTATATATTGATTGCAAACGAATCCCCCATCGATTCATTTAAAGAAAGAATGCCCCAATTTATCGACAAATACATAGGAAAAGAGAAACGAAAAGACTATGCCTTTACATATTTCCTTCAGCCCCTAACCGGTATCCATTTGCATTCGAATATCGGAGGGGAGATAGAACCCAACAGGGATATTGGGACCGTTTATATTTTTTCGGCTGCAGCGATGTTTATCCTTTTGATCGCCTGTTTGAATTATATTAATCTTACTGCCGCCAGGTTTGCTGAACGCGCCAAAGAAGTAGGATTGCGAAAAGTGTTGGGCGCAGTTCCCGCGCAATTGATCCGGCAATTTTTCAGCGAGTCATTCTTGTACGCTCTATCTTCTTTGCCCCTGGCTATATTGCTGGCCGAAATTTTCTTGCCGCTTTCGAATTCTTTGTGGGGGAAAACATTATCATTCCACTATTTCGACAATCCATTTTTCTTGGCTGGCCTTACGGGCATTATTTTATTTGTCGGATTAGTCACAGGGCTTGTTCCTGCACTGTTTCTATCGGCGCTGCAGCCGATAGACGCCCTGAAAGGAAGGAATAAATCGGGGTCTGTATTAACATTTCTGAGACGGCGACTGGTGGTATTCCAGTTTACCGTCTCTGTCCTGGCCATCATCAGTACATTGGTTATGGTCAAACAATTGCATTATGTAAAAACAACCGATTTAGGACTAAATAAAGAGAATATTATAAATATAGCCATTAATAACAGTGAAGAAGCCATGCTGAAATATGAAACGATTAAATATGACTTCTTACAACATCCGAATGTACAAGCGGTTAGCGCATCGTGTTTTTTCCCCGGTCAACCCAGGTGGAACATGAATTACATCTATGAAGGCCTGGACGAAAGAAAAAACAATATGACCGGATGCATCCCCGTGGATTACGATTTTATCGATACATTTAAGCTGAATATCATGGAGGGGAGGGGGTTTTCTAAAGAATACCCCACTGATGAAACAAACGCTTTTATCGTTAATGAAGCGGCGCGCAAAGAATTTGGCTGGGATACCCCCATCGGCAAAGAGCTCAATATCGCGAACTGGAAAAAAGGAAACATCATCGGGGTGGTAAAAGATTTTCATTTTAACTCATTACATCAGAAGATCGGACCGGCGGTACTCTATATCGAGCCCCCCCATTTCGAATATTTTTCAGTCCGGGTCAACCTTTAATGAAAGAAGCAGCACAAGCAATTCACAAAGTGCAAATATATACCTATACAGATAAAGATGACCTTCTAAATATAATAAAAAAACATGGATGTAGAATTTTTACATAGGTTCGATATAAAACTAGGCGGGACATAGTTAGAGCCTATCGGAAAAAAGGTATTGTGCAGGGCGCGAATTAGTAGGGAACAGGCATTGCCTGTTCCTTCAAATGCCATATCTTAATTCAAAGTACATGCATCAACATCCGTTACTATTACCTCTGCCGGAGACATCATTCCCTGTGAAGGACTATCGGATTTTAAAGGAGGCAACATCAAGGAGCAAGATTTATTAGAGACCTGGAATAATTCAGGGAATTTTAAAAAAATCAGGGAGTTAGCGAATATAGCAATGGATCAGAACCCATATTGCAAAAGATGTAAATTTATTTTTCTCTGTGACGGCGGGTGTAGGGCAACGGCGTATAAAGTTTACAACGACCTGCTTGCCCCGGATATTTCGTGCCCATACTGGAGAAATGGCGGGGAATTAATTACCTTTGGCTAACGCCAAAAAGATATCAGGCAAAAACTGGACATCCACCAAAAAGGCGGAAAAAGAGACATGCTGGAAGAATTTCTTCGCTCTTTACAATAAAAAATTTTCAGATATAATATAGCAGGTGCAAAAATCATGAAAAACGCTGAATATTCTGTCAAAAAAAGCCAAAACGAAAGACTGGTAGCCATCGGCCAACGAATAAAAAATGTTCGGAATACGTTACAATTATCACAGCGGGAAATGGCCGCCGGCCTTAATACATCCGCCAGCTACCTCTCGGAAATAGAAAGCGGTAAAGCAAATCCCGGCCCGGGATTTTTCCTTGATCTTTCCGATGTTTACAATGTCAGCATCGAATACGTATTCCATGGAGAGAGCGAGATGTTCTATGACCCAAAAACAAGACTCCCCAGGGCTGAATTTAAAGATATCGATGACATCGATTCCCCGGAGAAACTCTTCTGGTTAATGAACCATTCTTCCATGGTCAAGAATTCGTTGTTGGGTTATGCCGCCAGGTTTTACCTGGAAAATGAAACCATCATAAAAAAAAGCTTGCGGGGAGACAAAACTTAAAAGAATAAGACGGGGATAGGAAATTTCCCCCCAGGGAGAAAACAAAAGGTAATTCCTCTCAAAAAAAAAAATTTTTTTTCTTGACATGGCCTTCGCCATATGGTATCATTTTGTCTTAAATCGGCGAACAAATGAAAATAAATAACGATTATGTCGGTATGTCCTGTAAAAAGCGAATGGCCAGCGATGCAACCCTACCGTTAATTACCGGGCAGAAAGGCAATAATCAGTCGTATAGCTATTTTGGGTCCGGTTCGCGTGTTCGCGTATTTCGGACAAGGAAAAGAATCAGATTAACAATTAACAAAGGAGATAATAATGATTTTCAAAAGAACGAGTTTACAAGACTATTTTTTCAATTCACAAGTGGCATTGACCAACGCCAGGAATAATGAAAAGATTTATCCGTTGATCTCAGCTTATAATATGAACACTGAAAAAATCGATCAGGGACTCACCACCCTACAAAAGCTGATGACATTGGATTATGCTAAAACAGTAGCTCACGGCAAACAACTGGAAGCCAGGGCTGCCCTGTATAACTTGCTGGCCGAAGTACACCCCACCTATATGGAACATATGAACTTTACCAAATTAAAATGCCTGAAAAACCCTGCTCGCCTGGGCCGAATGATGCTGCTGGTTCCCAGGGAAAGGACCTTGAACGGCTGGCTAAGACAGTCCGAAACCTTTTATACCAACCTCCTGGATGATACGGAAATGGTAACTGAATTAGAAACCAACGCCATTACCCTGGATAAACTAAATGCCGCTCACACAAAAATTATCCAGGTTGAACAAGCCAATAGCGCCTACAATGATACCAAAGGTATTGCCCAAAATGCCCTGGAAGAACGCGATGCGGTACTGGCTGAGTTTGATCTATGGATGAAAGAATTCATTTATATTTGCAAAGTGGCGCTGCGAAATCACAAGCAACTTCTTGAGTCATTGAAAATCCAGGTGCTTTCCAGGGGCTATGTCAGACAAAAATCCGAGGCGCCCTCCGCGGATAATACCGTAGAAGTAGATGCCAAAACATTGTCTAAAAAAGCAGAGGAAGCAAAAACCATCCTGGCTAAAGCTTCGGAAGCAGTGAAAATGTCGGAAGCAGTGGAAGTAAAAGAAACCGGGTCCAGGGAAAAGGTGCTGCCCGGTAATAACGGCGCTGACGCAAGTGGGCTCGGGGCTGAGGTACAACAGGTTATGGAACAATAAGCGGAAATCTTTGATGACAGTGAACATTGGGCAGCCGTAAAGAACTTACGGCTGCCCGTTCCTGTTAATCTTTTTTCCTCATCCATCAACCTGCTAAATCCATGGCCAACAATAAGAGAAAAATAACCGGGGCAGCCTGGGAATGATTGAAAAGCATATCATCATAAGTATATTCTTTCACTTCTTCAAACCACATTTGCATCCATTTATACTCAATAGGTACTTCTTTAAGCTCGCCATGCACTTTTTATTCCTCATTGAGCAACAAAATATGCTCCCCCAGCTTAACATTATGCTCCCACAACTTTACATCGGTCTCCCTCAACTTAACATTATGCTCCCACAACTTTACATAATGCTGGCTCAACTCTACATCGGTCTCCCTTAACTTAACATAATGCTCGCTCAACTTTACATCGGTCTCGCTCAACTTAACATTATGCTCCCGCAACTTTACATAATGCTCGCTCAACTCTACATCGGTTTCCCTCAACTTAACATCGGTCTCGCTCAACTTTACATCATGCTCCCTCAGCTTTACATTGTTCTTGCTCAACTTTTCCGGGCGACCTTTTTCTATTACATTAAACCGCTCCCGGTGTTTCTCTCCCGGCCCAACATTAAATAATCGTAGTAAGCGGTATTTCAATATCGACTAATAAAGGACAAACAAAATGAAAATAAGAACAGGAAATTATTTATTAGAAGTAGGTCAGCGTTTAGCAATTGTGAGAAATGAAGCAAGGCTAACACGCAGCGATATGGCCCGGAAATTGGGAATTCACCCGAACAATTATTATAAGCATGAGGTAGGGGCTGCACTTCCCTGTTTGGAAACTTTGTACCGGTTGCAAAGCGAATTTGATATATCACTGGATTGGCTTTTGTTCAAAAAAGAACCCATGTATTTAAGAGCAAGGCAGTTAGCTGCAGCCGAGAAGATGCAATCAAATAATTTTGAAGCCGAGATACCAGATATCAAAGATTTATTGGCTGAAATGGAACAAGACCACGTGCTGCGGTATGAGATATTGTTATATTACTCTAAATATAAGAAAGCCCAGCGAAACGGAGAAACACACCCTCCCCTTCTTGCTTCTTCATCCATTTAGAGATAAAATAAGCTGAACGGATGAACGGAGGAACAAAATGCGCGAAGCCCATTTTATTAATATCGGGTTACAACTGAAAAAAATCCGGGACCAACTCGGTTGGACGATGGACATTATGAATAAGGCTACCGGGATTTCCCGTAGTTACCTTTCTGATTTTGAGAGGGGCGTTAAATTGCCCACCGCCAAATACTTGAAATATTTGCATGATACCCACCATGTCAATTTGGATTTCATTTTTGGCAGCGATAACCGAATGCTCAATCCCCTGGGAGAGAAAAACCCCAAACCCGATTTTGGGAAACACAGCGAAGAGATCAATGACCTCCTTTCATTTCTATCCAGGGTACCCCATGCTCTATACGCTATTCTGGCTTTCTTTGCCGAATATAAAATCAATAATAAGCAATTGATAAAGCAGTATCTCCTGGATAAAGAGGAAGAAGGAAAAGCCTGACGGTGTTCAGAAGGTAAAAATTCCGGTACGGTCCTTCAAAACGGCCCCCCGCGCCGCGGGGCCCTTACAGGCGTTCATCATTCGGGTTTGATGAATCAAACCCCTACATTTTAATGAACAAAATGGGATTGAATTTTTTGTAAAATCATTTATAATAATAAGGTATGCTTTCAACAATATATCTCTTATGCAATGGAGCAAAAAATGAAAAAAATAATATTCTTATTATTACCGATTATTGTGATGATAACCCTTTCAACCACCCTACCCGGTGAAGAACTTTCCACGTATGAGAAATTACTAAATACCGCCAGGGAAAAAGGTTCCGCCAGGATTATTATCCTACTGGATGTAAAGAACCTGGAAGCCCTGACGGAAAAATCAACCCAATATAAGGTCATCGAACCGGGCCTGAGCTTTCCCGCCGCGGGCGTCCAGGCCGACCTGGACCTGCGGCAAGCCGTCGATACGGCCGCGTATTCCGTGCTTTACCAATTAAACGGCAAAGACTACCGTTTGAATCACACCTACAGTACCCTGCCCTACCTTGCTTTAGAGGTCTCGCCGGAAACGCTGGCCCTCTTACCCACCCTTCCCCAGGTTTTGGATATCTTTGAAGACAAAGCCCGGCCATTAGCGGATTACCACGTAGAAGAAAAGAAACCCCTGGAAAAACCTTTTGCCGGCGGTCGTAATGATGGACTTGATCGTCCCATGCTTACTTCCAGCATCCCCCTCATCGGCGCCAATACCGCGTGGTCCATGGGCTACACCGGCGCCGGGTGGTATGTGGCCATATTGGATACCGGCATCCGCCGCACCCACGAGTTTTTTGCAGGGAAAACCATCCTGGAAGCATGCTTCTCCACCAATGCCGATTGCCCCAACGGCACTAATTTAATGATTGGACCCGGGGCCGCGGCGCACTATGAGAGCAATTATTACGGTTATGATCACGGCACCCATGTTTCCGGGATCGCCGCCGGGAAAACCAATTCGCTTAAAGGCGTAGCCAAAGATAGTAAAATCCTCGCCGTCCAGGTATTTTCCCGATTTTCAGCGGCGGATTGCGGCGGCGACTCAGACTGCGTCATGAGTTGGGACTCGGACCAGACCAAAGGCCTGGAACACGTCTACTCCCTGCGCAGCACCTACAGCATCGCCGCCGTGAACATGAGTCTCGGGGGCGGAGAGTACAATTTACCTTGCACCGGCGAGCCCCAGCAGGCAGCCATGAATAACCTCAAAGCTGTTCGCATTGCAACGGCCGTCGCCACCGGCAACGAGGGGTACTGCGACGCTGTCAGTTCACCCGCCTGTATCCCCGCGGCCGTGGCCGTGGGGGCGTCGAACGATTCCGATATAGAGGCCGGTTTCAATAACTGGAGTGAGACGCTCCAGGAATTATTTGCGCCCGGGGTAGGCATCTATTCCTCCACCGGCGAATCCGATTCCAGTTATGAATCCTGGAGCGGCACCTCCATGGCGACGCCCCATGTGACCGGGGCCTGGGCCTTATTAAGACAGGCCAGTTCCTCCAGCAGCGTGGATGAGATATTAGCGGCCTTGCAGAAAACCGGCCCGGCCATCGATACCCTGTGCGGGGGCGGCGGTTCATGCCCACGTATCGAGGTAGACGACGCCATCGATCGACTGTTGGGCAACACCGATTCCATCACCGTTACCGCCCCCAACGGCGGCGAGAAATGGGGCATCGGTTCCACCTACGCAGTGGCCTGGACCTCCTCCGGCGCCATCGATAATGTGAAAATCGAATATTCCACCGATAACGGCGCCAGGTGGTCCACCATCGTGGCTTCGACAAAAAACACCGGCAGCTATAACTGGACAATACCCAACAAACCCTCTATCAGGTGCAAAGTAAGAATCGGCGAGGCCGTGGACGGTAGACCTTCAGACACCTGTAATAGCACCTTTTCAATCGTAACCGTAACGAATCCCACCCTAACCGTAACCACTCCCAACGGGGGAGAAAAGTGGGACGCTGCAACCGTCCATAACATCACCTGGACTTCCACCGGCAGCGTAGGCAATGTAAAAATAGAGTATTCCTCCAACAACGGCGGCAGTTGGAACACGGTCTTCGGTTCCACCGCCAATAACGGCAGTTATTCCTGGACTTTGCCCACTCTTAATTCCACCGCCTGTAAAGTGCGCATCGGCGAAGCTTCCGACGGTTCCCCCACGGATACCTCCAATGCCGTGTTTTCCATTATTATCCCACTTCCGCCGGAAATATCATTGAACCGGGCCCAGTTTTATTACGGGGCCATCGCCGGCGGCGCAGTCACCGGGGCGCAGACCCTGCGCATCGACAACAACGGCGGGGGTACCCTGCAATGGACGGCGTTGGCAAATACTGCATGGATTATCGCTGCGCCCGCTTCCGGGACCGACTCCGGCGAATCGGCGCTTTCCGCCGTGCCCGGCGCTTTAGCAGTAGGGACCTATACCGGTTCCGTTACCGTCGCCGCCCCCGGCGCCACCAATACCCCGCAAACCGTAAACGCCCAATTGACTATAAAAGACGCCGCGCAAGACGAAGCCCCTTTCGGCAGTTTCGACACCCCCGTTGACGGTTCCACCGTTCGCGGCAGTTTCGCCTTAACCGGTTGGGCTCTGGATGATGTGGGGGTCGCCAGCGTCAAAATATACCGGCAGGACAACGAGAATCTTATTTATATCGGCGACGCCCTACTTGTGGAAGGCGCCCGGCCCGATGTAGAGGCTTTATATCCCACTATGCCCAGGAGTTACCAGGCCGGTTGGGGGTATATGCTGTTAAGTTATTTCCTACCCGATGGCGGGAACGGCGTCTATGTACTGACCGCCATTGCCACGGACCTATCCGGCAAACAAACCACCCTGGGCTCCAAAACCGTTACCGTAGACAATGCCAATGCCGTCAAACCCTTCGGCGCCATCGATAACCCCGCGCCGGGCGGCGAAGCTTCCGGGAGTAATTTCCGCAATTCCGGGTGGGCGTTGACGCCCTTGCCCAATATGATACCCATCGATGGCTCCACCATGTCGGTGTATATCGACGGCGTTAACAAAGGACGCCCCACTTACAATATATACCGGGCCGATATTGCAGGCCTTTTCCCAGACTATCTTAACAGCGGCGGCGCCCATGCATATTTCATTTTCGATATGACTACTTTAGAAAACGGTATCCATACCATCGCCTGGACGGCCACAGATAATGCCGGCAACGCCGAAGGCATCGGCAGCCGGTATTTCATCGTGCAGAACACCGGGGCCGATATGGACCGTAGGGGCGAACCCCCGTGTTCGCCCGCTTTTGATTCATATTCGCCCATCAGCGACCGGTCCGGCGCGGTTGGTGTTATCAAAGGATATCGCGAAAATGCCGCTCCACAGGCGGTCTATCCTGATGGGAATGGAATCATTTCCATTGAAATCAAAGAACTGGAACGGGTTGAAATCCATTTCCCGGCTTCGCCGGTGAACAACGTTTCTCCGCTTCCCATCGGCTCCACCCTGGACCGGGAAAAAGGAATTTTTTATTGGAACCCCGGCCCCGGTTTTATTGGAAATTATCAATTGGAATTTACCGATAATTCAGGAAACCACTCAAAGCGATTAAAGATAAAGATTCTGCCTGGACAATAAATAATGCCTCCGGCGGCCAGAAACCCTTTTGAAAAAGGGTTTCTGGACTTCCTAAAACTTTTGATTTGTTAACTCAATTCTTTGATAATATCCAGTATGCGGCTGTGGACGGCGGGAATTGAGGCAAAAATACCACGGTTGTTGGCCAGGGTTTTACCGACGCTGAAATCCAGTTTTTTGCCCAGGATATCCGTCACCACCCCGCCTGCCTCTTCGACAATGATGCTCCCGGCCGCATGGTCCCAGATTTTTTCCCGGTAATCCGGGGTTTTAGGATGGGGAATGCGCAAGTAAATTTCAGCCTGCCCCGCCGCCAACACGCCGTATTTTACCTGGCTGTCCATCCGCACCGGGTCCTGCTCCAATTTCAAAACCCGGGCAATGTGCAACTGCATATCCATGTTGCTGTGCGACGAAACATAACTCTCCACGAATCTCATTTTTTCAGGGACCGTAATGGTGGACACACCCACCTTTTTTCGCGTATTGGTTTCGCTATCCAGCACGTATGCGCCGCCGCCTTTCCCGGCAAAAAGCAAACACCCCCGGTTCCCCATTTTCAAGTTGGGGCAACCCAGGATTCCCAATTGAACCTTCCCGTTGACAATCAATGCCAGGGCAATGGCAAACTGCTCGCCCCTTAGAAAACCCTTGGTGCCGTCGATGGGGTCCAGGGCCCAGAAAATATCATCCGTGGGCTCGCCCGTTCCCAGATCGATGCCCTGGAAAAGATTATCTTTATCCAGGATAAATTTCGCCTTTTCATCGTTGGCAATATAATAAAGAACCTTTTCAAGGATCGCCCGGTTTTCCGGTTTTCCCAGGATGTCTGAATTTTCCTCGGCTACGATTGGAATGGCCGGGAAATGCTTTTTTAGAATCTTGCAAATGATCGCCTGGGCGGCGAAATCGGCTATGGTTACGGGGCTCTTATCCGCTTTGGTAATAGCATCGGCCCCCGTCAATTCCTTTTGCACCGTCCTGCTGATGCGCATGGCATCGATTACGGCGTTTTGACCGGTCTCCATTTCTTTTTCAAACATGATCGCTCCTTTGGGAAACTATATTATAAAGCAAACGAGCGATATGTCAACCGTCAAACCGATTTTCCCCCCGCGTCTATTTTTCTTTCGGCTTCTCGGAATCTTGCAATGAGTCCGCGATGAGATACCGATAATTCTCTTTATATTCAAAGAAAAAGGATAACACCGCGTGTCTTACCATCGGAATATTTTCCATGTGAAAGAAAAGGTCTTTTAATTCCTCATTAAGGGGGTTAAGACCTGAATTTTCTCTCCGTCGTACCGGTTCGGTATAAAACATATCTCCTTCATTGAACAAAAGCCAATACAGGGAAATATTAAATTCTTTTTTCAGGAGATACAGCACATATACCGTCGGATAAATTCTTCCCCTTTCCGTACTGGACAGGTCGGCGCGACCCACTTCAAGGAATTCGGCCAGTTGGCCCTGGTTGTAGCGCAGGTGTTTCCGCAATTTTCTCAACCGTTCGCCAATTTCTTTTTTTGCTTTTTGTTTTTCATTCATATCGAATCTCCTGTTAAAATTAAGTTTAACCCATCGGGAAACGCCTATAGATAATCATCATCCGGGACATCTCGCTTTTTTATTATATCTGCATCCACTATCGGTAACAGGCAAAGCGTCTCCGCTTTAAAAATCTTACCATATTAACGACGTTATGTCAATTTTTAGTATCTGGAAACTTTCATTTTTTTTAGCTCGCCTCCCGGGAGAATCTTTACTTCGTATTTGGAAAGGACTTGACAAAAATATAGTTGTATTATACAATAATTGTGTAATGCAAAGTAAAGAACATAGAGGCCGGTAAAATGAAGGAAGACAAAGATAATTATACGAAATTCAGCTCGTTGATGACCCGGTTAATCCGTAAGTTAAACCTGTTAAACCGGGATCAAAAGGTATGTTATGGCCTTACCCTGCCCCAGTGCGGCGCCATCGAAACCCTGCACAGGAAAGGGATGCTTCCCATGAACGATTTGAGTCGTCGGATGGGGGTCGCCATCAGCACCATGACCCGCATCGTCGATATCCTGGTGCGCGAAAATATCGTTACCCGCCGGGAAAATCCCGGGGATAGACGAAAAGTATGCATCGATCTGACGGAAAACGGACAAACCCTGGCCAAAAAACTGCAAAAATGTTCCCTCGACTATTCCCGGACGATCTTCGACCGCATACCCGAAGAAGAACGTGAAAAAGTATGCGAAGCCCTTGAACTACTTAATAATGCCGTCGAATCCATCGGCTTAAAATGCTGCGCTTAAATATAAAATGAAAAAAGGAGGAATGAAATGAAAAAGAACTGCTGCTGCCCCGAACAACCGGGGCGACCGGAACAAGCCGCGCCATGCTGCCCATCGGGCTCGACGGCACGGGAGAAAAAGATACAGGTTGTTCCCAGGGTATCCACCCAATTAACCGGGGCCGATAAATGGGGCGCTGTAAAAGCCCGCTGGGGAATCGGCCGCATGAATTACAAGGTAGAACCCGGGATTTATGCCGTGGGGAACCCGGATGAGAATGCCATTGTCCTGGTTTCCGCCAATTACAAATTAAGTTTCGACGCCCTGCGCAAGGAACTCGCCGGGCTGGATGCCTGGATACTGGTCCTGGATACCGGGGGCGTTAACGTCTGGTGCGCCGCCGGCAAAGGAACCTTCGGCTCGGATGAACTGGTGCGCCGCATCGATATCACCGGGCTAAAGGAAATCGTCAAACACAGGAAATTAATCGTACCGCAACTGGGCGCGCCGGGGGTCTCGGCCCACCGGGTGAAAGGGCAATCGGGTTTCACTGTGATTTACGGGCCGGTCCGGGCCGCGGATATCCCCGCGTTTCTCCGGGCCGGGATGAGGGCCACGCCGGGGATGCGGCGGGTGCGGTTTTCATTTAAGGACCGGGCGCGGGTGGCGCCCATCGAACTGGTGCAGGGCGCCCCGAAATTCCTACTTATCATGGCGGCCTTTTTCCTGCTTTCAGGCTTCAATAGCAGCGGTTATTCGCTAAATACGGCGGTCCCCGCCGGTCTACGCGCCGTATGGGCGCTGCTGCTGGCTTATCTCGCCGGCGCCGCCGCCGCGCCGCTGCTGCTGCCCTGGCTGCCCGGGCGAAGTTTCTCTTTCAAAGGCTTTGTAATCGGGGTTCTCTTCTTTGGATTCGCTTTCTTCACCGCGCTTCGGGGCGCTTCCCCGCTGGAAACCACGGCATGGTTCCTGCTGATCTCTTCGATTGCATCATTTTTAACCATGAACTTTACCGGCGCTTCCACTTACACATCGCTCTCGGGCGTGAAAAAAGAGATGCGTTATGCGGTGCCGGCGCAAATAACCGCCGCCGCCGTCGGGATACTATTATGGCTGGCAGGACGTTTTGTTTAGTAAACCAGGAGGAACAATGAGAAATGACCTATATTTAAAAGACGTTGCGACGCTGACGCTGGACAGGGATAAATGCACCGGCTGCGGTATGTGCGCCGTAGTTTGCCCCCACGGCGTGTTTGAGATAAATGAAAAAAAAGCCGGGATTATCCAAAAGGACGCCTGTATGGAATGCGGCGCCTGCGCACAAAACTGCCCCTTCGGCGCCATCGCCGTCCGCTCCGGCGTGGGATGCGCCTACGCTATTATTAAAGGGGCTATGCGGGGCTCCGAACCGTCTTGCGGCTGCGAATGCGGCCCTAAGGATTGCTGCTAACTCGCCATTTACCAAAATAAATTTTTTAAAACATTGAAAAAACAATTGAAATTTACTTAAATTTCTGGTATTCTTAAAGGTCACAATTAGATTTGATACAAAGAGAAAAGTCCATGTCCTTAAAGGCTAGAATTTCGTTATTCCTGGTTGTCACGTTCCTGGTGTTCTGCGTGGCTATTTATGGAATCTACAAACTACTGATATACCCCAATTACGTGCAAATGGAAATGGAAGATGCCCGCAAGAATACCGAAGATTGCGTTAAATTACTTAAAGGGGAACTGGCCACCCTGAATATGATGGTTGACGGGTGGGCTTCCTGGGACGACACCTACCGCTTTGTCGGGGACCCCAACAGCCGGGACGATTATATCAAATCCAACCTGGGAGTGGAATTCTTTGTCAACGGCAAATTAAACCTCCTATACATCCTCAATACCGAAAGAGAGATCCTATGGGGAAAGATATATGATTTACAATCCAGGTTAACCGTTTCTTTACCTGAATTTTCAGCCCAGTTGCTGCCCGGTGAAAATTACTTTTTCCAGCATAAAGCAGGGGACGGTTCCGTGAAGGGCGTGCTGCCGACCCGGCAGGGAATTCTCCTGCTGGTCTCCCGGCCCATCTTGACGTCGCTGAAAAAAGGACCCAGCCGGGGGACATTTATCATGGGGCGTTTCCTTTCGGAGGAGCGCCTGGAGACCCTGGCCCAGCAGTCCCGGATCGATTTTACTATCCAGCCCATCCCCGCTGCCGGGATGCCGGAGATAATGGCGCAAATCACCACGGAACAAACCATTTATATTTCACCGGAACATAGAGATAAAAACTATATCCATGCTTACACGACATTCGCCGGCGTCGCCGGTAAACCCGCCTTTCTAATCGCCGTCAAAATGCCGCGCAACATCAGCACCAGGAGCACGGAAATTATTAGCACCGTCATACTTTCAGCCATAGCGATCGGTTTTCTCTTCATTTTTTTCTGGATGATGTATTTGCAAAGGACCATTGTGGCCCCCCTTTCAAAATTAACCCGCCATACGGCCGCCATCCGTGAATCCGATGACCTGTCCCTACGCTGCGCAGTAAACCGTGAAGATGAAATCGGCGTCCTGTCGCGGGAGATTAACCATATGGTGGAACGACTCCAGCAGGTGCGCCTGGAACTCAACCGAAAATTAAAGGTAGAGATAAACGGCCATCAGAAAGCCGAAAAATCACTCCGGAGAGACCAGGAATTTTTACTGCAGCTTTTTGAAAACTCGCCCTTCGGCATCGTGGTCATGGATTCCCAAAATAAAATCCTGAACGTAAACCGCAAATTTGAAATCATATTTCAATACTCCCTTGAAGAGGCCCGAGAAAAATCCATCGATGACATTATCGTACCCCCCGAGATGTTGGCTGAAGCAAAAAAACTTTCTACCAGGACATTGGAAGGAGAAATAGTCCAATACGAAACAATACGGAAAAGGAAGGACGGGCAAACAGTGGATATCCTGCTTCACGGCGTACCGATCTACCTGGAAAACGACCAGGTAGGAATTTATGGGATGTACCTGGATATTACCGAACAGAAACAGATGCAGGAGGAGAAAAACCTGCTGAAAGACCGGCTGGTGGAAGCCAAAAAAATGGAGGCGGTAGGCACCCTGGCCGGGGGCATGGCGCATGAATTTAACAACCTGATGGCCATTATATTGGGCAATATCGAATTACTGATCAACAGCGGCATTGAAAATCAAGTCATGCGGAAACGACTGGATGCCATTAAAACATCCGCCGACCGTTCCGCCACGCTGACCAACCAGCTCTTATCCTTCAGCAGGAAACAAATGCTTAAACTGGAAAGGCTGGATTTCAATGACCTGGTGGGCAGTATCGGCTACATGATGCGTAACGTATTCGGGGAAGGGGTGAAACAGGAAATCATACTGGCGCCGCAACTGGATCCCATCGAAGGGGATCAAAGTCAGTTGGCGCAGGTGATTATGGATATTGTCCAGAACGCCTGCGACGCCATGCCGGAGAAAGGGAGATTAACGATTAAAACCGAGAATGTCTCCCTGGATGACGCCATGTGCCTGGAAATCCCGGAGAGTCGCCCCGGGCGGTTTATTTGCATCTCCGTCAATGATACCGGCATAGGTATGGACCAGGAAACCCTCAAGCATATTTTCGAACCTTTTTTTACCACCAAATTAATCAAAAATTCAACGGGCCTGGGCCTGGCTTTCGTATACGGCACCGTTAAACAACACAACGGCTGGCTCAATGTTTACAGCGAGGAAGGAAAAGGCGCCACCTTTAAAATCTATCTGCCCGTTATGTCAAGGGAAGCCGACTAAAAAAAATTAAGTCCCCCGCTGCTCAAATTTATTCTTCATCTTTCCGCTCTGGTAATCCAGTTCCGAACCCATTATCGAGTGGGGGATGAGATAGACTGCAATCATCAATACCGCGGCGGCCAGTATCCACCATTTACTCATTTTCTTCAGGAACAATGCGGCCGCCCAGGCTATAAACGCAATCAACGTCTTATTATCCGTCAAATCCGTACCGAAGGGTACCCCGGTCCACCAACTACCGAATGCATATTTTTGCACAAAAGGGCCCAGGACCAGGCCGCCGATAAAAACAAACCCCAGGGTCCAGATGGCCAATCGTGCATAGTTGCCGTCTTTCCGTAGGGTTTCCAAACCCGCCCTGACGGCAAAGAGAATCCCCAGGAACATAAAAACCACATGGGTAATTAAAAGCCAGGTGGGCGTTTCGCCTTTAAACCGCGCCACAATACTTCTGCCCCTGTTTAGCAGTATATCTTCTTCGCCCCACTGCAGGCGGATGGTATATTCGACTTTACCGGCGGCCGGTTGGCCCGGTATTTCCCCGGCCAGGTACTCCCCTTGCCGTTTCATTGCCACTTCCGTCCATTCATCGGAGGTTTTATAACGCTTATAGCTCAGCCATGCCGTTACCTCGGCCGGCGCCTGTATTTTAACCGGTAATGATTGAAATTCCGTAAAACTGCGCAGCAGTCGATAGCTAATTACTTTCCCTTTTACTGATTCACTGCCCGCCAGCGGGTGGGTGGGCCCGGTCAATCGCTGATAAACAGCAAGGGCCAGGGTTAAGATAAAAGCAAGCGCCCATAAAAGTATTGTAACCCGTTTCTTTTTCATAAGTCAATCCTCCTAACCATATAAAAATAGCACGTGATAATTATAATTTTTTTCCTATTGCAAAGTCAAATAAAAAAATAGTTGCATTCCATTTCTATTTTCTATAAAATATATGGATGATAAAAGAAAAATTTCAGGCTTTTTCTCGGTGGCTGTCGGCGTCGGCAAGTTCCACCAGTGAGCAGCGAATCCAGCTCAGGAAAGCGCGGCTCTTTTCCATACTGCTGCTGGCAGCGCTGGCGGCGTGGTTTTTTTACATGCTGCTGCGTTGGCTGTCAGGCGCCGGCGCGGTAAACCCCCGGCATCTATTCGCCGCGGTTGTCGCCCTATTGGCGTTCGGTATACCGGCCCTGGCGTCGCTGCACCGCCTCAACCGGATGGAAATCCAACACCGGGCCATCGTGATGGAAAAAGAGGGGCAATACCGGTCGCTGGTGGAAAACATAAACGAAGCTATTTTCACGTTGGATACAGACGGCTGCTTCACTTATGTAAGCCCGGCCGTCGAACGGATAAGCCAATATAAGGTTGAAGATATCGAGGGCCGGCATTTTTCCCGTCTTGTCCACCCCGATGACCTGCCGACAGTGGAAGCGGCCCTTAAAAAGGTATATTCCGGGACAAATAAAGTCATCGAATTCCGAATTTTCGATAAAGATAGCAAAACACTTTACGTCCGCGCTTCCAGCAGGCTAATTACAGGAAGCGGGCAGCCTACCGGCCTGACCGGGTTAGTCGCCGATATTTCGGAAAAAAAGAAACAGGAAGCCCAATTGCAACATGCCCGGAAAATGGAATCCGAGGGCAGACTGGCGGGCGCCATTGCCCATGACTTTAACAATTTGATTACCGTGATCAAGGGTTACTGCCGGATGTTGGCCGCCGACATATCCCCGGACCAACCAGCCGGGGGATTTCTCAAAGACATTCAAACAGCGACGGATCGCGCCGCATCCCTGACAGAACGGCTGCTGGCTTTCAGTCGGAGGCAGCCCACCGAACCCCGGGTGTTGAACATCAATGAGCAATTGGCCGGCCTGGAAAATACGCTGCACCGCCTGATAGGCGAAAATATTTCCCTCGAGATTTCACTGGCCGCCGGGATTCTCCATATCAAAATAGACCCGGTGCAGTTGGAACAGGTGATTATAAACCTGGTGGTCAATGCCGGCGAGGCCATGCCCAAACAGGGCATGATCAGGGTCGAAACAGCCAATGCTTACCTGGATGAGGCGTACTGTCGCCAATTCGATGAAATAAAACCGGGGGACTACGTGATGATCCTGGCGGCGGATACCGGCCGCGGTATACCCGAAGAAATAAAAGAATTTCTCTTTGAGCCTTTTTTTACCACCAAAGAACCGGGGAAAGGAACGGGATTGGGATTGTCCGCGGTCTATGGTATTGTAAAACAAAACCGCGGTCATATCTGTTTTGAAAGTGAGCCGGGAAAAGGAACTACTTTTAAAATATACTTTCCTGTTGTTAATGCTCCCGTGGAAGAAATCGCGGCGCCGGCGGAACAAACGGCGCCGGCGGCGGAGATGGTGGAGGGTTCGAAGGAAACGCTGCTGGTGGTGGAAGATGAAGCGGACCTCCGGGATGTGATTATCCAGATACTCCAGGGGCATGGGTATCGAACCTATGATGCAGGGACGGGCGAGGAAGCGCTTGAATTGTGCGGCCGGCTCCAGGGTGGGAAAATCGATATGCTTCTCACGGACGTCGTGATGCCGGGCATGAACGGTAAGGAATTGGCGGACGAAATGACGCGACAGTACCCGGGCGTCAAAGTTTTATTTATCTCCGGTTATACGGGGAAAAGAATTGTGACCCATGAGATATTATCCAGGGGGTTATCCTTCCTGGCGAAACCCTTCTCGCCCATGGAATTGCTCCAAAAAATCCGTCAAATCCTGGATAGTAAAAATTGGACTTGAAAAATTAAACAGGATAGCGGGATTATGCCATCATTTCATCCCGTCTATCCTGTCTTAACCATTCCTTTTATTTTATACTGGCCGCTTTTGCCTGTTTAAGATAAGATGCCGTGCCCTGCAGCGCGGCGCGTCCCCTGACGGCCCTCCAGTTGCGGGAGCCCAGGATCGATGTATAAGCGCCGTTCATGCGGTTTTGTTCGACGAAGGTACCGTTAAAAATAATGTTAAAGTCATCGTACCTGAAACTAACGGTCCTGTCGTTAACCGTATAAGTACCTGTATCGCTGTCGTCGTCGACAAACGTTCCGCTGCCGCGACTGGGGCCGGTGAAGGTAAAATGACTCCACAGTTGTTCTGCGCCGGAGGTGTCAAAGATTGTCCAGGGTCCCCTGATATCGAACGTTTCCGCCGGTGTTTTCTTGCCGCCGGCCAGGAGGATGACCACGGCGGCCACCACCACAATACCCACCACCACCAGCACCACCGGGAATTTCTTTTTCGCTGTCTTCGCGGTGGACTGCTGGATAACCCTGGGTTTGGGACTTATTTGTTCTTCCTGCTTATCCAGTTCGGCTTCTTTTTTCTGCAAGAATTCTTCTCTAACCTTCTCTACCCGTTCTTTAAAACTGAAATTACTCTCATCGATATTAAATGCGGGGAATGTTTCAAAGACTTTTCGTAAGTTCTCGTCTACTTTCACATCATCGCCTACTTCGAAATAAATCTTTGCCAGCATGTAAAAGGCTTGAGACACATTTTTCTTTTGCTCCACCATGGCTCTCAGCTTCGTGATAAAGTCGCTCAACGTTTTGATGGCGCTTTCATAATCGCCGGCCTGGTAAAGTTTTTGCGCGTTCACCAATGTATCTTCTTCCTGTCCCAGGGAGAATTCCGCGGGCCCGATGAAAAAAATGAAAAAGAACAGGGTTAACAAGCTTAACGGTCTTAAGGATTTAAATCTCAACATTTCATTTCCTCCTTTTAGTTTTGTTTTGTCAAAATTATATTATTTAAGAATTTCCCTACTTTAAATGTTACCCGCCAGTTGCTTACTTTGACGGGTTCGCCGTTTTTATTTTTTGGGGGGGGCAGGGAAATACCATTTATTTTTCTAGCGATAGCGATTTTTACCTGTGTTTCTTGCAGGAGCGGGGTTACTTTGATCATATCCTGGAAGTTTTGAATGGTAATTTTGCCATTTTCATCGATGGCCAGGTTGACGACGATTTGACCTATTATTTTTAACTTCGGGTTTAAGACCGGGATTTGCAGTCGCTCCAACATGGCGCTGTACTCCCTTAGCACATCGGGATGCAGGTCCAATAAAGTCGCGGTTTTTATTTGTTGGAAGGGCGAGGGCGCCGGGGTTTGTTCGACTTTCGGTAGGGGTTCTTTCACAGCTTCAGACTTGTCGGACTTGTCCGACCTGTCCGATTTGTCCGACTTGTCCGACATAAGGGATTTCGTCGATTTTCCCGGTTTTTCCGCGGCGTCGGCGTCGGCGCCCGCATCTCTCGCTGTTGGGGTAATGGAGTTGTTTTTTTTCTCTGCGGCTGCAAGCGGTTGTTGGGTTTTATCTGTTCCCGTTGGCGTCGACGAAACCGTTTCTTTTCCCGTCAGGGTTTCGGTTACAGTTTCAACTTTTTGCTCCACCTTTGGAGAGCTGTTTTCGGTTTTCCCGGGGGTGGATTGGCTAAAGAAATAGATCGACGTGCCGACTACCATCGCCGCCGCAAGTCCCAGCAGGGCCGGGGCCAGCCATTTTTTTCTTCCCGGTTGTTTACGGAACGATATAGATGCGGCGGGCCGGGGGGTCGGGATAGTGAGTTGTTCCGCTGTGGGCATTTCCGGCCTGGCGACAGACGCCGCCGGCATCGTGGGCATAGGGGGGGGAAGTTGATGATCCCGGGCGATCAAAAAACCCTCTATGAATTTTACCAGTTCTGCGGCGCAGGAAATTCTCATTTCTTTGTCTTTGGCCATCATTTTGTCCAGTAGGGGTTGATACTGGCACAGTTCCAGGGGTAAACGCGGCACCGGGTCCTGGATATGTTTGAGGATAATACCGGCGGTATTCTCTGCTTTGTAAGGTACCTTTCCCGTCAATAATTCAAAGAACTGGACCCCCAGCGCGTAAATATCGCTGCGGCCGTCGATTTTCTCTCCCCGGCATTGTTCGGGGCTCATGTAATAGGGTGTGCCGATGCTCATCCCGGTCCGGGTAAGGCGGGTGGTGGAATCGATGGCGCGGGCGATTCCGAAATCAACCAGCACGGCGGTTCCGTCCGACCGGAACATGATGTTGTCCGGTTTTATATCCCTGTGGATAAAGCCTTTATTATGAGCGTAGTCCAGCGCCGACGCTATCCTCTTGACGATATCCAACGCCTCCCTGGGCGGAACCAGTCCTACTTTTTTTATCCGGTCGTTAAGGCTTTCATGGAGGTATTCCATTACGATGAAATAAGTTTCCCCTACTTGCCCGATGTCGTGGATGGTGATAATGTTGGGGTGAGACAACCTGGCCGCGGTTTGCGCTTCTTTTATAAAACGCAAGGAGAACTGCTCATCCCTGAAAAGAGACGACACCAATACTTTTATGGCGACTTCCCGTTGGAGGTTCTCCTGGACGCCCAGGTATACATCGGCCATTCCGCCGTGGCCCAGCTTTCGTATTAACCTGTACCCCGGTATTTGCGGCAGTTTAATCATATCGTTTTTCTCCTTAACGCAAGAGGATATTATGCCATTTTTTAAAAAAAATTTCAAAGGGAAAATGAATAAATTCCCGGTCCCGGTCCGGGGTGGGGAACACCGGTTTAAACCCCCACTAATAGAAGGTATTAAACCGGCAGACGCTATATCTTGTGTGTAAATAAAAAAAATATATTTTTTTGTCTTGACATTTATCCTTCAAAAAAATAGAATATGATTCTCTAAGACAATTAATATACTTATTTAACTATAAAAAAAGAAAGGTTATAGGAGAATTTGAAATGGATGAATTAATTCTTGCTAACGATATCGATTTCGATCATCACTTGAATGATCAGAAGGCCATAATCGTGGACTTCTGGTCTCCCACCTGCGCGCCCTGTATGCAATTGGAGCCTGGGCTGAAAAAAATCGCCGACGCTTACCGTTCCAGGGTGAAGGTCCTTAAGGTCAATGTAAACGACTGTCCCAGGACTTCATCCAAATATCTCATCAGGGGCCTGCCGACACTGCTGTTCATTAAAAACGGCAACGTTAAAACGCAAATGGTGGGCGCGGTCTCTTCCCAGATGATCGAACAAAAACTCAGGGAAGTGATCTAGCAAAGAAAAGAGCAATGAAAAAAGCGCTTTTATATGAAACCGCCGGCAAAGACAACGTCGTCAGATGCCTGCTTTGCGCTCACCACTGCCGGTTACAAGAGGATCGATCCGGCGTGTGCCGGGTGCGGAAAAACATTAACGGCGCCCTTTATTCGCTAAATTACGATAAAGTATGCGCCACCCACCTGGACCCCATTGAAAAAAAACCTCTCTACCATTTTCTGCCCGCTTCGACTTCTTACTCGATCGCCGCCATGGGCTGCAATTTCAAGTGCAAGTTTTGCCAGAACTATTCTTTATCCGTGGTTGAAACGGAAGCCCGGATTTTCGGGGAGAAGATACCGCCGGAAGAATTGGTACAAGCGGCCTTAAACAGCGGTTCGCAATCTATTTCCTATACTTATTCGGAACCGACTGTTTATTTCGAGCTCATGTTGGAGACGGCCAAATTGGCCAGGGAAAAGGGTTTAAAAAATGTGATGGTCACCAACGGCTATATGAGCTCTGAAGCGTTGGAAATGATGTCGCCGTACCTGGATGCGGCCAATATCGATTTAAAAGCCTTCAGGGAAAGCTTTTATAAGGAATATTGCGGGGCCACGCTGGCGCCGGTCCTGGAAACGATAAAAGGTATGAAAGCGAAAGGTATCTGGGTAGAGTTGACCACGTTGTTGATCCCGGGTGTGAACACGGATAAGCGGGAAATGGGGGAGTTGATTTCTTTTATATTAAGCGTGGATGAGATGATGCCGTGGCATGTGTCGCGGTTTTTCCCGCAACACCGGCTCCTGGATGTGCTGGCTACGCCCACGGGTATTATTTATGAAATGCTTGAATTGGGACGGGACATGGGGCTTAAATTTGTTTATGCGGGCAACGTGGCGGATGAGCGGTTCGCGCACACCCGCTGCCCGGCGTGTAATGCAATTTTAATCGAACGAAGAGGTTATTTTACCAGGGTAAAAAAACTATCTGGCGGTCAGTGCGGCTCCTGCGGCCATGCCATTGCCGGCGTTTGGAACTCCAGCGTTTAAAAACCCAGAAACCCTTTTGAAAAAGGGTTTCTGGACTTCCCAAAACTTCTGGTTATTACAATCCGAGCTCATTCAATATTTTATGGAAAGTAGTAATCGAAACACCGGTTTTAGGATTCTTAGGGGGCGTACATCCTTTTGCTTTTACCACAGAAAGGTCATAAGTCCCGATCTCCCTGGCAATTTTCACGGTCTGCTCTTTTTCGAAACTGATCAAGGGGCTGTAAACCGGGAATTCGGAAGTCATCTGGTAAGCGAAGAGATTCTTTAACGTCTGGGACGCCACTTGCGCCAGGTTATCGCCCGTGATAATACCCAATGCGCCTTCCTGTTTCGCGATCTCACCCGCTTTTTTATGCATCAGGTGCTTGCATATTACGCAGATATAAGGCTGATAGCGCCCATTATTATATAGCCCGGAAAATTTTCCTTTAAAAATCTCATCCCTGGGGATAACATACAATTTGATTTCCCGGCCGGAAGCATACTCTTCCAGTTTTTCCTTTAATTTAATCACTTTTTGCGTATCCTCCTGGGAAAGCTCGAAGTGCAGGAGAATCGGTTCCACGCCCCGTTTCATCATCAGGAAAGTAGCCACCGGCGAATCGATGCCGCCCGAAACCAGGGACACCAGTTTCCCGGCGCTGCCGTAAGGCATGCCGCTGTACCCCCGGATTTTTTCCCCAAAGAGAAAAATCCCATCTTCGCCGATCTCGATATGAACCTCCATCGCCGGGTCTTTCAATTTAACCGGGGTCCCGGATTTTAGGTGTAACATATGCCCGATTGCCTGTTCCAGGTCCACGGATTTAATGGGAAACCGTTTATCCACACGCTGGCAGCTTACCCTGAAAGATTGGGCGTCGGCAATCATGGGTATAAAAAAGAGCACTTCCCTTTCCAGCGCCTCCATATTTCTTTCGATTTCCAACGCCGGGCTGTAAGAATGAACGCCCATTATTTTTTCCAATCCAGGGACCTGGTCGATTCCCCGGATATAGATGCGGCCCCTTCTCAGGTCCACGCGGGAGAAATCGATTCCCCGGGCTTTTAAAAAGCCTTCGATATCCGATTTTAATTTAAGTTCGAAGGATTTCCTATTTTTCCCTTTAAGGCTAATTTCCCCATATCGTACGATAATCGAATTAAATTTCATTTTATGTTCCATTGTGTTGTCCGTGTTCGTCCGTGTGTCCTGTACGTCCGTGGCTAAACGTTTTTTAGCTTCAATATATATTCCAGCAGGATTTCGCCGGTCTTGTTCTGATTATACTTTTGTAGGGCGTTTTGTTGGGAGGCGAGGATTTTTTCTTTGAGCTTCCCATCGGTTAACACCCTGTCTATCAAGGCGGCAATAGCGACAAAATCCTTTCGATTCACCAACAGGCCGCCGTTATTCATGGTTTCCTTTACCGCGCCGGCGTTAAAGGCGATTACCGGGATATTTAAAAAGAAACTTTCCGGCAGCGGCGCGCAGAAGCCTTCATGCTCGCTCATGTGCAGGTAAAGGTGGGACAGTTTAAAGTATGAGCTTAATTCCTCGTCCGGGATATGACCGCTAAAATGCACATTTTTAAGCCCCAGTTTCAGCGCCAGGTCCTGGAGGGCGCAGAGGTATCGTTCCAGCCCCCGGTACTCGCCCACGATGAACAGGCGAGAATTGCCGTTAAAATGCTTTTGATAGAGGTGGAAAATTTTAATCACATCCTCCACCATCTTACTGGGGATGAGTCGCCCCACAAAGAGGATATTGGTTTTACCGTCGGCGAATATTTCTTTAAGCGCCGGCGCGATGGGGTTTTTAAATTTTTCGAAATTCATTACCAGCGGCAGCACCCCCGTATCGGCGAACCCCGCGTCTTCCAGTTCCCGTCGATTGTACCCCGAGTCGCCCAGGGCCAGGTTCACCTTACCCACCATGCTTTTCAATTCCACCCTGCCCTGGTAACAATCCTGCGCCAACACCCGGTGGTAATCCAGGAAAAAGTGATGGGGAGTAATATTATGATAGATAATTAACTTTTTATCCGGCGCTTGTAAGAATTTCTCAGTCACGGGAGAGCCGATGGAAAAGTGGAAGATAAGGATGTTCTTTTCATTGCTGAAGCGGTCATATTGGCGGTAATCGATGATTTGACCCGCATACTTCGGGTGGTACAGGTAGGAGAAGATTTCAGATTCATATCCCTGCGTCCTGAGGAAATCCCGGATTTCCAACGCCTCATTCCCTATCGCATCGCCGTAGGAGTAGTAAGTTAATAATTGATGAATGCAGGCAGCCATTCGCTCACTTTTCCCCCGCGCCGGGGTCAAACAACTTTTTTTCAATCTGTCGTTCCCTGTTTTCCAGGAATTCGATTTTATCTTCCAGTACTTTAATCCTGGTTTTCAGCAATTCACTTTCTGTTTTCAGTTTCGAGGCTTCCACGATCAGGTGATTTGCTACATTATGGAGAAGTATTATATAGTCCTTACCCTGGTAAGCGCCGTAAATCGTTTTTTTCAGGTTATGGAGTTCTTGTTTATTAATATTATGCAGGTGCACGGTCAGGTTTTTCAGTTCGAGGCCGTAAGGGCGGATCATGAAACGGAGGATAGGAAGGATCAGCGGCCGGATTTTCTTGAGGATTTTTTTAACCGGGCCCAGTTCCGGTTCCGGTTCCAGGCGGAAAGGCTGGAATTCATGCCCTTTGCGGTCCGGGAATAAGTGAGGTTCGTAGACATTAGGGATATCCAGTATCTCAGGCAGGGGGAGGAGTTCCATATTTTCGATATCGTCGATTTCCTTTTGATTTAGAAGTCCGGCGTCTTTCTTGTCCTGGATTTTTTTCTTGATGGAGGCCATAATTTCATCCACATCGATATCCTGGGTGGCGGAAATAAAGGCGTCTTCCCGGGGGTTTTTATTATCGTCGTCAGGCATGTTTCGCTCCTGGTATTCGAGAGATAGGAATAAAAAAAGATCGCGCCCGGAGGGATTCGAACCCCCAACCTTTTGATTCGTAGTCAAACGCTCTATCCGTTGAGCTACGAGCGCAACCTTGCATTATCATACAAGTTTTATCGATTTTTGTCAACCGTTTTGGCGATTTAAAAAATTTGCCTGTCCCCTTTCCACCTTTCCACCTTAAAAAAATCCGTCAGCAGCAGCAATAATGACAGCAGTGGAAAGAGAGCCGACAGGTGGCATACTTTTGTTACGCCCATCACGGGCAGGAACAGCGAGCCGGTAAAAAACGCCCCCAATGCGGCGCCCATATGATCAAAGGCATCGATAACCCCGGCAGCCCGGCCGGTTCTTTCGCTTCGGCCCAGGTAAAGACTCACGGCAAAGGGGAACAGGAACCCGATGACAAAACCGATCACGATGGTTTCCGCAAAAATGACGAGCTGGCCCAGGAGACTGTATCTCATGAACAGCCTGAGCATATAAGGCAATAAAAAAGCAATCGCGGCGATTACCGCCTGGATGAAAATAATAACCTTGATAACTTCCCGTTCGCTGCGCAATTTCACCCGGTTCATTAATGCATTGGATGCCAACGCCCCCATGGGCAGCCCAAACATGAAAATGGCAATAATAAACCCGATAATATGGTAGACGCTGCCAAAATTGCCCTGGAACGTATAGATAATCACCAGTTCCAGGGATAGTCCCGCCATGCCCCCGGAAAACACCGCCAGCAGCGTATGGAATTTTAAAGCGCGGACCCGGGTAATGTCTGGGGGTTTTCTTTTAACGGCGATAAACGCCAGGCGGGCAAAGAAGAGAACAAGGGCCATCAGAATAATATCCCCTGCCCCGATGTTTTCAAAAAATTCAAGCACATGGGATACGCGGCTTTTGCCGTACCAGCCGATGATTTTATTGAAATAAAAACCCGCCATGGGTTTTTCATCCGTATTGAGTTGGCGCCGGGCATGGGAGTTGAGGGCGCTGCTGACGGCCGCGGTCTTTTGCGGCGGGTAAAGGGAATAAAAAATCAGGCCCAGGTTGCCGGGGGAGACCCCGGTTTGCATGTAACGTTCCTCCAGTATAACCGGTTTATCCGAGACGGCCCCGGGGTCCATGGAGGCAAAGATAAAAACCTGCGCGCCCGGCGCGGCGGCGACATAGGGGAACACGGATTTAACCGTATTATATATGGAGGCGGTATAATCGCTTACAATGCCCTGCATATAATCTTCGGAAGCGGTGGCTTTCAAGGCCGTCACTCCGTTTTTTCTTAAAATTCGCGCACAGTCCGAGAAAAATTCCACGGTATAGAAACGGTTCAACAGCAAGGTGGAAGGCTCCGGCACATTCACATAGACAATATCGAAGTAAGGCGCTTTAATCCCGGGCTCGCGGCCTTCCACCAGGTCTTTGACATATTTGCGGCCATCCATGATCTTTATTTCGAAACGCCCGTCGGCCTGGTATTTTTGCACCAGTTTTTTTTCCGCCGGCGGCAGGAAGGTTAAAATAGTCTCCACGACGTTGGGGTCGATTTCCACGGAGACCAGTTTTTCCACATCGAAGCGCAGCAGGCGCCCGGCCAGTCCGCTGACGGCGTCCCCGATGACCAGGATGCGCATCCGTTGATGCGCCGGCAGCGGCGGGTGCTGGGCTGCCAGGTGGGCGGCTAATATCATATTGTCATCGTCGTTGGGAAATACCGCGGCCAACATGGTATTGAGGTAAAGGTTGTATTGGTTGGAAAGGCGGGACACTGCGATATCCTGGTACTTTGAATCCGCGGCATAATTTAACGGCAGTTGGGAAAAACTGCGCCATCTTTTTTCTACGGTGAAATTTTCGATTTTCCTGTTGATAAAAGGTGTGAGCGCCAGTAGATTGAGTATCAGGAGGAGTACACAGATGAAGCGCATGATTTTAAACCGGCTTTTGTTTACAGCGGCCCAGCAGGAAACCAATAGGGGGAGGGCGATCAAACCGGCGATAAAGTAGGGGTTAAACCGTCCCACCAGGAAAAAAGTATAAATCGCGCCGCCCAACAGCGAACCTAACGCTTCCACGATATAGATGGCAGAAATTTTTTGCACACGGTCTTGAGAAGTGTGAGCGGCAGCGGCGTCTGCGCCGGTATGAATCCTGGCGGCAACGGGGAAGGCGAAGCCGATAAAAAAGCTGACGGGAATAATAAATAGCGCGGAATAGAGCGCCACATTGGAGAAACTGACATAGGTCCCCACCGGGGTCCCGCTGATGGTGTAAAGGAAGCGGATGGCGGTAATGGAAAGGGGAAAAAGCACGGCCAACAGGAGCAGGGAGAGGGAAAAAGTTTTCAAATTGTTTTTATCGCGGTCAACGGCCGCGCTGCCCAGGAGGGCGCCGATAAAGATGCCTATCAGCCAGTTGGCAAGGAGCACGCCGAAGATGAATTCATTGCCGTAGACCACCACGAAGAATTCGCGCAGGATCATGGTTTGGGAGACCAGGGCAAAGGCGCCCAGGGAAAAATAAGCGGCGGTCAGCGATTTCGATTTGGCCATCATGGCTGCAATTGTATGCGATTGTCGCCGATTAGTCAATTGCCACTTTTAAGCGTCCCGTGGTCTCGCGGCCTCGCGGCCTCGCGCAATGGCTCGAAGGGCATTCCATGACCTGGGACCTACTTTCATCAAAAAAATTTTTTTTTACATAAAGGCTTGACATTTACATTTGATTAAATTATACTTCGTAGGTTTATAATAACACGGCGCAACTCATCGAAACGCAATGCGCCGAGAGATGTTGGGCGTCTCCGAACATAAACCAAAGAAAGTGCGCCTAATAGCGCAGAGAAAGGGAAATTATATTTTAGGAAAAAAAGGAGAATAAAATGAAAACGAAAAAAATTCAAAAAAAGCTAGAGCTAAACAAGCAAACCATAGCCACCCTTGGAAGGGAGGAAATGTCTGATGTAAAAGCCGGTTGTTTCACGCCGTTCACCCCCTTGACGCCAGTAATAACGATCATACTGCACTGTAATAAAGATACCGTCGGTTGCGCGGGAAAAGTAGAAACTATCGTGGGCCCTTACTGTTAAATTTTATACCCACTTTTTTATCATCTCAAGTACTTCTTCGCGATTAATCGGTTTGGAGATATAATCATTCATCCCGGCCGCCAGGCATTTTTCACGGTCTCCTTTCATGCTTTCCGCTGTCATCGCGATTATAGGGATGTGGCTAAAGCCCTTACTTCTAATAATCCTGGCGGCCTCCCTTCCATCCATCTCCGGCATCTGGATATCCATTAAGATCAAATCGAAATCCCCTGGTCCCACCAGGAATTTTTCCACCGCTTCCTTGCCGTTTTCCGCCACTTCCAGGCGGTGACCTTCCCTGCTTAACATGTAGCGGGCTAATTTCTGGTTGATGAGGTTGTCTTCCACCAGTAATATATGGAGTGGATTTGAAGTTACTCCGGCAGGAGTAACGGTTTTCCGCTTTTTCTTTATTCCTCTTGCCTCAATTTCAGGATTCTTATTTTTATCATTTTCTCCCAATAACTTTTCGATGGCGCTTAAAAGCTTTTGGGAGGGGACCGGTTTCGTTAAAAAAAGATCGAACAAATTGTCCCGGGTTTTCTGGAACTGCTTTGACATCGCAGACGAAAAAGCGAGTATTGGGATGGTTGAAAGGGGGGGGGCCTGTTTACGAATCTGCTCCGCCACCTCGTAGCCGCTCATGCCGGGCATCTGGATATCCAGGATACAGATATCGAAAGGGGTCCGGTTCTTTAGGGCGTCATGGAGTTCCGTTATCACCCCCCGTCCCGCTGTCAACTTCTTCACCAATATACCGTTCCGCGTTAATAAACGTTCCAGGATTTCCAGGTTATTGGCGTTATCATCCACCGCAAGCGCCCTTTTTCCTTTCAGGGTTTCCATAGAGAGGGTCTTTTCAATTACTTTAGGGGATTTTTCCACCCAGGCGATAAAATGAAACACGGCCCCTTTGCCCGGCTCGCTTTTCACCCAGACATCGCCGCCCATCATCCGGGCAATTTCCCTGGATATGGATAAGCCAAGCCCGGTGCCGCCGTATTTCCGGGTAATGGAACCGTCGGCCTGCTGGAACGGTTCAAATATCGTTTCCAGTTTGTCCGGCGGAATACCGATGCCCGTATCCCGAACCATGGCATGCAATTTCAATCGGTGCGCCTGCGCTTCCGCTACATCGATGGAAAGCTCGATCTCGCCTTCCTCGGTAAATTTGACGGCGTTTGTCATCAAGTTGGTCAGAACCTGGCGGAACCTGAACTGATCCTGTTTCACAAAGGGAGGCACCCGGTCCGCAACCCGGCAAATGATCTCTATCCGCTTGTCCCCGATGCGCGGCGTGATCATTTGACAGACATCAAAAGCCGTTGTTTCCACTTCGAAATCGATGGGATCAAATGTTAATTCGCCGGCCTCTATCTTGGCAAGGTCCGTAATATCGTTAAGAATCCAGCACAATGCCTCGCTGCTCTGGTTGATGGTGACCGCATATTCCTGTTGGTCTTCGTTCAAATCCGTCTCCAGGAGCATTTCGGTAAAACCCACCACACTGTTCATGGGCGTGCGGATTTCATGGCTCATGCGGGCCAGGAAATGACTCTTGCTGCGGTTGGCGGCTTCGGCAATCTCCCGCTCCTTCCGGGCCACTTCGTTGGCTTCTCGCAAGCTCTTTAAGAGTTGTTTCAGTTCTTTATTGGCCGTTTGCAGTTCACCCGTCCGTCGATCCACCAACCGTTCCAATTCCACTTCCCGTCGTTTTAACTGCTTGACCCGCAAGCGGTACGAACCAAATCCCAGGAGAATAACGGCCAAACCGCAAGATATATAAAACAAGAGGGTCTGGTAAAAGAAAGATTCCAAAACAAAATCAAAGGCCGCGCCTGTGTTATTCCATACGCCGTCGTTATTACAGGCGCTTACCCGGAAACGGTAAGCGCCGGGCGAGAGGTTTGTATAAAAAGCCTTCCCGCGGTCGCCTGCGTCGATCCAGGCCGGATCGAATCCCTCCAACATGTATTTGAACCTGACATTCTCCCGGGAAATATAGCTCAAGGCCGCATAATGGAATTCGATATTTCTACTCCCCGGCGCCATCCGGGCTGTCATGCGGGGATCAAACGACCGGTCCCCAATCAGTATGTTTTCGATAATCACCGGCGGGGGGAGAGCATTAATCTTGATTTTACCGGGATCGATGATCACCGCCCCTTTAAGGGTAGGGAACCACAGTTTCCCGTCCCTGGCCTTTAAACCCGACGGTTGGCAGGGGCCGTTGCATTCGGGACTCTTCATGCCGTCGGCTTTGCCGTAGCCGATGGAAGTAACATTCGGTAGTTTCCCATCGCAAAAATCATTCAATTCTTTCCTGGGGACGCGATAGATTCCTTTATTGCAGCCCATCCAGAAATTTCCATTATCATCCTCCATGATTTGCAATGCCATGTTGTCAAATAAACCGTTTTCTTTCCTGCAGGCGGTAAAAACGCCATTTTTAAGCCGGTTCAAACCGCCATCCATGGTCCCGATCCAGAGGGCGCCTTCTTTATCTTCATAAAAGGCCATCACCGAGTTGCCGGAAAGGCCGTTATCCTTATTATATATAGTAATTTTTCCATCTTTGATAAGGTTCATGCCGCCGCCGGAAGTGCCGACCCAGAGGTTCTTTTTGGAGTCTTCGAAAATCACTATCACGTTATTATGGGATAAGCCGTTTTCCGTATTAAAGACAGTAAATTTACCGTCTTTGAACCGGTTGAGTCCGCCGTTGTAAGTGCCGATCCAGAGGGCGCCGCTGCTGTCCCCGTTCAAGGACCAGATAGAATTGTTGGAAAGCCCGTCTTTGTCGGTATAGGTTTTAATCGCCCCGGTGGCGACATTTAAGCAACTTAACCCGCCGCCGTTTGTGCCGATCCAGATGGCTCCTTGCCTGTCCTCGTAAAGGGCGTTAATTTTGTTGTGGGGGAGACCGTTCTTTTTATCGTAGACGATTATTTTCTCTTGACTCAATCGATTCAATCCGCCGCCTTCGGTGCCGATATACTTGTCGCCGGAGGCGCTTTGTAGGATAGCCAATACAACATCGCTGGACAACCCCAATTCTTTGTCCAGCACCATGAATTTCTCATCTTTCAGTTGATTGAGGCCGCCGCCGGCGGTCCCAATCCAGAGGTTGCCTTCCCGGTCTTCGCAAATGGAAGTGATTACATCATTGGAAAGTCCCTTTTTTAAATTGTATTCGGAAAATTTACCGTCGGTAAAACGAATCAGGCCATCCCCATCAGTCCCAATCCAGAGGTTGCCGTCCCTGTCTTCGCAAAATGCGCCCACAAAACGGCCGGGAAAACCGTCCTCGGCGCGATAGGTTTTAAATGACACATGGTTATAATCAAAAAGCACCAACCCTGCGTCGGTTCCGACCCACAGGTTTCCGCGGCTGTCTTCCAGGAAGGCCACCACATGCCGGCTGGGCAGCCCTTGCTCTTCGTTGAAAATCTCGATTGAATGGTCGTTGTTGTTTATGCGGATAATCCCGACGCCAGCGGCGCCGGCCCAGATGTTCCCTTTTCGGTCTACGTAAATAGTGCGAATATCCCTGGCCAGGGGGACCCGGGGCAGAGCGAATTGAGATATGACGCCGTCTTTAATGGTATTTATCCCGCCCCCCCTGGAAGCGACCCAGATAGAGCCGTCCGGATACAAGCAAAGCGCAGTGATTTTATCGGAAGACAAACTACTGTCAGTGGTAAATGACGTAAATTCCCCGTTTTTAAGGCGGCCTATTCCTTTGTTGGAGCCCATCCACAATGCGCCGTCAGTGTCTTCCACTAAGGCGGTAATCGAATTTCCAGGAAATCCCCTGGTATTTCCCAGGTCGAAAACCCGGATGTCTTTGCCGTTATACCTGGCAAGACCTTCCTGGGTTCCCAACCATAAATAACCGTCCCGGGTCTGCCGGACAGCCAATATGGTATTCTGGGGCAGGCCGTCTTCCGTATCCAGGACATCATGAATATAGAAGTCCACTGGCTTTTCAGGGTCCAGGGCATATTGGCATAGAACGGGTACTATCAGAAGTATAATGCTTAGTATTGACCGCTGGATAAGTTGTCTTTTCAAAAGCCCGCCTCCATGGGACACCAGATGCGCTGAAAAATCCGAATTTCTGAATACAAGAGATACTATTTTATAAGAAAATGAAGTAAATTTCAATAGCCGGGGGCAATTTTTAAGTATCCGGTGAAATAATCGGCTGTCTCCCGGCTTAGATGCCAGCGGACTATTTTTCCCGGGTAAAACATAAGGGGGATCAGGTGCGTCGGGGCGATAACTCCACCGATGCCGTGTTCCCTGAAGGGCAGCAGTTTGGGAAGGTTTTCCCGGTTCTTGATTTGTTGGTAAACTTCTGCCAACGGCCGGGAATCGGGCTTGTAAATGGTGATTTCCGCTTCCGGCGCATCATTCTCGATAATCGCGGCCTGCCGCCGGATAAACTGCCGCGAAAAATCCCCCAGGATTTTATAATCCTCGCCCTCCCGCTTTATCATGGGGTAATTGAAGAGCAGGGAGATGATAAGTAAGGGGGCCAGGGCATATTTTATTTTTTTATTTTTTTCATAGAAATGGTGGGTCCACAGGGCCGCAATTCCCCATAAACCGAAAGGGGGGTAGAAAAAGTACCTGGAGGAGAGTTTGGGCAGTAGGGAAAAAAAGAGTATAAAAACTGTAAAAAAGAGGAGGAAAAATAAAAAGACGCGGCGCTCACTGCCGGTTAGTGCTTTTTTAGAAAAAGCAAAATAACCGGCAACCAGCGCCAGGATAACCAGGATCCCGGCGCCCAGTGTGGGGTTCATGGAGTAAGGCGAGATATTCAGGCCCCGCATAAAGATAAAGTACAATTTATAGAAAAAGTGGGAAGTGCTGAGGAACCCGGTATATGTGCCCGGGGCGGCAGTAAGCCACTGCAACAGCACCCTGGACAAAACAAGGGCGCCGAGGGATACGAATATAAACCGGCGGGCCCTCTTTTCTTGTTCATAGAAAAGCAGGGGGATGACCGCCAGGATAATGGTCTCTTTGGTTAGAAAGGCCAGGAGCAAAAATAGGAAATACAATATCCGTTTCCCGGCGAAAAAGAATTCCAGCCCCGCCAGGAACAGCAGCAGCGAGAAAGAGTAGACAAGGGCGGACATGTTCAACACTACTTCGGAGACAAACACGTTAACTCCGCAAAGTAGGGCGGCCGAGAGGCTAATCAAGGGGTTCACCCGGAAGTACCGGGACAGGATATGGAAGAATGTGTAAATCACTGTGGAGAAAACCAGGAGGCTGAGCAGGCGAAACGCCAGCGGGGAGAGTCCGAAGAACCGGATCAGCAGGGTAAGCAGGATCATGAAAACGGGGTTAAAGTCCCTACCTTCGATCCTGGTAATTTCGGCCGGGGCGTCGGACAGGTTTTGGGCCAGGACGCCCCTGGCCAGCCATTCGAAATCGTCGGAAAAAAAATAATTGTCCCGGCTTCCCCAGTATAGGAAAATATTCAAGCATAGAATCAGCAGGAAAACCATCCCGTTTACACGGCGCGGTTTTTCTTTTAACTTTTTCAGTAGGTTTCTCATGGCCTTTATTATATCAAAAATGGAATGATGAATGATGAAGAAAAAACAGGAAGCGCGGAAGTGAGGAAGAGCGGAAGAGTGGAAAAAACAATTGGTGTTAATTCGTGTCATTCGTGGGCAGGTTTTTCTTCGTGGTCCTTCGCGTTCTTTGCGGCTATTATTTCAATTCGAAATCTATGTTGTCGAGGGGGCCGGAGCTGCATTCCACGACCCTGGAAGCAGGGTGCGGACCGATAGTGGTATCGGCTTTGGAGTCTACCACCAGTTTGTATTTGCCGGTCGGCAGCCCGGTAAAGGAATAAATGCCATCCTGGCCAAAGGGTTGAGTCTCACGGTGCAGCGATAGATTATCGGGACCATAGAGAATGACGAAAAATACACTGGCCAAACCCGCCCCGGAACCGTAAGCTTTCCCGGAAATCGAACAATAGCCCGCTTGTTTTTGCGTGATGGGCACTGTGATATCGTGGCCATAGGTTATACCGCCGTCCCGGCTTTTGGCTGACACGCGCCATGCAATTTCCGGTCCCCCGTATGGGCCGCCCACATATTCGCAGTGGCTTTGGTTACAGGTTTGCACCGCCTGGCCGTTAACATAGATGGTAATACTTTCTACGCCGCTGGAGTGGCTGGCGTCCGCCAGGAAAGTAACGGTATCCTGGGAAGTGGGTTTATAAGGTTGGATTTTTGTATTTAGACTGGGGCCGGGTTTCGCTGTCGGTTGAACCATAAATTCAAGTATGGCGGATTGACCTTTATTCCCGGCGGCATCGACGGCTGTTGCCCAGCATTTGTGCGGCCCGGGTTGGGTGAGGGTCTCTGAGTACCGGCATTCCCAGGCCTGGCAGGTTTTCATTTCCTGGTGGTCGATATAAACGGTAATCTGCGCTATTTTCACATTATCTTCCGCACTGGCCCTGATTTTAATTTTATCGTTAAGGGTAAAAACCAGGATGCCTTCTATTTTTATATCTACTTTGGGCGGTTCCGAGTCTTTAGATAGAATCTCTCTCCGGGCATTTTTTATAATTTCCGTGCGCAGGGGAGGTTTCCTGGACGGGCCGACCGGCGTCGTTTGATTTTTTACAGCATACCAGGCGCCGCATGTGTCTTTGCCGAGGGACGGGTACCGGGTGACGCCGGCCATAAATCGATCCGTCTCCTGGGCGATGTATCCTTCGCAAGTTACTGCCATGCCGTTTTGGCGCTGCAAGGCGAGGACAACCCGCTGCTGTGAATTATCGTTGTCGGTCTCTGCCCGCAAGCTGCCGTTAACGCCTTGCCAGCGGATTTCCATGTTCATGCGCCAGCCGCTGCCGCCAGTGCTTGCGCCGCTGCCGCCCAGGAGTTCCAGGGCGCCCTCTTCTCCGTCCACATTCAGGGTCCATTCACTTCCTTTGCCCAGGGTGTCGTAGATCATATTTTTTGCCTGCACCGGTAAACACAGGGTGTTGACCAGCAGCAGGGCACTAAAAACCAGAAATAGAAATCTTATCTTCATTTTTCCTCCTGCGCCGGTATATTATCACAAATGGAAAAACTCTTCAATCTTTTTGTATGTCCCTTTATTCCCTAATGGTTTATTCACAGAAAAGAAAAGGCAGAAGATAAGATGGGGAAGGAGAAATGGAATGATGAATGATGAATGATGAATGATGAAAAAGACCGGAACAGTCCTATAGGAATCATAATCCCACAGTATCGGGCACTACTAAATCTCGTTGAAGAACAAATCAAACTCTAATCAACCCAGGGAACTCTGCAACCGGCAACAAAAAATCTGTACTCGGCATCAATATAACTGTAAGCGGCGACAAAAAATCTTTAAACAGCAATAGAAAATCTATATGAAGCAAAGACAAATCTTTATGAAGCAACGATATATCTTTAATGAGCATCAAGATAACTCTATATAGCATAAATATATCTTTGATCGGCGCTACTACGTCGGCATTGGGCAATGATATCTCTGCAATATGCGCTAACAAATCGGCATTCCGCACTGGGGAATTTGTATGAAGCAAAGGGGACTCTGTATGAAGCAACGATATCTCTGTATCCGGCATTATTTTATCGGCAATCTGCAACAAAATCAAAAGAAGTGTTGGCTTTCATACTATTTTGACTTATAATACAAGTTTGTAAATACTCCTAAAGAGGTTGAAAAATGGATAGAAAATCTTTGTTAAGAGAAATCGGTGAGCGATTGAGAAAAGCCCGGGAACCTTTTAAGTTTTCTCAAAACGAAATGGCCGACTACCTGGGCGCTTACAGGACCAGTTATTCCCGCTATGAAAGCGGACGTACTTCCCCGCAAATGATATCGCTGTATAGACTGGCAATGGCCAACGACTTTTCCCTGGACTGGTTGATCGCCAATAGGGGCCCCATGTGGTACAGCGAAAAAGAAAAAACCGGGGTAGGCCCCCTGGGCGAGGATGTGGATGAACTCCTGGAACACATGAAACATATTCCTTTACTGCGCCATGAAGTGCTGGTCCTTTTCTTAGGATCATTTTTTTGACTGTCCCTTCATCCCTCTTTTGGTTTCCAGGTTCCCTTGTAGGGGTCATAGAGGCAATAGGGATTAGCCGCCAGTAAATCATTGTTCCGGCGGCGGGCGATTTCCCGGCAGTCAAAACAGGCATGCCGCAATTCACAATCTTTACATGTTTTCACTTTGTCTTTGGCGAGGGTCCAATATTCTTTCATTTTTTCAATAAGATCATCTGCATCGAGTTCACCGTTCACAAGGTCGGCGAGGTCCCCCACAATGACCTCGCTGAATATACAAGGTCGTATTTTCCTATCCCCGGTCACAGCGATCTTTGTCCCCCAGCAGCTATTATATCTCCGGTTAAAAAGATAAGACGCCGCGGTGATTTGCTGAAAATCGCCATCCATACAGGCCATTTTTTCACATACCTGGAAATCTTTTTTTTTAAAAACGAGTTTTTCCCGGTATTGCCGGGTTTGAGGCGTTTCCCGTCCGTAATAGACAATCTTATAGATAGAATAATGTTTGAATACCTTCAGCAGCGTATCCAGGTATACGTCCAATCCTTCATCAAGGTGCAGTTCCATACCGGTTTCATTGTCTTCTTCCCCCGGTTCCGGGTCCAGCTTAAGTTCGGGAATCCAATGGTTGGGATCGATGTCCATGATTAATTCCTCTTCTTCAGCGGCTTTAATGAATCCCGGGATTTCCCGGTCTGCGCCTTTTTCCAGTTTTTCAACGATTTCATTTTCCACATGGTAGACATTGCTTTTCAATAAGTCGATAACAGCGCAATTAACCGGGCCTTTTTCCACGTGGATGAACTGGTGGAATTTTTTTACTGTCGCCGTTTTATTCATATTATATCAATCCTTCTTCTTTACTTTCGATGAATTTTTCAAGGTTACGGGTAATGGTTTCTTCCTGGTTTTCGCAAAACACAGGGTCCACCTTGAATTTACCGTCGCCGCAAAATGTTGAATAGCACCGGTTGCATAAAAATCTGATGCGGCAATCGGAGCAATGAGTTTTAACCAGTTCCATGAATTCCCTGGCGATATGTGTCATTTTTTTTAAATCAAACCCCTTTTCTATATCGCCGAAAGAAAAGGTGTTATTCATCTTTTCGCAAATGTGAAAACGGCCGTGGACATCCAGGTAAAGCCGGCTGTCAAACAAGCAGGAGCCCGCCATAAAAGTATAGCCGCGGGTATGTAACCGGGCGCCTATATCCATTAAATTGTTATATAAAGAGGTTTCATACCCGGTTAATTTTTCACCCTCACGTACCTTCTGCGCCATTTGAGTCAATGCCACTAGACTATCTTCTTGTGCAGCGGTTTTGTTGAAAGGATAGTGGTCGTAATAAGTGGTATTGTAGGTATTGACATGGCTAAACCTCATCTGTTTATTTTTAATGAGGTCATCGGTGGTAAAAAACCGGTGCAGGTTTTTTAGCGGGAGGTCGCGTGAATACACGGCAGAAAACGCAATTTTTTTATCGAAATAGTCCTGGTCCCGTTTCTTGATTTTTTGCAGGTTTTTCATGACCAGGTTATGGGAACCCCTGCCATTGCGAAAAACTCGTTTGGCGTCATGGTTTTTCTTATCGCCGTCCAGGCTCACCAACAAAGAGAAGTTATTTTCTACCAGGTAATCCAGCATCGGGTTGTCCAGTAGGGTTAAATTGGTGGTCAAATTGAAACGGAGCAGCCAGCCATTGAAGCGTTTTTTCCCATATTCGGCAATTTGTTGAATGGTTTTGAAATTCAGCAGGGGTTCGCCGCCGTAAAAGCTCAGGTTGAACTCCTTGAGTTTTCGCTCTTTAATAAAAGAATAGATATAGTCCAGGCCCTTCCTGGCAGTTTCAAAGTTCAAATTATGGGGCGCCAGGGCCCGTTGGTTAAGATAGGCGCCGCCGTAAGCACAATATTTGCATCTCAGGTTGCAATTCTCTGTGGCTTCGAAAATCAATTGGGGTAGTTTTTTTATTCTCTCCGTTATTAACTGCTCATCGATATCGACATCTTTTATAGAGATGCTTCGAGCGGCGCCGTGTTCCAGGAACAAATCCTTTATACCGGCGTTGATTACCTGGTTATAATCGCACATGTACACATAATCATCGCGAACCAGGTTTAAGCATACGGGCATTTTAGCACACTCCTTTAAACATTTGGGAACAGCGAAAAAACATGGCGCACCGGGGCATTTATTTCCCTGGTGCGCCATGTGGGATGGGAAAAAGGTTAAGTTAAATTACCTCTAAGGACCTAGTAAACCAGGGATAGCTGGGCATAGTATTGAACTTCGGCAGACCTGCCGCATTCCCGTCGGCAATCAAAGTTGCAGCCAAGTTCGGCCATTCGTTCCTTGAGCTCGCCTTTTTCTTCAATAGCCTTTTTGGTGGTAAGTTTTTTTAGCATGTGATCCTCCTTTTTTTATATTGTTATTTATTGTATACACATTTATTTTGAGGAGTTAGCTTTTCTACTGTCCATGATTCCTTATACCACCGTGTATCTTTTTTGTCAAGACTGAAATTTGTAAAGGGTCATTTTTTGACTGAATTTTTCGGGAATTAATCCTTTGGGCGGTCCCCGGGGCGCCTACTTATTCCCCAACAAAACTTTTGTTTATTATTGCACTCTACCCCCTGATGTGTTATAATCCGTTTATGCTGGACATAAATTTCGTTAGAAATCACCTGGAGATTGTCAAGGCCAAAGTGTTAGCCAAAAGCTCCCCTTTCGATGAAACGCTGTTCAACCGGATCGATGCAAAACGCAGGGAGTTAATCACCGGCATAGACCGGATCAAAAGCAATAAAAATAAATTAGCCAAAGAAATCGGGACCCTAAAAAAGCAAGGGAAAAATACCAAAGACCTGGAAGACCAATCCAAAACCCTGTCCGCCGAACTTGCCTCCCTTGAACAGGAAGCCGCGGAAGCGGAAACAAAATTCCAGGATTTCGTGATGAATATCCCCAACCTCTTTGACGACTCCGTACCCATCGGAAAAGACGCAACCCAAAACGTCGTCGTCCGGGAATGGGGCGAAAAACCCGATTTTGACTTTGAACCCAAACCCCATTGGGACCTGGGTGAAATAAATAAATTCCTCGACCTGCCCAGGGCAGCCAAAATTTCCGGCGCACGGTTTGCACTCTACACGGACACCCTGGCAAAACTGGAACGGGTACTCATCGATTTCATGGTGGAAACCCAAACCATTGAAAACGGCTATACCGAAGTCCTACCGCCTTTCCTGGTGAACGACGAAAGCCTCATCGGCACCGGCAATCTGCCCAAATTCAAAGACGACCTCTTTAAAATCGAAGGCCACAACCTTTACCTGATTCCTACCGCGGAAGTGCCGCTCACCAATATCCACCGTGACGAAACGCTGGATGAAGAAGACCTCCCCAGGTATTACGCCGCCTATACCCCCTGTTTCCGCAGCGAAGCCGGTTCTTACGGCAAAGATGTCAGGGGCATCATCCGCCAACATCAATTCAATAAAATCGAACTCTTAAAATTAACCACCCCCGAAACTTCCGCAATCGAACACGAAAAACTCACCCGCGACGCCGAATGTATCTTACAAAAATTGAACTTACATTACCGCGTTGTCCTGCTGTGCAGCGGCGATATGTCATTTTCGTCCGCCAAGACCTATGACATCGAAGTTTGGATGCCGGCTCGGAACGGGTATATGGAAATTTCATCATGCTCGAATTTTTCCGACTTCCAGGCCAGGCGGGCAAAAATCAAGTACAAAGCCAAAGATGGCAAAAAGAATTTTCTCCATACCATTAACGGTTCCGGCCTGGCAGTAGGCCGAACCGTGGCCGCCATTATGGAAAATTACCAGGCAGCGGACGGGAAAATCGACATACCAAACATCCTGGGGAAATATTTCCCGGGAAGAGCTTACCTATAATAAAAATCATGCCTTATTACAATTGCACTTTTCTTGACGATAACGGCCGTTATACTAAACGGATGATCTTTGCCGACAATAAACAGGAAGTGTGGAGAAACAACGAAAACGCTGATGAAAAACTCATGACCATCCGCAAAAACTACCTCAAGGATTCCTCCGCATTTAAGATTTTCACTCGTAAAATAAGTTACTTCGATTTCCTGGCCTTTAACCAGAAAATGATCACCCTGCTCAAATCCGGGGTCGCATTTATCAGGGCGCTGGAAATAATTATCGCCAACCAAAAAAAAGGCGCCCTAAAAGAAGTGTTAATCAAAACCGAAGCCGATATCCGGAACGGTATCCAGATTTCAGATGCCTTCGCCTCCGATCAAATACCCTTTCAAAAAATCTACCGGGCCTCGCTGCTGGCGGGAGAAAAAAGCGGGAACATCGATTCCATACTGGTCCAGTTCAACATCTACCTGGAGAAAGTCGCCAGCCTCAGACGAAAAATCATCAACAGCCTCACTTATCCCATCATTTTATTTATATTCATGATCGCCATGGTAAGCCTTATCCTGGTCTATGCCATTCCCAGGTTCGCTTCGTTCTATGCAGATTTCGAAGCCAGCCTCCCGGCAATGACCCTCACCTTGATCGACGTCAGCAATTTCCTGAAACGCCATGCCCTCACTATTATTATTACAATAACTGCTGTTGTGATGGGCCTCAAATTCCTGGAAAAATCCCGACCGGATATCATTATTTTCGATAATATAAAAACAAGAATTCCCATCATCGGGAACCTTATCATTGAAAACTCCATGACCGTATTCTCACGGACAATGGCAATATTGATTGCAGGGGGGGTGCCTGTCCCGGAATCCACTCAAATCGCAGTGGAAACCTTTTCCAATAGGTATTTCTTCGCAAAAATTAAAGACATCCCTACAAAAATAAAGGAGGGTAACCTACTGTCGGATGTTTTGAAAGAGGTGAGTTTTATCCCTCCCACATTCATAGAAGTGATTAAAGTGGGGGAAACCTCCGGCAACCTGACAGGAGTACTAAATGAAAACGCCGATGCCTTTGAAAACTCGATCGACGCCAGGATAAGTTCGCTGATCTCGCTGATCGAACCCATCTTAATCGTGGCCATCGGTGGGGTGATCGCGTTTATGCTGGTGGCAGTCTATTTGCCCATCTTTAGTACGGTGCACATCGTAAAATGAGTGAAACAATCGACCTGAAGAACATTAAAATCGATTACAAGTTATTGACCAAATTCCCCGCGGAATTTATGATCAAAAACCTCTTCTTCCCGCTAAAAGAAAGCGACAACTCCGTCGAAATCGTCATGTTCGACCCTGAAAACCTCGATAAAATAAGTATCGTCGAAAACTTTATCCAGAAACGGGTAATCCCTTTCCACTCCGAGAAAGAGGACATCGAAAAAATCCTGAAAAAAAGCGACTCTTTTACCAAGGTATTGACGGACAAAACCGAAAGCTTCTTCATGAAGAAGAGTATCGAAGAAGATGAAGACGAATCCTTAACCATCGAGAAAATCACCGAGGAAGACGATTCGGTCATCAAGTTATTGAATAACGTTATTTTTACCGCGGTCAACAAGCGGGCTTCGGACATCCACATCGAAGTACAGGCCAACGCCGTCAATGTCAAATTCCGCGTTGACGGAATTTTAATCCAGGTCATGGAACCCCTGGATAAACTATTCCATTCGCCCATGATTACCCGTTTGAAAGTTATTTCGGAGCTGGATATCGCCGAGCGAAGGGTGCCCCAGGACGGCCGGTTCCGCATGAAATTCAAGCATAAAACCATCGATTTCCGGGTTTCCATTATGCCGGGCGTCTATGGTGAAAATGCCGTCATCCGGATATTGGACCGCGAAATGATCACCGAAAGTATCGGCGAACTAAGACTGCAGCAGTTGGGATTCTCCGATTACCTGATCGATAATCTCATGTATTACATTAGACAACCCTACGGCATGTTCCTGGTCACCGGGCCCACCGGGAGCGGCAAAACCACTACCCTGTATGCGGCCCTCAATGAAATAAAGAGCCCCCAGGATAAAATAATCACCATCGAAGACCCCGTGGAGTACCAGATCGATGATATCACCCAGATACCGGTAAACGAGAAGAAAGGGTTGACCTTTGCCCGTGGGCTTCGCTCCATCCTGAGGCATGACCCCGATAAGATAATGGTGGGTGAGATCCGGGACCCGGAGACCGCCCAGATCGCCATCCAATCCGCCCTTACCGGCCACCTCGTATTTACCACCGTTCACGCCAACAACGTGTTCGACGTATTGGGCCGGTTCATTCACATGGGCATCGATACATATAGTTTCATATCGGCCCTCAATTGCGTGGTGGCGCAGCGGCTGGTGAGACGTTTGTGCGTCAATTGCAAACAAGAGTTTACCCCGGACGCCAAATACCTCCAGGACAACCGCGTCAAAAAAGAAAACCTCGAAAACTCCATATACCAGGCAAAACCGGAAGGCTGCCAGGAATGTGCGGGAAGCGGCTACAGCGGCAGGACCGTTATCGGCGAAATCCTCGAACTGACCGATGAAATCAAAGAAATGTTCCTGGATAAAAAACCGCTGTCGGAAATCAAAAAAATGGCCATGAAGCAGGGGATGATCCCCACCCGTAAAAATGGCCTGGGAAAGGTAATACAAGGTATTACCTCTTTTGAAGAATTAAACAGGGTGACAATAAAAGAATGGTTATAATCGAAAACTATTTTATCCATTACAAACGGCCGGCGCAGCTTGTCTTTGCCGGGGAGAACTACCTGGATATTTACAAGTATGTAAATAAATCCTTCCAAAAAACCCGGACCTTCGATAACGCCCCCATTTTCGACCTGACCGCGGAAAGTTTCGGGGCCGCCGCCAGGGAGCTATCGGTAGCGGGCGCAGGCGGCGGAGCGGCAAACGCCATCGATACCGGGATCATCTTAAACTCCGCCTATTACATCTTTAACATCATCGAGTTTGAAAAAATCCCCTTCCGCGAAGGACTGCGTAAGGAGATCGTGGAGTGGCGGCTGCGCAAAGTATTCCCGGAAAATATCGAAGACTACGACCATCAATTTTATAAATTGGATAAAAACAAAATCCTCTCCATCCTATTTAAAAAAAGCCTGAAAGAGAAAATCGAAAAGTTGTTTACTCAAAGCCGGGTAAACTTGACTTACATGGGGAATTCCACCATCAACAGCATCGATAATGTCCTGCGCCAGAAATCCTCCCCGGATTTCCTTATCGAGATCGACAGCAACCTGTTCATCGTCGTGTTTCAAAAACACTCCGTGCCGTTCTATATCAGGAAATTCCGCGGCGAGCACGAGGACGAAGTTGTGTCCGAAGTGGTAAAGACCATCAATTACATCAAGAACAGCTATGCCCAGACGCCCCACACCTATTCCATCATTGCCAACCGCTGCGAATTAAACCTCGATGTCGTCAAACAAGAATTGCTGGGGCAAGACATAAGGGCCCTGGATTTAAAAAATAAAGATAAATTATTTTTACCCGGGTAAAAAATGAGAAGAATTAGCTATAATATCGCAGACAATAAAAAAATCAATTACCTGAAGTTTACTTTCTATTCCGTCATCGTGGTGGTGATATCTTTGGTATTCATTATCGTGGGGATCGGTAATTTATGGAGCAGCGACCAACAGGAGCGCCGGCTGAAAGAACAATCCATACAAGACCGAAAAGAACTGGAAAAACTCACCCGGGAAAATACCCGCCGCGAAGAAGACGTCGCAAATCGAAAGAAAGAATGGAAAGCACAGGTCGATTTTGCCAACTGGTTGATCAAGGAAAAACAATTCTCCGTGATCGAAAAATTGGAACTCCTGGAGAAGAACCTACCCGAAGGAGCTTTTTTCACCCAGGTTTTCCTGGATGTTGCAAATCCTTCGCAGCTCCGTATCGGCATCGCCGCCGACTCGCTTCCCCGGTTGATCGAAACATACCACAATTTTTCAGCGTACCAACCGGAAATACAAGACGAGAAGGAAGATATGGGTTTGCTTAAAGCCGGCCTGGTTCTACATTTTAAATTAAAAAGCCAAAAACCGGGAGAAACAGATAAAACAAAACAAAAACCAAAAGTAGAAAAAAAAGAAGAAGATGAGTACTATTAAAAAAATCATGTATGGTCTGGCCGGCTTGTTGGTGTTCAGCATTGTGTTCTTTCTCTTTTCCTTCGGATATACTTCCCTGGAAAGCATTACCGCCCAAAGCGCCCAATCGCGACTCGAAGAAACCAGGGGCAAGGCAAAGGAACTGGAAGGAACCAGTAAAGAATGGCTGGATATCGAGAACACCTATGCCGGTTTTAAAGACCTCTATTTGCTGAAATCGGAAATATATAACCGTTTCAAACAGGACCTGGAGACGCTTGCCGGGAAAAACGGGGTCGGCAGTTCCCGTTTCACTTACCAGTATAAAAGTATCTTCCCGGACGTGGTAAAAATAATCGTCGTCTGCCAGGTGTCCGGGGCCTATGAAAACATCAAACGGTTTATTTATGATCTTGAAAATTTTAAAGACCAGGAAAAAATCAAGATGGTCCTTATCAAAAAAATCAAATTAGACAAAATGAAAAACAGTAACCTGGTGGAAGGAGAGTTGGCAATGGAGGTATATTTTGTCAAGTAAAAAAAACCTGCTGCTGTTATTTATAATATTCACCATCACGGCCGCTGCCGTTCCAATCCATGCAGAGATCATCAACGCATCCAAACTGGAACAGGCTGAAAAAGAGAAGGGGAAGAAGGAATTTAACATCGTCAGGGATATCTTTTCCCCCTTTAAAAGAGAATTCAACCTGAACCCGGCGGCGCCGGCCCAGCCGCCCCCCGAGGTAATACAGAAACCGCCCGAAGAAGAAAATAGGGTAAAGGAACGCGATGTGGCCGGTGAAGTCAGGCGGAGGGTTGCCTATGAAGGTTATGTCATGCGGGAGGCCAAAAAATTGGCTTTACTGACGGTGGACAGCGAATTCTTCGTGGTGGGTATCGATGATACCGTAAAGGAGACCATCAAAATCGTCAACGTTGAAAAGAAATTTGTGACTCTCGAGGTTGAAACCAATCTCGTTGAAATCAATATAAAAGGGGACCAAGATAATGAAATTCAATAAAAAATATCATTCGATCATTACGCTATCTATTATTGCCATGGTGATGGCCGTTTTTTGGGCCGGTTGTTCCAGCGCCAGTACCAGGGAGGGCATGGCTTTGTACCGGGCCGGTAACTACGATAAGGCCGCGGAATACTTTGAAAAAGCAGTGAAAGCCAATCCCCAGACAAGCGAATTTCGGACCCTACTATTCAGATGCCAATTGAACAGTTATTATTACCACCTGGCGCTGGCCAGGAGCTTAATGGGCGCCGGGAAAAAAGAAGAGGCCGCCCGGGAGTATAAGGTGGCGCTGCAAATTTTCCCGGACAACAAGCGGGTCAGCGATGAATTGGATGCCTGTTTAAATGACGGTCAGAAAAAGCCGGCCGTCCCCTTTCAATCCACCATCACACCTCCCGTGCAGCTCAACATCGACCCCAGTGAGAAGATGACGCTGAACCTGCGAAACGCCCCTATTAAACAAATATTTGCCATGCTGGGCAAATCCCACAGCGTCAATTTCATTTTCGATAAAGATTTCAGGGATTTCGTGTATACCATCGAGAGCCAGAATGCCGGGTTTTACGACATACTGAACCAGTTGTGCATGGTGGCCGGCTGCGATTACCGCGTGCTGGACGCATCATCTATCTTGATATTCCCGGATACCACCTTTAAAAAAAGAACCTTCGGCCTACGGGGCACCAAAGTATTTTTTCTCAAAAATATCAAGGCCGATGAAGCCAAGAAACTGGTATTAACCCTTTTCCGGGAACAGCAAATCCTGGCCCAGGAAGACGCCAACCTCAATACCCTTATTATCCGCGCCGACAACAACACGTTGATCGAAATCGAACGATTCCTTGCTTCCGTCGATAAAGCAAAAAGCGAGGTGGAGATCGATATCGAGATCCTGGAGTTAAACCGTAACGTGCTCAAATCCATCGGCGCCGATTACGGCGCCACATTGTCCAGCGTCTCCGCCGGGGAATACACTGCCGGGTCAGGCACCACCCCCGGCTCGATAAACTCCCTCATCAACATCGATAACCTGTCCAACACCAGTATCTATCTCACCCTGCCGTCGGCGGCCCTGCGGTTCCTGGAAACCGCCGACAATACCCGCATTGTTTCCAAACCCAATCTCAGGGGAGTGGACGGCGAAGAGATTAAATTTTCCGTTGGTGACGATATCCCTATCCCCCAGACCCAGTTCCAGGCCGGGGCCGCCGGCGGTTTTAACAATATCCCCGTCACCTCCTACCAGTACCGCAGCGTCGGCGTCGAAATTAAAATAACCCCCCTTATTCACCGCAACCACGAAGTTACGCTGAAAATTAAATTAAAACTGGACTTTATCACCGGTTACCGGGACAATTTCCCCACCCTGGGCAAACGGGAACTGGAAAGTATCATCCGGCTGAAAGAGGGCGAAACCAATATCATCGGCGGTTTTATCAAAGACGAAGTGAGGAAGTCATTATCAGGATTTCCCGGCCTGTCCCACCTACCCTTATTGGGAAAGCTATTCGGTTCAACTTCCAAAGGAGTTATTCAAACCGACCTGGTTTTTTCCATCACGCCCCGTGTCATCCGCGAGGTGGCCATCGATGGCGACGACCAGGGGGCCATCTGGAGCGTGACCTCGGGTAATCAAAACCTGTACTCCCCGCCTGCCTCCGGACCCGGGGGTCCGTCGGGACGCGAAGAAGCGCGGGGAGAACGGCCCGGCGGCAATTCCATTATTATCTCGCCGCCCACCCAGAGAAGGGCCGTCAATTCCGAGCTGTATTTCACCTTGCGGGCCAATTCCTCCGTCGAAATCGCCTCCCTTTCCATCAGCGGTTCCATTTCCGGCGGTAGGGCCGAAATCCAGGAAATGAAAACCGATTTCGCCGGCGGGGACAATTCCAAAATACTGAAAAACGTATCCGGTGAAGCGTTCGATGTAGGCTATAATTTTGAATCCAATCCCATTAAGTCCAGTACTATCGGGCAATTGAAGATAAAATTCCTCCAGAAGGGAAGCTATACGCTTTCGTTATCCACTATCTCTGCTTACGGTAGGGATAGGAAACCGGTGGAGCTCACGTCCAATTCCTCCGAAATTGAAATATTTGATACACCGTCCCCCGGGACCCCGGAAACCGGGCGCCGGGAAAGAGAGGATAGAGAAGAAAGAGAGTAAAGGGAATTAAGTCGGATTAGGATAAAAATAAAAGAAAGAAAAAAAAGGGTGAATCGAAATCCTTTCCATTGAAAGCCTTTTCTTTGAATCAATGAAGAAAAGGCAAAACACACTGAATTACCCAGGGGAACAAGAGATAACATCCTCTCATTCCCCGGGTAATTCAGTGTTTGTTCGTTTTAACGCCTTATTCCGACGCTTAAACGAGTGCAGGCGGTAAAATAATTACTTTACCGTCTCTTTCAGTTTTTTCCCGGGTTTAAATACAGGAACATTCTTCGCTTTAATGGTGATTTTGGCGCCCGTTTTGGGGTTCACGCCGCGTTTTTCTTTGCGGTGAGCAACGGCAAAGGTTCCGAAACCGACCAGGGTAACTTTACCCTTCTTCTTCAACTCATCCGATACTGTGTTGATAAACGCATTTACAAATTTTTCAGTATCCGACAATTTTAGCTTTGCTTTTGCAGCAGCTTCTTTGACTAATTCATTCTTATTCATTATTACCTCCGGGCTATATTTTAAGTAATTAAAAATGAAATGTCAAGATATAACGTGCTTTTTTGGCTTTTTTTTTTATTTTTTTTTATTTTTCCCCAATTTCCCCCCTGTCGACGCCCCGATTTGGGCGTTGAAAGCCGGTCTCCGGGCGGCGAAAAAAGCCTGCTTAGCCCCATCAGACAATGCTTTCGCCCTATAGCCGTCCCCTGGCAGCGTTCTCCCTACGATTTTGCTTCACTAAACTTTCGATTTTGACCCGTTTTTGACATTTTCACGGAAATTAGGGATTCCAGGTTGACATTGTTGACATTTTGACCGGGATTTCATAAAATAGACCAATGGATTTTAATTTAAAGGACGACGAAATCGTTTATTTGAAGGAACTGTTAAAACCAAAGCATATCAGTATCTCCGCGCAGGAGATTAAATGTATGATGGGAAAAATCGTCGATTCGCAGGAAATATTTCCCCTGGTCCGTCAGTCGGCGTTCCTGGTTCAACTACTGCACGTTTATGAAAAGCAGAAGAAAAAAGAGGTCATTCTCCTGGAAGACCTTGATCATACAAAGATTCCTGCCACCATCGTGCTGGGGGCGGCGGCGGAAGATTGGCCGGGTATGTCCAACGTTATACTGGGAATCGTTCATCACAAGGAGCACAATGTATTATTTATAAAAGGTTTCACCGTCGCATACGAAGATAAAAAAATCGGCGTCGTGATATTATGTTTCCGCCTGGAAACCCTGGAGGAATATGAGAAATTTATGAAAACCAGGAAGGAAATGCTGTCCAATATGCGGGACGCCGCCCAGGGCAGCAGGGGAAAGTGCCAGTTCCTGGAAGACGAAGCCGTCAAATTCGAGATCTACAGTAGTATTATGAAACGTTTTAAGGAGCAGTATTCCAGTTCAAGCCTGATGAGGGTCATCGAGGAGAGCGGCGAAGTGCTCAAATTCATTTCCGCTCGATCGCGCGAGTACCTGGAGGAGAGAGATGTCAAAGAACTGGCCAATATGATCATCAATAACTACATCTACCAGAATATGATTCGAAGCGGCGAAACCGATGAAATCATAAAGATCAGTAATTTCAAAACCAAAGTTTCGGAAATGACGGGGATTACCTTTTTTTGCAGGGAATGGGTAATTTCCATCGAGGATTTCCTGCTTACGTTAAACCATATTGTGCCGGACCATATCATCAAGCACCATAAAAGTTTTGTGACTACGGACGGGATCCTGGTATACCGGCTTGAGATCGTAGACCGGGATGAAAAGCCGCTGAATGCCGGTCTCATTAAATCGGTTGAAAAATCGCTGCAAAAATTGATCGCCATTTCCCACAGTAAGAAAATTTCAAAACTGAAAGCCGTCGGTGGGTTCGAACACTATGCCCGGGCGATTATCCCTTTTTTAATCGAAGAATACAAAAAAACAAAGTTAACCCAGGTATTTATCGATACCGCCAGGGGAACGGAATTTTCCATCAACATTAAATTGGTCCTGGTGGGCCGGAAATCCAGGAAAAAGCGTATCCATGAGTTGAGCGCCAAATTGTGCATGATACCCGGGATTTCTATCGCTTCCGCTATTCCCACTAAAGTTCACGGTAATGTGGAGGTCAATATCCTGAGATTGAAAGTAAACCTGTCGGATTTCAACTCCATTAAAGAGCTTTACGGATGGATAAAAAAGGTCATTAAGAAAATTTACGGCGACATCAGGGATTTTGATGAAGGTTTCAGGGAAATTTACATCGAGCGCCTGGGCCAACTGACGGACAGGTTGAAAGACATCAACATCTCTTTAATAAGGGAAATCTTTTTCAATATCGATGAGCTTTACAGGATCGAGATGTCTTTCCGCTTGACCGTGGAACTGGTCAAATTGTGTAATAAAGCCATTGAAAAAAGCAAAGAGAAGCCCGGGCTCAAGGTTAAATTCATGCATAAGAACCTGCCCGATGAGCATCGTACCATCGTGGTGGTGTCTTACGAGATGCAGAAGCGCTTGATGAGCAAATTGATCATGGAATTGAAAGATGTCGAGATCTATTTTACCAGGATCGAATGGAATCAGCGTTCTTACCTGCTGATGGTCTTGAGTAAGAACAAAGAGGTGGTTGAAAAGGACTTCATCGCAAAGTTAAAGGAAAGAGTGAATCACTTTGTAAAATAATCCTGGTATCAGGGGGCAGGAGTCAGGAGTCAGGGGTCAGGAGGAAGAGCCATAAGAAATCTTTGGGTTATAGTTGACTTTTAAACCATATTTATCTAAAATAAAAAATGCTAACTTCGAATTTGAATAAAAGAGCGGCCCTTCCGATGAGGGGCGTTAAAGAAGTGTATACACGTTTAATAATGAAGTGTAATATAAAATCCAGGAGAAAAGGAGAACACTAATGGACTATCTTTTGACAGAGGAACAAAAGATGCTGAAAGAAATGGTGGCGAAATTTGCCCGGGAGGAAATCGGGCCCGTGGCCCGGGAAAACCAGGAAAAAGGTATCTTTCCCGCCGAGATCATCAAGAAAGCCGGGGAATTGGGTTTGATGGGTATCGCTTACCCGCCCGAATATGGCGGCGCCGGCATGGACTACATCTCTTACATGATTGCCGTCGAGGAAATTTCAAGGTATTGTGCATCCACGGGCGTTATTATTTCCGCCCATTCTTCATTGGCCATAGATCCCATTTTCAGGTTTGGGACCGAGGCGCAAAAAAAGAAGTACCTGCCGGACCTGTGCAGCGGCCGGAAAATCGGCTGTTTTGCTTTAACCGAACCCGGCGCCGGGTCTGATGCGGGGTCCACCAAGACCACGGCAAAATTGGTGGGCGACAAATGGATATTGAACGGCACGAAACATTTTATTACCAACGGCGCGGAAGCCGATATCGCTGTTATTTTCGCTTCCACCGACCTGGCCCAAAAGACAAAGGGAATCAGCGCTTTTATCATTGAGAAGGGAACGCCCTGTTTTAATGTGGGCAAGCATGAAAAGAAGCTGGGTATAAACGCGACGTCTACCACCGAGCTTATTTTTGAAGAGTGCGCTATACCCAAAGAAAACCTGTTGGGCGACCCGAATAAAGGATTCAAGGTGGCCATGACCACGCTTGACGGCGGTCGGTTGGGAATCTGTGCGCAGGCGCTGGGGATTGCCAGGGCGGCCATCGAGGATTCGGTTAAATACGCCAAAGAGCGGGAACAGTTTAGCCAGCCCATTGCCGGTTTCCAGGCCATCCAGTGGATGATCGCGGACATGTGTACAGAGTACGAAGCGGCCTGGCTGTTGGGTTACAGGGGATCCTTGATGAAAGATAAGGGGTTGCCCTATGCCAAAGAAGCCGCCATGGCCAAGTTGAAAGCTTCCGAAGCGGCTTCCTTTTGTGCATCCAAAGCGGTGCAGATTCACGGCGGGTACGGTTATGTCAAGGAATTCGACGTGGAAAGATACCTGCGCGATGCTAAAATCACGGAAATCTACGAAGGGACCAATGAAATCATGCGCATGATCATTTCATCCTTTGCTCTAAAATAACCGCCACGGCCACGTAGAAGATAAGATGAAGCACGAAATTCGAAATCCGAAATTCGAAACAAATCCAAAATTCAAAGGTTCAAAATTCCAAACAAAAACTGCCCACAAATTTCCGTCCAGGCGAACCGATTTGTATCCGTGTTCGCACGTTTTTTTGTTTTGGTCATTTGTATTTTGGTCATTTGAATTTGTTTCGGATTTCGTGCTTCGTGCTTCGAATTTAAATTTAACCTGATGACAGCAGGAGATTTAATTGGCACTTTTCCATTTTTCCAGGTACTCGCGGGCGGTGTTCTTCAGAGAATCATCGGCCGGATAATTATCGATGAACCGCTGCATCTGTTTTGCGGCTTCCTGGAAATTCCCGGTTTTTGCCAGCAAGAGCGCGTAATTGTAATACACGCGGACCGGCGGCGCAGGGTTTTGGGTTACCAATTTAAGGTAATAGGTCTTTGAGAGGTCATATTTTTTTATTTGCTCGTACAATATGGCCATGTTCAACAGCAGCCCCGCGTCGCCGGGGGTTGCTTTTTCCAGGTCACGGTAAATCTCCAGGGCTTCGGGGTATTTTTTGGACTGGTGCAGCAAGTACACCAATTTCTGTTTTATGACGAAGTTTTCCGGCTCGGCAAGCGACGCCGGTCGATAGTTGGAAATTGCATTTGCGGCGTCCCTTTTTTCAGTATACAAATCGCCCAGTATAAAGTAGACCTCGGGGCCCACATCCACGATTCCCCCTTCCTGGCGCAGCAGCCCCTTGAGAATTTCAATGGCTTCGTCCCACCGCGCTTGTTTTTTTAACAGCAGGGTATAATCGATCTTTAATTGATATTCGCCGGGGTTTTGTGCGATGCCTTTTTTCAAAACATTTAATGCCTCATCGATTTTGCCGCTTTCCAGGTAAGCCTGGGCCAGCATAGAATAGGGCCATGAAAAGGTGGGATTCAGTTCGATGGCCCGGTTAAAATATACGATGGCCTCGTTGGTTTTCCCTTCTCCTTTCAAACGGCTGCCCACGACGAATTCCGTCAGGCTGGCGATCTTATCTTTGGGGTCCGGCAGGTTGGCGGCGTTTGAATATTTGATCGATGAAGAAAAATAACCCAGGGATTTAAGTTTCCGTTCTTCATCGGCAGACAATTTCCTGCCCGGATGGGCGGTGGGCGGTTCATATTGTTTTATCAGTTGCGCCAGGGTTTGCTTTAATTGCCTGGCGACTGCATTTTGTTTAAAAAACAGGTTCTCCTTTTCCCCGGGGTCTGTCGCCAGGCGATAAAGTTCCGGGTGGGGCAGGTCGATAAATTTGTATTCCCCTTTGATCAGGCCTTTCACCGGGGCGCATCCCAGGGCCTCAGCCGGGAAAACACTTTCGATATAAAAAGTTTTTTCCTTTGCCGCCGCGCCGGCGATTAACGGCAGCAGCGATATGCCGCGGGGTCCGGGGCCGGGTACGCGTCCGGAACCGGGTTGGATGGGGATGGCCAGGAAATCCAGGATAGTGGGCATAATGTCTACCAGGTTGGCGCGGTCCGCGATGCTCTTATTTTCGGGCAGTCGCCCGGGGGCGTAAAAAACCAGGGGCACTCTCAAATTTTCTTCATAGCAGAACACCATATGTCCGAATTCGCCGTGTTCGCCAAAGGCTTCGCCGTGATCCCCCACGATGACGATTAACGTATTTGCAAGCGCCTGTTTCTCTTCCAGCAGGGTCATGATCTTCCCGATATAGACGTCCATATAAGCGATTTCCCCGTCGTAGGGATTTTGTTGGAACCGTGTTTTAAACGGTTCAGGGGGTGTATAGGGCATATGTGGGTCGAAAAAATGCACCCAGGCGAAGAATTTTTTATTTTTATCCTGGCGGTGGAAGTTTTCAAACCAGGCGGCAAAATCCGCGAACACCTCTTCTGCCGTCCGTTCGGAACTGTAGGTTTTGACCTGGCCTTTTTTTACCGGGAGATTGTCGTTATAGGTCGCGAATCCCTGGTCCAGGCCGAACCTGGATTCCAGGGTAAAGGAGGATACGAATGCGGCCGTAGTAAACCCCCGGCGCAGCAGGATTTCCGCCAGGGTATCGATCTGCCCGGGTAAACGGTACCTGCCGTTATTCCTGACCCCGTGCGCCAGGGGGATGTCGCCGGTAAAAAGGGAGCAGTGGGCAGGGAGCGTTAAGGGCGCGGGAGTATAGGCGTTTTCAAAGCGTACGCCTTTACGGGCAATGCCGTCGATATGAGGGGTTTGGCCGGGTTTATACCCGTAAATACCGATCCGGTCGGCGCGGGTGGTGTCAAGGGTAATAACCAGGACATTGGCCACAGGGGTTATCTTGACCGGCGGGGAACCCTGGAGCTGGGAAAATAGCCACAGCAGGGTAATGGGCAGTAATAATTTTTTTTCAGGCATGACACTATTATATATGAAACCTCCCGGTATTTCAATCGAAGCGATGAGGGGCAATGAGGGGTTCAAATTTTGTTCAAATTTTGTTCAAAACTTGACTGTCCCCTATCCCCCCTATCCCCCCCCCATAGCAATCAAGGCCTTATAACTAAGGGGTGTTTCGCCGTTTTCGTTGCTGACATAAGTACTTCTCCAGACGCCGAGGCGGTCGGCCATCTGGCTGATTGTATCTTTCTGGTTTTGGCGAAGTTGACTTAATTTGTGGCCCATTTCTTTTAATACATCGTTGTCTCTATCCATTGATCACGTCGAGTTTGTATTTTAACACAACGCAAACTGCCGAGCAAGTGGTCGGATTTGAAACAATGAAATACAAATCGTTCCATAAATATTATCGTTGATTGTTATAGTTGGACATTTTTGTATAGTAATCGGGCCGGCGCGTACTTTAATAGTTCCGTTTGTCAATATATTCGCATCGTTTGCAAATAATTTCGCACCGTTTGCGATTTACTTCGTACCATTTGCGATTATTTTCGCACCGGTTGCATTTTATTCCGCAGCGTTTGCGATTTATTTTGCACTGTTTGTAAATAATTTCGCACCATTTGCGATTATTATCGCACCGTTTGCATTTTATTTCGTGCCGTTTACGATTTATTTCGCTCGGATTGCAAATTATTTAACGCTAATTATTGCTTCATTTCGACATTTTTGTATTTTTTTAAGACAATTTATTTCTGCTCTTTAATCGTGAAAACGGTAAAGGTGTACATTGTCATAAAAAATTGGGCAGACACGCAGGTCTGCCCCTACGGAGGATAAAAAAGGGGATAAAAAAGGGACAGTCAAAAATTGGAAGTGAAAGGTATAAACTACTGCGTTGGTTAACTTTTTTCAGGAAGGGAATAATCGAGTTTGAAATTTTCCAGCAAAATTACGCAAACGAGTATCGTTGAACTTAAAAAATCTCTATCACACATACTCTATCAGTGCATCTTACCGATTTGAGACAATTCTATCCCGCACCTTTATCACACTTCATCTTCCGGATGCAAGTTAATTTGAAAAATCGATAGTGGATCAATCAATTCCGACTCTCTATAATCGTAACACCCGGGTAGTATAAGCCCAATAAGCATCTAAAAATAAACGCGGACAAATGTTTTTGCGGTTTTCCGATTTCTGAATACCCGCTATCGCTGAATAACCTCCGATGGCAATTCCCTCCGAAAAGTTTTTCACCCGGTAACGCAATCGCCCCAGTATTCCTAAATGACCATTACAACCCACTACTTGATCTATTACTTCCTTCGGCAAGTGCGCTTTCCCTTCATGTTCTATTCCGCCCGCTGTATAAACAAATTGACGATACCACTCTACTCCAAATAAATCCGCTGTCACTTTAACATACGGCGGTCCATATAAGTCTTCCGACCTCTCCAATAAATCAACCAGCGTCAAG
>JAPKZK010000197.1 GCA_026393835.1 Candidatus Aminicenantota bacterium | reverse complement strand
CCTCGAACAGTTGGTGCATGGTTTTTTCCCTGCCATAGGGGGCCGCCGTATCGTTAAAATGATAAAGCACCTGTTCCTTTTCTTCGGTTGAGAGAATGTCGTCGTTTCTTACGACGCCGTCAGGGTCCGAGATATATTTCTCCAAAATAGTTAAAAAATATCCGCAGCATCGTTTCACGGTCTCGTCGCCAATGGCGCTGCGGTTGTATTTCGGAAACAACCCTACTGTTCCCCGGGTAATATCCACTTCAAAATCGAAAAGCGTATTGGTATCCTGGCTGTTTCCAATAAACACCGGGCCCCTTCCCTTGTCCTGCGAACGCGAAGCAACCTGCTGCGATTTCGCTTGCTCTTCCTGCTCCACCGGCTTCACCTGCCTGAAAATATGAAAATCCATAAAATTAAACAGGCTGTCGAAAATTGGGTTCCGGTCTTTACTTTTTTCCCCGATGGCCGCGGCAATCTCAAACAGGGAAAGACGCTCATGTTTTTTCACTTCCAGCATTTTCCGTTCTACCAGTTCGATGTATTCTTTCCAGGTAATGCCCCTGGGGATTTTCAACCGCACCGGCACTGTATTTAAAAAGCAGCCCAATACTTTATCGCCGTCTTCTTTTTCCGTTCGAGTATTGGTAACGACCCCCACCACCACATCACCTTCATAAGAAAACATATTCATAAAACAGGCATACGCTCCAAAACAAAGGTTCTTGATACTGGTATGACAGCGATCGGCAAGGCGGTTTAATTGCTCCAGTAATCCCGGTTCCGCATTACGCCAATGGGTGGTCATGGCTTCCATTTCGTCCTTGCTTTTCAATGTCTCGGAAAACTCCAACCGCGGATATTCTTCCAGTTCTTGCTTCCAGTATTCCCGGCTCAAGGGGTCCTGTTTCGCGATAAGTTCCTCGATTAATGCATCTTTATATGTGCTCTTCAACTCAACGGGGACATAGGAAAGATTAGTTTTTAACTCCAGGTACGTATTATGGACCTCGGTCGCCAATGAGGCCACACTCCACCCGTCCAATACCGCATGATGAACTACTAAAGTAAAGTAAAGGTGTCCCTCACCCAATTCGAAAACCCCCACCCGCCACAGGGGGAGGGGGGCCGCGGATGCAACAAAAGGGGTTTGACGGTCCCGGGCCAGGAATCCAGAGAGCCAACGATACTGCTCAGCGTGGGGCAGATGTGACAAATCGCGGTAAGTGAAATCAGGCGTCACTCGTTTATAGACAATGCTGACGGATTCCTCGAAATTTTCCAGGTTATAGGTGGTCCTTAAAGCAGGGTGCTTCTCCATCATACAGTTTATAGCCCGTTCAAATAGTTTGACATCAAAGTCTTTGTAGTAGATCGGATAGACGAATTGGTCATGGTAGATACCGGCGCCCACATTTTTCAAATAATAAAAGACCATGCCTTTTTCGATATCGCTCATGGGGTAAATATCTTCCACCATATCCGCCAATCCCGGTTTTTGTTTGAAAATCCGTGCTTTCAGATCCTCGACTTCCGCTGTCACCTTGCCATAAAGATTCTGTCGGTCGATGCTTTCTTGCCGTTCCAGCAGGGGCGCCAATTGACGGATAGTACCGTGGGTATATAAATCCAATATTTTTAAGTGGCTGTTTAACCGGCGGTTGATGGCTGCGGTCAACCGGATAGTCTTGATGGAATCCCCACCCACTTTGAAAAAATTATCATCGATACCCACGCGCTCCAGCTCCATTACTTCCTGCCATATTTCTGCCAGCAGCGACTCTTCCTTAATGCGGGGCGCAGTATATGTTCCTTCCGGGTTAACGCCGCCCCGCGGCAGCGGAAGCTTTTTACGATCCACTTTCCCATTGGCTGTAAGAGGGATTTCATTTATTTGCAAAAAGTATGAAGGGATCATGTAACTGGGTAGTTTTTCTGACAAATAGTTTTGTAACAAGGATACATTTAATTCACCATCGCTTTTTACCACAATATAAGCATATAGATGTTGACCATTCTCCAGTACTACCGCACCTTTTACCCCGTCGTGGCTCAGTAATTGATTTTCTATCTCACCCAACTCTATCCTGAAACCCCTAATTTTTACCTGGTGATCGATGCGGCCCAGGTATTCTACCTGGCCGTTGACCGATACCCTCGCCAGGTCGCCGGTTTTGTAAAAACGGTCATTGGTAGAAAAATTAGAAGAATTACTAATGACTAATGACGAATGACTAATGACATCTCTTATAAATTTCTCGGCGGTAAATTCAGGCCGGTTTAAATACCCTCGCGCCAACCCCACCCCGGAAATGCATAGTTCACCTTTTACTCCAATGGGCTGTAGGTTTAGATTTTTATCCACGACATATAAAGCAATATTATCGATGGGCTTGCCGATGGGTATATTAATGATATTTTCCCCGGGGATACAGTTGTAATATGAAACATCCACGGTGGCCTCCGTGGGGCCATATAAATTAATCAATTTTGTCCCGTTTTTCTCGTTCAACAATCGATTAAATTTCTCCACCTGGTGCACCCCTAAAGCCTCCCCACTGGAGAACACCTGTCTTAAACTGGAAAGCCTGGTTATATCGACGGTATCCTCGCAATGTTCCAGGAAAGCCTGCAGCATGGAAGGGACAAAGTGCATGGTGCTGACCCTATTCCTGGCGATGGCGTCTATTATCGCTTCCGGGATCTTTTCTTCGCCGACGCCCAGGAGGCTAAGTGAAGCCCCCTCCATGGACCACCAGAACAATTCCCATACGGAAACATCGAAAACCGTGGGTGTTTTTTGCAGGATCACATCGCCTGGGCCGATGGGGTAACATCTTTGCATCCAGTGGAGCCGGTTCACCACGGAGTGATGTTCGATCATTACACCTTTGGGATTGCCGGTGGAACCGGAGGTGTAAATGATGTAAGCGAGATGACTTGAATGATGAATGATGAATGATGAATGATGAGAATTAAAAACGCATTCCGTTGAAAGAGATGCGATTTCATTGGCGGTTAATAGGATTTTGGCGCTGCTGTCTTTCAACATAAAATCGATACGTTCTTGCGGGTATTCCGGGTCGATGGGAAGATAGGCGCCCCCGGATTTTAAGACGCCGAAAATTCCAATAATCATTTCCAGCGAACGTTCTATTTTAATAGCCACGATATTGTCCGCCAGGACGCCTTTTTCAATTAACAAACCGGCCAACCGGTCGGATTGTTCGTTTAATTGACGATAG
>JAPKZK010000174.1 GCA_026393835.1 Candidatus Aminicenantota bacterium | reverse complement strand
TTTCCTGGTCAGACACCGGATCGAAATATTATTCCTGCCTTTCTCTTATCTCAACTTTTTATTTAATGAATCCGGCCGGTGGACCCAAACCTTTAATCACAATCTCAAGCACATCATTACCGCCGGCGAGCAATTGAAAATCACCGCCGGATTGAAACGGTTCCTGGATTTAAATCCCGGGCTGCAGCTTCATAACCATTACGGTTCCACCGAGATGCATGTGGTCACCTCCTATACCCTGGATGCCGCCACTGCCGGCAGAACGCCCGTGCCGCCGGCGGGAAAACCCATCGGTAATGTGAAGATTTACATCCTGGACGAATATTATAATTCCGTTCCCATCGGGGTGTATGGGGAATTGTTCGTGTGTGGCAGTTCCGAAGTGCTGGGCTACATTAATAACGAGGAGTTAAATAAAAAGAAGTTATATTATCACCCGGAACTTTCGGAGTCGGAAGGTAATGGGAACAAACGGCTGTACCGTTCCGGCGACATCGGGCGCTGGCAGGAGGACGGCAATATCGAGCTGCGGGGCAGGAAGGATTTCCAGGTCAAGATTCGCGGATTCCGCATCGAGCCCGGGGAAATCGAGAGCAAAATACTGGCGATAGAGAATATCCGGGAGTGTGTGGTGGTGGTGAAAGAGGATGCCGTCCACCAGAAATACCTGGCGGCTTATGTGTCGGTGGACAATGTCGATATAGCGGAAATAAAGAAAAGGATCAGTCGGGATTTGCCCCAATATATGATTCCCCAGTTGGTGGTGTTGGAAAGTTTGCCGCTGATGCACAATGGAAAAGTAGATAGAGAGAAGTTGCCGGAGCCCGGTCCGGAACTAGAAGGGGCGTACACCGCACCCAGGGATGAAGTGGAGGCGGCGCTGGCCGGCATATGGGCCGAAATATTGAATCTCCCGGGCCCCAGCGTGGGCATCGACGCCAATTTCTTCGAATTGGGGGGACATTCATTGAAAGCTACGCTGGTGATGTCGCAGGTCCATAAACGGCTTCATAAGAAAATACCACTGGCGGAAATATTTAAAGCCCCCACCATCCGGGAACTGGCGCAGCAGTTAAGGGGGCTGGAAGAACTGGAATATGCCGAAATTGAAAACGTCGAGGAAAAAGAATATTACGACCTATCTTATGCCCAGCGGCGGTTGTGGGTGTTATGCCAGTTCGAAGAAGATTCCACTGCTTATAACATGCCCGGGGCATTGATCGTTTCCGGCCCGTTCCGGGTGGAAGCCTTTGTAAAAGCAATCCAGGCCCTGGTGGACCGCCATGAAAGCTTCCGAACGGTTTTTATTTCCCTGGATGGCGAACCCCGCCAGAAAATTGTCCGGAACTTTGCTTGCCACATGGAACAAATCGATCTGCGTCATGTGGACCGCGAAAAAATAGAGGAGAAAGCCAGGGATATCTATATAGAATATGCCAATCGACCCTTTGACCTGGTAAAAGGCCCCTTGTTCCGGTTTAAACTGGCGCAATTGGAAGAAGAAAAATACGTACTGATGTTTACTATTCACCATATTATAAATGACGGCTGGTCCCAGGGGATTCTATACAATGAGGTGGCCCGGTTCTACAATGCCTTTTTAGAGAACCGGGAAAACCCTCTGCCGCCGCTGAAATTACAATATAAAGATTATACCCGCTGGCATAACCGATTGATCGAGACAGACAGTTTCAACGAGTCGCGGGGTTACTGGCTGGAAAAATTCAAGGATAAACCCAATGGCATCGAATTGCCCCTGGACCATTCCCGGAAACCCATCCAGACCTTTAACGGCGGCCGGGTGGCCTTTACCCTGGATAAAGAAAAAACAATGCAGTTATACAGTTTGAACCAGGAAGAAGACGCCACGCTTTTCATGGGCCTGCTGACGTTGGTGAATATATTCTTGTACCGGTATTCGGGGCAAACGGATATTATCATCGGGTCGCCCATTGCCAACCGCCAACGACCGGAACTGCACCACCTGGTGGGTTTCCTGGTAAATACCCTGGTCTACCGGACCCGGGTGGACCCGGATAAGTCCTTCAGGCAAATGCTGGCGGAAACCAAACAGGAAGCCCTCGCCTGTTATCGGTGCCAGGATTATCCTTTTGATCTGTTGGTGGAGCAATTGGGCCTGGACCGGGACTTGAGCCAATCGCCCCTGTTTAATGTCATGCTGGCCCACAATAATGCGGAAACCGAAGATACCGGGCTCAGAATGCAAGGGGTCGCCATTTCCGGATATTCCCACAGCGACGATTTTAATATAAGTAAATTCGATCTTATCTTTTTTATGGATGAGATCGCCGGCGAAGTTCTTACCCGGATCGAATACAACAGCGATTTATTTGAACGCAGTTCCATCGAACGCATGGCCGCCAATTTCTTAAGCATGGCGGATCATGTGTTGATGGACGTCGATATCCCGGCTTCCCGGTTGAAATACCTTTCGCAAGATGAATATGGAAAAGTGGTGCGGCAATTTAACGATACCGACGCCCCCTTTTCCCCCTTGACCTTGCAGGAACTTTTTGAACGCCGGGTGGAAATCTGCCGGGATAAAACCGCCGTGGTCCATGATCGTCGTGGTAAAATCGAAACAATCAACTACGTTGATCTGAATAATCGGGCCAATCGACTGGCCCACTACCTCGTAAATAAATACGCAGTGAAAGCCAACCACATCATCGCTGTTTCCCTGGAACGCTCCATCGATATGATCGTTGTGTTGTGGGGTATTATCAAAGCCGGGGCCGCTTACCTGGCGGTTGACCCCACCTATCCCCGCGACCGGGTTCTCCATATACTGGGGGACAGCCGGTCGAACTTGCTGATTATCGATGAGATGAGGCCGCAATTGTTTGACAATTACAAAGGAGAAATCCTAAATATAAACGACTTGCGGGAAGAAATCCAGGCGCAGTCGCCCGAAAATCCCGGCGTTGTCAATACGCCTTCCGATATATTGTATGTCAATTATACTTCCGGTTCCACCGGCGTCCCCAATGGCGCCATGCTGTCCCACGATTGTTTGACCAATTTGATCCGCTGGCAAAATGAAAAAACCACGATCGATTGTTCGCTGCGGTGTTTGCAGTTTACATCCATCAATTTCTGCGTCTCTTTCCAGGAAATAATGGGAACCTTAACCTCCGGCGGAGAGTTATATTTGATCGGAGAGGTCGAGCGGCAGGACATCGATTATTTGATGGATTTCCTGGTCAGACTTTCCTGGTCAGACACCGGATCGAAATATTATTCCTGCCTTTCTCTTATCTCAACTTTTTATTTAATGAATCCGGCCGGTGGACCCAAACCTTTAATCACAATCTCAAGCACATCATTACCGCCGGCGAGCAATTGAAAATTACAGCCGGATTGAAACGGTTCCTGGATTTAAATCCCGGTCTGCAGCTTCACAACCATTACGGTTCCACCGAGATGCATGTGGTTACCTCCTATACCCTGGATGCGGCCACTGCCGGTAGGATGCCCGTGCCGCCGGCGGGAAAACCCATCGGTAATGTGAAGATTTACATCCTGGACGAATATTATAATCCCGTTCCCATCGGGGTGTATGGGGAATTGTTCGTGTGTGGCAGTTCCGAAGTGCTGGGCTACATTAATAACGAGGAGTTAAATAAAAAGAAGTTATATTATCACCCGGAACTTTCGGAAAGTAACGGGAACAAACGGTTGTACCGCTCCGGCGATATCGGGCGCTGGTTGGAGGACGGGAATATCGAACTACGGGGCAGGAAGGATTTCCAGGTCAAGATTCGCGGATTCCGCATCGAGCCCGGGGAAATCGAGAGCAAAATACTGGCCATAGAGAACATCCGGGAGTGTGTGGTGGTGGTGAAAGAGGATGCCGCCCACCAGAACTACCTGGCGGCTTATGTGGCGCTGGACAATATCGACATAGCGGAAATAAAGAAAAGGATCAGTCGGGATTTGCCCCAATACATGATTCCCCGGCTGGTGGCGCTGGACAGTTTGCCCTTGATGCACAATGGAAAAGTAGATAGAGAGAGGTTACCGGAACCCGACCCAGAGCTGGAAGGGGTGTATACCGCGCCCAGGGACGCGGTGGAGGAAACGCTGGCCGGCATTTGGTCCGAAGTCTTGAATCTCCCGGAACACAGCGTGGGCATTGACGCCAATTTCTTCGAATTGGGGGGCCATTCGCTGAAAGCCGTCGGCATGATCAATAAAATCTATAAAACCCTTGGGGTCTCCGTGCCGCTGCTGGATGTATTCCAGAACCCGACCATTGCCGAAATATCCCAGGTAATTAAAAATAGTAAGGTCACCGGTTTCAAGGACATCGAAAAACAACCGGAAAAAGACTATTATGAACTTTCATATTCCCAGAAACGGTTGTGGTACATAAGCAAAACAGAACCCGACAATCCCCTCTTCAACATGCCGGGGGGGACAACCCTGTATGAAGCCTTCGATGAAGCAGTCGTACGCCGGGTGGTGGAACGATTGATCGCCAGGCATGAAAGCCTCCGTACTTCTTTTAAAGAAAAAGATAAAGAACCGGTCCAGGTAATCGAACCGGTGGACCGTTTGAAAATAAACCTCGAAGTTATCGACCTCTCAGCTCTTACCGGGGTTGAACGGGAAAAGATGCGGGGTGAGTTATACATGGAGGAGTCCGTGTATATCTTTAACCTCCAGCAGCCGCCCCTATTCAGGGTTAAAGTAATAAAATACGCAGCGGAAGAATATGACCTGGTCTTCAACATGCACCACATCATCTCCGACGGCTGGTCCATGGAGATTTTGAAACAGGAGTTCCGGCAATTATATGAAGCATATAAGAACGGCGCCGAGCTGCCTATGGAACCCCTGGAACTCCAATATAAAGACTATGCCGCCTGGCAGAATCGCCTGTTGGCGGATGAAGGGCAAGTGGGAAAAGCGCAGCAATTCTGGCGGGGACAGTTAAGTGGGAACCTGCCGGTATTGAATTTGCCTTATGATTTCTCCCGTCCCTCCGTTGTCGGCAGCAAAGAGAGTGCAGGTTTTCGTCGGGTGATTCCCGGGGATCTCGCCAACCGCCTGCGGTCCATGGCCGAGGAGCGGCGGGCCAGCCTGTTTATGGTATTGCTGGCCGGTTTCAACCTATTGTTAGCGCAGGTCGCCGGCCAGGAAGAAATTATGATCGCTATTCCGGCAGCGGCGCGGCAGCATGAGGCTTTGAAAAATATCATCGGTATGTTTGTCAATACCCTGATCCTGTGCAACCGCATCACACCGGGTGAACCGTTTGCGGATTTCTTCAACCGGCTCCAGGATAACACCTTTAAAGTACTGGAATACCAGGGTATCCCCCTGGAATCCATCTGCGGACAATTGAAAATCAAATACCCGGAAGTTTCCGTGTTTTTTAACCTGGTAAATATCGGCAGCACCCAGCAGGAGATTGTTAAAAACCTCGAAAGTTATCATACGGAAAAAGTCCAGAATGCCAAATTCGATATCGTCTGTTACCTGACCGAATATAAGAACGGCATCGAGATCAACTGTCATTATTATAAAAACCGGTTTTTACCCGGGACCATTGAAAAATTAATGGAATTGTATCAAGAAATGTTGGCTAATATCGCCGGCGATCCTTCCAGGAACATCGGGGAATATTTTTTAAGCGGGAAAAAAAGAAAACTAAAACGTACAGGGAGCCGGTAAACGGCAGAAAATAGAAGGGAATCCCATGAATATTACCACAGAGATTTATACGGCGCATCGAGAGTTGTCCCGGTGCAGTGCGGCATTTCTCGATTTTGTGCAAGAAAACCCGGCCTGTTTGGATGCGGCCAATTTCAAAGGCGTCCTGTCCACCTATTTCGGTTATGTCAAGTTCCATCCCTGGCCGACCTTCATCGATGAGAAAACCAGGGAAAAGATAAATACCGCGGCGGTAAATGTCCACCGGCTAATCACCTCAATTCCCGGGCGCCTGTTCGCTAATGATCTGGATAAGATCATGGAATATTACCGGTTGCCCCAGAGCGCGGTCAAATTGATGCTCCGTGGGACCGAGCAGGGGCGCCCGTGGGACGTTTTGAGCCGTGGGGACTTTATCTACTCCCCTTCCGCCGGTTTCAAATGCCTGGAGTTCAATATGACCTCCAACGTCGGCGGCGGGTGGCAGGCGGATGAATTGGAACCCTTTTATTTCAATACGCCTATCCTGGCCCGATTTTTCAAGGAATTTGGGGCCAAAATGTCCCGCACCGGTTTCTCCGCCTCTTTACTGGCCCACGTGGTCGATAGGGCGGCGCTCCACCCCCCCTTTGAAAATGATGAGGAAATAAATACAGCGGTGGTTTACCCAAAGACCGGGGGCTCTACCGCCGGATCCACATCGGTAGTAAGCCGGTTAAACGAAATTTATCAAGCTGTTTTACGACAGAAAAACCCCGATCAGAAGGGAAGCCTGGAGGTTACCGATTTCTTCCGCCTGCAGGTGAAGAATGGCTGCATGGTAACCAATGTCGCAGGCGAAGATAAAAAAATCCACGTCATCGTAGAAAAATGCAACGGTTTGGTGCCGGCGACCGTGATGGATGTGGTGGATGCCGGGAAGGTGCTTTTGTTTAACGGTCCCATCGGTCACCTGATGTCCAGCAAGTTAAACCTGGCCCTGCTGTCGGAGCATGAGGAGTCGGACCTCTTCAGCCCGAAAGAACGGGAAACCATAAAGACCTATATCCCCTGGACCCGGAAATTGGACGCCGGGCTGGAGGATTTTGTGCTCGCCCACCGGGAACGCCTGGTGTTGAAGCCCGGCGACGGCATAGGCGGTTACGGCGTCGCCCCCGGGCGCAATACCCCCCCTGCGCAGTGGAAACAGTTTGTAAAGAAGGCCCTGGAGGATCGGAATTGGGTGGTGCAGGAATATGTACCTTCATATCTCTACCTTTACCAGGACGGGGAAAAAGGGGCCGTGGAGCATCATATGGTGTGGGGAGTTTTCGTTTTCGGTTCCCGGGGCTGCGGCGGGTTTACCCGTGTCTTGCCGGCAAAGCACCACAAAGGCGTGATAAATGCCAGCCAGGGCGCGAGATTAAATATCATCCTGGAAGTGGCGGAATCTTAAAAGGAAGACCGGTATGGAGATCACAAAAGATATTGAAAACACACTGCGATTATTATCGAAAGCGAACCTCGATTTTCTTGCTTTTGTAGAGAAGAATCCCGTCTGCTTAAAGCGCGATAATTTCAGGGAATTGGAGGAGATGAGGAACAAGTTGCATTTCCTGCAATCCTGGCCCACCTTCCTGGGCGGGGAAGCAAAAAAAATGTTCCGCGAAGCCGGCGTCAAATTATTCGATCTCATTAAAAGCATCCCCGAACGATTGTTTCAAAACGATACCCGGGCAATGGCCGCTTATTATGAACTCCCGGTAAGCTTGGTGGACCTGCAAATGGAAGGCATTACCCAGGGGCGACTGGACAACCTCCTGGCCAGGGGCGATTTTATTCTCTCACCCCAGGGGTTAAAATGCCTGGAGTACAATGTCGCGGGTATCCTGGGCGGGCACCTGCTGCCATTGTGGGAGTCCTTATATTTAAAAAACCCCCTGGTCCTCCGCTTTTTAAAGGAATACAGTATAACCATAAAAAATAAGAATTTGCTGGAACAGTACCTGGCGCATTGCATGCGGGCAGCGGAACCCCAGGTCTCCCGGTTCGGGGATGCGGAAATCAATATCGCCCTGGTGTTGAAAGGCGATGCCCAGGCCAACCTGGGCCCCATGGCCGGGTATCTCGATAAATTATATCGAGAATTATTACAGCGGGAATACCCCCCGCAATGCGGTAATATATTCCTATGCGATTTCCCTGCCCTGGATGTGCGGGATGACAGCGTGTATTACAAAGGACGCAGGATTCATGCCCTTACCGAGTGGCATTTCGGCATGGTGCCGCCCCGCATTATGAAAGCCTTCAAAGCCGGGAATATCAGCATTATGAACGGCCCCGTCACCGGCTTAATGTCCGCTAAATCTAACCTGGCCCTGCTCTCGGAACATAAAGATTCCGGTATCTTCAACCATGAAGAAAAACAAATCATCGAAAAATATGTCCCCTGGACCCGTAAAATAACGGTAGGAGAAACAACCTACCGGGATGAACGTATCCGGTTGGCGGATTTTATCCTTTCCCATAAGGATGAATTCGTAATAAAGTCATCCCTGGGATTGGCCGGCGATAGCGTCTATATCGGGAAAAGCATGTCGCCCGGACAATGGGAAGAACGGGTGAAACACGCTGTCCTTAATAAAAATTGGGTGGTCCAGGAGGCGGTGACAAGCAGTTCTGCCCTGTACCAGCATGGTGAAACCGGGTTTGAGGTTTATGACATGGTCTGGGGATTTTTTATTTTCGGTTCACACTATGCCGGTACATTTCTCCGGGTGATACTCAAAAAAGATGCGCCGCGAATCGTAAATACCCACCAGGGCGCTCAGGTCAGCGTCGTTTTCGAGGTGGATGAGGAGGAGGAATAAATCATGGAAATACCACAGGATGTAAAAGAATCTATGTCCAGTTTATCGATGCTAAACCTCGATTTCCTGGAGTTTGTCCAAAAGAACCCGGCATGTTTTGACCGATCTAATTTCAAATTATTGGATCTGCATGATGAGTTGTTTGTTTTGCAGCCCTGGCCGACCTTTATCGACCAGGAAAATCAAGTCCACTTTAAGGAAGTGAATGTCAAATTATGGGGTCTGGTTAAGTCCATTCCCCGGCGGGTGTTTGGCAATGATATGGCGAAAATGAGCCGGTTCTATGAAGAGCCGCTGGACACCATCGAATTTCGCCTGGCGGGGGTAGATGATTCGCATATCGAGAATCTAACCGGACGCATCGATTTTATTTTATCACCTTCGGGTTTAAAGTGTGTGGAATGCAATTTTTCCGCCAGTTTGGGCGGGTGGCAGGCGCCTATCTGGGAATCCCTCTATTTAAATATTCCCCTTATTGCCCGGTTTTTCAAAGAGTACAAAGTAAAAACCCATAATGAAAATTTGATTTCGTACTTTTTGGAACAGTTGATCTATTCCGCACCGCAAGAAATATTGCAGCGGGACGGTCAGTGGAATACCGCCATCGTGTATCGAGGGTTCGAGGATGGCAAAAGTTCCGTTCAAAATTATCTCAATACCTTATATAAAAACATTTTGAAACAAAGGGGCAGCGGTTTACAGGGGCGTGTTCACATGTGCGATTACCCCCACCTGGAAATTGTCGATGGCTATCTCTGTCTCAAAGGTGAAAAAATTCATCACCTGGTGGAATTGTATAATGGCCGCGTCCCTCCCGAGATACTGGAAGTCTTTAAAGCGGGCCATATTCGACTCGTGAACGGCCCGGTATCCAGGATGCTGGGTAACAAGCTAAACCTGGCCCTGCTGTCCGACCATGAAACCGTGACTGTTTTCAACACCCAGGAGAAAGAGTTCATCGACCGGTATGTTCCCTGGACCCGCAAGATCATGCCCGGCAGCGCCTGTTTTGAAGGAAAAACCGTCGATCTTTTGGAGTTCATTCGTTCCAACCGCCAGGGACTGGTGCTAAAACCCGGGGGCAGTTATGGCGGCAAAGGGGTTTGCGTGGGCATAAAGGCCTCGGACCAGGAGTGGCGGGAGTCGATCGAAACCGCCCTCCGGGAAAAAAATTGGGTAGTCCAGGAGTATATAGAAACTTCCCCCGGTTTATACCAGGCCGGCGCCAACGGGTACAGTATCCATGATATGAGCTGGGGTTTTTTCATGTTCGGTCCCCGCTATGCCGGTTTATGGATACGGGTGATGCCCAGGGAAGGCAGTAAGGGCGTGATCAACTGTCACCAGGGCGCCTCGGTCAGCATCGTTTTCATCGTAAATTGAGGGTATAAACAACAAATTAATACATGGAAGGTAGACAATCATGATCATAAAAAAATTTGAAGAACAAGTCGAACGTTTTAACACCCGTCCCGCGGTAAAAAAAGGAGACAGGGAAATCACCTACGGCCAATTGAATGAATATGCCGACAGGGTTGCACGGGCGATAATCGCCGGGGATACCCCGGGGGCGGCCGTTGATAATCAAAGGAAGACCGCCTTATTATTCGAACATGGCGTCGATATGATCGCGGCCGTCTTCGGCGCCTTGAAAGCCGATAAAACCTATGTCCCCCTGGATATCTCGTACCCCCCGAAGCGCCTCTTATATATCCTTGGAAATTTGGGGGCCTGCTTGATCCTTACCAATAACCGAAATCTCCCGCTGGCGCAGGAATTAGCCGGGCAGGCAGGAAAGGAAATCGACGTTTTAAACATTGAAACCATTGAGGCTGAAAGTCCTGTTATGGCCGTCGAAAGAGAAGTATCGGGGGAGAGAATCGCTTATATTCTATATACTTCCGGCTCTACCGGCAGACCCAAAGGCGTATACCAGACCCACCGGAATGTATCGTATTACATCCGCAACTGGATCGAACGGTTTTCCATCACACCGTCCGATCGTGTAACCCTGGTTACTTCCTTCACCCATGACGCATGCGTCATGGATATATTTTCCGCATTATTGGCCGGGGCCTGCTTATACCCCTATTCCCTCAAAGAGGAAGGTCGCATCGAAGACCTTTACATGCTCCTGGTTAAAGAAAAAATCACCGTATGGCATTCGGTCCCCTCATTGTTCCGTTTTTTTGCCAACACCCTGACCGAGAAAGACCAGTTTTACCATCTCCGCTGGGTATTATTAGGGGGTGAACCAATAAGGGAGCATGATCTCCGGTTGTATCAAGACTACTTCCCCCACGCCCGCCTGGGCATTATCTACGGCCAGACCGAATCCTCCTTCACTACTATGTGCAGCATCACGCGGGAAGATACCTTCGACGACGTGTGCCTGGGCGAACCGCTGGATGAAACGAAAATCTTGCTGGTGGGTGAAGACGGCGACATCGTAGAAAAAATGGGAATGGGCGAAATAGTAGTCTCCAGCGATTACCTGGCCCCCGGTTACTGGCAGGACCCGGAAAGCAGCGACCTGGTATTCACTCGTGATGATGAACTGGGTCGACTCTATTGGACCGGCGACCTGGGCCGTTTAACCGCCGCGGGTACCATAAAAATTATGGGGCGAAAAGATTTCCAACTCAAGGTTCGCGGGTTCCGGGTAGAAGCTGGCGAGATCGAAACCGTCCTGCTGCAGTATCGCTCCGTCATGGAAGCGGTGATCATTGCCAGGCCCGATGTAGGGGGTGATAACTATTTGTGCGCCTACCTGGTTACCGGCGAGGCCCTTTCGCCCGAAGAGTTAAGAAAATACCTCGCCGCCGAATTACCCGATTATATGGTTCCCCGGTACTTTATATTCCTTGAAAAAATGCCGCTGAATTTCAGCGGGAAAATCGACCGTTTGCGGCTGCCGGAGCCCAACGAAGCAGCCGTTCCCGAATCCGTCTATGCCCCTCCCACCGATGAAATCGAAGCGAAAGTAGCCGCCATCTGGCAGGAAGTACTGGGAGTTGAAAAAGTAGGGATCGACGATAACTTTATCCAACTGGGCGGTCATTCATTATTGGTGATATCCATCATAGCAAAGATACACCAGGAGTTTGACGTGGAACTACAATTATTGGATGTATTTAGTAAACCTACCGTTAAAGAACTGGCCTGGTTAATCCGGGATTCCAATCCATCTATTTTTGCACACATCGAACCTACCGAAGAGAAAGAGTATTATCCGCTTACCGCCGATCAGAACGGGATGTTTCTTTTAAGTCGATTTGAAGGGATAGGCATTACATACAATCTCACCGGGATTATTCCCATGGAAGGAAATTTCGACCCCAGGCGGTTTGAAAAAGCGCTGCGGGCATTGATAAAAAGACATGAGGTTTTCCGCACTTCATTCAGCCTGGTGGACGACCGGCCGGTACAGGTCATCCATAAAGATGAAGATATCGATTTCCAGGTGCACCAAATCGATGCCCGGGCAGGATTCAAGGAAATTGTCACGGATTTTATTCGTCCCTTTGATTTGAGTAAAGCCCCCTTGCTTCGCGCCAGCCTGGTCAAACGGGAGCAGGGTAAATATTTATTATTATTGGATACCCATCATATCATATCGGATGGTGTATCCCAGGTTATATTGGCAAAAGAGCTTGCCCTCTTATATGAGGGCGAGGATTTACCCTCGATAAAATTAAGATACCGGGATTATGCAGAATGGGAAAACCGGTGTTTCCTGGGAGGGTATTTAAAAAGACAGGAAGAATACTGGCTGGAAAAATTCCAGGGCGAACTCCCGGCGCTAAACCTGCCCCTCAATTACCCACGGCCCGAAGTGCAAGACTTTGCCGGGGATATCGTTATTTTTGCCCTGGGACAGGAAGTGGCAGAACAGATCGATCGACTGGCAAAAGAGACGGGCGCCACATTGTTCATCGTATTACTGGCCATGTATCATGTACTTTTGTATAAATATACCGGCCAGGAAGATATTATTATCGGTTCGATTCTTGCCGGCAGAAACCATGTGGACCTGGAAAACGTCGCCGGCATGTTTGTAAAGACGCTGGCATTAAGAAACCGGCCGGCCGGCGATAAGGACTTTGACGCTTTTTTGCAGGAAGTGAAATTCAATACCCTGAAAGCCTTTGAAAACCAGGATTATCCCTTCAGCCAACTGGTGAAAAAATTGAATATAGGGAAAAATCGAAACAGGAATCCCTTATTTGATGTCGCCTTTGTATGGCAGAGTAAAATGATCATAGTGGAGAAACCCGCCGTTAAGTTAGAATTGAAGGCCGCTTCCTATGGATATGAGATCAAAACGGCTAAGTTTGATTTAACCTTTGAAGCTTCGGAGAGAAGTAACGGTATTTCCTGTTCTTTCCAGTATTGCTCAGCCTTATTTAAAAGGGAGACCATCGAATTGATGAAGGAACGTTTTATAATCCTGGTGGAGAATATATTAAACAACCGCCGGGCCAAACTTCAAGACCTGGATTATACAATACCCATCGAGAAAGAAATAGCGAAGGTAAAAGAGATTGAGTTTGATTTTTAAAACATTTTTAGATTAAAGGAAAATGAGTATGGAACATATAAAAAAGACAATCATTGCAGAGTACTGGTTAAAGAAACTGTCGGGAGAATTGCCGGAAATATCATTGCCTTTGATAATTGCTGGGAAAAAAGAAAACATTGCGCAGCTCCATACTCTCCAATTTAAAATAAATATCCCCAGGGAGTTAACCGGTAAATTGAAAAAAATAGCTAAAAATTCCGATATCGGCCTGTTTACATTGTATCTCAGCGCGTTGAATATCGGGCTGCACAAATATACCGGTATAGAAGATTTGCTAGTGGGCGCGCTGCCGCCGGCAGTCGATGGTAAGTGCGGGATGGACGGGAATATATTGTTTTGCAGGAACCGGGTTGCCCCTTATTTGACCGTTAAAGAAGTCATTAATCAAACCAAACGGGAGTTAGTCGACGCCGTCAATTATTCGGAATTTTCCCTGGACGATATTTTAGCCGAATTAAAAATAAAAAATAATAATAACACCCCGGGAATTTTTAAAGTTGCCTTGATCGATGAAATCCGGCAAAGGGACATTAAGCTCCGCCACAGATTTGACATGGTGTTTGCCCTGTCCGGGTCCGACAAACAAATGATTTTAGCCGTAGAATATACGGCATCTCCCGGCGCCGGGGAAATGGTCGAGAGCTTCGGCAGGAATTTGCTTCACCTATTGGAAGGCATGGCAGATAATCCGGGTCAAAAGATAGCGCTGCTGGATGCCGTAAACAATGAAGAAAAACAGCATTTGTTATATGACTTTAACGATACGGCGGCCGAATATCCGCGAGACAAAACCATCCATCGCTTGTTTGAAGAACAGGCGGAACGAACCCCGGACCGCATCGCACTTTTTATTGGACATGTCCGCCCCGTCAGCCTGTCCTACAAAGAATTGAACGAACAGTCCCACCGGCTGGCCGGTTTGTTAAGAGAAAAAGGCGTCCTATCGGACAATATCGCAGCTATAAAGATAGAACGTTCACTGGAAATGATTGTCGGGATTATGGGCATATTGAAAGCTGGCGGCGCCTATTTGCCCATCGACCCGGATTACCCGCAAGAACGCATCGATTACATGCTCAAAGACAGCAGCGCTAAAATTCTAGTAACTGCTAATGAAATAGCTTCGCTTTCAACGGCGTGCGTTTTTAATTCTCATCATTCATCATTCATCATTCATCATTCAAGTCATCTCGCCTACATCATCTACACCTCCGGCACAACCGGTAAACCCAAGGGCGTGTTGATCGAGCATAAGAACGTCGTGCGCCTCCTGTTTAACAATCGATTCCAATTTGACTTTAATGATCGGGATGTATGGAGTCTTTTTCATTCGTATAGTTTTGATTTTTCCGTATGGGAGATGTACGGGGCGCTGCTTTACGG
>JAPKZK010000028.1 GCA_026393835.1 Candidatus Aminicenantota bacterium | reverse complement strand
AACCGAAGAGAAGAACTTTCTCTGCATCATACTCTTTGCTTATCCGAATGATTTCGCGTATGTCCTTGTTAAAGATATTTTCTTCCATTTTATTTTCCTACAGGTATCCTATATAACATAAATGGAGAAAAATGGCAAACCATTTCGGTCAGACTTCTTTCATGACGGCTCGCTGTTGACCGGGCGAGAGAAAAGATATATTATATAGTCTCAAACTTTCATTTTATATTTTTTAAAAGGAGGTTCGGAACAATGAAAATCAGGCAATGGAGATTCGGTGTTTTTTTACTTTTATTGGCCTCTTTCCTGGCGCCCATGTCGCCCCTGTACGCTCAAACGAAAGACGAAGAGACGATCGACCTGAAAGAAGGTTGGAAATTTATCCCGGGAGATAACCCGGGATACGCGGCGCCCGGGTATGATGACTCCCAATGGGTTCCCATCACGGTGGATAAAGTATGGGAAGAACAAGGATATGAAAAACTGGACGGCTTTGCCTGGTTCAGGCTGAAAATATTCCTACCCTCCGGCTTGAAAGAGAAAGCGTATTTAAAAGAGGGCTTGCGAATTTTCCTGGGCAAAATCAATAATTTCGACCAATCATTTTTAAATGGAACAATCTTTGGCATTAACGGGAAAATAGTCCCCCCAAACACCCCCATCGATAACGAATACACCAAAGCCGATCCGCAATTGTGGAACTACAGCCGATGCTATATGCTCCCCATGGATGATCCCCGTATCCTCTGGGATAAAATCAACGTGATCGCCGTCCGGGTATTCGATGAAGGCGGGCTGGGCGGATTGCACTCCGGCGACGCCAATATACGCATGATTTCCCTTAAAGACTTTTTGACCTTTGATAATATCGACCGGCCCTTTGTATTTAAAGCCGGCAAAGTGGGCAAAACATTTTCCCTCGCCAATACATCGCCAAAATATACCCTGGAAGGAACCTTTACCATCGATGCGAAACTCAAACCGACAGGAAAAGAAATTTTCAAAAAATCCACCCCTTTAAAAATCGCGCCCAACTCTTCACAGGAATTCTCAATCGACTTGGGGAGCCAGGACCAATCCTGTATCGTTTCCTGCGGGTTTGAATTTAGCGGGACCCAGGAAGTCGCGGCGATCCGGGAAGAATCTCCTTATATCCTGACGCCGCCGCCGCCGGAGGAACCAAGAATCAACGGCGCGAAAGTAATCGGCGCAAGACCCGGCCGGCCGTTCCTATTTACCATTCCCGCCACGGGCCCGCGGCCCATGAATTTCGACGCAGCAAATCTCCCCCAGGGACTCCAGGTGGATAAAAACACGGGCATTATTACGGGCCGTGTCAACGAACCCGGGGAATACACAGTAACACTTATCGCCAAAAATAAAAAGGGCGAAGCCTCGGCCGCTTTGAAAATCATAATCGGCAACCAGGTGGCGTTGACGCCCCCAATGGGTTGGAATAGCTGGAATTGTTGGGGATTAACCGTGGATGAAACAAAAATCCTGGCCAGCGCCCGGGTGTTCAAGGAGAAAGGACTTCTCGACCATGGCTGGACCTATATCAACATCGACGACGGCTGGGAAATCAAAGGGGATTCGACATTGCCCAAACGGGATGCGCAGGGCAATATCCTGACCAACGAGAAATTCAAAAATATGAAAGCCCTGGGCGACAGTCTCCATGCCCTGGGATTGAAATACGGCATCTACACTTCCCCCGGCCCACTGACTTGTGGGGGTTATACCGCCAGCTACCAATATGAATCCAATGACGCCAATTCCTTTGCCCAATGGGGCATCGATTACCTGAAGTACGATTGGTGCTCCTATGAACAAATAGCCAAAGATAAGTCGCGGCCCGAGTTGATGGCTCCTTATATAGTGATGCGGAAGTCCCTGGAGCGCGTGGACCGCGATATTGTTTATTCCCTGTGCCAATACGGGATGGGAAACGTATGGGAATGGGGCGCGGAAGTCGGCGGCAATCTCTGGCGCACCACCGGGGACATTACCGACACCTGGGAAAGCATGAGCGAAATCGGTTTCAAGCAAATAGAGAACGCCAAATATGCCGGGCCGGGCCATTGGAACGACCCGGATATGCTGGTGGTGGGCTGGGTCGGTTGGGGACCCAATTTGCATCCAACCAAATTGACCCCCGATGAACAATACACACACATCAGCCTCTGGAGTTTACTTTCCGCGCCGCTGCTTATCGGCTGCGATCTCGAACGCCTGGATGAATTCTCATTGAATCTTCTTACCAATGATGAAGTGCTGGCGCTCGATCAAGACCCACTGGGAAAACAAGCCACGCCCGTAATCAAAAAAGGCAATATCCAGGTGTGGGTAAAAGAACTGGCGGACGGGACAAAAGCGGCCGGTATTTTTAACCTGGGCAAAGAGTCTGAAAATTTCACGTTAGAACTGGGCGACCTGGGCTTAAAAGGCAAAGTAGAAGTGCGGGACCCCTGGAGGCAGAAAAATCTCGGGTTGAAACAAGACCGCCTGGAAACCATTGTTCCTTTTCATGGAGTTGTTCTTTTAAAATTAAAATAAAAAACAAGGAGAAAAAGAAAAAAATCCTTGGTGCGCCGCCTTTTGGTAGGGGTTTGATTCATCAAACCCGAAAGATGAATCGCTGGTGCGGGGCTTGATAAATCAAGCCCCTACAATGAACGGAGGAACTGCTATGAAAGCGATTATTTTCGACATGGACGGTTTGATGATCGACAGCGAACGACTGTACCGGCAAGCCCAACAAGATATTGCGCGACAATTCGATAAGATAATGACGGAAGAGATACGCATGAAAATGATGGGCAGGAAACCCATCGAAAGCCTGAGATTATTTGTCAAAGAATTGGATATCCCCATGGATCCGGCAAAACTCCTGGAAATACGAAACGATGTCATGAGAGAGAAACTGAAAAACGACCTGGTTCCCATGCCGGGTTTGACCCATATCATCGATAAATTTTACGGGAAATTGAAGTTAGCCATTTGCACAGGCGCCCAGCAAGAATTTCTGGATATCGTGGTCGACCAATTGGGGATCAGGGATAAATTTACTGTATTGCAGAATTCCGATGACATTGAAACCGGGAAACCAGACCCGGGGATTTATTTAAAAACCTGTCAACGGTTAGAACTGCAACCCGGGGAGTGTATCGTGCTTGAGGATTCCTTGAATGGGGTCGTGGCAGGCAAGCGGGCGGGATGCTATGTAATCGCGGTTCCGACGGAATATACCAAAGATCAGGATTTTGAAGCCGCGGATTTCATTGCCGACAGTCTTTTTGGCGCCGCTAAACATATTGAATTGGAAATTTATTTTTAAAGTGGTAAAATATAATTTCAAAGGATGCATGAATGTGATTAAAACGAATTTAGAAAGAAGGAGGATATAAAATGTTTTTAAGTCGATTAAACCTGGACCAACGAAAAGCATTCCTGGCCATAACCATGAAAATCATCGGCGCCGACGGCGCCCTGGACCCCAGGGAACGGCAGATGATCGAGGCCATGAGATACGAAATGGCCCTTTTTACGGAAACCGATGTGCCCAAAGGATATGTTTCCATCGAAGAAATGGCCCAGCCTTTCGATACACGCGAAACGCAGGTCATACTGATGCTGGAATGCATTTCCCTGGCCTATGCGGATGAGGACTTTGCCGGCGAAGAACAAAAAATTCTCAGGGAACTGGCGTTGATCTTCAAGTTCTCCGAAGAAGAAGCCACGGCCATGGAAAACTGGGTTCTACGCTACAAGGGACTGGTAAAAGAAGCAGTCTCAATGTTCTCAAAATAAGGGGCTTTGAGCGATAAATAATAAATCAGGAGGTAATATGAAAAAAACTATTTTCGCTGTTTTGGTTTGTTTGGTTTTTACGGGTTTAATGCTGTTGGCAGAGGAGACGACGCCGACGCCGGTGGTTAAAGAGGTCGAAGCTTGTTGGTACGCTTATATGGAATTCAGCGGCCCTTATAGCGACATGCAAAAGGGAATCAACACTTTTATGACTGAATTCTTCGGGCAGGGATTGATCCCCGGGGGACCGGCCTTATGTTTATATTTCAACTCCCCGGAAACGGTGAAACCCGAAGAATTAAAATGGACTTTCGGGTTCGTAGTCTCGCCGGAAGCAGCCCCAAAGGAACCGGTTAAGAAAATGGAAATGAAAAAGCAGTTGGCGCTGGTATATTTACATAAGGGGCCCTACGACAACCTCCCGAAATCGTATGAAATTGCCTTTAAATTCATTAAGGACAATGGTTATAAAATAACCGGGCCGGTTTGTGACAGGTACTTGAATAACCCCATGGAAGTCATACCCGGGGGACTGGAAACAGAGATTGTCATCCCGGTAGACAAGAAATAATAATCAGAAGGAGCCAAAACACATGGCTGAAGCAGGCAGTGAAAGCAAATACGCCAGGGCGGGCGTCAATATCGACAAGGGCAACCAGGCAGTAAAAAAAATAAAAGATATGGTCCGCCGAATGGGCGTTAAAGAGATTGGGAAATTCAGCGGCTTTTTCCCTTTGAAAGAAAAACTCGAAAGCCCCGTGCTGGTATCCTCAGCCGATGGCGTCGGCACCAAACTAAAGGTAGCGTTTATGATGAATAAACATAACACCGTGGGCAAAGACCTGGTTAATCACTGCGTCGATGATATCCTGGTTTACGGCGCCAAACCCCTTTTCTTCCTGGACTATATTGCCGCCGGGAAAGTGGAGCCGGACAATATTTCGGCCATTGTCTCGGGTATACTTGACGGCTGCGTAGAAAACGAATTCATATTGCTGGGCGGGGAAACGGCTGAGATGCCGGGATTTTATAATGAGAATGAATACGATGTGGCGGGTTTTATCGTAGGCATCGTTGAAAATAGTAAGATCGTCGACGGGAAAAATATCAAAAAAGGCGACCTGGTTATCGGGTTGCCTTCTTCGGGCCTCCATACCAATGGCTATTCCCTGGCCAGGCAAATTTTATTCGAAGAACTTAAATTAACAGTAGACAGTAAGGTGAAGGGCCTGACCGGAACCGTCGGCGAAGAACTGCTGAAAGTTCACCGGTCTTACCTGAACCCGGTCTCCCGGCTGGTGGAAAACGGTCTGCTTAAAGGCATGGCCCACATTACGGGCGGCGGTTTTATCGACAATATCCCCCGCGTCCTGCCCGATGATGTGGCGGTCCAGGTGGAACGCATATGGCCCACGCCGGAAATATTTAACTTTCTCTGCGAAAAAGGAAATATCTCCATGGAGGAGCGCTATCGTGTCTTTAACATGGGCATCGGCATGGTGTTGATTATCGATAAAAGTTTCCTGTCCCGGGTCGAAGACATATTAAATAGTATGGAAGAAAAATATTACCTGATGGGCCAGGTGGTGGACAAAAAAGGAAATAACAAAGTCATTATCAAATAGAGATAGCCAATAACGGGCGAACACGGGGGTTCGCCCCTACTTCGCGTTCCTTCGCGTTCTTCGCGGCTATTTCTATAATGGCCTAGCAAATCGAATAATTCGAGATCTTTAAATGCATCTGGCAGGACAATTTTCGCAAGTACCGGATGCCGTCGATGACGTCTTTTGAGAATTTTGTCAGGTATTTGACAAAATCATTTTCTTCCCGCTGTCGCAGTTTGGCTTCAAATTCTTCGGTAAAGTCCCTCAATTCGATCATCAGGTTCAACAGGTATAAAACATTCTCCAGGACTTCCATCAATTTTCCCTTTGGGATGTTGGCCAATTTTACCTCCGGGAATAATTTGATTCGTTCCATCGCATCATCAACGGTTTCCTTGACCTGGTATTCGATTTCACCCAGGAAAGGTTTTTCATAATCGTCGAAGTACCTTAATTTATGCCTGGCCCGCTCCTGGATTTTTTCATTCTGTTCCACCAGCGATCGGAAAAATTTTTTCAACCCCAGGTATTTCCGGTCAAATTTATCCAGGTTTATGAAATCCCTCCCGATGTAGATCTTGTCCTCGTAGGATTCCATCAATTCATCTTTGTAATGGGTATAGAATTTTATTTCAAAGCGGGAATCTCTTTTATAGAGCAGCCGGGCAATAAATAGACTTTGCGGGTTGGTCAGGTAGTAGGAATTTTCATCGATCAAGGCGCTGTACACGAAAAGCGATGTTGCGATGAATCCCTTCAGGGAGTCCAGGAACGCTTCGTTCCGGCCCACAAAATCCGCCAATTCCGGGAAAGGCGCTCCCCTCAACTGGGTATAAAAGGGAGAATACAGGTACTTATCTTCTTCCACCTCCCCTTGAAATTCAAAATGGAACGTATCCAGGACTTTCCTGTAAAGACTCGAATAGACGATCTCAGGGTAATTATCCAATTTTTTATTACTGAATCCTTTAAAAATTTCCAGTGTTTGCAATTCAACCTCCACTTTAGGAAAAAATTATAATCTATTAAAAAAAAAATGTAAAGCCCCCCTTTACTTTCCTTCATTTTTTTGTTAATTGATAGTATTGAAAAAAATAATTTTGAAAGATGAAGCGTAATGATTAGAAAAAAAAAGAAAATCAAGTTGTCCTACCCGTTGACGGCGTTGTTGATTTATACCCTATTGATGCTGGGGTTAATATTAAGCTTGAAATACCTTACCCTCCTGGCGGCCCCCCTCTTTTTTTCCTTTATTATCGCGTACTTGTTTATCCCGGTAGTGAATTACCTGGAGAAGAAGACCTTCCTGCCAAGGAGCATCGCTGCCGGCCTGGTAATGATCTTGCTGGTGGTAGTGGTGGTTACGATTATTACCAGCATCTTTCCCAATGTCCTCCAACAGGTTGAAAACGCGGCTGAAAAATTCCCTAAAATCATGGAACGGTTTTCCCAGAAAGTAAAAGTAATCAACGATTACATCATTAAAAATTTTTCCCCCTATGTCGGCCCCATCGACCTGGTGAGCAAAGTAGAGGGAATGATCAACCATATGCGCACCGACCTTTCAAATTTTGTGATAACGGCTTTTTCCAGCCTCTACAGCGTCATAATTTCAGTGCTGTACATGGTTTTTGTGCCCCTGTTTTCTTATTATTTCATTAAAGATTACAGGGAAATCCAGCATACTTGTTTTGACTTGATCCCCTACCGTTTCAAAGAGAAAACCCTGGAAAAAATCGACCAATTGAACGATATACTCTCTTCCTTTATCCGGGGTCAGGCCATCGTGGTGCTTATCCTGGCGGTGCTCTATTCCATCGGTTTACGTTTGATCGGGCTGCCTTTTTCCATCCTGATCGGCGTTTTTTCCGGCCTCGGAGATATCATCCCTTATTTCGGTACGGTGGTGGGGTTCATCATATCGTTGATCGTCGGTTTCGCCTACTACGAATCCGTGGAAAAAGTACTATTGATCGTCCTGGTTTTTACCATTGTCAAAGGCAGCGAGAACTGGTTCTTCTATCCCAAAATCGTGGGAAAAGAAGTAGGTTTGCATTTTTTATGGGTGCTGTTGGCCATTATCATTTTCGGCAGGGTGTTCGGTTTTTGGGGCCTCATGGTGGCCATCCCCGCCGCCGCCGGGCTTAAAATATTCATCGGAGACCTGGTACGCTATTATAAAAATACTCATTTTTTTAAAAAGGAATGAAAATGAAGAAAAGACTTTTTGCTCAATCCCTGGTTTTGGGATTACTAATAACCGCGGCGGTTGCGGTACAGGCCGCCGCCGTACCTCAGGAAGGGATAAAAAACACGTTGACCTCCGGGGTAGTCCTTGAAATCGCGAAACCCACATTCGAAAAAACGGAAATGACGGATGCAAACCCCGGGAGGCAGTTAAATTATTTTTTAAAAATAGCCGCCGTTATAGAGGAAAAAAACCGGGAGAAACCGTTTAATCTATTTGGAAACCAGGTAAAGGGAAAAATCGCCCGCTGGCTGACGTCGGCTTCGGAAATAGAATCGCAAGACTGTTTTAAAAAATATTTACAGGAATTAGCGGAAAACATCCGGGAGCGGGGGCGTTTTTCCGTTGAGCTCCCCCCCTGGGTCAGCCTGGAACAGAACCCGGCGGAGCTCGTTTTTCCCCGGGCAGACCGTTATTCCGCGGCGATACTGGTACTGCAAACCTTTTTTAATCTTTCCACGGGAATACATCAGTGGGGAAAGGGCCATTTTTTTGATGCCTTTGTTTATGTGAATAACCCCGGAGATACCCGGAAATTCAAAGAATATACCGGCGTTTTCTCCTTAATGCAGGACCATTTATATGCCTTATCCGTCTTATCCCGGTCGCGGCAGGAAATTTCCTATTCCCCGGCGGCCCCCGTTTTTAAAATATCTCAACTGGTTTTTGCGTCACAGCCGGAAATCAGGGGGATGACCCTGGTGTACCCCGATATCGATGATGCGGTCGCGGTCGCGGTCGCAGTTCAGGACCCCGCGGCCGGGAAATATAAGACCGAAGGCGAGGGCGATTTCAAGATCGTTGTTTTCAAAAACCTGGCGGAAGCCTACTTCGAGGGGGTCTTAAAACCCATTTCCGCCAGTGTCTTGACAGCGGAACAGGTGTGGAGTCTCGACGCCGATGTCTATATTTCAAACCTTATTATGCGCCGGATAGCCCACCACCTGGGGCCGGTGTTTGTGATTGCGCCCAAAGGGCAAGAGCGAGCGGGCGGCGACGGCGGCGCCGGCGGGACAAAGCAGGGGAAACAAGCGCAGAAAGAGAATATAGAAATGGAATTAAAAACCATCCCCGAAATCCTGGGGAATCTATTCCCGGTGGTGGAGGCGGTCAAATCCCAGGCCGCGGCTCTTTACAGTACCCCGGTTTTAATTAATAACGGTTTGCTTCCTGATGATAAAGCCATGACGGTATATCTCACTTACCTGGTAACGTTGATCGATCGATTGCGAACCCCTCCCCCGGAAATGGCCTCCACCCAGCAGCCCGGCAAAAAGAATTGGGACGAACTCCTGGCCGATCCCGGGAATGTCGATTACCTGGCCGATTTGATCCAGTTTAATTATTTACTGGGAAAAGAAACTATTCTTTTGAATATCGGCAACCGCACCCTGGATATTGATCGCGTAAAATTTGAGACAGCGGTTGGGGAGTTAACCGGCGAAGTGGCACGAATAATGACTTATCCCAATTACGATTCAGCCAGGTTGTTTATCGAAAAAAACAGCGCCTTGCCTCCCCAGTTGGGTGAAATTTTAAAAAGCGTCTCGGGCATTCCGTCCCAGGTGGAGTTCCGACTGGAAAAGCCCGAAATTAAAGAAGCCGAAGAATTAAAGGAGAATAAACAATGAAGACAAGATGGCTATGTTTTTTGATTTTTATTTTAGTTAGTGTAAGTTTCGGTTTTTCTCAAAGCGAACCCCGGATGACCCCGGAGCAGCAGAAGGCAATGGAGGCCTATGCCCGGGTTGGAGCGCTTAACGAGAATCATGATTTTTTAAAACAATTAGTGGGAGAATGGAATGTTACCTCCAGGGGCTGGATGATGCCCGGCCAGGCGCCGTTGGTCACTGAAAGTAAAGCGAAAGCCGAGTTGATATTGGGCGGGCGTTTCCTGATGTGGCGCATACAGGGAAACATGTTTGGTCAACTGTTCGAAAGCGTGCAAATCGTCGGGTATGATAACCAGCAGAAAAAATATGTGACTTTCTGGATCGATAGCACCTCCACGGCTTTTTATATGATGGAGGGAACGCGGCAAGGAAATGTGATGAGCGATACCGGGATCTGGCCCGATCCTGTAACCGGCGGCCGGGAAAAAGTGCGGGACGTCCTGACAGTGGTAGGGCCGGATGAATTCACCTTTGAACTTTTTATGGTTGGAGCGGACGGCAAGGAATTCAAATCCATAGAAAACCGCTGTTTAAGAAACAAATAACTAAAAGGGGGCAAACCCTGTATTAATAACCTTGCCGGCAGTTATCAAAGAAACTACCTGGGGCTTAAATAGACTTTCGTTACCGGATACGTATAAAAAAGCCCAGGGAGAATCCCCCCATGCTAAAATTGGCTTTCGGTACAGTCACGACAGCGTCCCGTCTAAATTCGACCGTACTTGAGTAGGGCGTCTCGGCATCCACGAATCCCAGGCTGATGTTTTCTTTGAGGCCGGGGAAAGACGCGGGAGCATACATGAAGGTTGCATACATCCCGGTGGATACCGGGTCATTGGGATAAAAATCCACGGACAGGCCAACCTGGAAAGCCGGGTTTACCATATTGTACGATCTATTAAATGACGCTGACCAGTCTGTATAATACTCGTTTCCCAGGTCCATGCGGATGAAAGACAGGCCAACGCCTGTTTCGATTCGTAAACTTGCCGAGTTTTCCCCGGGTGCGGGGATATCATAGTTCACCCCGATAAGCCCAACGCGTGCCGTATTTTCCCCCCAAAGAAAGAGAGTGGCAGAGTAGTCCTTTTGGTCCCGGGTCATGGTAATAGCCCCTGGTGTTCCACCGTTCATATTGTGTGTTCCCAGGGAGACATACTCGAATCCCAGGGAAAAATTATTACGAAGCGCGTAATCGACTCTTATCCTACCCAGGTGGGTGCCGTCACTCCTTCTCGCCTGGGATTTTAAGTAAACCGTTCCATCCGACTGATTATCGGAAGGCAATGGGCCGGCAGGAACGTCAACATTCCCAGGTATATTCATATCGATTTTGTGATTGAAATACGGCCGCCAGGATACGCGGAAACGTCCTAACCAGCCATTCCTGGAAGCTTCTTTCCAGGGCAGGTTTTCCCGGGTTGAGCGGGCCAGATGAGTCAATAAAACATCTATATCCGCGGCTGACATATTCTCAATGGGATAGTTTTTATTCCCCGGTACGAACAATGAACTCAGCATCCCCACTCCTCCGCTCATAACCGCGAAAAGGGGGACGCTAAGAGCTCTGTAATCATTCGCGTCATCTTGATCTTCCCCGGCGAGAATAGATAGACTCGCGATGGCCCCCAATGTTCCGCTGTTGATCATCGCTTTCCCTAAACGAGATTTACGAAAGACAGTTAATTTTTTCACTTCGTCGATGTCTACCCGTGATTCCTTTGTACACAAATTGTCAAATAGCACAAGGGTTCGGCCCGATACTGCCAGCAGTTCTCCCTTGAATTCAATGCCGTCTTTCATAGCGACTCCGATGGTAGAACCTTTGATAATAGCCCCATAAGAAGGAGTTGCCGCGACGCAAACCAGGACAACCAATACTAAAAGCACTTGAATTTGATTCCTAACTTTTTTCATATTCATTTTAATCTCCATTTTTTTCATTTCATTCATGGAACTTTCAACACAACGCCTGACGCCTGACGCCTGACGCATGACGTTGCGTCTCATAATAAAATAGATCATAATGGCAGTTTTGGCAATAGGACTAAAGTCCTTTTTTTTAAAACGGGACTTTAGTCCCGGCGCGTCTGTCATGAAAATAGCCACAAAGGCACAAAGGCACGAAGGTACACCAAGGGGTTTATTAAAAAAAACACTTGTCCACGTATGGGCGATTACACGAGACGGCGATTCCACAGATTGTTTTTTCCGCTCTTCCTCGCTTCCCAGTTTTTTCTTACCTTCTTACCCTCTTACCTTCTCACCTTCTTTCTTTTCCCGCTCTTCCTCGCTTCCCAGCCACTCCGAAAAGATTCCGGAAGACCCCGAAAGGTTTCCGCAACCCCCCGAAAGATTTCCGAATTCCGCGGAAAACTTTTCCAACACCCCGAAGAACTTTCCGAAGTCCCCGCAAAACTTTCCCAACACCCCGGAAAACTTTCCGGACACCGCGGAAAACTTTTCCAACACCCTGGAAAAGTGTGGAAGAACAGCAATAAAAGGGCAGACACGGGGGTCTGCCCCTACCGAGATATAACCTCTGAATCCTGCCCAATGCCCCCCGTTTTTCATTTTTAATTCATCATTCATCATTCATCATTCATCATTCTCTCTTCTTACCCTCTTACCTTCTCACCTTCTTTCTTTTTCCGCTCTTCCTCGCTTCTTCGCTTCCTTTTTCCCCATGTCCGTGGCCCTCTTTTTTTCGTGTTTTTCGCGTGTTTCGCGGGCTAAAAAATTTTTTTTCAAAGCAGTTGATTTTTTCCCCCCTTTGTTTTAAGGTATTTTATGGGTTTATGGAAAAAAGAAAAATCTAAAGTTCGAGACCTGGACGAAAAATATCGATGACTGCGTTAATAATGAATTTCAACACTTCAGTCTTAAGACGGCCAACTTGTTTCACCACGAGACTGGAATTGGAGGTAAACAACTTGCCCGGGCGTACATAACTGGTCATCTGTAAAGAACCGTTTTGGAAACTACTGTTTAATAGAGTAATTGCTTTTGCGTCGCCGTATGGATTGCTTGTTATTTGGCATAAAACCCAATCATTCTTCCCGACCTCAGCAAGAACGACAGCGGGGCGCAGTTTTGCTTGAGACAGGTCGGAGAAGGGAAATGGAACCAGTATTACTGCGCCTACTGAAAGCATGACCATGCTGCATCCTCCTCCGGTCTATTCCAGTCTTCTGCCAGGGATGTTTCGCTTAGTAGAGCAGTTTCCGGGATGGTTATAGCCGGTTTTTCTTCTAAGATTGTAACCAATGCTCGTCTACCAGCCGGTAAGTGGATGGGTTCAAGCAAGTGTATCTCGCCTCGCTCATCGACTAAAGCTTCAATCGTTTGGATCATAAGTTACCTCCTTCTTTCTCACGATATTATTGTCATTTACTTCCACTGTTCTTCGTAACTTTTTCTACCAGCGTTAATAATAATATAAACCTTCGTTTATTTCAAGTTGTGGACATTTTTTTAAGATTTATCCGCGCCTGTTCCTTTTTCCGTGTTTTCGCCTCTTCGTGTATTCCGTGGGCCATCTTTATATGGAATGATGAATGATGAATGATGAAGAAAAGATAGAAGGTAAGTAGGTAAGAAAAAACAAGGCAGTGAAGAAGCTGAGGATAAAAAAACTGTCCGTGTAGTGTCCGTGTCCGTCCGTGGCTAAGTTTTTTTTCGCGTGTCTTCGCGTTCTTCGCGGCTAAACTTCTGTGTTTTATGTGTTTTCCGCGGGCTCATCGGTTTCCTTGCAACGATTTTGCTATACATTTTGCATCAAATTTGCTAACTTCAAAATTGATTTTATACTATAATAGGGGTAGATCGGCAGGTAGGTGGTCGAGTGGTCGACTGGTCGATTTTGTGTGAAAGCAGGGCATAAGGGTTTTCAAAGTTCCCCGGGAAAACTTTTGGCAATGACTGATTTTAAACGAGGAGGAAAACAGTGACAGTTTATTATGAAAAAAACAGGGACAAGAGAGTCTTTTTCTATGGATCCGTCACTAAATAAAACGACCAAAATGCCCAAATGGCCAGGGATTTTTTGTTCTGTAGGGGCAGCCCTACGTGTCTACCCAATTAATATTTCTTTTTTTTGTCACAACGAGAATTGTTTTTTGAGTTCCGGCCTACTTGAAACTTTTTTTTAGTTATGTTAAATATAAATTCTAAAAAAGAGGATGCAATGGGCATGGTTAATTTTTTAACAAACTCATATGAAAAATATCAAAGACAAACTTCACAACTCGTTTTAACGTTTTTTATCCATGGAGTATTGTTTTGTTTTCTAGCCAATTTCTCAAATCTCTATTGCCTGAGCAGCAGCTTAAAATATATCAAAAACTACAAAACCGGGATTCATCCCCTAAATTGGTCTGTGACCCAGGACAAACGGGGAATCATTTATGTGGCAAACAATGGCTGTGTATTGGAATTCGATGGTGTGACATCCCGGATTATTAATATCCCTGGCTGGAAGGTACGTTCCCTCGCCGTGGATGATGACGGTACGATATATGTTGGCGGGGAAAACCAATTGGGCTACCTGGCCCCGGTCTCCGACAACTCCCACCAATATGTATCGCTCCTTGAATACCTGTCAGAAAATCAAAAGAACTTCTTACTTGTGTATCAAATTAATACCACCAGGGAAGGAGTATATTTCAGGACCAAGAAATTCCTCTTTCGCTGGAACTCAAAAACAAAAAAAATGGCTACCTGGGAACCCACTGAGCAATTTGACGTTTCCTTTACCTGCGGCGAGAAATTGTATGTTCACCAACGTAACGTCGGTTTGATGCAAATGATCGATGACAAATTGAAATTTATCTCTGGCGACGAAATCTTTGCCCTGGACAAAATCCGCATAATCGTTCCCTTCGACCCGGGCACACAAAAATTTTTAATCGGCACTGCATCCAGGGGATTTTTCCTCTATGATGGCGTGAAAGCCGCTCGTTTCCCTACGGAAGCGGATGCTTACCTGGAAAAGAATGGACTTTATCATGGCATCCGTCTGGAATTATCTACCACCCCGGTAAAATATGCCTTAGCAACGCAGAAGGGGGGCCTGGTTATTATAGATGCCCGGGGAAAATTGCTCCAAATCTTTTCCAAAGCAGCCGGGCTGCAAAATGATGTGGTAAACTACGTTTATGAAGATACCCAGGGCAACCTATGGTTGGCACTGGATAAAGGGTTATCCAAAATCGAGTATGCATCCGCCCTCACCTTTTACAACGAGGATATGTCAAACCTCCCCGGCAGCATCTATTCCATTGCCAGGCACGGCCCCCATAACGATTTATGGGTTGGAACTTCCAGCGGCGTATATATCCTGCCATCAAACGGGAATTCCAATAATCCTGGGAGTGGTTCTCAATTTCAACCAGTTCTGGGAATTAATGGAAATTGCTGGGACTTACTCTCCGTAAGAGAAGGCCTCCTTGCCGCAACTAGCGACGGAGTATTCCTGGTAAATGAAAATCTCCAGGTCAAAGAAAACCTTATCCAATGTAATTCGTTTGTTTTTCATCCTGCAGCGTCCACCCCTGACCGGGTCCTGGTGGGGACACGGCTGGGTTTGTTTTCGTTACGCCGTGATAGCAGAGGCTGGAATGTGGAGTTGCAGTTCAAAAAAATCACTGAAATCATACGAACAATAGCGGAAAGCAATGGACACTTATGGCTCGGTACAGAAACAGAGGGTGTGGTAAAGCTGGATTTTCCTGGCGCGGGGGAAATCCTGAACCCGGTTATCACTCGATATAACAATTCCCACGGCCTGCCTGGGGGGGAAGTACGAGTCTTTTCTGCAGCAGGTCATACAATTTTTGCCGCTGATAAAAAAATATACCGTTTTAATGATAGGGATAACGGTTTTACCCCTGACGACATCCTGGGAAAAGAGTTCATCGATGGCACTAAAGCAGTGTTCATTCTTTCGGAAGATGCGAAGAAAAATATCTGGTTCCATTCGGAGTTCCGCAATTTCCAGGCCAAACCTCAGTCGGATGGAACTTTTACTATAGATAGGCAGCCATTACTCAGGATTCCTATCGCCCAAGTAAATGTAATTTACCCGGACCCGGGTGGAAACCTGGTTTGGTTTGGAGGGCAGGACAGTCTTACTTGTTACGATACCCGGGTTAACAGGAACTATAACCGGGATTTTTCCACTGTCATCCGGGAAGTAATCGTCAATGGAACGCCCCGGTTATATGATGAAGAAAAGGGCGAATATAAGAGACTCAATGACCGACAGAACCAGCAGGAGGGACTACCGCTATTCCCCTACCTGGAAAGGAACTTTACTTTCAAATTTGCTGCCCCCTCTTTTGAGGATGAAGACTCCAATGAATATCGCTGTATCCTGGAAGGCTATGATGAAGATTGGTCTCCCTGGGCATCGGAAGCTAAAAAGGTCTATACCAACCTTAATTTTGGGACGTACACCTTCAGAGTTCAAGCCAAAAATGTGTATAGCCATTTGAGCCGTGAAGATATTTTCGGATTTGAAGTATTGCCTCCATGGTATAAAACCTGGTGGATTTTTGCTGGCTATGCATTGGCTGCCCTACTTTCGGTATTTTTTACGGTTAAATGGCGGTCCGGTAAACTGGAACGGGAAAAAAAACACCTGGAGCAAATAGTTAAAAAAAGAACCATAGAAATCGATTTGAAAAACCGGCAGTTGGAAGAACAGACAATCCAATTGCTGGAGCAGTCAGGAAAATTGAAGGAGATGGATCGGGTCAAGTCCCGTTTTTTTGCCAATATCTCCCATGAGTTCCGTACTCCGCTAACGTTGATCATAGGCCCATTGGAGCAAATGCTTTCCGGCAGCCGCGGCGAAGAAGAAGAAAAGAAACTGCGGATGATGCTGCACAATTCCAGGCGCTTACTTTATTTGATCAACCAACTGTTGGATCTCTCAAAGTTCGACGCCGGCAAGATGAAATTGCAAACTTGCCGTCTTGATATTGTACCATTTTTAAAAGGTATTACATCGACCTTTGAGTCAATGGCCCATCAGAAGCAACTGGACATATCATTCCAGTCCGTGGAAGAACATATCGCTTTATACATCGATATCGGGAAAATAGAGACAGTGATGTGTAATTTGTTGATAAATGCAATTAAATTTACTCCTACGGGTGGGAATATAACCGTTAATGTGGTGAAAAGCAAAGAGGGATACGTGGAGATATCGGTATTGGATACCGGCATCGGTATCCCGACCGACCAGTTGGAACATGTTTTTGATCGTTTTTACCAGGTAGAGGAACCAACAACCGGTAACCGGGGCAAGCTCCCCTTTGGGGGACCAGGGGGACGGGATATGCAAGGTACAGGAATCGGCCTGGCATTATCAAGGGAAATGGTTCTCCTCCACCACGGTACGCTTGAAGCTCGAAGCCGCGATGGCCAGGAGCGTGGGATAGGATTTGTCGTCCGACTGCCAATGGGAAAGGTCCACCTACAGCCGGATGAAATTATCACTATTTCCGAAGAAATTATCAGTTCAAATAAATCTGAGGAGGTAGCTTCTCTTTATACCGTCTCTGAAAATGGGAATGACCGTGAAGACTTCCCCTCAAACGATGAGGAAGGAAACGGGATCACCGGGGAGATGGACTCAGGGGCAAGGGAAATCATCCTGGTGGTGGACGACAATGCCGAAACCCGTCAATTGATCCGGAGTGCTCTAGCATCCCTCTACGAAGTCAAAGAAGCCGCGGACGGGGATGAAGGTGCCCGGATGGCAAAAAAGATAATCCCTGACCTGGTGGTCAGCGATATCATGATGCCCGGTATCGATGGGTATGGATTATGTCGTGATTTAAAAACAGATATCAAAACCAGCCATATCCCCATTATATTATTAACGGCCAAAGCTTCTGAAGAAAATATTATCCAGGGATTGGAGACTGGAGTAGATGAATATATTACCAAGCCTTTCAGTACAAAAATACTGGCGGCGCGGGTAAAAAATCTCATTGACTTGCGACGTCAATGGCAGCAAAAAATGCAGCGGGAAATGAGCTTTCAACCAGCCGATGTGCAGGTTTCGTCTATGGATCAGAAATTCCTTAAAGAGGTGCAAGGGGTGATTGAAGCCAATTTAGCGGACGAATTTTTTAATGTAGATCAACTGGGTAAAAAGCTTTATATGAGCCGGACTACGTTGTACCGGAAGATATTGGCATTAACCGGGCAGACCCCGCGAGAGTTTATTAAAGCAATTCGTCTGAAACGGGGAGCCCAGTTGTTGAAGGCCAGGTTCGGCAATGTAACGGAAGTTGCACTGGAGGTTGGTTTTTCCAGTACGACTTATTTTAGTAAGTGTTTCAAGGAAAAGTTTCAACAATTGCCTTCGGATTTCCAGGCCTCTAGAAAAGAATGAAACATAGTTTCGGAGGTTTGAAAAACCGGGGATTGATTTTTTGTTGGTTTGTGTGCAAAATATTGGCAGAGCTTTTGCATCCGATGTTTGATGTGAAACGACAAATAAAATAGAAAAAGGAGGATTTAAAAATGTCTAATGACTATGTGTACCATTTACATTTGTTCAATGACTTAGGTGAGGATGTTACTTTTAAGTTTACTTCCGTGGGCACTGTTACCCCAGAACGCGAAATTACGCTTGCTTATGGTCATTGTGAATGGATGAATGTAACTAATGCTCAAAATTCCATAACTTTAGAAATTCATCCGAAAAACAAAAAACCAGGAGACCCAAATTTTGTTATTTTTAGAAAACCTAAAAACAATATATTTAGTGAATGTGACAGTATAAAGCGCCAAAACTGTGACCCAAATTACCATATTCCATATGGAAATTCTCACTGGGAAGTGATGATTAAACATAGCTATAAATCAAGCGGTATAATTCCCAGTAATTTGCTTAATAGAGAGACACTCTCCAAGAGTGACCTTGAAAAAATTCCTATCAGATATACCAATGGTAAAAGAATTTTATCTAATCCGCCTCAGGCGCAGACACCAGTAACGGCCACCGATAAGCAAAGATAATCAAACCCTACAGTTCATTCCTTTACTCGTCATCGAAGAAGGACGGTTGCCATTACCGATAATGGACAGAGGTGAAGACAATATATTATTTTTATGGAGGAGAAACCATCATGGATTTTTCAATAATGGAAATCAAAGCCCTAAACAATATCGTTCTCTCACAAGGTGGGAAACTCATCGTTCCTACAAATATTATTTGGTCAGCAGGACTTCGTTCAGGTCCAAGGACAACCATCGGCTCGGAACTCCCAGCTGCCTTTAGAATAAGTCAGAAATCAGCTCTATTGAAGGTGATCATTCAAAATCCACAAGGAATGCCTTTGGATAGAAAGGCACTTAAAGCTTATTCCGGGAAAAAGTTGTTTTTTGAGTCTAATTATGTCCAAAGGAATCAGCATCAAAACATTGCCAATTTTCGGGGCTCGTTAAAAGTTATGCCGAAGAGATTTTCCCGGTTCTCAGGAAATTTAAACTGGAAATTAAGCTATAAAGATCCTGTCGGAGGGACTCTTGAATATGACCTGATTGAAACCTACCTGGAATTATTCTGGATTTATGGTTTCGATTCCAGGCTATTCTGCAAAGGTGTCCCGGTGGAAATACTTCGTCAAGCCGCTTACGCCTTGCATATTGAAAACAAAAGCCAGAAAAGCAGCATATTCTATTCAGCGAATAAATCATTCTATATCGATCCGATGAAGGATCCGATAATCGCAGCGATTGCCTATGTTTGTTTTTTCAGAAACGCTCCGGCATACGATATATATAGTACTGCACAACATTTTTTATCGATTCCAAGAAACTTTAAAGGCCCGATGGCTTTTAGCCTGACAGAGTATTTAAAGGCAATCCATAATCCCGCCGCTCTATGTAATTGTGATGACCAAGCCGCTGCCGTACAGGTCTATCTTAAGGCTATTGGTATTAATAGAACTCACTTTTGTTCCATGGTTCCCTTTGGGTATATTCGTTTGACAGGACTGGTTGGTTGGGGGTTATGTAATAGCCCTGGTTATATAAAGAATATCAATTTGAGCCTGGAAAGTCCGCTAATAGTGGAGGAAACCAACTCCGAAAGAAATTATTTTTTTCGGCACTCTTTTTGCTGCTTACCTGACAAATACGTTAATACAAAAAAGCAAGCCAACAATGCCTCTGACGATATTCACTGGAGATATTGTAAACATAGCTGTGTCGGCTGTAGGATTTTGGACGCTTGTATTGGTCCCCATAGTGGAAGTGAAAATATCGATGAATATATAAATAATACATTGGATAATGCAATTCCTCCTATAGACGACCTTGAGAACCCAGAAAATGCCTTTATTTATAGAGGGGTAACCCATATAGATTGGGTTCCTAAAGCAAAAAAAGGAACCAGCCTTCCACCTATTACTAGTTTAAAAAATATGATCAAAAAGTTCAGCAAACAAGTTCCTCAAGGAGAGTATTTTGTAAAATGTACTTGGATTGACCCCAGGAAGAGTGATGATTTTTTTAATGATTGGGAAATTTTTTCTGAGCCACTCATCCCAGGATATATTGAAGTTCAGAAAACATGGAATTTAGTTAAGAACGGGTCATCTATTCAAATCGATATTTATGTGAACAGTGAACCGATGGTCTCCAATGCCTGCCAGGCAGCTCGAAATCGCTTACTAACTTTTTTTAATGCTTTCACACCGAGAGAGTTTCCTTATGAAAAAGGCCCAATTCAACTTGGGAATTTTTCATTGGTTTGCCATAGTAAAGGTATCCGAACATACTTTTGGCCTATTTATAACGTTACATTTCGCGTAACATGCCGGAATACCTGCTTTAACGACATCGATTTATGTATTTGGTTAAATGAGCTTGCTATCAACAACCGGATAGAAAGTATCGAAAATGATTTGCCGCGGCTAGACGATATCCAGAATACAATCCGCATAAAAAAAGTCAAGGAAACCGCAGTTGTGGAAACGCAATTCCCAAGCGAAGTACTTTTGGATTTCGTTTATGAAAAAGGTAACGGCATACAACTTATCGAACAGGAAGATAAAAAATTGACCTTTATCGGCATCAAGAAATCCAAAAACATTATCACCGTGGTCGTTGTGGATAAAAATACCTTATTGACCAATAGTAAACAAATTACTATTGAAGTCGAGAGCTAAACAAAAGAACGATATCACGCAACACCAGATCAAGACACATCCTCCAGGGCGCGGGAATCGCGCCCTTTTTTATTACAGTTATTTTCATACCCATCGGCCTTTATGCACCTTAAACCCTAACCAACCCACCTCTAACTCACAACTCCCTATAATGGACCCTTAAATTTAGACAAGGAGTTAAGTTTATTTTAAGTAAAATTTTAAGGAGTTCAGAATGATCAAGAAACAGCTTAAAGCAGAGATTAACAGTACAAGTGAGAAAAATTGGAGTGACATTAAAACAAGAAG